>CAZSXT010000010.1:0-102353 GCA_964611435.1 uncultured Rhodospirillaceae bacterium | reverse complement strand
TGATGACCCAAGGCGGTCGTGCATTCTACGCCTTGGGATCAATACGTGTGTGCTTGTGGGGCCGCAACATCGCCCAAAGCCGACCATCAATAGCCGCCAAACCCATGCCAATGAGTGCCATGCCCCAAATGTGCTTTGGCAAGAGGATTTCATCCAAAAAGCCTATGCCCAACAAGATCGCACTAACCGGGAGAAGGAAGGTCACCAACAGCAAGTTGGTCGCTCCTGCCGTCTCCAAAATACGGAAGTAAAGAATGTAGGCCAATGCTGTGGACAGCACGGCGATGCCAACCAATGCACCCCAAGTGCCTATACTTGGCATAGCTAACGCCCATGGCTGATCAACCAGCAACACCAAAGGAACAAGCATCACGCTGGATGCTGTAATTTGCCCCGCCGCTGTCGCCATTGGGGTAACACCCATCGCTTTGAAGCGGCGCCCATATACACCGGCGAAGGCATAGGATATTGCGGCGATAAGAATTGCCGTCGGAGCCAAAACGTCAAGGCTTAAACCCTGAAGGGCGTCTCCGCCGATCATGACAACCACGCCGACAAATCCAAAAGCTACACCTAGTAAGCGCCCACCGGTCATTTTCTCATCCGATGTCAAATAGTGGGCGACGATCACGGTAAACAAAGGTGTCGTCGCGTTGAGAATTGACGCAACACCAGAAGCGACATGCGCTTGCCCCCAAACGATCAGGCTGAATGGCAGGGCGTTGTTCAAAAACCCCATGCTGAAAAATGCCAGCCAAATGCGCCGATCAGACGGCATCCGTAGGCCCATCACCCGCATCACAACCAACAGCACCACTGCAGCCAAGATCACCCGAGCCCCAACAATTGTGAAGGTTGGCAGTTCACGAACGGCGACACCGTTGAAGAAAAACGAGCCGCCCCACAAGACCGAAAGTGTGATCAATAACGCCCACTCCACCAGAGACATTGATGTGTTGATGGCAGGTCTTTCTGACATGGTCGCTCCCGCAACAAGAAACAGTTTCAACAACGACGACTGTAGCCCGTCGATCCGGATCGGTCTTCCCGTTTCATGTCATGTAATTTGCATAATTCGTGGCGGGACAAACCGGATAGCAGGGCCAATCCAATTCCCGGTGAAATGACTGGTCTTGGCTAATCTCAGAAGAGAATCAGCACCCTAATTTACTTCGGCTATGAATTCGTTAGCAGACTAGGATGGTGAACAGGTTACTTACCTAGTTTTGTGTAATTTTGAAAATAGAGCGCGCAGGATATAGCCCGTAGCCGCCTGACAAAGGCCCCCCCTCGACCCAAAGGGGGGGGGGCTAATGTTAGAGAATTAGAGTAGGTTTTTCCGATTTATGTTACCCCTGTTGTTACCCCAAGAGAGGCTACAGCATTTTTATCCATTATAAGTCATTGAAAAGATGGCGACCCCGGCAGGATTCGAACCTGCGACCCTCAGATTAGGAATCTGATGCTCTATCCTACTGAGCTACGGGGCCGTGATGCCGTTTGGAAAGGCTGGACGCTTTATAACGCTTATCTGCCGAGGGGGATACTGTAGTAAACGGTCGCCGTTTCCGTACCGGGGTTGGTATCGCCCAGGCTGGCGTTGGAATAGTGGGAAATGGCGACGCCAAGGCGTGAGCGGTTGTCGAACCGGTAGGCGACCTCAAGCTGGGAGCGGAACTCCAGCGGGTAATCCAGGTCCAGCTTGTTGTTACCGCCCCAGTAATAGTGGGGTGCAAAGCTTGGCGTGACCACGACCCGGTTGCCGAAATATAGATCAACCAGGACACCGGCGCCGATGAACCCTTGTTGGGTCGAGGTATAGGCGGCGGCGGCAAAGGGTTTGAAAATCCACAGTTTATAGTCGGAACGGAGTTCAGCGCGGAACTCGGCGCCTTGTTCCTTCTGCCGGTTGAAATCATACGCGCCGACGCCGACCGAGAGGAACCAAGGGTCATCCTCGGCCCGCGCGTCGGTGGCCGCAGAGACAAGCGCCCCGGCGATCAGCCCGGCGGTCAGCGCCGTCCGGGTCAGAGAGCGGAAATATGTCATCAACCTTTGCATGGCGGGCATTCTAGGGTCTACCGGGTTGGTTGCAAGGGATATTCGACCTAGTTTTCGGCTCAGGCCAGGGGTCCGATTTCATGTTTCAGGCGTTCCGTCGCCGCCACCAGGCCAGAGCGGATCGACGGCTCCATCGCCGAATGACCGGCATCGGGCACCACCACATAGTTGGCTTCGGGCCAGGCCCGGTGCAGTTCATCCGCGGTCCGGATGGGGCACACAATGTCATAGCGTCCCTGGATGATCTCGCAGGGGATGTGCCGGATCCGGTCCACATGGGTGAAGAAATGATCGTCCGGCAGGAACATGTGGTTGACGAAATAGTGCGCCTCGATCCGGGACAGCGCCAAGGCGGCGCGCCCCGATTCCAGCCCGGAAACACTACGCGGATTGGGCATTAACGTGGAACACGCCCCTTCATAGCGGGCCCAGGCCCGGGCCGCCGGGGCGTGGACCGACGGGTTGGGATCGGTCAGGCGGCGGTGATAGTTGGTCATCGGATCGTCCCGTTCGTTCTCGGGCAGGAAGCTCATGAAGTCCCGATGGGCTTCGGGGAACACGGTACGCATCCCGTAGAGGAACCAATCAAGCTCCGAATCCCGGCATAGGAACACGCCGCGCAGGACAAACCCGAGCACCCGGTCCGGGTGTTCAATACCGTAAGCCAGGGCCAGCGAGCTGCCCCAAGAGCCCCCAAATACCAGCCACTTATCGATCTCCAGATGGGTGCGGAGCGCCTCCATATCCGCAACCAGGAACTGGGTCGTGTTGTCTTGAATATCGGCAAAGGGCCGGGACCGGCCGCTGCCCCGCTGATCAAACACTACTATCTTAAAGTGCGCCGGATCGAAAAATCGGCGGTGAGACGGGGACGCTCCCGCGCCTGGCCCGCCATGCAAAAACACCGCTGGTACGCCGTTCGGGTTGCCGGACACCTCCCAATACATGGCGTGGCGGCCGTCCAGATCGAGTTGACCCGTTGCGTAGGGCTCGATTTCCGGGAACAATTGATTTTGGGCAGTCGAAATATCCATGATTTAGGTCTATGCGGTCCCCATCTTCGTGTCAAAACTCTTTTAGGCGAGCTCGTGCCCCGGACGCGGGGCGAGTATTGGCGTGTCTTATCCTCATGTCGGGTGCGGCGGCCGCCATCCCGAACCCGCTCTACGCCCAACCCCTGGCGAAAGGACCCGAGGTTTTGGTCCGGGAGGTGGTGGACGGGGATACGGTCACGCTCAAAGAGCCGGTGGAAGGTGCGACACAGATCCGGCTCGTGGGCATCCAGGCACCGAAGCTGCCCCTGGGCCGGCCGGGGTTCCAAAAGTGGCCCTTGGCCGACGAGTCCAAGGCGCTTTTGGAGAAGCTGGTGGATGGGCAGAAGCTTAGCCTCTCCTTCGGCGGGCAGCACAAAGACCGCTATGGACGCTTGCTTGCCCATCTGCATCGGGATGACTTGCTCTGGATACAGGGGGAAATTCTGAAGCAAGGAATGGCGCGGGTCTATTCCTTCCCCGATAACCGGGCGCTGGCCGCTGAAATGCTGTCGGCGGAGACCGCGGCGCGCACCCAGGGTAGAGGCATCTGGGCGCATCCTTATTATGCCATTGAAAAAGCGACCAATCTGCGGATGGAGGCCAACCGGTTTCATTTGGTGGAGGGCGTTGTCTATGACGTGGCCACCGTGCGGGGCCGGACCTACCTTAATTTCGACAAAAATTGGCGGGAGGATTTCACCGTCTCCCTGTCGCCTCGGACCACCCGGCTGTTCAAGAAGGAGGGAATCGACTTGCCCTCTCTCAAAGGCAAATCCGTCCGGGTTCGGGGTTGGCTGAAATCCTTCAATGGTCCTATGATTGAGGTCACCCATCCGGAACAAATCGAATATCTGAAACCATGATCCGTCTTCCCGTTGCCAAGTTTCTGCCCCTTATCCTGCTGGCCAGCCTCGGCCTCAGCGCCTGTCAAACCGCGCCCGCCACCGGCGAGAAAGTGCTGTCGTTCAATTCCCGGGAAGAGGAAAAACGCATCGGCCGGCGGGAGCACCCGAACATCCTCAGGCAGTTCAACGGCGCCTATGACGACGCCAAGGTGCAAAATTACGTCAACAATCTGGGCCAAAAACTGGCGCGGGTCTCGGAACTGCCCAATATCGGTTGGACCTTCACGGTGTTGAATTCCAAGGACATGAACGCCTTCGCGCTGCCCGGCGGGTTCATCTATGTGACCCGCGGCCTACTGTCCCTGGCCAGCAACGAGGCGGAACTGGCGGGCGTTCTGTCGCACGAGATCGGCCATGTCACGGCGTTGCATTCCAGCCGACGGCAGGCGGGCGGCACGCTCGCCGGACTGACCTCTATCGCTGCCGGCTTGTTGTTGGGCCAGGCAGGATCCCAAGTGGCGAACACCGTCGGCTATGCGAGTGTGCAGCGCTATTCTCAAGGCCAGGAGTTTGAGGCGGATTCCTTAGGCGTCCGATATCTGTCTCGGGGTAATTACAACACCCGCACCATGGCCGATTTCTTGGCCAAGATGCGGGAGCACGCCAAGCTTGAAAACCGGCTTGCCGGCCGGCCGGCCAACAATGTCGACAGTCACAGCATCTTTGCCTCCCACCCGCGCACCGTGGAACGGGTGGAGAAGGCGGTGCAGGAAGCGACCAACGCCCGGTCCGGACCGAATATCGGCGAGAGGGAATACATCAACGCTATGAACGGGCTGATCTATGGCGACGATCCAGCGTCCGGCGTAATCCAAGGGAACAGTTTCATCCACCCGGTTTTGCGGTTCCGGTTTGATGTGCCCAAGGGTTTTACGCTGATCAATCAGCCCCAGGCCGTCTTCGCTCAGGGGCCCGCCAAGTCGATCATCAAGTTTGATATGGAGACCAAAAGATATTCCGGCGCGATGGACAATTACCTGCCGTCGGTCATGCCGAGGAACATCCGTCTCAGCCAGTTTGAGCGCCTGACCGTCAACGGCATGGAAGGCGCCACCGCGGTGACGCAGCTTAGGACGGAGGCCGGTCTGATGGATATCCGTCTGGTGGCGTTGCGGGACAGCAATGGCCGAATCTACCGGTTTATGTTTCAGACGCCGCCGCGCCTAACCAGCCGGCTCTCGTTGGGTTTGCGGCAAACCACGTTCAGTCTGCGCCAAATTAGTGGGGCAGAGGCCGCCGCCGTTAAATATCAGCGGATCGAATTCCGCACCGTGCGCGCCGGCGATACCGTGCAGACCTATGTCAGTCAAATGGCCGTCAAAAAATTCCCGGAAGAAACCTTCCGGGTCATGAACGGATTGAAACCGGGTCAGGGCCTGACCGCCGGTCAAAAGGTCAAAATCGTCACCGAGGGTTAGCGCGCGTTCTTTCGCAATGCCATCATCAGGAACCCCTTGGCCAGGGTATAGAGGCCGGGATTATTGCTCTCGCGGGGGCCGGCCACGTTGAGGTTACGGATATTGTTCTCCGCCATCCAGTCCCGCACCTGATCCGGATCGATATCGTCCTCGAAATCCAGATGGAGGCACGGTTGTCCTGCCCGCTTGGCGAGCTCCAACGCCAGCTTCGTGCCGGTATCCGCCGGGCCATTGGTCAGCACCAGCACTCCGTCGGCCAGGGACACATTGAGACCCGTCCGTTCCGCCGGATGGGGGCCGTCGGTTTCCTCCAGGGGATAAATCTCGTCGATCTCCCCATCTTCGGCCCACCGCCCGGCCGGGCAATAGCCGCCGCACGGTAGTTTCAACGCCAGCGCCACATCCAGGGCCGCCCGGTCCGCGCCGGTCTGTCCGCCGGAGATGATTTTGATCGGGATATTGTCGTTGGACATGGCGGCAGTATAGCAGAAACGGATAACGAATCTGTGTCGATTATGCCGGATCGACAGCGGCTGGTAGCTGAGCTATGACCAACGGGAACCACGCCCTGGCCCGTTAGACGAAGACGATGAAACGGCTTCTTTTCATACTCCTATGCGCCGCAGCGCCTCTCCTGACGCCGGAAACGCGCGCCAACGATCAAGTGGCATTGGATGAAATAATGAAGGCGGGCGCCGGGATCGACCGGCTCAACGCCCTTATCATCGCCCAAGACGGCAAGATTTTGGCGGAACGCGCTTTTCGCGGGCCCAAGCTGACCACGCCGGTGAACGTCAAATCCGTCTCTAAATCGCTGCTGGCGGCCATTGCCGGCGTCGCCGTGGACAAGGGCCTGCTGCTGGGTACGGACATGAAGATCGCGCCCCTGTTAGCTGATTGGCTACCCAAGGACGCAGAACCGAAAAAACACCTCATCACCCTGGATCATCTTCTGTCCATGCGGTCCGGGCTGGAGCGGACATCCGGGCGGAACTATGGCCGCTGGGTCAAAAGCAAGAACTGGTCCCGCTTTGTGTTGAGCCGTCCGATGGCGGATGAGCCCGGCGGGATCATGCATTATTCCACCGGCAATTTTCATCTGGTTTCCGCACTGCTGAGCCGCGTCACCAAGCGGGACACCCATCAACTAGCCCAAGACTGGCTGGCAAAGCCTTTGGACATTCGATTGCCGCCCTGGCAGAAAAGCCCGGAAGGGATTTATCTCGGCGGCAACAACATGCTGATCTCGCCCCGGGACATGCTGACCTTCGGGGAGATGTACCGCAACGGCGGCATGCACAAGGGCGAACGCGTCTTGTCCGAAGCCTGGATCAAACAGTCCTGGACCGGCAGAGGTCAGTCACGCTTCTCCGGCGACTATTACGGGCTCGGCTGGTTTATTACCGAGATTTGGGGAGAGCGCGCCTATTATGCGAGGGGTTTCGGCGGACAGTTCATCTATATCCTGCCGGCGATTAAACTCACCATCGTCATGACCTCCAACCCCGCCATCCACACGCGGGTGGGCGGCTATCGGTATAAGCTTTTGGCGCTGACGGAACTGATCGTCTCCAGCCTCAAATAGCCGGAATTATGTTTGGGCCTTTTCCAAACCATAATCAGCCGCTAAAGTTTTCACATAGCGAAAAAAATGACGAAACAGGGCCCCGAAATGGCGACATCCAATATCGCCAACGTGAAAACCATCCGCTCCCTCGAACGTGGGCTGCAGGTGATTGCCGTGCTGCAGGAACTCGGGCCGGCCACCCTCAAACAAATCTACGAGGAGTCCGGCCTGCCGCGGCCGACATTGTTGCGCATTCTCCGCACACTTGAGGCCTCGGGCCTGGTCCGGCGCGGCATCGGCGATGGACTCTACCGCAACAGTTTCCGTCTCGAACGGATGGTCGCCAAGCTGGATGCCGGCGACAAGATAGCGGAAATCGCCGCCCCGGTGATTGACCGGCTGTGCCGCCAATTGAAATGGCCCTTGGACCTGGCGGTCCTGGATACGGAAAATTTGTGCATGGTGTTGAAGGAGACCAGCCGGCCCAGCAGCCCCTTCTTGTTGAACCGGGATCAGATCGGCCATCAGATCAATATTCCGCTGTCCGCCGTCGGCCGGGTCTATCTGGCCCATTGCGGCGAGGAGGAGCGGGAAAGCCTGATCGAACAATTGATCGCCACCCGCAATCCGGTCAACCGCATCCTGGATGACCGGCCGGCGTTTGACGCGCTCTTGGACAAAGTCCGGGATCAAGGCTACGCCACGCGGGATCCGAATTTCGGCGGCGGTCTACTGCCGCTCCGCTCTCAACAGGATGACGGGCTGGACGCGATTGCCGTCGCCCTGACTTACAACGGCAATGTCATGGGGTCGGTCACGCTGTTATGGCTTCGCAAGGCGACCAGCGTGCCCGACATGGTGGCGGATTGCTTGGACGAACTCCAAGCCGCTCAGAAAGAAATTGTAGACGCCTATCACAAGCTGGATACGCACTAGAACTTAGTTCGCCAAAATCTCCCGAAGCGCCGCCAGAAAAGCGTCCGTGTCCGCTGCTTGCCCCATGGACACGCGGATATGGTTTGGCACGCCGTCATAGCCCGGCGTGGTGATGCGGATGCCGCGCTCCCGCATTTCGGCGACAACCTCCTTGCCGGGCCGGCCCACATCGATGGAGATAAAGTTGGTGGCCGAATCCATATAGGTCAGCCCCAGTTCCCGGCAGGCGTCCTTGATCCGGGACATCTCCCGCTCATTCTCCGTCAGGATCATGTGGGTATATTCGGGATCATCCAGCGCCGCCAGGACCGCCGCTTCGGCAATACCGTTTACATTGAACGTGCTGGAGACCAGCCGGAGCGCATTGGCGATTTCCTCTGAACTGCAGATGGCGTAGCCGAGCCTGAGTCCCGCCAACGCATAGGCTTTTGAAAAGGTTCGGGTGACCACCCATGGGCCTTTGCGGTCTTTCAAAATTTGCAGCCCATCGGCCCCGCCCGCATAGACGGCGAATTCGTAGTATGCCTCATCCAGGAACAGGAGCACGTTTTCCGGCACGTTGTCGGACAGTTTGCGGATTTCCGCTTCGGTCAGCATCAGCCCAGTCGGGTTGTTGGGCGACAGCGCCAGTAGCATCTTGGTGTTGTTGCCGACTGCCGCCAGCAGCCCATCCACGTCAATGGCGCCGTCCGGCAGATTGGGCACGGCGGTGACGTCGGCGGCTGTGGCCTGAAACACGCCGGAAAACCGCCGCCAGATCACTTCTGGCGCGACCAGATTTTCCCCCGGCCCGACAGAGATTTCGGCAATGCATGTCAGCAGCTGTGTGCTGCCGCTGCCGTAGCAAATCCGGTCTTCCCCCACGTCCAGCTTTTCCGACAGCCGCGCCGTTAGCTCGGGGCAGGTCCCGTCAGGATAACGATTCAATCCGGATGCAGCCTCGGCGATCGCGGATATCACTTTATCGGAGGGCGGGAACGGGCATTCGTTCAGGTCCATCCGATGGATTTCCTTGCCCATTTCATGGGGCAGAATTTTGGTTGGATTCCAGAATGGCTGCCGGCGGAAGTTTTCCCGCAGATAGGGTGATGTAATCGGCTCGTCGGTCATGGCGATTTTCCCAGGCGTATTAAGATATACGCCCTACCGGGAACATATTGAGCGAACGATTGCAACACTTTCAGCGACTACGTCGTGGGTGCCGCCTTCGCCGAGAATGTCTTCCAATGCCAGAACAAATACCCCAGGGCGACGATTGTAGCCGCCCATTGGATGGCCGGAATCGTCAGCATGATGGCCACGGCAAGCGCAAGCCGCACCACAAGCTCCCATGGCGGCAAACGGCGCTGGTCAAATGAAATGACGGCGCTGGAGACCAGATAGATGAATAGCACCAGCCGGATGATGATCCAGATGAAGTCTTGCAGGACAAATCCAGCTGACCCTTGAGGCTGGGCTTCGGGGACGATCAACATGACCGGATAAAAGGCAAACAGGAACGGCACGGCGAACTTCACCAGACCGATGCGCATGGCCATCATGGCGGTACTGATGGGCGGCGCCTCGGCGATGGACGCTGCTGCATATGCTGCGACCGCCACCGGTGGGGTAATGGAAGACGCAACGCCGTAATAGAAAACAAACATATGCGCGGTCAGCAGCGCCAAACCCAGGTTCTGCATGGCCGGACCCAGGATCAATACAATCGTCAAGTAAGCGGGTAATGTGGGCATGCCCATGCCAAGCATCAGCGCGGCAATCGCCGTAACGAACAAGGTCACCACGAGCCGCCCGCCCGCCACTTCGTTGATCAGGATAACAAAGTCCTGCGGCAATCCGGTCGCGCCCAGGACAGCCACGATAATGCCGACGACTGCGATCGCCATCAGAAGCCGGGAGAAGGTGACCCCCGCATGGGCCAATCCCTCGATGATGACGATCGGACGTTTTCTGACGGCCGGATTTAGGAAACTCAGCGGAATGACGGTCAGAAAGGCCGTCATACCGGCGCCGGCGGCGGAAAATCCTTCGATCAGCGTGCCAACAACCACCGCCACGGGCACCAGGATCATGATCATATTGATGTAATCCTGGGAGACGACTTTCAGGGACTCATCGTCGAGCTGTTCATCGCCTACCTCGACACCCAACCGGCGCGCTTCGAAGACAACGCTGGTGAACAGGCTCAGGTAATAGGCGAGGGCGGGCACCAGCGCCGCGATAATAATTTGTAGAAAAGAGATCCCTGTCAGATCGGACATCACTATGGCCGCTGCGCCCATGATCGGTGGCATGATCTGGCCCGCGCTGGATGCGGTCGCCTCGACACCACCGGCGAAGGCCGGTGTAAAACCCCGCTGCTTGATCATGGGAATGGTGATCACACCGGTCGCTACAACATTGGTCACCGCACCGCCGGACATCGTGCCGAACAGGCCGGAGGCCATGATGGCCGCATGCGCCGGTCCGCCGCGAAAACGCCGGGTTACATGCACGGCGATTTTAATCAGGGATCGGCCGCCGCCGGTTCTTTCCAGCATCGTCCCCAACAGGATAAACGGGAACACTGTGAAAATAATGATTCCCATGATGCTGCCCAGGATTCCGTCGCCCAAGTTGAACCACAGGTCTTCCGAACTGTCCGCCAGATCAAGGGGCGCCGTCTGGAAAATCCAGGGCCAATGTTCCCCGGTGTAAAAATATACGAGCGCGACAATCGCGACGATGGAGAGCGGCGCCCCCCAAATCCGCCAGCTGATCACGAGAAAGATGCCTGCCGCGGCGATAGACACAAAGAAATGAAATATGGTGAGCTCGGTGAACCCTTCCTCGTCAATTTCAAGCTGCACATCAAAATAGACCCAGAGCACGTACCAGGCGGCGAGGATCAACGCAGCGTCGACGAATTTACCGAGCGCCCCCAGGTGCGGCCAACGCTTGGTGATTGGATCACTGAATGAACTGGTGAGAACGGCAATCAGAACCGCCGCTGCAATTACCATCGGGCGGAAGAGAATGTCCGGGTAGGGACCCATTTGCGGAAGTACGCCATATGTGGGAATCGAATTGGTGATGCCCCCGATCGCCAGCGAGACGGCGACCAGAAAGATGATCCCGGTGACGAGTCGCCGACTTGGGGAGTCTTCGGTAGGTTCGGACATAATCGTTGTGGCTCCTGCGCAATGAGACCGGCAACTGATCTATCGGTAGAAAACCCGGCCGGACATCTTTCGCCGGCCGGGTGCTCGACTATCTATTTCAAAGCCCCCACGTCCAGCGCAGGGAGGATGCGTCACTACATAAGGTGCTTTGGAATTTCGACGCCGATTTCCTTGTAATACTTCATGGCGCCCGGATGCAGCGGCACATTCCCGGCTTTGATCGGGTCATCCTTGCGAACACTGCGCAATGTCACCGCCGTCTGGTGCATTTCATCGATATTCTCCCACAGCGCCTTGGTGATCTTATACACCACGTCCTCGCTCAGGTCCGCGCGCGCCGTCAACTGAGACCAAAGGCCGTTTGTGACCAGATCCTTGTCGTTGTTCGCCTGATTCTTATAGGATCCGGCGGGAATTTTTGCCGGCGTCCGGCCGACGCTGTTGAAGAATTTTTTCCAAGCCGGGGAACCTTCTGCATGACCAATATCCAACAGGCGGAATTTTCGTTTGCTGCCCAGCTGGTCGATGCTCGCCGCGCCCAGACCGCTTGGCCGGATAAAGGCGTCCAACTTGCCGTCCTGCATGGCTTGCAGACCGGCGCCCCAGGGCAATCGTACGGCGGTGTAATCTTTCTTGGGCTCCAGTCCGGACACGGCCCTGATCACTGCCATTGCGGTGATAGATGCGCCACCGGCCGGCGGGCCCACGAAGACACGTTTTCCCTTGAGATCGGCGTGCGTTTTGATCGGCGAATCGGCCCAAACCATGTGGTGATAATACCCGCCGATAAAGGCTGCGATCAGGCGGATATTTTTAACGGCCGCTTTCGCTTTGTCCGGCTGTTTTTTGTACATCCGGACGCCCTTCTTCATCCACGGAATGGCGACCTGCGGCAACGGCAGGATGTCGAGACGGCCAGAACCCAGCTTGATCGCCGATCGGGTCAGCGTTTGGCCTTCATTGACCTGCATGGTAATGCCGGCCTTGGTGGCCAAAATCTTTGATAAGACGATCATGATTGTGTGGTTGACGGAACCAACGCCCGGCGCATCTCCGCGCAGAATGTTCTGCGCCGAGGCGTTTGAGGCCCCCACCCCGATCAGGGCGGTCGCCGCAGCGGCAACGGCAATTCTAGAAATTCTTTGTGACATGATGCTCTCCCTTAAGATTTTTTTTGTTACCCTAGACCATATCAAAGACGTGACAGAGAGTGAACCTGGTAATGTTCCGTCTGGTGAAATCACGGGCTAGTCCACCCGCAGGGATCTGACCCGCGCCCCGCCGAACACCTCCCAACCGACAATATCGTGTTCGTGATCGACTTTGACCTCGAAGACCACCTCCCGGCCGCCGTCCCGCTTCATTTCCCGGATACGCCCCCAGGTGGCGAAATCGTTGGGGGTCCATTCATCGCGCCGCCATTCGTTCCAGGTCAGGTCATCCACCATGATGGTCCCCATACGGTTGAGCTCCGGGCCTTCGGGCGTACAAAAGGAATCGATCACCAGCATGTTGTCTGTCTCGGGCAACCGATGGGCGTCGCCCATGGCCCAGGAAATCACCCGGTCCTCTGACTCGTCATTGCCAGAGACCCAGACTTCCGACACTTCCATCTTGTCCGGATCGACCTTGTACTCCACCGCGCGGGCAAAGCATTGAGCCGGCGGCACTTGTTCCCCGTGGAAGGGCATCGCCCGGCAGATACCGTTATCGTACATGACAAATTGATTTTCGCCGGTGACCCTCGGATTGTGGCCGTGATAGTGCCAGCGGAGCTCGTGCGCGGGTGTGAGGAGTTTCTCCTTCAGTGGCCTTTCCCAGCCCGCATGATCGCCCAGGATCCACTTTATCTCCTTGGTCTTCCGGTCGATCTTGATAATCGCATCCTGATGGCGGAGGGACACCAGCACGCTGTCGTCGTGGGGGTCATAGGTCACCCCGTTACCGTGAGTCCAATCCAGATGATTGGGAAATCCTCGCGTGTGCCAATAAGGCTCCAACAGATGAAATCCGATCCGCATCGGGTCCAGATAATCGAACGTGTTCCAATTCCAGACGATCTCGCCCTCGGGCGTGAATTCGACAATATTGTCGCCGACCACTTTTTGCGTCGCGCGGGGCGCGTCCGGGTCATCCTCGCTGGTGTAATAGTTGTCAATCTCGCGGGCGTTGGCGGTCAGCGCCAGATAGTTGCCGTTCGGCATTTCGTGGGGCTGATGATGCAGGCTATCGGCTTCAATCCCGATGGAGTTTTCGACCTCGCCCCAGGGGCGGTTGGTGGCGTGGAACTGGTTGATCACGTTGCCGCACATATCCATCTCGATGGATCGGAAGTTGACATGATGGAAAAACAGATTGCCGTTTTGCAGCTGATGCACCCCGGCGACCCGGCTGTCGGCGATGTAATACCAGACGATCTCGGCCTCCTCGTCGATGGCGGCAATAAGGCTCCAACGGGTTTGAAACAGGAACTGCTTCGGGCTCATCCAGATGGCCCGGTTCACCGGCCGGCGGCGGATAGAGAGCAGTGTGAAACCGGGTTCCATCTCGTCCGGCTTGGCACTGACCAGAGTCAGCCGAGGAATGATCGCGCCGTCATCGGGCAAGGCCGGCGTGTGATAGGCAAGCTCCACCGGGTCCGGCGCATCGCCGTCCCCCGAAACTAAAACCGTGATCTTATGATCCGTCGCCGCGCGCATGCCGATAATCGGCAGGCCTGCCGCCGGGTCCTTGTCCGGCCCATAGGTGACCGAGCGCTGCTTTCGGCCATCATCCACTAAGATCGTTGTGGTGACCGGCTCGTTCGTCTTGAAATACACCATGGCGACAAGGGGCACCCGTTCGTTCGGGTTTTTCTCCACCCGGGGCGGTTCGGCAAAGGCGACCATGATTTTCTCTCCCTGAAAATTCGTTTCGAGCAGTTTGAAAGACGCCGTCCACCATGACAATATCGGATCAATCAAACGTTCACTGGGCGAAAAACAACCTCCGGGGAGGCTGCCAAAAATGCTGGAGCTCTATCATCACGGCTCGTCCGCCTGCGCCGCAAAGGTGCGCATGGTCCTCGCGGAAAAGGAACTGGATTGGGAAGGTCACTATATCGACATCTTGAACGGGGAACAGTTCAAGGATGAGTATCGTAAGATCAACCCAAAATGCGTGGTGCCAACGTTGGTTGACGACGGGCTCATTATCCCCGAATCCACCGTGATCTGCGAATATCTCGACACCAAGTTTCCCGAGATCAAATTAATCCCCGAGGACCCGGTCAAAGCGGTCAAGGTGCGGCTCTGGAGCAAAGCTGTGGACGAGGAAATCCACCCCGCCACCCGGGTGGTGACCTACGCCGCGTCCCATCGGTTTCATATTTTGGAAATGTCCGAAGAAGAGCGGGAAGCGTTTATCAACAGCCCAATTGAACCGGCCCGCCGGGAGGCCAAACGCCGGGCCATCTATGACGGTTTCGACTACGAAGAAGCCAAAGGCGCGTTGATGACGTTTGTCCGGGCCTTCGAAAAAATGGACGAGGCGCTGGCCGAGAATGAATGGCTGGTGGGCGACAGTTATACCTTCGCCGATGCGGCGCTGAGTATTTATGTGAACCGAATCGATTGCCTCTCCATGGCCGGTATCTGGGAGGGCAAGATGCCGCATCTTGAGGCCTGGTGGGAGAAGATCAAGGCGCGGCCCAGCTTCCACCCCGCTATTTTCGAGTGGCTGCCGGAGGCGCTGCGGACCTCGATGAAGAACAACGGCGCCAAGTCCTGGCCTCAGGCCGAGGCGATCATCGATGCCGAGCGCGCCAAGGCCTAAGGGAGAGAGAGATGAGTTTTATACCCGCATACCCCCCAGTTCATTTCGGATTCGGCGCTCTGGCGGAGCTCGAGAACGAGCTTTCGGCCCGAGGTGTCGATCGTCCGTTGATCATCACCGACAAAGGCTTGGTTGAGCACGGTGTCTACCAAGTGGTTCGGGAAACACTACCTCCGACTATGAACGTAGCCATGTACGGCGAAATTCCGGAAAACCCGACCATCGCCGGCATCGATGCCGCCTTGGCCGTCTATAAGACTGAAAAATGCAACGGGATCATCGCGCTTGGCGGGGGCTCTGTCCTGGACAGCGGCAAGGCGCTCCGGGTGGTTGCGCTTCAGGGCGGCGAGGTGATGGATTATCTGAAGGACCCGGCCAAGATCACCAAGGACGTCGCGCCCTATATTACCATCCCCACCACGGCGGGCACCGGGGCTGAGGTCACCTTCGGCGGCGGCATACATCCGGAAACGAATGCGCCGGCCATGGGCATCCGCAGTCCCAATGTCAAACCGGATGTGGCCATTGTCGATCCGACGGTGACCCTGACCCTGCCGCCGCGTCTAACCGCGGCGACGGGCATGGATGCGCTGACCCATTGTGTGGAAGGATATCTCTCCAACGCCTCCAACCCGCCGGGGGAAGCCATCGCGCTGGACGGCATCCGCCGGGTGGTGGATTTCGTGGAACGGGCCACGGCCGACGGCGGCGACCGGGTGGCGCGCTCGGAAATGGCCATGGCGGCGCTACAGGGCGGTATGTCTATCTATATGGGTCTGGGGCCGATCCATGCGCTTTCCATGGCGTTCGGCGACAGCCCCTTACACCACGGCACCCTGGTGACTGTCGCCATGCCGGCAGTCATGCGGTTTTATAACGGCCGGGCCGAGGTGCGCCTCGCCCAGGTGGCGGAGGCCATGCGCCTCACCCCTGATGCGGACGCCGGCAACCGGATCGCCGACGCGACGGCCGAACTGAACGACAAGCTTGGCCTGCCTGACACGGTGCGCAAGATGGGTTACGACAAGAATGATCTGGATCGGATGATCGACGACGCCCACGGCAGCTACTTCAACCATGCAGCGCCGGTTGCGCCCAACCGCGACGATTATGTCGGCATCGTGACAGAAGTTTTGGGATAGGACGCGCACCATGGCCGAAATTTCCATTGCACTGGACAATCTGCTGCCCAATGACGTGATCCCGTCCAAAGCGGAACACGAGGGCAGCCCCGCCACCCGGCTGGTTCTGACCCCGGATGCCGAGACGCCCGACAACCCGACCTTCGCCCGGATCAAGGATTTGGAGTTCCACAACGGGACCATCGAGATCGAGGTGGCCGGCCGGCCCCTGCCTGACGCCTTTCCCGAAGCGCGGGGCTTTATCGGCGTGGCGTTTCGCATTGCCGAGGATCTGTCGGCATTTGAATGCATGTATCTGCGCCCGACCAACGGCCGGGCAGAGGTGCAGCTCCGCCGCAACCGGGCGACACAATATTTTTCCTATCCGGACTGGAAGTTCGACCGGCTGCGGACAGAAGTCCCCGGCCACTACGAAGCCTATGTGGACCTGATTACCGGCGCCTGGACCAAAATGCGGATCGAGGTTGCTGGCGAGCGGGCCAAACTGTTTGTCCATGATCAGGAACAACCAACCATCATCGTCAATGATCTCAAGCACGGCCCGGACCATCGGGGCGGGATTGGGCTCTACATCGACAACGGCACCGAAGGATTTTTCCGCAACCTTCGGGTGACCCCGGCTTAAAGGAGACGCGCCATGGCCGATACTCATCAAACCTATGACTATATTATCGTCGGCGCCGGTTCGGCTGGCTGCGTGTTGGCCAACCGCTTATCAGCGGACCCGAAAAATTCGGTTCTGGTGCTGGAAGCCGGCGGGCCGGACAACAACTGGCTGATCCATATTCCGTCCGGCGTCGCCAAAATTTGGCGGGACCCGCGCTTCAACTGGTCCTATATGTCGGAGCCGGAGCCCCACATGGACGGCCGTCAGCTTTATCACCCGCGCGGCAAGGTTCTGGGCGGATCATCGTCGATCAACATGACCGCTTATGTGCGCTGCAACTCGGGTGACTTCGACCGATGGGGCCAGATGGGGTTGACCGACTGGAACTACGACAAGGTTCTGCCCTATTTCAAAAAGTCGGAGAATTACCTCACCGAGAAAAACGAGTTCCATGGCGACAGCGGTCCCTTAAAAACGGCCATTGCGCCGGTCCATGACGATACGTTCGACAGCTTGGTCGCCAGCTGCGAGGCGGAAGGCTACAAATATAACGGCGACTTTAACGGCGCGGAGCAGGAAGGCGTCGCCAAGATGCAGTTCACCACGGCAGAGGGCCGCCGCCAAAGCGCCGCTGTGGCGTTCCTGCATCCGGCGCTCTCCCGGCCAAACTTGACCGCCATCACCCATGCGCATGTGCTGAAGGTGAATTTCGACGGCACGAAAGCCACCGGCGTGGACTATGTGAAAGACGGCCGCACGGTGACCGTGAACGCCGGCAAAGAAGTGATCCTGTCGGGCGGCACCTATAATTCAGCCCAGACGCTGATGTTGTCCGGCGTCGGCCCGGCGGAGCAATTGCGCGAGCTTGGCATCGACGTGGTCGCTGACCGGGCCGGTGTGGGCGGCAATCTGCAGGATCATCCCAGCGTCTCTGTCGAGTACAAACGTAAGAGCCGGTCCTGGTTCCAGGACAATCTCCGCTATGATCGGCTGGTATTCAACATGTTGCGTGCGCACCTGTTCAAATCCGGCCCGCAGAGCTGGCCCATCGGTTACGGCACCGGCTTTGTCAAAAGCCGCCAGGAATTGGAGCTGCCGGACATTCAGTTCTTCTTCAGGTTATTTTCCATGCATTCAAGGGAGTGGTTCCCGCTGATCCGCAAACCGGGTCCGGCGGCCGTCGGGCTGATGTTGTGTCACCTACGCCCGGAAAGCCGTGGCTCGGTCAGTCTGCGATCCGCCGATCCGTTTGATCCGCCTAAAATTATCAATAACTTTTTCTCGACGGAGACAGACCGGGCGACCATCCGCTATGGATTCAAGTTGATACGGCGGCTTCTCCAACATGCGTCTTACGATGATCACCTGGATGGCGAGCTTATGCCCGGCGAAAATGTTCAGACCGATGACGAGATCGACGCCTATATCCGCCAGACCTCGATCACCGTGTTCCACCCGATCGGCACCTGCCGCATGGGCATCGACGACAATTCCGTGGTCGATCCGCAGTTACGTGTCCGCGGCTGTCAGAATTTGCGGGTGATCGACGCGTCGGTCATGCCCGACCTGATCGGCGGTAACATCAATGCGCCGGTGATCATGATCGCGGAAAAAGGCGCGGATTATATCCTGGGGGCGTAACACGATACATCCATGCCTGTGTTCCCCTTGATCATCGGGCCCATAGCACGTGGAATTTAGACGCCGGGTTTAGGCGGTGCCGATGCGGGGCTCACCACCCTTGGCCGATACGCTGGGTCCGAAGGCCTTATCAAGGGTGTTGGTCGAATTAACCGCAAGACCAATGGCATCGCTAAGAAGGCTTAAAATTTTGGTGTTGTTGTCCAACACGTGAAGCGCTTCCGGCCGGTGATCGTCTGCCACTTTTTCACACCGGCGGATGATGTCCTTGCGCACGGCAATCAGAATTTCTTCAAGTTTAAAGCCGTTTTTATTCTCATCGGAAACAAGAAACGTCGTCATGGTCCAACTCCTTGGCTCTGCCGCCCCCGCCCTATGCGGGAGGCCTTTGGGTAATCTGGTCTTTTTCATCACCTGCAGCATGACATAGAGATGTAACAACCTCATGAATTCGTTACGACATCGATATGTATTTATGTTAATCTATTGATTATATGGGGTAATTCAGGAACTAGGAGCATAATTCAAGTTTGGCGCGAGCCAGCGTTCGGCCTGCGCCGGATCGACGCCCTTACGGACCGCATAGTCTTCCACCTGATCCTTGCCCAGCCGGCCGATGCCGAAATAAGCGGCGAACGGGTGAGCGAAGTAGAAACCGCTGACCGAGGACGCCGGCGTCATGGCGAAGCTTTCCGTAAGCTCGACCCCGGCGTTCCAAGGGGCGTCCAACAATTCGAACAGTTTGGTCTTCTCGCTATGGTCCGGACAGGCCGGATATCCGGGCGCCGGGCGGATGCCCTGATACTGTTCCTTGATGAGTTCCTGATTATCAAGCTGTTCGTCGGTGGCATAACCCCAAAACTCCCGGCGCACCCGTTCATGCATGTGCTCGGCCAAGGCCTCGGCCAGCCGGTCGGCCAGCGCCTTCAACATGATCTCCCGATAATCGTCGCCGGCATCCTTGTACGCTTTGGCCCGTTCCTCTACGCCATGACCCGTGGTCACCGCGAACGCGCCGATGTAATCCGCGATGCCCGTATCCTTCGGCGCAACGAAATCGGCGAGGCATAGGTTTGCGCGCTGCTCGCTTTTCATCATCTGCTGGCGCAGGAAGTTAAAGGTCATGCGCACATTGTCCCGGTTTTCGTCCGTATAGACCTCGATATCATCGCCCACCGAATTCGCCGGAAAAAAACCGATCACGGCGCGGGCTTCCAGCCAGGTCTCCTTGACGATTTGCGCCAGCATCTCGCGCGCATCGTCGAACAGTTCGCGGGCCGCCTGGCCCACTTTCCCGTCTTCCAGGATGGCAGGATAGTTGCCGGCCAGCTCCCAACTCCGGAAGAACGGCGTCCAGTCGATCCGCGCCGGCAGATCGGCAAGGTCGTAATCACGAAACGCCTCAACGCCGAGGGTTTCGGGCGCCGCCGGGCGGATTTGGTTCCAGTCGGGCATTAACCGGCGGTTCCGCGCCTCGGCGATCGTGTACAGGCGTTTGTCGTCTTCACGGCCCTCCCGCTCGATGCGGATGGTTTCATAGTCCGCCGCCACATCGGCGGCGTACGTGTCCCGGCGCTCTTCGCTGATTAATTGACCGACCACGTCGACGGCGCGGGACGCATCCGGCACATAGACCGTCGGGCCGGCCTGATAGGCGGGTGCGATGCGGACGGCGGTGTGCACCTTTGACGTGGTCGCCCCGCCAATCAGCAGCGGCATCGTAAGTCCGGCTCGGGCCATCTCGTCGGCCACGCGCGTCATTTCCATAAGCGATGGCGTGATCAGACCGGACAGGCCGATCATATCTACGTCTTCCATCTTGGCAGACTCAATGATCACCTCCGACGTCACCATGACGCCCAAGTCGATCACCTCATAATTGTTGCACTGCAGGATCACGCCGACGATGTTCTTGCCGATATCGTGGACATCGCCCTTCACCGTGGCCAACAGCACCTTGCCCGCATTGCCGGTGGCGGTCTCGTTTTTCTCCGCCTCGATGAAGGGCGTCAGATGGGCCACGGCCTGTTTCATCACCCGGGCGCTCTTCACGACCTGGGGCAGGAACATTTGGCCGGAGCCGAACAGCTCGCCGACGATATTCATGCCGGCCATTAGCGGGCCCTCAATCACCTCGATGGGCCGGTCGGCGGCCTGGCGCGCCTCTTCCGTATCCTCGACCACATAGTCGCTGATCCCATGCACCAACGCATGGGCCAGCCGGTCGGCGACCGGGCCTTCCCGCCACGACAGGTCGGGTCCGGCATCTTTCGCCGTACCGGTCATGCCGGCAGCGATTTCCAGAAGCCGTTCGGTAGCGTCGTCGCGCCGGTTAAAAATCACATCCTCGATGCGGTCGCGCACGTCGGTTTCCAAATCCCCATAGACCGTAAGCTGGCCGGCGTTCACGATGCCCATGTCGAGTCCCGCCTCGATAGCGTGATACAGAAACACCGAGTGCATGGCTTCCCGCATCGGGTTGTTGCCCCGGAAGGAAAACGACACATTGCTCACCCCGCCACTGGTCAGCGCGCCCGGACAGAACTTCTTGATCTCGGCGACGGCGGCGATGAAGTCTTTGGCGAAATTGTTGTGCTCGGCAATGCCCGTGGCGACTGGGAAAATGTTGGCATCAAAGATGATATCTTCCGGTGGAAAGCCGAGGTGTTCCTTCAACAGCTTATAAGACCGCCGGCAAATCTCGATCATGCGGTCGTAGCTATCCGCCTGACCTTTTTCATCGAAGGCCATGACGATCACCGCCGCGCCGAACCGTTGCGCCCGGCCGGCATTGTGCAAAAACGCCGCCTCGCCCTCCTTGAGGCTGATGGAATTGATGATCCCCTTGCCCTGGATGCACTTCAGCCCGGCTTCGATCACGTTCCAATCGGAGGAATCGATCATCACCGGCACCCGGGCGATATCGGGCTCTGACGCCGCCAATTTGAGGAACCGGTCCATGGCCTCCACGCCGTCCAACAACGCCTCGTCCATGTTCACATCGATGACTTGCGCCCCGTTCTCTATCTGCTGGCGGGCCACTTGAATAGCTTCTTCGTATGCGCCCTCGACCACGAGACGTTTGAACTTGGCGGAACCGGCGACATTGGTCCGTTCGCCCACATTGACGAAACCGGTCACGTCGTTGAACTCGAACTGTTCCAGCCCGCTAAGCCGGGTGCGCGGCTCCTCATCCGGCAATGGCCGGGGGGGCAGGTCTTTGACAGCCTCGGCCAACGCCGCCACGTGATCCGGGGTGGTGCCGCAGCAGCCGCCGACAATATTCACCAGACCGTTCTGGGCAAACTCCCGGATGCGGCCGGCCATCTCTTCCGGGCCTTCGGTGTAGAGGCCGAACTCATCGGGCAAGCCCGCATTGGGATGTACGCTGACATAGGTTTCACAGGCGCGGGAAAACTCCTGTAGATGGGGTCGCAGTTGTTTCGCGCCTAGCGCACAGTTGAGCCCGGCAATGAGCGGCTTGGCATGGCGGAGCGACGTCCAGAACGCGCTTGGCGTCTGGCCGGAGAGCGTGCGACCCGAGGCATCGGTAATGGTGCCGGAGATCATAATAGGCACGTCAAATCCAAACTCCTCGAACAACTCATGAATGCCAAACAGCGCCGCCTTGGCGTTTAACGTGTCGAACACGGTTTCCACCATCAGCACGTCCGCCCCGCCGTCCAACAGTCCTTCCGCCGCCTCCTTGTAGACATCCACCAGCTCGTCGAACGACACCGACCGGTGACCGGGATCGTTCACGTCGCCGGAGATGGAGGCAGTGCGGTTGGTCGGTCCCATCACACCGGCGACAAAGACTTTCCGGTTCGGATCGGTTCCCTGGGCCGAGTTGGCCGAGGCCCGGGCAATGCGTGCGCCGGCCCGGTTGATCTCGTAGACCTCGTGCTCCATGTCGTAGTCGGCCTGGGAAATCCGGTTGGCGTTAAAGGTATTGGTAGAGACAAAGTCCGCGCCGGCCGCCAGATAGGCGTCATGGATGCGCCGAATTTCATCGGGCTTGGTCAGATTGAGGACATCGTGATTGCCGTGGGTCGCCCGCGCACGCACCATCGCCGCCCCACCCAGATAGGCATCCTCGTTGAGCTCCAGCCCCTGGATACGGGTGCCGATCCCGCCGTCCAGAATCAGGATGCGCTGGTCCATGGCCGCACGAAGCTGTTCGTGGGCATCCTCCATGGCGCCGCCGCGCCGCCGCCGGGGAGAGGCGGCCGGGCCGGGCCGGGAAATATTGTCGATATCGTTCATGGCGCAATCCTAGACCCATCCGCCTGAAATATCCGACGAAATAACGCGCATGATGCGGAATTTTGCGCAATATTATTTGAAAAAATAATACTATCTAGCATATTATTGCGTTTATGGACCTGGATACGATTGACCGGAAGATCATCGCCTCGCTGCAGAACGACGCGCGGATTTCCAATGCGGCCCTGGCGGATCACGTCGGCCTGTCGCCGTCAGCCTGCCTGCGGCGGGTGCGGGCACTGGAACGATCCGGTGTCATCACCGGCTACCGGGCCTTGGCCGACCCCAATGCGCTGGGCGTCGGCCTGACCGTACTGGTTCATATCGGCCTTCAACATCATGACGACGAGGCTCTGGCCGGGTTCGAGGATGCGGTGAAGCAGAGCCCGAACATTCTAGGCTGCGACATGATCTCGGGCCGGGACGACTACATGCTGCGGGTCGGCGCGGCGGATATTTCCGACTATGAGCGGGTCCACCGGGAACAGCTGTCCAAGCTGCCGGGGGTGACGCGGATTGAGTCGTATTTTGTGTTGAGGACGGTGACGCAGTAGAGGACATTCAATATTGGATGTAGCTCCGTCATGCCCGTCGAGCCACCTTCCCGCCATCCTCTCTGCGTCGCCCCCGACCCGCAGAGCGGTTGTCGGGGGTCCATTTCACGCTTGAACCTCGGCCAACGATGCTTTTGGTCCCCCGAGACTTGGCTCCAGTTAGCATTGGGTCCAACTCGGGGGTGACGCATTTTTAGGGAGAAAGTGGTGAAATTCTATGACGTCTGGGTGTAGGCCGCCGCGTCTGCCAGCACCTCATCCGGCAGATCATCAAAGGATGAGAAGTTCATGGTATAAAGCCGTTGGTAGAGTCCCTTGGCGGCGATTAGTTCATTGTGATTTCCGGCCTCGATAATTTCGCCATTCTGCAGGACAAATATTTTATCCGCGTCCCGCACGGTGGCCAGTCGGTGAGCGATGACGATGCCGGTGCGGCCCCTCAGGGTCATCGCGAGGGCCTGCTGAATCTCCCGTTCGGTGAAGCTGTCGATATTTGCGGTCGCCTCGTCCAGCACCAGGATCTTGGCGTCGGCGATGATGGCGCGGGCGAAGCTGATTAATTGGCGTTGCCCGATGGACAGATTGCCGCCCCGCTGACCCAACAGCGTGTGATAGCACTGGGGCAAATTCTCAATGAACTCATGGGCGCCCACGGCCGTGGCGGCGGCGATGACGTCGTCCAGTGTCGCCTCCGTTTTGTGGTAGCGGATATTCTCGAACACGGTGCCGGTGAACAGAAACGGTTCCTGCAGCACCATCGCGACCTGCCGGCCGAGCGAGTCCTGGGTCACGTCCCGGATATCGTGGCCGGAGATCAAGACCTGCCCGTCCCAAACATCATAAAACCGGTGCAGCAACGCCGTAGTTGAGGTCTTGCCGGAGCCCGTCGGCCCGACCAGCGCGATGGTCTGACCCGGCTCGATCTTGAAATTGATGTTCTTCAGGACCGGTTGGTCCTTCACATAGCCGAAGGTCACATTCCTGAATTCCACCGACCCGTCGATATCGCCGGGCAGATCAATGGCGTCCGGCTTGTCCTCGACCTCGACCGGCACATCCAGCACCTCGAAGATGCGATGCCCGGACGCCATCGCCCGCTGCATGATGCTGTACTGCATGGTGATGGAACGGATCGGATCAAAGAACCGCTGCACATAGAATAGAAACGCGACCATGACCCCCAAGTCGAGAGTATCGCGGAGCACCATGTTGCCGCCGACAACAATCACAATCGCCATGGCCCCGCCGGTGAGACTGTCCACCGTCGGCACCATGATCTGGGCAAGCTGGGTGGAACGTAGTTGTGCGCGGTAATTTTCTTCCGCCTTCACCCGGAAGGCGGCGAAGTTAAACACCTGACGGGTCAGGCCCTGCACGGTCCGCACCCCATTGATGTTTTCCGCCAGCGCGCCGTTCACGATGGAGGATGTTTCCCGCGCCCGCATAAAGGCCCGCTTAGCCACCGGTAGCCAGAAGATGCGGATTACCAGCAGGATCGGCACCACCGACAGGGTCAAGAGACCCAACTGCCAGTCCAGCCACAGAAGCACAGTGACAATGCCGATCAGCAGGACAATATCGCCGATGGCGAAGATGGAGGTTTCCAAAAATTCCTGGATGGAGCTTACGTCACCCTGCAGCCGGGACATCAGCCGCCCGACCTCGGTCCGGTCCATGAACGAGAGAGAAACCCGCTGTAGATGCACAAACATGGCGCGCCGCAAATCAGTCAGAATGCGTTCCGCCAGCTTCGCCACCAGATTGAGCTGAAAGTGGTTGGAGACATAGTTGATGACAATCACGGCGAAGAAGATCGCGACGATGATCTGCAGTTTCCGCCCGCCGTCTGAGACATCGATGATCGCTTTATCAATGGCCTCCCGGATAATCAGAGGAATGGCGATCTGGGTCAGGGTAAAAATCAGCACGGCGATCAACGAAATGATGATGGTCATCCGGTAAGGCTTCACGAACTGCATAAAGCGGCTGATCACGCGACCATCGAACGCGGAGCCGAACATCTCTTCGCCTTTGGAGGTGGCGGTGATGCCGCCCGCTCCGGTCATGGCCCGGCCGGAATCACCCATCGGAAGCCTCTCTCTCTCCGAGTTGGAGATCGTAAAGCGCCTTGTAGCGGCCGCCCAAGGTCAAAAGCGCTTGATGGGTTCCCCGCTCGACAATGCGCCCGGCGTCCAGGAAAAGAATCTCATCGGCGTGCATGAGGGAACTTAGCCGATGGGAAATGATAACCGTCGCCCGGTCTTTGGTAATATCGCGGAGCGCCATGCGGATCTGCTGTTCCGTCCCGGCGTCGATGGCGGCGGTGGAATCATCAAACACCATAATCTTCGGCGTCAGCATCACACTTCGAGCAATCGACATGCGCTGGCGCTGCCCCCCGGACAGCGATACACCACGCTCGCCGACCATCGTGTCGTAGGCTTCCGGTAGGGTCTCAATATAGTCATGAAGTTGCGCAGACTCGGTCGCGCCGGACACCCGGTCAAAACCGGCATCCGGTTCGCCATAGGCCACATTGTGAAAAATTTCGGTGGTGAAAAGGAATGTGTCCTGCTGTACCACGCCGACCGTCTGGCGCAGGCTTTCCAGGGTCACGTCACGCACATCCTGCCCGTCTACGGTGACGCTGCCGTCCGTGACATCGTAGTAGCGCGGAATAAGATGCGCGATGGTGGATTTTCCGCTGCCGGGCGGACCGACGATGCCCAATGTCTTGCCGGGCCGCACTTCGAAGGTGATCTCTTTGACCGCCGGCGCACCCGCAGTCTGGTCATAGGCAAAGGCGACATTGTCGAAACGCAGCACACCGTCGGATACCTCCAACGGTTTTGCCTCCGGCTTATCGGCCACGACCGGTTCCATATCCAGAATGTCAAACAGCCGCACGCCCGAGACCGACGCCCGGGCAATGCCGTTGATCACCATGCCCGTCTGTCTGATCGGCATCTGCAGAATGGTCATGAAGGCCAGAAACTGGGTGAGCTCGCCGACGGTGATCGCTTTCTCGATCACCATGCCGCCGCCGACCCAGAGCACGAGGCCCATGGCGATGAAGAAAGAAAATGTCATCAGGGACGTGTTGGTGTAGCGCACACCGACCCGTTTCTGAGCCAATTCCAAGGCGGCCTTGGAGGTCACGTCATACTTGGCGATCTCGAAAGCCTGGGCGGCGAAGGAGCGCACCACCCGGATGCCGCCCAGATTCTCCTCCATGATCCGCGTCAGCGTGGAGAGGCGTTCCTGCACCTGCCGCCACAAATCCCGCACCCGGAGCCGGAACACAACCGCCCGCCACAGGGCGAAAGGCACAAAACTCAGGCTCAGGAGCCCAAGCAACGGGTTTGATCCCATGTAGAGATAGGCGCCAGCACCGACCAGCACGATCATCAAGATAATGCGCAAAATCCCAGTTTCAATAAAACGGCGAACCCCTTCGATATCCAGCATACCCCGGGTCATTAGATCGCCGGAATGGACCTCGTCGTGGTAGCTGAAACTGAGGCGTTGCAGTTTCTCGAAATAGGCGAGCCGCAGCCTGTAGCCGATGGTCTGGCCGATGGATTCACCTAGGTAATTGTGCAGCATGGTAAAGACGCCGCGGCCCACCGCCGTGGAGACCAGCAACAGCGCCGCCCATTTCAGAGCGTCCTGCGATTCCCCCTCGCTCACGTTGGAACCGCCCAGCAGGCCGGTCGCGTTGTCCACCGCGTCGCCCAGGAATATCGGAATGTAGAGTTGCAAAAATCCTGCAACAATCACCGAAATGATCGCCACGGGAAACCTGACAGGATAATCCAGCGCCATACGAATGATCCGGCGCAATGCCCGGGCGCCCCGGCCATAGTCGCCATCCAGGCTCGGCACTTTGTAGTCCATGCCGGTTTGGATATGGCTGGTGTCGGCGGATTTCTTCGGGTCAATCGGTGCGGCGGCGGCGGTTCCGTCCACGTTTGTCTTTCTCCCTTTTTGGGACACTTTTGGTCGGATTTGGCGCTAAAATTACGCCACGGGAGGAAACGGCACAACAACCCGTTCATGCTCTTTAAGGAAACCTGTGCTAAATCCCGGTGATGGTTAACGAAGATCAGACCAGAATCCCGTCGGACGAGTGGCTGGCCAAGGCGCTGATGCACCACCGGGCAGGGGAGTTTGCCGAGGCCGAACGATATTATCGTAAGGTTTTGGAAGCGATCCCGGACCACCTGATCGCCGGCGCCAACCTGGGGGCGTGCCTGATCGACCGGGGCTGGATGGTGGCGGCATTTGATGCTTTGACCGAAGCGCATGAACATCATCCCGAAGACCCCGACATCCTGAACAACCTGGGCAACGCCCTTCAACGGCTGGGTGGGACAGAGGACGCGGCCAAGGTCTACCGTCAGGCGCATGACTTGCACCCCGCTCAGCCGGTGATCAGCCTCAATCTCGGCCGGGCATTGTTGCGCTTGGGGGAGACCGAAGAGGCTCAGACGTTGTTTGAGAATGTGGAAACCCGCCATCCCGAGATCGGGGCGGCACGCTTTTTAAGCGCCCTGGCCATTCCCTTTATCGGCCAAAGCACCGAACAGTATGCCCGGCATCGGGAACGGCTGGTCGAAAAGGTACGGAAACTGATCGATTCACCTGTCACGCTTTCTGATCCGGCAAACGAAGTCGGCATGACCAACTTCGCAAGCGTCTACCACGGCGATAATGACCGGGAAATTCAAGAACTGCTTGCCCGGGCCTATCTGGCCGCTTGTCCATCATTGAATTTCACCGCACCCCATTGCAGCGGCTATCGCCCACCCACAGACCGGCGGATCAGGATCGGTTTCGCCTCGGCCCATTTGGGCAGTCATACCATCGGCAAACTGAACCGCCGCCTGATCGAGTATCTGGATCGGGATAAGTTTGAAGTCTTCGTCTTCCACTTGGGGCCCTATGCTCGGGATAGGGACAGTGACTTGGCGGCGTTGGCGGCGTCAGCCGACCACTTTGAAGAACTCGCGGAATCTTTGACCGTGGCCCATCGAACCGTGGCGGCGGCGGAACTGGATATTCTCTACTACCCGGATATCGGCATGGAGCCGATGAGTTATTTTCTCGGCTTTGCGCGCCTGGCCCCCCTTCAATGCGTGATTTGGGGACATCCGGTGACCACAGGCCTGCCGGAAATTGATTATTTCATCTCGTCAAGCCTGCTCGAACCGGGCAATGCCGAAGCGCATTATTCCGAAGAACTGATC
Organism: uncultured Rhodospirillaceae bacterium; assembly: GCA_964611435.1. Classification (GTDB taxonomy): domain Bacteria; phylum Pseudomonadota; class Alphaproteobacteria; order Rhodospirillales; family UBA2165; genus JAYPHU01. The sequence goes on along the minus strand of CAZSXT010000010.1, from coordinate 73,999 downwards.
CTCTTCCCGGATATCGGCACGAGCTACACCATGCCTGACATAAAACCGGCCACAACGACACGTGGGGACTTTGGCCTCTCGGACGAGGACACCCTCTATATGTGTCCGCAAAGCCTGTTCAAACTGCACCCGACATTCGATGACGTCCTTAAAAGGATACTAACGGAAGACACCAAGGCGCTTGTCGTTCTCATCGATGGTCAGCAGGAAAGCTGGAGCCGGCTGTTGAAGGCCCGGTTTAAGGAGTCGCTCGGTTCATTGTCCGAGCGCGTGGTTTTCCTTCCCAGAATGCCCGGCGCACGCTATCTGTCCCTTATGGAACACGCAAATATCATTTTAGACTCGACCGTCTTCTGCGGCGGCAATTCCAGCCTGGAAGCTTTCGCGGTAGGTAAGGCGGTGGTCACACAGCCATCACCCTTCCTCCGGGGCCGGATTACCGCGGGATTTTACCGCCAGATGGGCATCACCGACTGCCTCGCGGAATCCGACGAGGACTATGCCACGCTTGCCGTCGCTCTCGCCAACGATCCGGAACGGCGCCACGAAATCGAGACCCGGATCAAAGCCGCACATCCGGTTCTGTTCGACAATGACGAGGCGGTCCGGGCGCATGAAAAATTCTTTACCGATGCCCTGGTCCGTCTGGACACCACCATATGAACGACAATCCAACTGAACAGCCGGCGATCTCCCCCTGGGTCGGCTACGCCATGCTGGTCGCCGTGGTGTTTTTCTGGTCCACCGGCATCGTCTGGGTGCGCTGGATCCACGAGACCATCCCGCCGCTGGGCATGTCCTTTTGGCGCTGGTTCGGCGGTGCGCTCGTTGTCCTTCCCTTCGCCTGGCCGAAGTTGCGGGAAGAGTTCCCGATCATCCGCAAGCGCCTGCCGTTCTTTTTTATGATGGGCATGTTCATCGTCGGCGGGAGCACGCTCTCGACCTTGTCTCTCAACTTCACCACGGCGACCAACGGCGGCATTCTGAACGCCACTCAGCCGACCATGACCGCCCTGGTCGCCTGGGCCTTCTTTCAGGACAAGCTGAGCCTGCGCCAGGCATCGGGCATCCTCGGCGCTTTTCTTGGTATCACGCTGATGACGTCGAAAGGCGATGTCGACGTGCTCACCTCATTGGCGTTCAATGCCGGCGACATGATCATGATCTGTGCGGTGGTTGGCTATGCCTGGTACGCCAACTTCCTGCCCCGGCTGCCGAAGGATGTGAGTTTTTCAAGCGCGCTGTTCGTCATCATGTTCTGCGGCGGGATCGAATTGATTCCCCTGTACGCCATCGAGAGCATTGTCGTAAAGCCGGTGCCGATGCTGACCGAGACCGTGGTGACCGTTATCTTCTTGGCCATTGTCCCAACCGTTCTACCGACCATCCTATGGAACAAGGCCGTCCCCGCAGTCGGCGTCAACAAAAGCGCCATCTTCGTCAATCTGATGCCAGTGTTCAGCGCCGGCATGGCCATCCTGTTTTTGGGAGAAGAGCTGTATTTCTATCACGTCGCCGGCGCGTTGATGATCTTCCTGGGCATCCTGTTGGTGGTCAGCCAGAAAAAACCGCCGCCGGCAGACGATTAACCCTTCAGAATTTTGTCCGCAGCCCTGTTCGGATCGCCGCCATCCGACATCCAGTGATCAAGCGCTTGCCTGACCCGGGACATGACGCCAGCCCAATCGTTCGGCGCCGACTGCCGGACCAGTCGCATCGTCGGATACCAGGGGCAATCGCTGCCGCATAACCCCCAGCGCCAATCCGGAGCGGTCGATAGAATCATCCACACCGGCTTTCCCATAGCCCCGGCGAGATGGGGAAGAGATGTATCGGTGGTAATGATCAGGTCCAAATTGTCGATCACCGCCGCCGTATCGACAAAGGCGGCATCGCCATCCATATCCGCAGTGACGTCTCTGATCCGGGAGTCCCATCCATTTTCGGCGATCTGACCGGCGGCCCCGCCTTTTTGCAGCGAATACAGGACTATATCTTCCCTTTCCACCAAGGGGGCAAACAGGGCCAGAGCGACGGATCGTAAGTGATCAAAAGCGTATGCCCGATTGCCCTGCCAGGCGATTCCAATCTTCGGGCGATCCCCGGCTAACCGCCGCACCCATGTGTTCACCCGATCCATTTCGGCGGAAATATACGCGCCCGGCCAGAACGGCCTGCCGCCATCAAAATATGCGGGTAAACTCATCAACCGGGCATGATAATCGGTCTCCGGATACGGCCCTTCGATCGGCACCCAGTGGACGCCGTCGATCTTTGACGACAGCACGGGATGCAACCGCGCCGATGCGGACGCAGTGACCGCCGCGCCTAATTCAATCAGCCGGGGCAGATATCTCAAAAACTGAAAATAATCCCCTTTGCCCTGTTCGCCGGCCACCAGGATTGACTTGCCGGTGACCGATTCCCCGTCCCATTTTTTGCCAGGCCAGTCGGGCCTGAGGGCACGGGCCGCTGGCTCCTCAACACGTTTGTCAAATTCCCGCCAACCCTCGGAATAGTCGCCGTTCAGCAACAGGGCATGCGCAAGGTTCACATTGAGGTCCCGGTTGTCTGGCGCTGCGTGAATTGCCTGCTGGTAGAGTTTGATCGCACCGGATACGTCTCCGCGATGTTGCTGCAACAGCGCCTTGTTAGCGAGAACTGCAACGGCATCTTCCTCGTCCGGAACCACTTGGTCCAGGCACGCGGCGGCCTCGTCAAAACGGCCCATGTCACGGGACAGGTGCGCCCGGCCGATCAAAACTCCGATATCCGAAGCATCTGCGTCTTCCAGCAGTTCAAGAGCCTCATCAAAGCGCGCCAGCTTCTGTAAGATGGCGGCGCAGCGTAGCCGGGCTTCCAGATAAGCCGGTGACGCCGCCAAAACCTCAAAATACGTCTTTACCGCCAGATCATAGGCCCCTTGGTCGGCCTGCACCCGGGCCAAATACTCCTTCGCACGGACATCACCGGGCGCCAGTACCAACGCCTGTTTAAACAGCTCTTCGGCCTCCGTCAGCTTGCCTTGGTTCCGGCGCAATGCGCCAAAGTTGATAAGACAATCCAGATTGTTGCCGTCCGCTCTCAGGCACGCCTCGAACGCCTCTTGGGCCTCGGGAAATCGGTTTAGGCTCACCAACAGGTTTGCCAGCACGAACCAGATCGCGGCGTTGCCGGGGTCCGCGCTGGCGGCATTTCCCAGGGCGCGTACGGCTTCCGGCCAACGCCCGCCTTGTTGCAGCGCCAATCCATAATTGTGGAGCACACCGGAATTCGCGCCACCGACCACGAGGGCGCGTTGCAGAACATCCTGCGCCTGATCATGAAGACCGGCTTCTAGCAGCAGGGCGCCCAACAGGTTCAATATTTCGCCGTCCTCGCCCGTCTCCTTCAGGATTTCCCGATAGAGGTTGGCGGCCTCACGCAACGCGCCTTTTTGATGAAGCGCGCGCGCGCGGATAAGTTTTGTATGTTTACTCTCAGGCGTCACGACGCATCGTTTTGAAACTGTTTCGAGACCTATATCATGGCGAGGAGACTAATCCGGCGAACCTAAAGATTTCATAAAACAAGGGTCATTATGATCGGCTTGGCCATTCGGACAAGCATTTGAAAACACGCCCATTTCCTCTTGACCCCATGGGGGCATACTGACACTTTCCAGCCCGCCATGCGCCTATACAGACATTTTGACGGGCTCGTACGCAGCCATCGCGGCGGCGCCATCGCCATCGGTAATTTCGATGGCGTTCATCTCGGCCATCAGGAAGTGATCCATACGGCCGGCCGGATCGCCAAGGATGCCGGCGTGCCATGGGGCGTGCTGACGTTCGAGCCGCACCCCCGCACTTTTTTCGATCCCAATGGCGCGCCGTTTCGCATATCGCCATTCCATGTGAAAGGCCGGCATATTGAGGACCTGGGCGTCGATTTTCTGGTGGTTCTGCACTTCGACAAGAATCTCGCCGGCATGAGCGCGGAAACTTTTATCGACGACGTACTGGTAAGCGGATTCGGCGCCTCGCATATTGTCTCCGGCGGCGACTTTACGTTCGGCCATAAGCGCCAGGGCGATACGACGTTTCTGAAGGAAGAAGGTCGCAAGAAAGGCTTCGAGACCACCAGCGTCGAACAGGTGGTTGATGATTCGGGCGAAGTCATTTCCTCCACCAGAATCCGCCAAGCGTTGATGGACGCCAAGCCGGTTGACGCCGCCCGGCTCTTGGGCCGCACCTATGAAATCGCGGGCCGGGTGATCAAGGGCGATCAGCGCGGCCGGACGATCGGATTTCCCACGGCAAATATCCTGTGTGAAGATAATCTGGGCACGGCGCTCGGCGGCTATGCCATCCGCGCCGGCCTCGACGACGGGCCGGACACGGTTTGGCATGACGGGATCGCGAATTTGGGCTATAGACCCACCTTCGATGGCACGAGTTGCCTGCTGGAAACCCATATTTTTGATTTCAACCAGGATATTTACGGCAAACACCTGCGTGTGGGCCTGGTGGAATTCATACGCCCGGAGAAGAAATTCGATGGGATCGACGCCTTAAAGGCGCAAATTGATGCGGATTGTGGCCTGGCCCGGGAGATGCTGGCCGCTGACGCAGCTAAGAACGGATAGCTAAAAACAATGAGTGTGGATTATAAATCGACCGTTTACCTTCCCAAGACCGACTTTCCTATGAAGGCCGGCCTGCCCAAGCGCGAGCCGGAATTGCTGGAACGCTGGGAGAAGCTGGACATCTACAAACGCCAGCGGGAACAGTCAAAGGGCCGGGAGAAATTTATTCTCCATGACGGCCCGCCCTACGCCAACGGCAACCTGCATATCGGCCACGCGCTGAATAAAATCTTGAAGGACGTGATCTCCCGCTCCCAACAGATGATGGGCAAGGATTCCAACTATGTCCCCGGCTGGGATTGCCACGGGCTGCCGATCGAGTGGAAAATCGAGGAACAATACCGCGCCAAAGGTCAGGACAAGGACGCCGTGCCGATCGTAGAGTTCCGCCAGGAATGCCGGGACTTTGCCGAAAAGTGGATCGATATCCAACGGGATGAGTTTAAGCGCTTGGGCGTCATCGGCGATTGGAACAATCCGTATACGACCATGACCTTTGCCGCCGAGGCGCAAATCGCGCGGGAGCTGATGAAGTTCCTGGACAACGGGCTTTTGTACCGGGGCTCCAAACCGGTCATGTGGTCAGTGGTGGAAAAGACCGCCCTGGCGGAAGCGGAGATCGAGTATTTCGATCATGAATCCGATACAATCTGGGCCAAATTCCCGATTACGTCGGGCGGTGATGACGATATTGCCGACGCCGCCGTAGTGATCTGGACCACCACGCCTTGGACCATTCCCGGCAATCGGGCGATCTGTTTCTCATCGCGGATCAATTACGGCCTCTACGAAGTCACCGAAGCGCCGGAAGACAATTGGGCCGTCGCCGGCGACAAGCTGATCCTGGCGGACTCTCTCGCGGAAGAAGTGATGGGTTCAGCGCGGGTCGATGCGCACAAGCGGGTCGCCGATGTTTCCGCAGAGATGCTGGCGGGTCTTATCTGCGCTCATCCGTTGGCCGGCATGGGTTACGATTTTGCCGTGCCCCTGATGGATGGCGATCACGTGACCGACGATACGGGTGCGGGCTTCGTCCACACCGCGCCGGGCCATGGCCGGGACGACTTCGAGATTTGGACGGCGAATACCCGCCATTTGACCGATATGAACATCGATCCGCAGATACCCTACACGGTGGATGCGGATGGATACTATACGGACGCAGCGCCGGGTTTTGCCGGTAAACGGGTGATTACCGATAAAGGTAAGAAGGGCGACGCCAACGCCGCCGTCATCGAAGCGCTTGTCGCCGCCAATGCGCTGATCGCCCGCGGGCGGCTGAAGCACCAGTATCCTCATTCCTGGCGATCCAAAAAGCCGGTGATCTTCCGCAATACGCCTCAGTGGTTCATCGCCATGGACAAGGATATGCCGGAAAGCGGAAAGTCCCTCCGGGATATCGCTCTGGGCGCAATCGCCGATACCGGCTTCTATCCGAAATCAGGCCAGTCCCGGCTGCATGCCATGATCGAAGGCCGGCCGGACTGGGTGATTTCCCGCCAGCGCGCTTGGGGCGTGCCGATCACTGTCTTCGTCCACAAAGAAACGGGCGAAATTTTGCGCGATCCGGCGGTCAACGAACGCATTGCCGAGGCGATTGAGGCGGAGGGTGCGGACGCCTGGTTCGGCTCGGACATGACGCGCTTCCTCGGCAACGACCATAGCGCCGGCGACTACGAGCAGGTTACTGATATTCTGGATGTCTGGTTTGATTCCGGTTCCACCCACAGTTTCGTTCTGGAACAGACCGAGGGGCTGGCATGGCCGGCGTCGCTGTATTTGGAAGGCTCCGATCAGCACCGGGGCTGGTTCCATTCATCGTTGCTGGAATCTTGCGGCACCCGCGGTCGTGCGCCTTATGACGGTGTACTGACTCATGGCTTTGTCATGGCCGAGGACGGACAGAAAATGTCCAAGTCCTTGGGCAATATCACCGCACCGCAAACCGTCGTGGACCAGAACGGCGCCGATATCTTGCGGCTTTGGGTGGTCGGTTCAGATTACTCCGAGGACCTGCGGATCGGTCCCGAGATCATCAAACACCATTCGGATATCTACCGGCGGCTGCGCAATACGCTACGCTATCTGTTGGGCAATCTCGCCGATTTTGACGAGGCGGAAAAATTGCCGGAATCGGACATGCCGGAACTGGATCGCTGGGTGCTGCACCGGCTGTACGAACTGGATGCCCGCATCCGGCGCGCCTGCGAGACGTTCGAGTTCCATCATTTGTTCACCGAACTGCATACCTTTTGCGCGGTCGATCTGTCCGCTTTCTATTTGGATATTCGCAAAGATGCGCTCTATTGTGACCGGGCGGATTCGATCAACCGCCGTGCCGCTCGCACCGTGCTGGATCACCTGTTTAACTGCCTGACGGCTTGGCTCGCGCCGTTCATCTGCTTCACCGCCGAAGAAGCTTGGCTCGCCCGCCATCCGGGCGACGAGGAAAGCGTACATCTGCGTCTGTTCCCGGATATTCCGGAAAGCTGGAAGAATGAAGAGCTGGCCGGCCGCTGGAAGAAAATCCGGGAGCTTCGCCGCGTGGTCACCGGCGCGCTGGAGATCGAACGGGCGGAAAAACGGATCGGTTCCAGCCTGCAGGCGCATCCGAAGATCTATGCCCCGCATGACTATGTGGACCTGTTGGCTGACGTGGATGTCGCCGAGATCGGCATCACCTCGGACGCCACCCTGATCGCCGAGGCGCCGCCCGCCGGCGCCTTCACCCTGGAAGACGTGGCCGGCATCGGCGTGGTGCCGGAAATGGCCGGCGGCGAAAAATGCGTCCGTTGCTTCAAGGTCCTGCCCGAGGTCGGCGCCGTCTCCGGTCACGAAGAGGTCTGCAACCGTTGCGCCGACGCCGCCAGCCACTTTCCCATGGCGGCGGAATAGGGACTGATGCCGCTTCAATTGCGACAGGGATTGCTGATCGCTCTCGCCGCCGTCATCATTGATCAGGCCAGCAAATGGTGGATGCTGGGGATCCTCCCCAATCCCGGAAAATCCATCGAGGTCACCCCGTTTTTCAATCTGGTGCATGTGTGGAACTGGGGCATCAGCTTCGGCCTGTTCAGTGACCATCAGCAGTTTGGCCGGTGGGGGCTGACCATCGTCGCCCTGATAATTGTCGTCGTTTTGTTTTTTTGGCTGCGCCGGGCGGAAAACAAGTTCATCGCCACCGGGCTTGGTTTGATTATCGGCGGGGCGTTGGGCAACGTCATCGACCGGCTGGTCCATTCCGCCGTCTTCGATTTCCTGGATTTCCATGTGTCCGGATATCATTGGCCGGCGTTCAACGCTGCCGATAGTTTCATCACCGTGGGCGCGGTGCTATTAATTTTCGATTCCCTGTTTTCACGATCCCCGTCTGAGAATAGAATGCCTGAGAACAAAGGTGAGACCCATGAAGACCAATAGACTCATCGGACTTGTTGCCGGTTTCGCGGCGATGGCGTTACTGACAGGCTGTGACGAAACAAAACGGGCCTTGGGCCAGACCAAGGAAGCGCCGGACGAGTTTGCCGTCTACGAACGCGCGCCCTTGAGCTTGCCGCCGGAATATAGCCTTCGGCCGCCGGCCCCTGGGGCACAACGTCCGCAAGCCGTTAACCCGCGTGACCGGGCGGCTCAGGCGCTGGGCGTCAAACCAAAACAGGCGGATCGCGCCAGCGTCGGTCAACAAGTCGATCTCCGGCAATTGAGTTCCGGTGAACGGGCGATGCTCAACTTGACCGGCGCCGACAAGGCCGATCCGACGATCCGGGATACCGTCAACAAGGAAACCTCGGTTCTTTTCGAGGATAGTAAATCCTTCACCGACAAGATCGTATTTTGGCAGTCCAATCCGCAATTTGGCGCGTCCGTGGATCCGGAGAAAGAGTCCAGGCGTATCAAGGAGGCCCAGGCCCTCGGCAAGCCCATAAACTCCGGCGCGGTGCCGGTGATCAAACGCCGGAAAAAGGCCCTGTTGGAAGGCATCCTGAACTAACGACGAGTTTGCGAGGCGTTTCGCATCACATTGATGCGAGAGTCACTTGCGCCGCAACAATCCAGACTATATTCGAAGAGAAGCCGACGGGACCTGCGAATTGGCTCGTTAGCCTGGATATCGCCTGTTAACCATGGAACGCCGACCATGCGCCGAGTTTGCCTGTCCTGCCTAACTCTCTTTTTTCTCGCATTAACGTCCGTTGACGGCCATAGCGCCGTCTTCAACCCGAAATCCTTTACCCTATCCAACGGCATGCAGGTGGTGGTGATTTCCAATCATCGCGCCCCCATCGTCCGCCATATGGTCTGGTACAAGGTGGGTTCTGCGGATGAGCCGGCGGGCAAATCGGGCATTGCACATTTTTTTGAACATCTGATGTTCAAGGCAACCAAAAATCTGAAATCGGGCGAGTTTTCCCGAATCGTGGCGCGCAACGGCGGGCGCGACAACGCCTTCACGTCTTATGATTATACCGGCTATCACCAGACGGTGGCCGTGGGCCGGCTGGAAACCGTCATGAAACTGGAAGCCGGCCGGATGCGCAACCTGATCTTCGAGGCGGAGCAAGTAGAGCCCGAACGGCAGGTCGTGCTGGAGGAACGCCGGTCCCGCGTGGACAATTCCCCTAGCGCCAAACTCTCCGAACAGTTCAATGCGGCCATGTATCTCAATTACCCCTACCGCGATCCGGTGATCGGCTGGGCCCACGAAATAAAGGCGTTGACCATCGGCGATCTGAAAAAGTTCTATGACACGTATTACCGTCCTAACAACGCGATCCTGGTGGTGGATGGCGACATCACGGTTGAGAAACTCAAACCCCTGGCCGAGAAAATCTACGGTGTAATCCCGGCCGGCGAGGTGCCGCCGCGCGTTCGTCCACAGGAACCGCCGCACAACGCCGCCAGGCGGGTCGTGCTGCGGGACCCGAGAGTGCGTCAGCCGAGCTGGCGGCGCGCCTACCTCGCGCCAAGCCATGGTTGGGGCGACAAACGGCATCTATATCCGCTGCAGATTCTTGCCCAGGTATTTGGCGGCGGGGCCACGAGCCAGCTCTACAAGTCTCTGGTCATCGATAAGAAAATCGCCGTTTCGGTGCGCACCTATTACGATTCGGATGGCCTCGGTCCCAGCACCTTCTACATTGCCGCGACGCCCGCGCCCGGCACACCCATGGAGAAGTTAGAGACCGAGATAGAAACCGAAATTGAGGCCTTGCTGGAAAAAGGCGTGGACGCCAATGAAGTCGCGCGCGCCAAGATCAGCATGCAGGCCGAGGCCATCTATGCCCGCGACAGTATTGGCGCCGGCGCGAGAGTTCTCGGCGCCGCGCTGACATCGGGACAAACCATCGCGGACGTCGAGGAATGGCCGGAACGGATCGGCAAGGTGACCGTACCGCAAGTGCATGACGCGGCGAAGGCCGTGTTCATCAAACGCCAATCGACGACCGGGCTGTTGCTGCCGCCGGTCAAAAAAGACGCTAACGGAGGTTAGGCCATGCTGCGGAATCTCTTCAGGTTTGTTGCTGTTCTCGTGGTTTGCCTGCTGATGGCGGCGCCGTCATTCGCCATTGAGATCAAGGAAGTCAAATCCAAGCTGGGGGTAAGCGCTTGGCTGGTCGAAGATCATTGCAATCCCATCATCACCGTGAATTTCGCCTGGCGGGGCGGCGCGACCCTGGACCCGGCCGGAAAGGAAGGCTTGGCCAACCTGGTCGCCTCTACCTTGGATGAGGGCGCCGGTGAATTGGACAGCCAGGCGTTTCAGCGGGCGTTGGAGGATTTGGCCATTTCCCTGAGTTTCGAGTCGAGCCGGGACCGGTTCTCCGGCTCGCTACGTACCCTGACCCGCAATAAGGACCGGGCGTTTGAACTCCTCCGGTTGGCCATAACGAACCCCCGTTTTGACTCCGATGCGGTCGAACGTATACGCGGACAAATTCTGTCAGGCCTTCGCCGAAGCTCGGAGAATCCGAACCGGATCGCCGGGCGGGAATTGATGAAGGCTTTTTTCCCGAACCATCCCTACGGCCGGCCCAGCCGGGGCACGCTGGAAAGTGTGCCGTTGATCAAACTGGCGGACCTGAAGGTTTTCGTCGCCGAGCGGATGGCGCGCGATAACCTTGTCATCTCCGTGGTCGGGGATATCTCGCCATCGGAACTGGCTGCGGTTATTGACGCCACGTTCGGGCCATTGCCGGCCAAGGCGAGCCCCTGGACCCTGGAGGAAGCATCTGCGCCGGATAAAGGCAGGACCATCGTCATAGATAAAGATATTCCGCAGAGCCTGATCCGGTTCGGCCAGCCGGGCATTAAACGCGATGATCCGGACTTCTTCGCTGCCTATGTGATGAACTATGTGCTGGGCGGCGGCGGATTCGAATCCCGGCTCTATGAAGAAGTACGGGAGAAACGGGGCCTCGCCTATTCCGCCTGGAGTTACCTCCTCCCGTTCAACCATTCGGCGCTGGTCATGGGTGGCGCGGGGACGGCAAATGCCAGAGCGGCCGAGACGATTAAGATCATGCAGGGCGAATGGAAACGTATGGCGGATGCCGGTCTATCGGCTCAAGAACTTGCGGATGCAAAACTCCATCTCACCGGCTCCTATGCGCTCAGGTTTTCTTCCAGCCGCCGGATCGCCGGTATGTTGACGGGCATTCAGCTTGAGAAGCTGGGGATCGATTATATCGACAAACGCAACGGATTTATCCAGGCAGTCACTTTGGTGGATGTGAATCGAGTCGCGAAAAAGCTTCTGAAACCAGATGGCCTAACCACGGTGGTGGTCGGCCGGCCCGCCGGTGTTACCTCGCAAGGCCAGTAATTCCAATAACTTAAAGAACGCCTTCCCAGCCGCCGGGCGCGGGGTGGTTGCGGTTCCCACGGGTATGTTAGGGTCGCGGAACTCAAGCACCTCACCCGGGAAGGCGTCATGCCGCTGGCCTATCATCAATCCATCGAGACCTGCCTCGCCGACGCAATCGGCGGGACCGGCTTGGAGTCGGCGGCCTTTGAAACTCTGTTAGCCGAGACCCAAGCCGCGCTGTCCGAAATCAGCGGCGGCGGCAATCCGGAGGTCGATGCCATTACCGGTCTGACGACGCCTGATTGTGATTTATCGGCGGCAGAAGACGTTGCGGAACGCTATTCGGAGTCATTCGATGATGTTGTCGTTCTCGGTACCGGCGGCTCCAGTCTGGGTGGCGCAACGCTTGCCGCTCTTGCCCCGCCGGCCCTGGGCGAGGCGCTGTCTCGGCCCCGGCTGCACTTTATGGATAATGTCGATCCCGTTTCATTTGAACATTTGTTCAACGCCGTCTCGCCGGAGCGGACCGGGTTTTTGGTAATCTCCAAATCCGGCGGCACCGCCGAGACCATGGCGCAGTTTCTCTATAGCATGGATGTGTTCCGGCAAACGCTGAAAGATCAGGCGCTCGGACATTTCACCCTGATCACCCAACCGGGCAACCGGCCATTGCGGGCCATCGGAGAAGGCCAGGGCATGTGCATTCTGGATCACGACCCGAACGTTGGCGGCAGATTTTCAGCCCTGTCTCTGGTCGGGCTTTTACCGGCGATGATCGCAGGTGTGGATATAGACGCGGTCCGGGAAGGCGCGGCCTCGGTTGTGGCGACGTGCGCCGGGGCGGCCGAGAATTGTCCGCCCGCCATTGGCGGCGCTGTCAATGTGGGCCTGCAACAACAGAAAGACAGCCGGGCTGCCGTCCTTATGCCTTATAGCGACCGGCTGGCCCCGTTCGGCAAATGGTTCCGTCAGCTTTGGGCGGAAAGTCTGGGTAAGGACGGGCAGGGAACGTTACCGGTGGATGCATTGGGTACGGTGGATCAGCACAGCCAGCTGCAGCTCTACCTGGACGGGCCGCGAGACAAGCTGTTCACCCTGATTCTGCCGAATACCGCTGGTCAGGGCGGTCAGGTGCCCCAAGACCTTGCCGATGATCCCGCCCTCGATTATCTGTCGGGACGCCGGATGGGGGACCTCATGGCGGCGGAACAATCGGCAACGGCGACGACGCTGGCGGCCAGGGGTTGCCCGGTCCGCACGCTGGAAATTGCCGGGGTCGATGAACGGGCGACGGGTGCGTTGATGATGCACTTCATTCTAGAGACGATCATCGCCGCGCGTCTGATGAGCGTGAACCCCTTTGGCCAGCCAGCCGTCGAGGAGGGCAAGGAACTGACAAGAAGACTGATGCGGGAGTTGCCCCGCCCATGACGATCCGGCTGCTGCCTTCCACCACGGTCAACCGTATCGCCGCCGGCGAAGTCGTCGAACGCCCGGCCTCCGCCATCAAGGAGTTGGTGGAGAACAGCATCGACGCCGGCGCGCGCCGGATCGAGGTGGAGTTGCGGGACGGCGGCCGGACTTTCTTGTCGGTTTCCGACGATGGGCAAGGCATGACGCCGGAGGAACTGGACCTGGCGGTGGAACGTCATGCGACCTCCAAACTGCCGGAAGATGATCTGGAGCACATTGTCACCCTCGGCTTCCGGGGCGAGGCGCTGCCGTCGATCGCCTCGGTCAGCCGCTTCACCATGACCAGCCGGACACAGGACGGCGACAGCGCCTGGAAAATAGAGATCAACGGCGGCGCCAAGACGCCGCCGGCGCCGGCGTCGCATCCGCCTGGCACCACGGTCGAAGTGCGGGACATTTTCTTCGCCACGCCGGCACGGTTGAAGTTCCTGAAAACACCCCGGACCGAATCCGGCCACGCCCAGGACACGATCAAGCGCCTCGCCATGGCCCATCCGGAAATCGCCTTTCGTCTTGTCGATGATGGCCGCCAGGTAATCAACCTGCCCGCCTGTCCGCCGCTGGTGGACGACGAGAACGCGGCGCGGCTGGAACGGCTGGGCGGGATCATGAGCAATGACTTCGCCGCCAATGCGTTGGAGATTGATGCCGAGCGCGAAGGAATCCGTCTTACCGGACATGCGGGCCTGCCGACCCTCAACCGGGGAAACGCGGCACTGCAGTTCCTGTTCGTCAACGGCCGGCCAGTCCGCGACAAACTTTTATTTGGGGCGGTACGGGGCGCGTATCGGGATTTTCTGGCTCATGACCGGCACCCGTTGCTGGCGCTGTTCCTGGAATTGCCCCCGGACACGGTCGATGTGAATGTGCATCCGGCCAAGACCGAGGTGCGGTTTCGGGACCCGGGGCTGGTCCGGGGATTGATTGTCAGCGCCCTCAAACATGCCCTGGCCGACGCTGGTCACCGGGCGTCCACCACCGTGGCCAATGCCGCGCTCGGCGCATTTCGGCCCCATCAGGGGGGACTGGCCTACGCATCGCCGCCGGGTTCAAGACCCTCTTACGGCTTGGCTGAATCAGGGCGAGGTTTTCAGGCGCCTCTAACTCATTTTGACGCGCAGCCCTCCGCCGCCCCGGGCGCGGAGACCGTCGTGTTGGAGCGTGATAGCGCCGCGGAAGCGGAAGCGCCAGTCGACTATCCACTTGGCGTTGCACGGGCGCAGGTGCATGAGACCTATGTGGTGGCGCAAACCGGCGACGGCATAGTCATCGTCGATCAACACGCGGCTCATGAGCGGTTGGTCTATGAAAGCATGAAGACGGCGATGGCGGCCGGCGGGGTTAAACGCCAGGGCCTCTTGATCCCTGAAGTAGTGGAGCTGGACGAACCGGCAGCGGACCGCATTGCGGCGCATCTGGACGAGTTGGCGGAATTGGGGCTGGTGGTCGAGCCGTTCGGCCCAGGCGCCGTGGTGGTGCGTGAAACCCCCGCATTGTTGGGGGAAATTGACGTGCCGGGGCTTATCCGTGATTTGGCGGATGATCTGGCGGAGTTCGACGCCGCCTTGGGGCTCAAAGGCCGGCTGGAGGATGTCTGTTCGACCATGGCCTGCCACGGCAGCGTGCGGGCCGGCCGGCGTCTCAATGGAGATGAGATGAACAGCCTCTTACGCCAGATGGAGGCCACGCCGCACTCAGGACAGTGCAATCATGGCCGGCCCACCTATGTGGAACTCAAGCTCGCTGATATCGAGAAGCTTTTCGGACGCCGCTAAACGGTTACCTGATCCGGTTATTTAATGTCCGGTGCGCCGAATTCGTAATCATCCGCGCACCCGCCTTTCTCTCCGATCCAGGCGCCCCAGGACTTGCCATCGCCCAACATGTGGCGGCGTAATCGCCGCTGATAGTCGGTTTCAGTGTCCAACTGCTTGGAGTGACCGGCCGCCGCCGTCAGGACCGACCGGCGAAAGGCCTGATTGCTGACGACCTCGGCATTTGCCCGATCAATCTCAAGACGGCGCAACAAAACACCCTTGGGAGAGCGGAGGTCAACCACGACGAGTCCGTCGTCCCCTTCTGCATAAGTCGGCTTGAGCTGCACCAAACCAATGCGTTGCAGATGAACCGCCACCGCGTGGCGCACGTCCTGCAGGGACAGTTCTTCCTTACCGTCGGGAAACTCGATCCGGGCCGTACATGTATCATCTACGCCGCCGGTGCGAGAAGAAGCCTGCGCGTCCGCGATCGGCGTTACCGCCATCATCACCCAAAACGCCGCCAAAACGGTCATCAACTGTTTCATTTCTTAGATCCTCTTCATTCCGAGACGGCAGACATGATCGATTCGATTCTATCTGTATGTGATCCTCTTCACTTAAAAGATAAAGGACTTTTCGCAAGTGTCCGTCTCCGTCATTCACGAATATCTGATATGCGCGGGGAGGGGTTAAGCAAGCGTCAAAAAACGGAAATACGCTTCGCCGTAGGCCCGCTCGTTCACTTGACTGAACCCCGGCGGACATGGGAGGTCCTCTTTGTTCCCGGACTCAACCACTACTGTGGCTTTCTCGGCCAGCCAGGCCCCGGAAACCAAGGCGTTTAGGGCCGGGAGGATCAGCCCTTTGCCGTAGGGCGGGTCGAGAAACACCAGCCCAGCCGGCGGATAACGGTCCGGGCGGTCCGGCAGCCGGGCGCCGTCCCAGGCTTCGACCGCCGTCTGATCGGCAACGCCAAGTCTGTTCACATTTTCGTCAATGACCGTCCGGGCCACCCGGCTACTGTCCACGAACAGGATCTGCGCCGCACCCCGGGATATGGCCTCGATCCCCATCGCGCCGGCACCGGCGAACAGATCGATAACGAATAAGTCCCCGAAATTCACGTCTTCGCCGTGGGCCAGGATGTTAAATACGCCCTCCCGCGCCCGGTCCGAGGTTGGTCTTGTATCCCGGCCCTTGGGTGCTGCGAGGGGCCGGCCCCTAAGACTTCCGCCGACGATGCGCATGTTTGCGCTCCAGACCCAATTGTTCGCGGAGCGTTTTCCGCCGGACCTCCTCCACCTCGCCCCGGCTCAAATTCCCGAGTTGAAACGGCCCATAGGCAATGCGGATCAGCCGGCTGACCGGCAGGCCCAGATGCTCCATCACCTTCCGTACTTCGCGGTTCTTGCCTTCCGCCAATCCGACCGTCAGCCAGGCATTGGCCCCTTGCTGGCGGTCCAGGGTTGCCTTGATGGAGCCGTATTTTACGCCGTCTACCTCGATGCCGTTCTCCAGCTTCGCCAGCGCCTCCTGATCCACCCGGCCGTGCACCCGCACCCGGTAGCGCCGCACCCAGCCGGTGGCCGGCAGTTCGAGCCGCCGCGCCAGTTCCCCGTCGTTGGTCAGTAGCAGCAACCCTTCAGAGTTGAGATCCAATCGCCCCACACTGATCAGCCGGGGCAGGGTTTCCGGCAGCTTCTCGAAGATGGTCGCGCGGCCTTTCGGATCATTGTTGGTGGTCAACAGACCTGACGGCTTGTGATATCGCCAGAGTCGTGTGTCGTCTTTTTCCGGCAGTGGTTTACCATCCACCAGAACATTGTTTTTTGCGGTGACCGTGATAGCTGGGCTGTCCAGCACCTTGCCGTCCACTTTGACCCGGCCATCGGTGATCCAGCGCTCCGCTTCCCGGCGGGAACAGAGGCCCGCCCGGGCGATCACCTTGGCGATCCGTTCACCCTTTTCTTGATCTGTAGGTTTATCCGGCGGCATGGACAAACGCCTTGATGAGGGCGAGGTCGCCCGGATCGATTTCGAACTCCGGGTGCCATTGCACCCCGATACAGAATGTGTACGCCGGTGCCTCGATCCCTTCGATAACCCCGTCAGGCGCAACGGCATTGATCACGGTCCCGTCCGCCACCGCCTCGACCGCCTGATGATGGGCGGAGTTCACGTTCATCTCCGCCGTGCCGACGATGCTGTGCAACTGGGTGCCCTCGGTGATCGCCACCGGATGCCCCGGTTCGTCCCTTGGGTTGGGCTGCTCATGGGCGAGGGCGTTTTGCACCGTATCCGGGATGTGCTGGATCAACGTGCCGCCCAACACCACGTTCAACAACTGCTGTCCGCCGCAGATGCCTAGAACCGGCATATCCCGATCGAGCGCGCCGCGGGTGATGCCGAATTCGAAATCGGTGCGGCGGGATTTTAGGGTCACCGTCTCATGGACCGGGCCGCCGCCGTAAAGCGCCGGGTCCACGTCGAACGCACCGCCGGTAACAATCAGACCGTCGATCCGATCCAGGAAAGCCTCCACCAGCTCCGGCTCATGGGGCAGGACCAGGGGCAATCCGCCAGCCTTGGTCACGACACTGGCATAGTTCTCCCGGAGCGCATACCACGGAAATTTGGAATAGCCCCCCGGTTCTTCATGATCGAGAGTGATGCCGATGACGGGGCGTGATGACGGGTTGGACATAATCGACCTTATAGGAGTCCCCGCACACCGGTGCAACTGCGCACATAATCGCCAAAGAACGGCCGACCAGAGACCGGCTTGCCACAACCGGGCCCGCCTGCCACCTTGCCGCCATGAACGATGACGCTCTTTCCTATATGGATCAGGCCTTGGCCGAGGCGGCGGCGGCGGCCGCGCGGGGCGAAGTGCCCGTGGGCGCGGTGGTTGTCGATGATCAGGGCCAGGTGATTGCCGCCGCCGGCAACCGTACGGAGGAACTCAACGATCCGACGGCCCATGCTGAAATGCTGGTCATTCGCGAGGCGGCGTCAAAGCGGGGTGAGGCCCGGCTGCCTGAGTGCGATCTCTATGTGACCCTGGAACCATGCCCGATGTGCGCGCAGGCAATTTCCTTCGCCCGGCTACGGCGGGTCTATTTCGGGGCCTATGATCCGAAGGGCGGCGGGATCGATCACGGCCCGCGTCTCTTCCAGTCGTCGAGTTGCCATCACGCGCCGGAGGTGATTGGCGGACTGGAAGAGGAGAAATCGGTGCGGCTGCTGAAATCGTTTTTTGAAGCCCAACGGTAAAACCTGCTATCACTAGTGGGCAGACCAAATCGGGAGAGAACCATGGCCAAGGCAGTGCCGAAGCGGGAACGTCCGGCCTGTACGTATTTCGAGGGCGACTGGATCGAGGGCAGCCCGCCGATCCTGTCCCCCAACACCCAGGCCATGTGGCTGGGCACGGTGGTGTTCGACGGAGCGCGCGCCATCGCCGGACAAATGCCGGACCTGGATCGGCACTGTCACCGGGTCAATCATTCGGCCGAGGCGTTGGGTATGATCCCGACCCTCTCGGGTGAGGAAATCGAACGGCTGTCCCGGGAAGGCGTTTCCCAATTCGACGAAGACGCGGAACTGTATATCTGCCCCATGTATTATGCCCAGGATGGGTTCATCACGCCGGAACCGGACAGCACCAAGTTTGTGCTCTCCATCTACGAAGCGCCGCTGCCGGAACCCAAGGGCTTCGCCGCTTGCAAGTCATCGTTTCGGCGGCCGGCGGCCGATCAGGCGCCAACTAACGCCAAGGCCTCGTGCCTCTATCCCAATGTGGCCCGCTCGGTGAACGAGGCCCGGCAAAAGGGCTTTGATACGGGCATCACCCTGGACCCGGACGGCCACGTCGCGGAGTTCTCCTACACCAACTTGTTTTTCGCCAAGAACGGCGTCGTTCATACGCCGGTACCAAACGGTACTTTTCTAAACGGCATCACCCGCCAGCGGGTGATCCAACTCCTCCGAGATGACAGCATCGAGGTGCAGGAACGGGTTGTCGAGTACCAAGAACTGGCCGAGGCGGACGAGTTGTTCAGCAGCGCCAACTACTCGAAGGTTATGCCCTGCGTGCGGCTGGACGGCCGAGACCTGCAGCCGGGTCCGCTTTATCAGCGCGCCCGGGAGCTGTACTTCGGATTTAGCGAGAAAAGCTGAGGGGATTGCTTATCTATGGCGATCCGCGATCTCAACGATACCCACATCCCCGCCATCCTTGCCGTCGTCAATGACGGGGCCGAGGCCTATCGGGGTGTAATCCCCGCTGACCGTTGGCGCGATCCCTATATGGCGGAAGACGAATTGCGATCCGAGATGGCGGCGGGTGTCGCGTTCCTGGGCGAATTCGATGGAGACGCGTTGATCGGTGTTATGGGCCTGCAACGGGTCAAGGATGTCTGCCTGATCCGCCATGCGTATGTTTGCACCAGCCTGCAGGGAAAGGGCGTCGGCTCCCGTCTGATGGCTGCGCTCACGGAGAAGGCGGATGCGCCTCTGTTGGTCGGCACCTGGGCGACGGCGGCCTGGGCAATCGGCTTTTACGAAAAACACGGCTTCCGGCTGACGGAACCGGACGAAAAGACCCGGCTGTTGAGAACCTATTGGACCATCCCCGACCGGCAAGTCGAGACCTCGGTCGTGCTTGCCGAAGCCGGGTTTAAATTGGACTAGCCGCCGAATCGGGGTTCGGGCACGCCCCGGATGCCCAGACCGGTGACCTTGAATAGGGAGCCTGCCCCGAACTGAGGCTTGGTTTCCACCACAAAATGATCGTGGGCTTCGGCGCCCGGGTGATCCACCCGAGCCATGGACGTGACATAGATTTCATCCAGGTTGTCCCCGCCGAACATCACGCTGGTGATGTTCTTCACCGGCATGCCGATGCGGCGCTCCACATCGCCGTCCGGGGTGCGGCGCACCAGCTCCCCGGTGACCAATTCCGCCGTCCACATGCAGCCTTCCGCGTCCACGGTGGAGCCGTCGTTGATTCCCTGTTCCCCTGTGGTGGAGGCAAAGACCCGCTGATTGGACAGGGACCCGGTCTCGATATCGTAGTCATAGGCCCAAATTTGATGCTGGAACGTGTCGGTGACATAGAAGGTCTTGTCGTCAGGGGACCAGCAGGGCCCGTTGGTGCAGATGATGCCGCCCCCGATCCGGGTCACGCTCAAATCCGGATCGAGCCGCCAGAGACCGCAGATGCCCAGCTCTTCCTTGTCATCCATGCCGCCGGCGATAAACCGTCCCCGCCGGTCGACCTTGCCGTCGTTCAAACGGGTGCGAGGCTCGTCCGCCTCGATCTCAACGATCCGGTCAAGCGCTTCCGTCTCGAAATCATAGAAATAAAACCCGTCGTCATTGGCCAGCACCAGCCCGCCGTCCTTCCGCACCGCCAGGGCACCGATATCGTGATCGGAGATGGACCGGGTTTCGACCTTGCCGGATTTCGGATCAAGGCGGAATACATTGTCCTTGCCCGAGCGCCGGCCGGTACTGTCCACCCAGTAGAATAACCCGGACTCCACGTCCCAGACCGGGCTTTCCCCCAGATAGGTCTCGCAGTCAACGATACGTTCGATTTGATAGGACACGGGGAGTTCCTTAGCCGTTCCAGGGGGCAACCACGTCTTCGGGGCCGATCCGGTTGCGTTCTTTCGGCGGCTCGGTGGGTGTGCCGACAAAGATAAATCCGAGGATGTCCGTCTCCGGTGAATGGCCCAGCAGTTTCTTGACATCGTCATTATAGGCGGGCCACTCGGTCAGCCACTGTGCGGCGTAGCCTAGGGCGTGGGCCCCATTGAGGATATTCTGGCAGGCCGCGCCGATGGACATAAGCTGTTCAATCAGCGGCACCTTGTGAATCTTCTCCTGATTGGGGTAGCAAGTCACCACCAGCAGCAAGGGCGCGTTCGACGGTCGGTTGCGCCAATATTCCACCCGTTCGGGTCCGTCCTCCGGATGCTCCTTGGCAAAAAGCTCAGCGTAGAGCTCGCCCAGCTTAGCCTGGCCTTCCTTGCCGACCACTTGGATTCGCCACGGCCCGCAACGGCTGTGATCCGGCACCCGCAAACCGCATTCGATGATCGTGTCGATCTCGTCCGGGGTGGGACCGGGTTCGCCCAGATTGGCGGCCACCACGGAGCGCCTCGTGCGGATAAGTTCAAGTGGGGTCTGGGACATGCGGTTGGTCCTTTGCGATGTAATCTACGTATAAGTCAACGCGAGCAAAGGATGTAGCGGGCGGCACAGCCGAATTCAATCCTTCTCGCCCGGCCTATATAATGCGAGTGAGAATGAATTGCAATTAATAACAAAAAGGGGGGCTGCCTTTTCAGTGCCGTCATCCACGGGCTTGACCCGTGGGTCCATATTTGTTTTGCGTAATTGGATACGCGGATCACGGCTTCGCCGGTCCGCGCATGACGGCCAGAAGAAACGAGCGCTACTCCGCCACCTCCAGGTATTGGCCGATGTCGACTTCGTCCATTTGTTCCGGCAGGAGGTATTTCTCCGCGTACTCCTGATAAACCCCAGAGGTCAGGAACAGTTCGAACAGGTCGTCATCGATATGGGCGTCTTTTTTCATGAAGCTCATGATCTTGACCGAGTCGGAGAGCTTTTTGGGCGCCTTGTAAGGCCGGTCGGCGGCGGTCAGCGCCTCGAAGATATCGGCGATGGCCATAATCCGCGCCGGGATCGACATGTCTTCTTTCGCCAGTCCGCGCGGATAGCCGGTGCCGTCCATCTTTTCGTGGTGGCCGCCGGCGTATTCCGGCACCCGCTTCAGGTGTTTCGGGAACGGCAGGGCCTCCAGCATGATGATGGTCTGCACGATGTGGTCGTTGATCTTGTAGCGATCTTCTTCCGTGAGCGTGCCCCGGCCGATGCCAAGGTTATAAACCTCGCCCAAATTAAATTTGTGCTCTGGCACCTTCATGTTGAAGCCCCACTTGTTGTCGGGCGGCATCAGATCCCGTTCTTCCCGGTAGACGATATGATCGTACCGGTCCGACAGCAGGTTTTCGGTCACCGGCAGTTCAGGCTCTGGCTCCCGCTCCTTTCGCTTGGCTTCGTCATAGGAAATGCCGAGCCGGTCGGAGAGCGTCCGCTGCCAGGTCTCCTCCGCGATTTCCTTGACCCGATCGACCTTCTCCGGGGCCATGAACTCACCCCCCACATTGCTTTCCGCAACAAAGGCAAAGTCTTCATCCAGCTTGGCGACCCGCTCCTCGAACGCGGCCCGCAACTCGGGTTCATTGCCGCCGGCGATCACCGCCTTCAGCATCTCGACCTCCGCGTCCCGCTTCAGGACCTCGAAGCGCATGCGCACCTCGTGGATACGGTCATAGATGGTTTCAAGTTTGGTCGCCTTGTCGACCACGTATTCCGGCGTGGTCACCTTGCCGCAATCGTGCAGCCAGCCCGCGATGTGCAGCTCGTACCACTGGTCTTCGGTCAGGTCGAAATCGGCAAAACGGGGATCGTTGGACTCGCACGCCGCCTTGGCCAGCATGTTGGTCAGTTCCGGCACCCGTTGGCAGTGACCGCCGGTGTAGGCGGACTTGGCGTCGATCGCGCCGGCAATCAGCTCGATAAAGGCGTTCAGTAGTTCTTTTTGCGCCTCCAAGAGCATCTGGTTGTTAAGTGAGATCGCGGCTTGGGAGGCCAAGGCCTCAATCAACGGTTCGATCTCGTCCGAAAAGTGGGTCGTCTCC
Organism: uncultured Rhodospirillaceae bacterium; assembly: GCA_964611435.1. GTDB lineage: Bacteria > Pseudomonadota > Alphaproteobacteria > Rhodospirillales > UBA2165 > JAYPHU01. Next base: position 51,598 of record CAZSXT010000010.1, on the reverse strand, counting down.
CCGGTCGCCGGATCGACCGCGTTCAAAAGCTGCAGGACGCCGATAACGTCTTCCTCGTGGTTCTTTAAAGGAACAGTGAGGAAAGACCGGGAGTGGTAGCCGGTGGAGTCGTCGAACTTCTTGGTGCCGGAGAAATCAAACTCGTTGGAGCTGTAGGCATCGCGTACGTTGATAAGCCTGCCTTGGACGGCCGCGGCGGAGGCGACATTGTTCAGGTTGGGGTTTCCGTCCGCGTCGGTGGTTTGAATGTTCGGAAAGTTAATCTCAACGCCTGTCGTGCCACCCATGGCGATATTGAGAGAATCGTTTCGGACAATCTCGAAACCGAGGCTGCCGTCATCCTGAACCAGGTAAAGCGTGCCGCCGTCGGCATTTGTGAAATCCTTTGCCGCCAGCAGAATTTTCTCCATGAGGCGATTGTGATCGAGCTCCGAAGAGAGCGCGATACCCAATTCGATGAGCCGCAGATAGGCATCTGCCCCTTGTTGCGGCGAGTTTGTCTGTTCTTCAGTCATGGCACTACCAACCTTCCGAGGTATCGGATTCGTCATATCAGTTGGGGTTAACAGTAAATTTAACGACCGGATGCACCGATCTGTGCCGATCAGGGTATCCACGTTCCCGTTCCGGCGCAATAATCATAAGAGTTATAAGGCGTTAATCGTTGTAACAGGTTGTCACCGGTAACCGGAATTGCCTTGACCTTCCGGGGTGAATTCTTCCTATAGCGGGCATGGCCTATCGTAATTTACGGGACTTTATTGCCAAGCTGGAAGCCTCGGACCGTTTGGTCCGGGTGCACGAACCCGTCTCGACCCATCTGGAAATGACCGAAATTCAGACCCGGCTGCTGGCCCAAAACGGCCCGGCCGTGCTGTTTGAGAATGTCATCAAGGCAGACGGCGAAAAAAGCGACTATCCCGTGCTAGTCAACCTGTTCGGCACCGTGGAACGGGTTGCCTGGGCCATGGATCGGGAGCCAGAGACCCTGCGGGAGTTGGGCGAGACATTGGCCTTCCTGCGCCAGCCCGAGCCCCCGGCCGGCTGGCGGGAGGCCTTCGATATGCTGCCCCTGGTCAAGACCGCCATGGCCATGAAGCCGAAAACATCTAGCAGCGCAACCTGTCAGGAAGTGGTTTGGCAGGGTGATGACATTGATTTGGCGAAACTGCCCATCCAAATGTGCTGGCCGGGCGAGCCGGCGCCCCTGATCACCTGGCCGTTGGTGGTGACCGAGGATCCGAACCGGCCCGGCGACGACCGGTTCAATCTTGGCATCTACAGGATGCAGGTCACCGGCAAGAACACGACGCTTATGCGCTGGCTCAAACACCGGGGCGGGGCGCAGCATTATGCCGGTCATAAGGACAACGCGTCAGAGCCTCTTCCCGCCGCCGTGGTCATTGGCGCGGACCCGGGCACGATTCTGGCCGCCGTCGCACCGGTGCCTGACACGATGAGCGAATATCAATTCGCGGGATTGCTCAGAAACGAGAAAGTGGCGCTGACCGAATGCAAGACTGTGCCGATTAAGGTTCCGGCGGAGGCGGAAATCGTCATAGAGGGTCATGTCTCTCTCAACGACTTTGGCGACGAGGGGCCCTATGGCGATCACACCGGCTATTACAATTCGGTGGAACAATTCCCGGTGTTCACCGCCAGCGCCATCACCATGCGCCGTGATCCTATTTATCTCTCTACCTTCACCGGCCGGCCGCCGGACGAACCGTCCGTGCTGGGCGAGGCGCTGAACGAGCTGTTCATCCCGCTTTTGTCTCAGCAGTTTCCGGAGATCGTCGATTTCTGGCTGCCGCCGGAAGGCTGCTCTTACCGGGTCGCCGTTGTCTCCATCAAGAAGGCCTACGCCGGGCATGCCAAGCGGATCATGATGGCGGTCTGGTCTTATTTGCGGCAGTTTCTCTACACCAAAATGGTCATCGTGGTGGACGACGACATCAATGCGCGGGATTGGAACGATGTAATCTGGGCCATGTCGACCCGGATGGATCCGGTCCGCGATGTCACCCTGATCGACAACACGCCCATCGACTACCTAGACTTCGCGTCGCCTATTTCGGGGCTCGGCGGCAAGATCGGCCTGGATGCCACCAACAAACTACCCGGGGAGACCAACCGGGATTGGGGCCGCAAAATCCGCATGAGCGATCAGGTGATTGAGAAGGTGGATCAGATGTGGGAGAACCTAGGCCTGCCTGGCAGCGGCACATCCATTTGGAAATAGACCATGACCGACGCGGCCCCGATGCTTGATCTTCTCGACTCGCTTCTCAAAAGAGCGAAAGCCGCGGGCGCGGATGCGGCGGATGCGGTGTATATCGAATCCGTATCCCTAGCCGTGGCTCAGCGTCTCGGCATGGCGGAAAAACTGGAACGCTCCGAAAGCATGGATGTGGGCTTGCGGGTCTTTTCCGGCAAAAGCCAGGCGATTGTCTCCTCCTCCGACACGGCGCCCGATTCCCTGGACGAGCTGGTGGAGCGCGCTGTCGCCATGTCAAAATCCGTTCCCGAAGACCCCTATTGTGGCATCGCCGATCCGGATCAGCTGGCCACCAAGATCGTGGAAATCGACGCCTTTGATCCGACGGAGCCCGATGCGGAGACGTTGATCGATTGGGCCAACCGGGCCGAGGCGGCCGCACGCGCCGTCGAGGGCGTCACCAATTCAGAAGGCGCGGAGGCTGGCTGGGGCCGGGTTGATGTGGCTGTCGCCGCGACCAATGGCTTTGCCCAAAGCTATTCCGGGTCGCACTTTTCCCTGAGCGCCGCTGTGCTTGCGGGCACAGGCACCGCCATGGAGAGGGACTATGATTATTCCGGCTCGGTCTATGCTTCGGACCTGCGGAGCCCTGAGGAGATCGGCCGCGTCGCCGGCGAGAATGCGGTAAAGCGTCTGAACCCGAAGAAAGCCAAGACGGAACAGGTGCCCGTGGTCTATGACACGCGGGTCGCGCGGGGATTATTGTCCCATCTGGCGACGGCCGTGAACGGCTCGTCCATCGCGCGGAACACGTCTTTCCTGAAAGAGCGGATGGGCGAACAGGTCTTCGCCGACGGCATCACCATCGTTGATGACCCGCACCGGCCCCGGGGCCTGCGGTCCAAGCCCTTCGACGGTGAGGGCGTCGCCAACCAAAAGCGCAATCTGATTGAAGACGGTCGATTGACCACATGGTTTTTGGACCTGCGTTCCTCGCGGCAGTTGGATTTGGAAACGACGGGGCATGCGTCCCGCGGCACTGGCTCCCCGCCGGGCCCGTCCGCCACAAATTTATATCTCGAAGCAGGCAAGACCGACGTAGCGGGGCTCATCGGCGACATTAAAAGCGGCTTTTACGTGACCGAGTTAATCGGCTTCGGCGTCAACGGCCTCACCGGCGATTACAGCCGGGGCGCCGCCGGCTTCTGGATCGAGAACGGCGAGATCGCCTATCCGGTGAGCGAAGTGACAATCGCCGGCAATTTGAAAGACATGTACCTGAACCTGACCCCGGCGAACGATCTGGTCTTCCGGTATGGCGTCGACTCCCCGACGGTCCGGGTTGACGGGATGACCGTCGCCGGGAAGTAGGCGAATTCTCCCGCTTTAACCTTTTCTAGAGACAAACCGGTGCTGATTGGCGGGAGGGTACCGTCCGTGGTATGTTGGCGGACTCTTTAATAGGTATTTCAACCGGTTGAGGCACTTTTGACCGACGCCCCTCACTCAGATCAGGGATTGAGCCCTGCCCAAAGCACCACGGCCCCTGTGCAAAGCACCACGACGTATGCGCTGGTCAAACGGCTGCTCGCTGAGAGTGTGCGGCCTTATGCCGGCTGGATCGTTTTCGCGCTTTTGTGCATGGCATTTGTCGCCGGCGCGACGGCTTTGAGCGCCTGGCTGATGAAGCCGGTGATCAATGATGTGTTCGTCGCCCGCAACAAAGCATTTCTGCTGCCCATCGGCTTCGCGGTCCTGGTGACTTTTGCGGTCAAGGGTCTCGCCAATTACGGTCAGGCTGTGCTGATGAGCTTCGTCGGCCAGCGAATTATCACCGATACCCAGCACCGGCTGTATGCCCATCTGAGCCGGATGGAACTTGGGTTTTTCCACCGGACGGCCACCGGTAGCCTGCTGTCCCGGTTCACCATCGACATCAACATGATGCGGGCGGCGGTCTCCAATGCGCTTACTGGTTTCGGCAAGGATTTTCTGACCCTGATCTTTTTGGTCATTGTCATGTTCGTGCAGGACTGGATCCTGGCTCTGATCGCCTTTGTCGTCTTCCCCATCGCCATCTTGCCCATCGTCAAGCTGGGTCGGCGCATGCGCAAGGTGACTGTCAACACGCAGGAAGAGATGGGGCAGTTCACCACCCTGTTGGAGCAAACCTTCCAGGGCGCGCGTGTGGTCAAGGCCTACGGCATGGAAGAGTATGAAAAGGATCGGGTCCGGACCATCGCCGAGCGGGTGTTCGAGCTGATTTTCAAGGCGTCGCGCATCCGCGCCATGGCGAGCCCGATCATGGAAACCCTGGGCGGCGTAGCTGTCGCTCTGGTGATCTTCTACGGCGGGTTCCGGGTCATCGACCAATCCATGGATCCCGGCTCTTTCTTTGCGTTTATCACCGCACTGTTGCTGGCCTATGAGCCGATGAAGCGTCTGGCCAATCTCAACACGTCCCTGCAAGAAGGCCTCGCCGGCGCGCAGCGGCTGTTCGTGCTGCTGGACCGGGAGCCGGCAATCCGGGAGAAAGACGATGCGCAAGAACTGGACATTCGTGGTGGCGAGGTAGAGCTCAAAAACGTCACCTTCTCTTACCTCCCCGGCCAGCCGGCTATTGACGACATTTCGATCTCCGCCCCCGCCGGAAAACTGGTGGCCCTAGTCGGCCCGTCGGGCGCGGGCAAGTCGACCATCCTGAATCTGGTGCCCCGGTTCTACGATGTGGATTCCGGGACAATCACCATCGACGGCGTGGATGTCCGGGATGTGACCTTTTCCTCGCTGCGCAGCAAGATCGCCCTGGTCAGTCAGGAGATTACGCTCTTCGATGACACGGTGCGCGCCAACATCGCCTATGGCCGGCCGGACGCAACCGAAGCGGAGATAATCCAGGCCGCCAAGAACGCCGCCGCCCACGATTTTATTATGGACATGCCCGACGGCTACGACACGTATGTCGGTGAGCGGGGCACCAAAGTCTCCGGCGGCCAACGCCAGCGCTTGGCCATCGCTCGAGCCATGTTGAAAGACGCGCCCATTCTACTATTGGATGAAGCGACATCCGCCCTCGACACGGAAAGTGAACGCCAGGTGCAGGCGGCGCTCACGGTTCTCATGAAGGGTCGCACCACCATCGTCATCGCGCACCGGTTGTCCACGGTGATGGACGCCGACCTGATCCACGTGATCGATGACGGCAAACTAGCTGAATCCGGCACCCATGCTGAATTGTTGGGCCAGGACGGGATCTATGCCCGGCTGTATCAGCTCCAGTTCAGTGACCAACAATCCGCCGAACACGACCCAACCCTCACCCGCGAGATGGGTGTCGCCAACGCCGGGGAATAAGGCTTCCATGGCGACGCCTGCCTTCATCAAGAGCTTTTCCCGGAACCCCGCGCTCCGCGCCCTGGTATGCTGGTTCGCCGCACAGATGATCCGGGTGGTGCACATGACGGGCGGTTGGCACACGGTGCGCCGGGATGCGCCCGAGAAGTTCTGGGACCAGAACCAGCCCTTCATCGCCTGTTTCTGGCACGGCCGGCTGTTGATGATGGGATACAATTGGGACCGGCGCCGGGATATCCACCTGCTCATTTCATCTCATGCCGATGGTCAATTGGTGGCCGGCATGGTTCGGCATTTTGGGTTCAATTCCCTGGCCGGATCGACGCGCCGCGGCGGGAGCGAAGCACTGAGGGGTATGGTTCGGATCATCAAAAACGGCGGCAGTGTCTGCATCACGCCGGATGGACCGAGGGGGCCCCGCATGCGGGCCAGCATGGGTCCGGTCGCCCTGGCCAAGCTTACCGGCGTACCGATCCTGCCAGCTGCCTATGGAGTCAGCCGGCGCCGCCTGGTGAACAGTTGGGACAGGTTTCTATTGCCGGGCCTTTTCGCCCGAGGCGTCTATGTCTGGGGAACGCCAATCCATGTGCCCAAGGACGCAGACGATGATCGTATGGAAGAATTTCGCCGCCAGTTGGAGTCGGAACTGAACCGGATCACCGACGAAGCGGATGAACTCTGCGGCACACCTGCCGTGGAACCGGCGCCGGAAGCTGCGATGGACGCGAAAGGGGCCGCATCATGATGTTGTCCCTTTACCGGACAGCGACCTTTGTCGGTGCGCCCCTGATCCAAATATACCTGCAGAAACGCCTGGCCGAGGGGAAAGAGGATCAGGCCCGTTTCGCCGAGCGCAAGGGCAAGGCCAGCCTGCCTCGCCCGGACGGCCGGCTCATCTGGTTGCATGCCGCCAGCGTGGGTGAGTCGCTTTCCATGCTGCCCTTGGTCGAAGCCTTGCTTAGCGAGACAGATGACCTGTCTCTGGTCTTGACCACGGGCTCCGTAACTTCGGCCGAGATCATGCTGGAAAGACTGCCGGACCGCGCCTTTCATCAGTTCGTACCGGTCGACCGGGCCAACTATGTCCGCCGCTTCTTGGACCATTGGCGCCCCGATATGGCGCTGTGGGCGGAAAGCGAATTCTGGCCCAACCTGATCCTGGAAACCCAGCTACGGAAGATTCCCATGATCCTCGTCAACGGCCGGATATCGCCGCGGTCCTTTGCCGGCTGGCAACGGGCCCGCATGGTCATTTCCCGGCTGCTGCGGGATTTTACCCTGTGCCTCGGCCAAACCGAGGAGGATGCTGACAGGCTCCGGCAATTGGGCGCGCGGCGCACCGCCTGTTTGGGAAACTTGAAATTTGCCGTCCCGCCGCTCCCGGCGGATACGGAGGAACTGATCCGGCTCGAACAAAGTATGAGCCGACGTCCCCGTTGGCTGGCGGCCAGCACCCACGACGGCGAGGAAACTGTCGCCGCCCAGGTGCATCGCGACCTTTCAGATAATCATCCGGGATTGCTGACAATTCTGGTTCCCCGCCACGCCGGACGCGGTGGTGAGGTAAAGGCAGCGCTGGAAAACGCCGGTTTGCGCGTCGCAAGCCGGTCCAAGGGCGAACCCATTGAAGACCGCACGGATATCTACCTGGCCGACACGATGGGCGAACTGGGTCTCTTCTATCGCCTGACCGATATCGTATTTATGGGCAAATCCCTGGTGCCCTTGGGGGGACAGAATCCGCTGGAAGCGCTCCGGCTCGATTGTGCGGTCGTGCATGGACCGCACATGATGAATTTCAAAGAAATTGCCGAGGAAATGAATGCCGCCGGCTGCGCCCTTCAAGTTGAAGATGGCACCGGTCTTGCCTTGGCGATCGGCCGGCTTCTGGCTGACAATGAAGAGACCAAAAAAATGGCGGCCAATGGACAGTCCTACGTGGACTCCAAAGAGCAGGTGGTCCACCACGTTACCGAAGAAATTCTGGCCATATTGAATAACGAAAGAACGGACCGGCGGGATGCGGCCGCCTGATTTCTGGTATAGCGAACGGCAGGGGTTGGTCCCGCTGCTATTGTCTCCCCTGTCCGGCCTTTACGCGCTCGGCGGCCGGCTCCGGCAAGCTTTGACCACACCTGCTTCCGCCGGTGTACCGGTACTTTGCATCGGCAATTTGACAGTGGGCGGTGCGGGGAAAACCCCGACGGCGCTCAAAGTGGCACAGCTTCTCATCGCCCAAGGCCGGCAGCCCCATATACTAAGCCGAGGGTACGGCGCACACGTTTCCGCACCTATCCGCGTTGACCAGATGAACCACACGTATGTGGATGTTGGTGATGAACCCCTTCTTCTGGCCCAGGCTGCGCCCACCTGGGTTAGTCCTGATAGGGTCACTGCCGCCGCCGCCGCCATCGCCGCTGGTGCGGATACCCTAATCCTGGATGACGGATTTCAAAACCCGCGCCTGAACAAAGACTTTTCCCTCTTGGTCGTTGACGGCGCCGCCGGGTTGGGAAATGGCCGGGTGATACCGGCAGGCCCCTTGAGAGAGCTTGTGCAAGTTGGCGCGGCGCGGGCTGACGCCCTTTTGATCATCGGCGATGACAAACATGGGGTGGGTGGGCTGCCGGCGCTATCCTCGCTACCCATGTTTTCGGCGCGGCTGGCGCCGGCAAGCGGTGAAGTGCTGGCCGGCAAGCGGCTTTTTGCTTTTGCCGGCATTGGGCGGCCGGAAAAGTTTTTCACCACCCTATCCGGACTAGACGCGGCGTTGGTGGAACAGACGCCGTTTCCCGATCATCATCCCTATACGGTTGACGAAATTGAACACCTGGTCCAAAAAGCCGCCGCCATGGACGCCACATTGATCACCACCGCCAAGGACCACGCCCGCCTCGCCCCCCAGCACAAGGGAATCATGGTGTTGGATGTCACTTTGGATTTGGCGGATGAAGCCGGCTTTTTGAACACGGTGGTAACGGCATTGGGACCGTCCATTTAGCATCATGGTGCGTCGATTTGGCCATATTCTAGAAGCCGGCGCGGCCTGGTGCGTCTATTCAATTTTCGCCGTTCTCCCACTTGATGCGGCGTCAGGGTTGGGTGGCTGGATTGGCCGCACCTTTGGCCCGCGCCTCAGGGTCAGCAACAACGCCCGGCGTAACCTGGCGAAGTGCTTCCCTCAGATGTCCCCTGAACAGATTGAGAAAACCGTCCTAAAAATGTGGGACAATTTGGGGCGCACCGCCGGCGAACATCCGCATTTGGGCAAGTTCGATCCTTACGTAGAAAACAGCCGGGTCGAAGTTGTGGGTGTCGAGCATTGCGACGCGCTCCGCGATGACAGTATGCCGGGGTTGTTTTTTGGCGGTCATATCGCCAATTGGGAGATCTCGCCCCTGGCCGGCACCAAGCGTGGGCTCACCGTGCATCTGGTCTATCGTCGCGCTAATAATCCGTTTTTTGACAAACTGGTGCAGAAAGGGCGGTACGCTCTGGGCAGCGATCTCTATCCCAAGGGTTCGGAAGGCGCCAAGGCAATCTTACGCGCCCTTCGCCGGGGCGATCACATGGCCATGCTGGTGGACCAAAAAATGAATGACGGCATCTCTGTGCCTTTTCTCGGCCGGGACGCCATGACCGCGCCCGCTGTGGCCGAATTGGCCTACCGCTACGACTGTCCGCTGGTGCCCACGCGGGTGGAGCGCCTTGAGGGTGCGCGGTTCCGGGTGACTGTTTATCCGCCGGTTGATAAGCCGGACACCGGCGACAAGACGGCGGATATTGCCGCACTGATGACCGAAGTAAATCGCCATCTGAGCGAGTGGATCACCGAGCGGCCGGAACAGTGGCTGTGGGTTCACAACCGCTGGCCTGATTAGCCATCCATTTTAACCATTATAGTCATCCACGGGCCCGCGCAGTGGTGACCCGTGGACCCATGTTTAAATTTAAGGTGGGTACGCGGGTCTCACTCCTTCGTAGCTGCCCGCGCATGACTAAAATTATGTCACCGCCCCACCAGCAATCCCGGATCAAGCGGCGTCCCATTCAGTGAAACGCCCAAGTGTAAATGAGGCCCGGTCGCGCGGCCGGTGCGGCCGACCGCGCCGATCAGGTCACCCTTCTTCACCGTCACGCCGGCCTTCACGTTGGTGGCGCTCATGTGGATATAGATGGAATTGAGCCCCATCCCGTGATCAATCAGCACGGTTTTCCCGTTGAAAAACATGCCGGGATGGACAAATCGGACGATCCCGTCCGCCAGCGCACGAACAGGCGTCCCTTGGGGTGCGGCGATATCGAGACCAAAGTGCGGCCGCCGCGGCTGGCCGTTGAGAATACGGCGGCTGCCATAAACGCCGCTGACCCGGCCCTCGGCTGGTTGCTGAAAACCGGACAGAAAAAACGGCTCGGGCGTACGCACTCGCTTCGCCGCCTCCATTTCTTTCTTTTCACGGGCGATCCGTTTCAGATCAGCCGGGTTCGGGCTCACCTTGCGCTTGGGCAATCCGTCGATGCGCTGTTCCTTGAACTGCCGCTGTCGGATGGCAAGAGTCCGAATGTCTTCCCTGCGGCCGATCCGGACAACCAACTGGGCCTCGTCGCCGGCATTCCAGGCAAAGCCCAACAGAAACGTCCCGGTCTTGGAAACAGGCACTTCCTTGTTGTCGAGAAAGACTTTGGCGTGCGGCTCCGTATGGCCGATCACCAATCCCCCTTGAGCGGCATTTCCCTCTAGCGTGAAGGTCGTGGACTGGGCGTAAGCAGGACTCACCGCCAGACAAAGAACCAGCGCAAAGATCAGACTTCTCACAGAAGCGTCCCTTGCGGGTCCGAGTCGGGTTCAGATTTGTCGGCGGGCTTCTTCTTTGGTTTCGGTGAGGGTGGCGTCGATCCGTCCGATGACACCACCTGCGCGCCTACGTCACCATCCTTGAAGCGGATGTTCACGGACTGACCGTGCTTGGCCGAGGCGGCGTTGACCAAGTCACCGGTGTCATCGGTTACCAAGGCAAAACCCCGGTCCAGAACCCGCTGGTAGGAGACACCATCAAGCCGAAGGGATTGGCGTTCGAGATCATTGCTTCTCTCGTTCAAATACGCGGTCATGCCGCGCCGCCAAGCCAGGACCTGCGCGGTAAGCTGGTCCGACTTCCGGCCGATCTGCCCGGCCGGGCTGATCAATCCACCCGCGAGCCGGGCTACCTCCCCACGTAGGTCGTTCAAATATACATCCTTGGCACGGAGCAGTTGCTCACTCCGGTCATCCAGGCGCAGGGTTGCTTCCTGAGCCAGGCGCGCCGGGTCGGGAATTCCCCTGGCCAGCCCATCGATGATGCGTGCGCCGTCCTGCAGTAACCGGTGAATAGCGCGTTGCAGTCTGGCCCCGTCGTCGGCCACTTGGGCTATCAACTCGGTGCGGACCGGCACCGCCATCTCAGCCGCTGCTGTCGGCGTGGGCGCGCGGCGGTCCGAGGCAAAGTCAATTAGCGTCGTGTCTGTTTCGTGGCCGACAGCGGAAATGAGCGGGATCACGCTGGCTGCCGCAGCGCGCACCACCACTTCTTCGTTGAAGGCCCACAAGTCTTCCAGGCTGCCACCGCCCCGCGCCACAATCAGAACATCAGGCCTTGTCACGGCCCCGCCTTCTTTCATCCGGTTAAACCCGTCAATGGCGGCGGCCACCTGACCGGCAGCGCCGTCGCCTTGCACATTCACCGGCCACAGCAGCACGTGGCGGGGAAAACGGTCACGCAGCCGGTGCATTATATCCCGAAGCACCGCGCCGGTGGGCGAGGTCACCACGCCGATCACTTCAGGGATATAGGGGATATCCTTCTTGCGGTCCTCGTCAAACAAACCTTCGGCCAGCAGCTTCTTGCGCCGGTCTTCCAGCATTTTGAGGAGTGCGCCTTCGCCCGCCACCTCCATCTGTTCGATAACAATCTGATAGCTGGATCGCCCGGCGTAGGTGGAAAGCCTGCCGGTGACGATCACCTCCATCCCGTCTTCCGGGGAAACAGACAACCGCCCGACCGTGCCCCGCCAACAGACGCCGTCCAGCACCGCATTCTCGTCCTTCAAAGTCAGATACATGTGGCCGGACCTCGCCACGGTCAGCCGGGAAATTTCGCCGCGCACCCGCACGTGGGAAAAATTGTCTTCGACGGTGCGCTTCAACGCCTGGGAAATATCACTGACCGAAAACACCGGACGGTTGTCGCCCGGTGCGGCAGCCGGATCGTTCGGCCCCTCAAAGGGGCTGTCAAATGGTTCGAGTTCGGACATGACTTGATGACAATTTATGCTATGAGTTGGTCTCCGTATAGGCGGAATTATGAAAGAACCGAAAACGGATCAACTCAACGGTGGGGCTATAATCATGAAAGTATTGGTCGTTGGTGGCGGCGGACGGGAACACGCGTTGTGCTGGGCCATCGCCCGGTCGCCGAAATGCGACGCGCTCTATTGCGCGCCGGGGAATGCCGGCATTTCTGATGTCGCCGAATGTGTGGATATCGGCGCCGAAGACGTGCCCGCGCTTGTCGCCTTCGCCAAGGACAACAAAATCGATTTGGTGGTGGTGGGTCCGGAAGCGCCGTTGGTGCTGGGTCTCGTGGACGAATTGCGCGCCGCCGGCATCAAAGCGTTTGGTCCGACCAAGGACGCGGCGATCCTGGAAGGTTCCAAAGCGTTCATGAAGGATTTGTTCGCCAAGTACGACATTCCAACCGCCGCCTATGGCCGGTTCAGCGATCACGCTGAGGCCGTCGCTTATGTCAAAGAACAGGGGGCGCCCATCGTCATCAAGGCGAGCGGCCTAGCCGCCGGCAAAGGCGTGATCCTCGCCCAGACGGAGGACGAAGCCCTCCAGGCCTTGGACGAGATCATGGTCGAGCGGGTGTTCGGTGAGGCCGGCGATGAAGTGGTGGTCGAAGAATTTCTGACCGGCGAAGAGGCCAGTTTCTTTGCCCTGGTTGATGGCAAGTCGGCGGTTGCGCTGGTTTCCGCCCAGGATCACAAGGCGGTTTATGACGGGGACAAGGGGCCGAACACGGGCGGCATGGGCGCTTATTCCCCGGCCCCGGTGGTCACACCTGCGCTGGAGGCCGAGATCATGAGAACCGTTATCCAGCCGACCATCGACGGCATGGCCGCGGAAGGCCGGCCTTACACGGGCGTTCTGTTCGCCGGACTGATGATCACTGACAACGGCGCCAAGGTGCTGGAATTCAACGTTCGGTTTGGCGATCCGGAGTGTCAGGTCCTGATGGCGCGTGCCGATTCCGACATGCTTGAAGCGTTGGACGCCGCCGCCGAAGGCAGGCTGTCCGAGATCGCGCTGAATTGGCGGGACGAGGCCGCCATGGTGGTGGTGATGGCCGCAAACGGCTATCCGGGGTCTTATGAAAAGGGTTCGGTGATCGGCAATCTGGATGCGGCGGCGGCTGATCCCGATGTCACCATCCTGCATGCAGGCACCAAGTTCGTGGATGGCCAGGTCGCCGCCAACGGGGGACGGGTTCTGGGCGTGACCGCTCTGGGCTCAAGTGTGAAGGTCGCGCAGACCAAAGCCTATACGGCCGTGGATGCGATTGACTGGCCCGAGGGATTTTGCCGGCGGGACATTGGCTGGCGGGCGATTGCCCGGGAGAAATAGGACTCGGGCGAATTGGGTCTATTGCTCGGACAAGTCCTGCCAGACGGAGTCCTTCCACGTCTTATACGCGAAGGCCAAGGCGCCGCGTAATGCCCCGGGGACGTCATTCGCCTTGATCGGAGCGGGCTTCTCCGTAGCCGCCAGGCCGGGATCCGATGCGCCCTCGTACCGGATTTCGGCCTTTGACGGCTGATAGATTGAAATAATCGACAGGCTATCGTCTTCGGCTTCCGAGACGCCCAATACATCGACGTTGATCTGGAAAAGGTCTTTCTTTAGATCGAGATACGGCAACTCGGTAAAGAACATAGACGCGAACAACTCCACCGGCTGATTTTTGTAAGTGCAGTTCAGGGTGACGTCATAATCACTGATAATCTGCTGCTCGCCTTCGATTTCGTTGCGTTGGGCAAAAGCGATGACATATTTGCACGCGGGTTTACCCGCCGAGGCGAGCGACCCGGTCAAATCCTTCTTTAGCTTTCCGTCCAAGACCGGCGCCAGGGCGGTGCCATAGATGAATCCCAGTTCTTTGCCGTCCTGACGCACGGCTATCCATTGTGTCCCTTTTGCTTTGCCGGGAGACTGGATGCGCGCGCCTTTTCGGAAACGGCCCACGCGCTTGGATTTGGTCAGAGGCTTGGACCTCACATTGACGTCTTTCAGCACTAAATAGGTCCCATCAGAACCGGACAGCGCTTCGCCCAGAAATGTCTTGGCCGTCTGGGCATGCGCCACTGCGACCTGCACGGTCAGACCGGCAACGAACAACATATAGGTTGTGATACGGATAAGACGCGGCATGTCTCTGGCTCTTTGGGCCCCTGAAAGTCCACCTACGGCCCTATTTTTTAAAATCATAGCCGAGTCAACCTGAAAAAGTCACCGTTTTTCCGAGAAATCCCCAGGAAAAGCCGACTTATACACAAATTTATGCACAAAATGTTGTGGGGAATGTTGTTCAAAAACCCTAAATGTAGTATGAATCCCGCGTAAGGTAAATGAAGGCGCTTGGCTCGCGGCGGGGAGACGGGTGGCTTCAACGGGGGTTTTCCAAACCAACAAGGACAAACCGGAAGTACGCAACACTCTAACCGGAGGGTAATTGAGATCATGACCGTCACCCATGAATGGACACCGGAACGGGTCGAGGAACTGACCAAACTTTGGGCGACCGGCCTTTCCGCCAGTGAAATTGGCCGTCGGCTCGGCATCACCAAGAATGCCGTTGTCGGCAAAGTCCGCCGGCTTGATTTAGCCATGCGCCGCGCGCCCGCCGCGCCGAAACGGGAACCCAACGTGGTCACCCTGGAACGGCTTAAGGCCAACCAGTGTTCCTGGCCTGAAGGCGAACCGGGCGAGGACGATTTCCGCTTTTGCGGCAACCCGGCGGTGGACGGTAAACCCTATTGCGAAGATCACTGCAAAATCGCCTACGTGCCGCCGAAGAAGAAAACGGCTGCGGCGTAGGTGGCGGGTCACCGCCACTTCGTTTATTGATGTTTGGGTCGCTAGCCGACCGTATGTTCCACCAACCAAAAAAGGCCGCCTTGATGAGGCGGCCTTTTTGATTTCGGTCTGAAACCCGGACTTAGCGGGAGTAATACTCGATCACCAGGTTCGGTTCCATCTGCACCGGATAGGGCACGTCGGCGAGGCCAGGCTGGCGGATATAGCTGCCGCGCATTTTGCCGTGGTCCACTTGGACATACTCCGGCACGTCCCGCTCCGGCGAGCCGGCGGCTTCCAGCACAATCTGCAGATCCCGGGACTTTTCCTTGATCTCAATGATGTCGCCGTCCTTCACCGAATAGGACGGGATGTTAACCCGTTTGCCGTTCACCCGGATATGGCCGTGGTTGATGAACTGCCGGGCGGAAAACACGGTCGGCACGAACTTCATCCGGTAGATGACGGCGTCCAGCCGGCGCTCCAACAGGCCGATCAGGTTTTCCGACGTATCACCGGGGCGCCGGGCCGCATCGTGGTAATAGCGGCGGAACTGCTTCTCCGAGATATTGCCGTAATAGCCCTTGAGCTTCTGCTTGGCCTGGAGCTGCAGGCCAAAGTCAGACTGCTTCTTGCGCCGCTGGCCGTGCAGGCCCGGGCCGTATTCGCGGGTGTTGAAGGGGGATTTGGGCCGGCCCCACAGGTTGACCCGAAGGCGGCGGTCGATCTTGTATTTCGCACGGATGCGTTTGGTCATGGTTCGTCTCTCTCACTCGTTAACCGGTCGTTTTTGTCCCGATAGTCCGACCCGGAAAGTCTTTGGGGTATCCGGCGGCGGGCGTACCGGACCTATTGCCGGTATCCACATTCTCGGGAATGAGCGCGGGACTATAGGGAATTTGACCCCGGTGTCAACGTTCTTGGGCGGTTTGGGCCTGTTTCACCTTCTCGTATCCCGCCAGCGCGTTTTCCCGGGCGATTTTGTGATCGACAATGGGGTGGGGGTAGGTCTCGCCCAGTTTGATGCCGGCGGCGGCCAGCTCGATCTCCGTCGCTTCGAACGGCGCGTGGATCAATTTGTTCGGCAATCCTGCTAGTTCCGGGCACCATTTGCGGACGTAATCGCCCTCGGGGTCAAATTTACGTCCCTGGGTGATGGGGTTGAAGATGCGGAAATAGGGTGACCCGTCAGCGCCGCTGCCGGCCACCCACTGCCAGCCGGCGGCGTTGTTAGCCGTGTCGGCGTCCAACAGCGTGTCCCAAAACCACGCCTCGCCCTCGCGCCAGTCGATCCGCAGGTGCTTGATCAAAAAACTGGCGGCGATCATCCGCACCCGGTTGTGCATGGTCCCGGTGGTCCAGAGCTCTCTGAGGCCTGCATCGACCATGGGATAGCCGGTTTGCCCCTGCTGCCAGGCGCGCAAATCGTCCGCGCTGTCCCGCCATGGATAGGCGTCGAAGGCCGGTTTCCAGTTGGCGGTCGGCAGATTGGGATAGTGATACAGAAGGTGATGGGAATATTCCCGCCAGCCTACTTCGCTCAGGAACTTTTCACCGTCACCGCCGCGCACCGGTTGACGATCCATCAGATGTGTGGCCCGGGCGAAAATTTGCCGGGGGGAGATTTCACCGAAGTGCAGATGGGGCGACAGCCGGGAGGTCTGATCCAAATCGGGCCGGTCGCGCAGTTCGCCATAGCCGGACAGTTTCTCGTCCAGGAATGTGTCCAAGGCTTCTGCCGCGCCGGCCTCCCCCGGTTGCCAGAATTCGCTCCACCCAGCGGCCCAATTGGGGGCGTGGGGCGTCAGGTTCCAATCCTCCAGCGCCTCGCTGAACAACGGAAAGGGGGCCAAGATCACCGCCGGGGCGGGCAGAGGCGGCGCCCCCGGCTTGGCACGCGCCGCCCGCCAGAACGGTGTGAACACTTTGAACGGCGTACCGTCGTTTTTCACGGTCTCCCACGGTTCATGCAACAGATTGCCGGGGAAGCTATTGGCTTCGATCCCGGCTTTGGTCAGCGCCGATTTGATCTCCATGTCGCGGGCAATGGCGTCCGGTTCATATAGGCGGTTCCAATAAACGGCATCTGCGCCGGTCGTCGTCACCAGCTTTTGGAGAACATCCAACGCCGGCTCCCGAAACAGGCCGAGCCCGCCGAGGCTCTTATCCAATTCCGTCAGGCTATGATGCAGCCACCAGCGGGACGCGCCGCCGATGGCCCGCATTTCGCCTGAACCCTCCTCGTCATGAATATAAACCGGGATCACCGGGCCGCGCGCCGCCGCCGCGCTCAGCGCGGGGTTATCGGTCAGGCGCAAATCCCGGCGGAACCAGACAATGGTGGTCACGCGTTAATCGTCTTCCAGTTCGGAATCCCAATACAGGAAGTCACGCCAGCTTTCGTGCAGATAGTTGGGCGGGAAGCCGCGGCCGATCTCCTGTAGCAGATAATTGTTCGGCTGCACCGGCTTGCGGTGAATGATCATGCCGGCTTCGCGCACCGACATGTTGCCCTTGCGCAGATTGCACTTGGAGCACGCAGTGACCACGTTGGTCCATTCCGTGCGCCCGCCCTTGGACCGGGGGATCACATGATCAAAGGTCAGGTCCGGCGTCGGGAACGGCTCGTTGCAATACTGGCAGGTGAAGCGATCCCGCAGAAAAACATTGAACCGGGTAAAGGCCGGCCGGCGGGACACCTGCACGTATTCCTTCAGGGAAATGACACTGGGCAGCTGCATTTGCCAGCTCGGCGAATGAATGGCTTGGTCGTATTCGGAAACGACATTGACCCGGTCGAGGAACACGGCTTTGACAGCGTCCTGCCAGGACCAGAGAGACAGGGGGAAATAATTGAGGGGCCGGAAATCGGCGTTCAACACCAGGGCTGGGCAGCTTTCCAGAGCCGACGACATCGCTTCACTCCCCCGTTCATAGGCGACGGTGGCGACAGTTTAACGGGGGTAGCGGGAAATTCAACCAGTGGGGCTCAATATTCCGTGGTTTTCACAAAAGAGTCATACGAGATGTTGGGGCGGGTGAGAGGAGAGACTAGGCGCTGACGCCGAAGATCCGCGCCAAAAACTCCATCCCGATTTGAACCCCCACTTCGTCGATGGAATGACCAAGGCCGGGCCGCATGTGCCCTTGCACATCGATCCCGGCATCGGTCAGCGCCTTGACCGCGATGGGTTGCACTGAGCCTGGCACCAGTTCGTCCTGATCGCCGTTGATCAGCACCATGGGTGGGGTGCATGTCACTTCGTCCGCCAGGGTCTGCGCCCCGATCAGCCGGCCCGAATAGCCGATGACGCCGGCCACCGGCTTCTCCCGCCGGGGCGTGGTAAAGATCGACATCATGGTGCCCTGGGAAAAGCCGATCAGGGCCAGCTTGTCATCGGTTAGATTATGTTTGGCCAACTGGTCGTCGATGAATTTGTCCAGGATCGGCCGCGCCATCCGCGCGCCGGCCAGCATCGCCTCCTCGGTCCGTTCCTGCAGGCTGAACCACTGGTATCCGAACGGCGCCATGTCGCAGGCGAAGGGCGCGTTGGGAGATATAAACTTGGCGTCGGGCAGGATGCGGGCGAAGTAGGGGGCGAGGCCAATTAGGTCATTGCCGTCGGCGCCCAAGCCATGACACAGGATCACCAGCTGCTGGATATCGCCCTCGGACGCGGGGCCGAATTCGGGTCCATCGAGTTCGGGAAGATCGGACATAGGACAAAGACTTTCGTTTCTGTTCTTAACAGGTGCCGAATTTAGCGGTATTGAGCAGGAATGCCCAACACAAGTTCCTCCTCGAATGCCGTTGTTACCCGGTTCGCGCCGTCGCCGTCGGGGCATCTACATCTGGGGCATGCCTATTCCGCGCTATTCGCCTATGAGGCGGCGGCCGGCGGAAAATTCCTCTTGCGGATCGAGGATATCGACCTAGGCCGTTGCCGCCCGGCGTTTGAAGAGTCCATTAAAGAAGACCTGGCGTGGTTGGGTCTCATTTGGGAAGAACCCGTGCGGCGGCAGTCGGAGCATATGACGGACTATGCGGAGGCTTTGGAGAGACTTGAGGCCAGGGGGCTTTTGTACCCTTGTTTCTGCACGCGCAAGGATATCCTGGCGGAGATTGAGAGCGCCGCCGCCGCGCCACACGACGCGCAAATGGGGCCGGATGGCCCGATCTATCCCGGCATTTGCCGGAGACTGAGCGAAGACGAGCGGCGATCGCGGATTGAAGCAGGGGAGGCCCATGCCCTCCGGCTGGATATGGCGACCGCATTAGCGCAAACTACCAGTCTATCTTGGACGGATTTGGATGACGGTCTGACCGTGGCCACGCCGGAAATCTTCGGCGACGTGGTGCTGGCCCGGAAAGATACGCCGACTAGTTATCACCTCTCGGTTACGGTGGATGACCATCTTCAAGGGATCACACTAATCAGCCGAGGGGAAGACCTGCGTGCGGCCACTCATGTGCATCGGCTGTTGCAGGCCTTGCTGGGGTATGTGACCCCCGATTATCGGTTTCACCGTCTGTTGACGGGGGTGGACGGGCGGCGCTACGCCAAGCGCGACAAGTCTCTTACTCTGAGAGAGTTGCGGGCGGGCGGTGAAACGCCGGAGAGCATCCGCGTCATGGTGGGGGTATGAGATTACTGCTGACCGCGATCGTGATGAGCGCCATATTTGCCGCCTCGGCCTCGGCGGAGTCCTTCCGCTTCGTCCGAATCGGCGACAAAGACGGGTTCGGCTTCACCCAGACGAAGGGGTTGGTCCGGGGCCATTATCAGATTGTCAACGCGCCGCCGGCTGACACCAACGGTAATGGCCGGCTCGATCCTGGAGAATTTCTGCCCGATCTCAACAAAGATGGGCGGGTCGCCTATTTTGCCGCCGACGATTTCGATCATCGGAGCCCGGAAGAAGGTTCAGACAAAGCAAATTTCTGCCGAGGTTGTTTCTCGATTAATGAGGGGACCAAGGGTTCCAACTGGACCGACCTGGCGCTGTCCACGGCGGCGGAGGGAAAAAACTGGCCGGATGAGAACGGACCCGAACTGCCCAACAATGCGCTGTTCGTCTTTGACTTTACCGTGAAGGCGGCCGATATCGCGTTCGGCTCACCGATCTTTTTCAACATGGTGTTCGGCGACTACGACGTGGACCCGGCGGTAATCTTTGTTGCCTTTGCCAAGGCCAAGCAGCGCCGCCTGGAAATCGAAAACCACGGGTTTGAGCGGGATGGACTGATCCAAGCCCGTTCCGCCGTGCTGCGGTTTGACGAAGTGTTCACCAAGACAGAAACGGGCGATTGGCGCGGGTTTGTCATGGTTGAGTTTGCCGCGCCGTTTGAACCCTACACCGCCTTCGACTTTGTCGAGCTCAGTCTGTTCCAGATTGCGCTTGAGTCAATATTGGTCGAAAGCGCTCTATAGGTTGCCGTTGATGGCGTAATCCAAAACCCGGACCACCTGATCCGGCGTTTTGGCCACGGCCAGAGCGGCGGCATCCACTTCTTTCAACGCGTGGGTCAGATCATCGTCGTGCAGAATGATCATCGGTTTGCCCAGCGCGGCGGCAAAGCCGGCGTCGAACGCGGCGTTCCATTGGCGGTATTTTTCGCCAAACTTGACCACCACGATGTCAGATTTCTCGATCAACGTCCGGGTGCGGATGGCGTTCACCTGTGCGCCCTTGTGATCCTTCCAGAAGTCATTGTCTTCCTGGCCAAGGATTTCCACGCCGCAGTCGTCGCTGGCGTCGTGATTGGTTACCGGGGCGACAAGATCGACTGGCAGGCTCTTTGCGCTGCAACCGTTTTTGATCTGCTCACGCCAATCACTGTGAATTTCACCGGATAGATAAATCTGCCAACTGTCCTGAGCCATGTCGGGTCTCCTCGTCAAATCATGTGTGTCGCGTTAGGCGTTGTAATGCCGCCCAAGGTTCATTTGCGCAACCCCCTAATGAGGGAGAGGTAACCCGGCGTTTCCGGCGGGATAAGCCCGTGCCGGATCAGGAAGTCGATGATAACTAAATTGCAGTTGAATTTGAACTCGAACGTGTCCCGGACGACCTCCACCACCTTTTCCGCCGGCCAGAGATAAAATGTCTCGACTTCGCCATCGGCATTTGAAGGTGTGAAATCCGCAGGCAGTTCTAGATCGTAGCAAAACATCGTATCCGGCTTAAGGCCCCACTCTGTCTCCATTATATAAGTAATCGCGCCGACCGGGTGCGCCGTGGCGGCGACGTCAGGCGGCACATTTGCCTCTTCGCCGCATTCTTTGATCACGTTCTCCATGAGCCCGAGATCGATGGGCTGTCCGCCGGCGACCATATTGTCCAGCATGCCCGGACAGATGAACCGGTCGGATGCGCGGCGGGCGACCCACATGTGAATGCCGCCATCGTCGGATCGGACATATCCGTTCAAATGTACCCCATAGGCGGGCAGACCAAATCCCGGCACAGCGGCCCGATCGATCTCCGCCAGGGGCTTCGCCTCGAACTCGGATTTGACCGGATACATCTCGCCCCGGAGTTTCGGCACGAGACCATCCGCCGCCAAACCGGCCGCCAGTTCGGCCAACACTCGGCTCCGGCTGTTGAAATCGGTCAAACTGTCATCAAGCCGGATGTTATCCGCATCGTCGGATATGGCGGCATGTTTGGACAGCGCCTTGGCAAGATTGTGCCGGACATGGCCCATCGGAATACCGCCAACCAGAAAGGGCCGGTATCTGTCCGGATCATGGTTATTGCAGGCGGCGAGGTGATCTTCAAAGGCCATGGGAATAGAGGTTCTGCCGTCAATTTGCTGTTAAAGATTGGGCTCTATTGTCTTCCCATAACCGTTGTGCGAGCCTGTTTCAACGGATGTTAGCAAGAGTGCGCGCCGGGACATGAAAATCCAGGTCAAGAAGACAGACGAACATAGGTACCACGTGGTGCTGGACAGCCATGGGACGGACATGAGCCTGGAGGATATGGAGCGCCTGCATCATATGCTGACGGATATCCTGCGCCCCGAAACCGCCCATGAAAAACGGACTCGGCATCAGGCCTTTCTCTCAAGCCTCCGAACCGCTGATGACACCGGCATCCAGACGCTTCTACGCGCCGCCTCCCATGATGATATTTTGGTGCTGCTGCATTCCAGCGAAGAAGACCAGGACCTGCAAAACCGGCTCTATGGCAACATGACCGAAAATTCCCTAAAGATGTACCTTGAGGACCTGTTGTTTCAGTTCCGGGAAGGGGTGCCTGACTACCGCTTTGACGAGGCCATGACCCGGCTGATCAAGACTGCGGAGTCTCTGGTCAAGGACGGCAAACTGCGGTTTAGTTGAGGGGGCCTAAGCGGATCAAATCCGGCCCCTGATAAAACATCACCTTTTGGGGCAGCCCCTTATTCTTCCCGCCCATAAAACTTCATCCCTAACCTAATCGGGTCGCGGCCCTGGTCGATACGGTGACGGTTGGTGTCGCGCAGGCTGTAGGCGCAGCCGCAATATTCCTGCTGGTAAAATTCCTCGTCCTTGGAGATCTCCACCATCCGGTTTGCCCCGCCGCCCTTGCGCCAATTGTAGGTCCAGTAGGTGAGCCCGTCATACTGACCAGCGGCGCGTACGCCACAGCCGTTGATTTGATCCATGTTCTTCCAGCGGGACGTTCCCAGCGTACTGGTGAACACTTTGAACCCGTTCTCGGCCGCATAGAGTGCGGTGCGCTCAAACCGCATGTCGAAACAGAGTGTGCAGCGATAGCCCCTTTCCGGCTCGTTCTCGTAGCCTTTGGTGCGCTGGAACCAATTGTCCCGGTCGTAATCCAGATCGATGAACGGCACCCCCAGCTTATCGGCATATCGTTTGTTCTCGTCCTTGCGAAGCTCGTATTCCTTCCGGGGATGGATATTCGGGTTATAGAACAGGATGGTGTAATCGATGCCGGAACGGGTGATCTCGTTCATCACATCGCCGGCGCAAGGCGCACAACAGGAATGCAGCAGGATATTGGTCTCCCCGCCGGGGGCAACCAGCGCCGGCCGGTTTGACTTCTGGGAAGTTGTTTCTACGCTCACGCTCTGTCTCTGGGTTCTTCGCTGTCTCTCTTGCTTCCGTGGCGTTATACGCCCGTTGGACCGCCGCCCGCAAGATGTGAATGCATATGTAGATTTAATCACGCCGTCCTGCATTTGCGGAAATTAACGGGATCAAAAATACAAATAGTCATTTAATTTCAATGCATTATAGAAATTATACAAAAAATAGTTAAATATTAATCCAACATATTCTCTGGGCCTAAACATGATATTTAATCATAATTAGATTAATTTTTTAGTTCCGAGAGAAAGCCGGATCATGAGAGCCGATTTCAATACGGTAGCGAGGCTCGGTTTCGTCAACATTTTCTTGGCCTCAAGGAAATACTCTATTAAGACCTTCCCCAGCACTATAACGCCGATACTCAAAAATGAGGGCAGTATTGCGAGAAGGCCACGTCCGGACCCTATTTCCGCCCCAATCACGCGGCACAAGGGCCACCCGGACCGGCAGAGGGAATAGAGGGACGTCCAAACCAGCATGAACGCACGGAGCGCCATCAACAGCCTCTTCGGGCCGGTGACCTCTCGCCTCGGCGGCGTAGCGGGCCTGTCTGCTCGACTGCCCTGGCCCCTTCTGATCGTCATTGGCCTGGTGTCGCCCCTGATGTTTAGCGATTGGGCGCCGGGAGACGCCAAAATTCCGTCGACCATGGATCTGTCCAGCATTCGGGCGACAACAGTCCCTTATTTGCCTATTGCACCCGTAGAGGAGCGGGATTTACCGCCGCCCCGGTTTACCAAAACGGTGGAAGTGGGGAAGGGCGATACATTGATTTCGTTGCTGACCCGCCAGGGCCTCGAAAACCGTGAGGCGCATTTGGCCGTAAAGGCGCTTTCCAAACATTTTAATCCCCGCAGACTTCGGCCGGGCCAGGAACTGGAATTGGTGTTTGATCCGCAATCTTCCAAACCGGAAGACGACCGGCTGAGTGAAATGATCATCCGCCCGGACATCTACCATGAGATTAATCTGGTGCGGCTCGACGAGGAAGCATTCGAGGTCAACAAACGTAAGACTGCCGTTGAAAGACGTATGCTGCGGGCCACCGGTAAGATCGAATCGAGCCTTTATGTGGCCGCGACCGACGCCGGGGTGCCGGTACCGATGTTGATGGAATTGATCCGAATTTTCTCATGGGACGTGGATTTTCAACGGGGCATCCGTTCTGGAGACAGATTCGAAATCGTTTATGAAAACCTCTATACCGAAGACAAGGAATTTGCCCGGTATGGTGAGGTCCTTTACGGCAGCCTGACCTTGAGCGGCGAAGAACGCGCGTTATACCGTCATAAAACCAGCAAGAACTTGATCGACTATTTCGATGAAAAGGGCCAAAGCGCTCGGAAAGCGCTAATGCGCACGCCAATCAATGGCGCAAGGCTGTCCTCAGGATTCGGCCGGCGGAAACATCCGATTTTGGGTTATACCAAAGTTCATCGAGGCGTGGATTTCGCCGCGCCACGGGGAACGCCGATCTACGCCGGTGGTAGTGGCACCGTCGTAGCGCGCAGGCGAAATGGCGGTTATGGCAATTATGTACGCATCCGTCATAACAGCAATTTTCAAACAGCTTATGCTCACATGTCCCGCATTCACCCCAGGGTGCGACGCGGCGGCCGGGTGCGTCAGGGGCAAATCATTGGCTATGTAGGGTCCACCGGCCGGTCCACGGGGCCACATCTGCATTACGAAATCCTGAAGAACGGCAGGCAGGTAAACCCTCTTCGGATGAAGATGCCGTCGGGGCAAAAATTAAAAGGTCAGGAACTGGTCTATTTCAACGACACGAAAAAAATAATGGATCGGAAACGCGCCGAATTACCGGTATCGACCAAGGTAGCGCAGAATAAAGGCAAGCTATCCAATTAAGCCGCTTCGGCGATTATTTCCTCATCATTGATTTTCAAACCATTGTCGCCCGCACTGACGGCAACCGTATCGCCATCATGGATCGAGTCTTCCAGGATCATGGTGGCGAGCGGGTTCTCCAGGCAACGCTGAATGACCCGTTTGAGGGGCCGGGCGCCATAGACCTGGTCATAGCCAGCGTCGGCCAGCCACGTAAGCGCTTTGTCGTCCAATTCCAGGGTGATTTTCCGGTCCTCCAGACGTTTTCGTAGCCGGCTGATCTGGATGTCGACGATGCCACTCATATGTTCCCGGAACAACCGGTGGAACAGGATGATCTCATCCAGGCGATTGAGGAATTCAGGCCGGAAAGCACTCCGCACGACATCCATGACCGGTTCGCGGACCTCCGAGGAATCATGGCCTTCCTCCTGAGCAGCCAAAATCTCTGCGCCCAAGTTTGAAGTCAGGATGATCAAGGTGTTGCGGAAATCGACGGTTCGGCCTTGGCCATCGGTCAGACGGCCTTCATCCAATACTTGGAGAAGTACGTTGAATACGTCCGGGTGGGCTTTTTCAATCTCATCAAACAAGATCACCTGATAGGGCCGGCGGCGAACGGCTTCGGTCAGGGCGCCACCCTCGTCGTAGCCGACATAACCGGGCGGCGCACCGATTAACCGGGCAACGGAATGTTTCTCCATATATTCCGACATATCGATTCGCTGTAGCGCTGTTTCATCGTCAAACAGGAAAGCCGCCAAGGCTTTGGTGAGCTCGGTTTTACCGACGCCAGTGGGCCCGATAAACAGGAACGATCCCAACGGCCGCTGGTTATCCTGCAATCCGGCGCGGGCCCGCCGGACGGCATTGGAAACAGCTGTTAACGCTTCATGCTGACCGATGACCCGGGCGCCCAGCCGGTCTTCCATTTCGACCAGTTTTTCTCTCTCGCCCTCAAGCATTTTGTCGACCGGGATTCCGGTCCAGCGGGACACCACGCCGGCGATATGCTCGTCGGTCACGGTTTCCTGGACCATGCTGTGATCGTCGGCGGTCTCGGCCGCCGCCAATTTTTCCTCCAGCTTGGGAATCAACGCGTATTGCAGTTCGCCAGCCTCTTCGTATTGGCCTTCCCGAAGCGCCTTTTCCATCGCGATCCGGGCTTGGTCCAATTGCTCTTTCAGTTTCTGGGTCTCGGCAATCTCGTCCTTTTCGCTGGTCCATTGTTCCATCAGATTGCCGACCTTGCCTTCAAGTTCGTCCAATTCCTTGTCCAGCTTCTCAAGCCGATCCTTGGAGCCTTGATCACTTTCCTTTTTCAAAGCTTCCCGTTCGATTTTGAGCTGAATAACGCGCCGGTCGAGTTCGTCTATCTCCTCCGGCTTGGAATCCACCTCCATACGTAACCGGCTGGCCGCCTCATCCACCAGGTCGATGGCCTTATCAGGGAGGAACCGGTCGGTGATGTAGCGGTTGGACAGGGTTGCCGCCGCCACAAGGGCGCCGTCGGTGATCCGCACACCATGGTGCAAATCATATTTCTCCTTAATGCCCCGCAAGATGGAGATCGTATCCTCCACCGTAGGCTCAGAGACAAAGGCCGGTTGGAACCGGCGCGCCAACGCGGCGTCTTTCTCGATATGTTTTCGGTACTCATCCAGCGTGGTCGCGCCCACACAGTGCAATTCGCCCCGCGCCAGGGCCGGCTTTAACAGGTTGGACGCATCCATCGCGCCTTCGGCTGCGCCGGCGCCGACCAGCGTGTGCAGCTCGTCAATGAACAAAATAACGTCGCCGTGGGACTCGGTAATTTCACTTAAGACGGCCTTAAGACGTTCTTCAAATTCGCCCCGAAATTTGGCCCCGGCGACCAAGGAGCCCAGGTCCAGGGACATCAGCCGCTTGCGGGCCAAAGCTTCCGGCACATCGCCATTAACGATCCGCTGAGCCAGACCTTCGATGATGGCGGTCTTACCCACGCCCGGTTCGCCGATCAGCACCGGATTGTTTTTGGTGCGCCGCGCCAGAACCTGAATAGTGCGCCGGATTTCCTCATCGCGGCCAATCACCGGGTCCAGCTTGCCTTCCCGCGCATCCGCCGTGAGATCACGGGCGTACTTATTCAGCGCGTCATAACCATCTTCGGCGGTGGCGGAATGGGCCGCCCGGCCCTTGCGCACATCCTGGATGGCCGTGTTGAGGTCCTGCGCGGACAAGCCGGCGTCGGTCAGAATCTTATGGGCGTCGGTGCCCTGCACCAGTAATAAGGCCAGCAATAAATATTCCGCGGTCACGTATGAATCCCCGGCCTTTTCCGCCAGTTCTTCTGCTTGGACCATGACCTTGGACGTGTCCTGCGCCAGGTATACCTGGCCCGCGCCAGCGCCTTGGACGGCGGGTAACCGGTTCAAGGCCTCCTGGACCTTTTGAAATATATCGGCGACATGACCGCCGGCCGCTTCGATCAGGGAGGAACCCAGGCCTTCTTTATCCTCAATCAGGACCTTAAGAAGGTGGGTCGGGGTGAGCTGCTGGTGATCCAATCGCGCCGCCAGCGCTTGGGCCGACTGAAAGAATCCCCGGGACCGCTCGGTGAATTTATCAAAGTCCATTCTCATCAACCTTTCTAGTGACAAGGTATCATGCCCCGGCGCTTCCAGCGACAATCAACCTCTCCAGATGAGTCTCTACAAGATATATGGAAGAAATCCGGTTGGCCGCAAGATACTCGGCATTATAAAAGTAACTGGCACATCCTGCTCTAGGAGACCAAAGGAGGAATGGGGATGATCACCGTCCGGCAACTCTTCCGCTATCCGGTCAAGGGCTTGTCCCCGGAAGCGCTGGAAAAGAGCAAAGTGAGGCCCGGCGAAGGGTTTCCCGGAGATCGGCGGTTCGCGCTGGCTTTGGCCCATGCGCCTTTCGATCCAGCCGATCCGCAGCACTTGCCGAAAACCAATTTCCTCATGCTTCAGCGCGATGACTCCTTGGCGCGTTTGCGAACCCGGTTTGACGATGGCGCGTCGCGGTTGACCATCGAACATGAGGGCGGCGTCTTGGAGGCGGATCTTGCCACGGAAACCGGCAGGACTGAGGTGGAGGACTTCTTCGCCGCCTATATGGGATTTGCCACCGATCAACGGCCCCGGCTGAGCGAGGCGGCGGGGCACATGTTTTCCGATTTGCCGGATAAGGTTGTTTCTTTGGTTAATCTGGCGTCGGTGGCGAAATTCAGCAGCGAACTAGGTGTTCAGATCGATCCGCAGCGGTTTCGCGCCAACATCTACTTTGACGGTGTTCAGGCCTGGGAGGAATTGGACTGGGTAGGCCGGCAGCTCAATATCGGTGGCGCGGCCTTGGAGGTGGTGAAACGCACCCAGCGCTGTGCCGCGACCAACGTAAACCTGGAAACAGCTAAACGGGATCTGAATATCCCCAAGGATCTGATGGACCGATACGGACATATGGACATGGGTGTCTATGCCCGGGTTTTGAACGCCGGGTCTGTGTTCGTCGATGATGAGATTACTCTCGCCGGCTGAGTTAGGCCTGCGGCCGGGCTTCTTCTTCCTGATCGCCGCCGGTATTTCCGGAGGCGTCATCTCCGTCTTCGTCCGGGTTGGCGGACGGTTTCGGCTTGGTGGAGATCACTTCCGCTTCGTCGCTATTGTCGTCGGAATCATCGTTTGAATTGCCTTGCAATTCGGCATCCAATTCATTTTCCAGTTCTTCGTTCTGGGAAGACGCATCCTGACCGTTGTCGCTGTTCTTCGAATTGTCGTTGCCATTGCCCCGCTGGCGCAGGTTATTGCTATTGTTGTTATTGTTGCGGTTTTCCTGGCGGGCCTCGTTATTGGCCTCGGCCGCCGCGATCAGCCGGAAATAGTGTTCCGCGTGCTGGGAATAGTTTTCCGCTGCGATCCGGTCCCCGGAAGAGGCGGCGTCACGCGCGAGGACCAGGTACTTGTCGTATACCTGCTGGGCGTTTCCCCGGACCCGGACGTCCGGGCCATGGCTGTCGATATGACTGCCTCTGGATTGTTTTTTACCATTACCCCGGCCCCGTGAACGCCGGGAATTGTTGCCTTTATTCATGAGTCTCAAGCTTTGTTTCTGCTGATCTTACCCCGATCCCACTAATCCAAACGGACATATCGACTTCGGTGTTTACCGAATACATTTGGAAAATGGGGAAGAGTGCTCGGTTAGTTTTGCGCCCCTGCTTACGGACGGCCACGACGCACTCTGTATTGATAACCTAGCCACTGGGATCGGGATTTCCAACACTTATTTGCTGTTATCCGCAGAAATTATTGTGTGACTAAAAGGCAACGCTCGATGCTCGCCAGATCCGTTCTGACCTCCTGCACAACAAGTCCCGACTGTTCAAAGATGGCTTGGACATCATGCCGCTGGCCTAGCCCGATCTCGAAAACCGCACAGGCCTCGGGGGCGAAGAGAGAGGGTAATAGGCTGGCGATCGCTCGATAGGCGTCCAGCCCGTCTACGCCTCCCGCCAACGCCGCTCGTGGTTCAAAGTCCCGCACCTCCGGTTCAAGGGCCGGTATCTCCGTATCCGGGATATAGGGCGGATTACAGAGAATCACATCGACCGGTTCCACGTTTAATGCTTCCCATGAAATGTGTCGTACGTCGCCGCGATCACTTAGTCCCAATTTCGCTAGATTCTCTTTCGCCACCTTGGTGGCCGGGCCGGATTGATCGATGCCGATGCCGGTAGCGTTGGGAAACTCGCTCAGAAAAGCGGCCAGCAAGCAACCTGTGCCGGTGCCGATATCAAGCGCCCGGTACGCTTTCTCGCGGTCCGTAAGATGGTCCAATAGAGTGTCGATCAGGGTTTCACTATCCGGCCGGGGGATCAACGTATCCGGCGTGACCTTGAAGGTAAGGCTCCAAAACTCTCGTTGGCCAATAATATGCGCCAGCGGTTCTCCGCCGGTCCGGCGCGCCAGAAAGTCCGCCAAGACGGTTTGGGCATCGTGGGGCAGCGGCGTTTCCGGATAGCCGCGAAGTTTTGATTGGCTGATGCCGGCGGCGGCCTCGACCAATAGGCGGGCCTCCAAGGATGGATTTTCGATCCCGGCCGCTGCCAGTTTGGCGTGGGCAGAGGTCATATAGTCGCCGGCTGTGGCCGGGACGCTGCTCATGTGATTTCGGCGAGACGGGCGGCTTGATCTTCCGAGGTGAGGGCATCGACAAACTCATCGATATCGCCCTCCATCACCCGGTCCAGCTTGTACAGCGTCAGGTTGATCCTGTGGTCGGTCACCCGTCCCTGTGGAAAATTATAAGTGCGGATGCGTTCCGACCGGTCGCCAGAGCCGACCTGGCTTTTACGGTCAGCGGCCCGCTCCGCATCCGCTTCGAAGCGCGCCGTCTCGTAGAGCCGGGAGCGCAGGATCTTCATCGCCTTCGCTCGGTTCTTGTGCTGGGATTTCTCGTCCTGGCACTGGACCACGATGTTGGTCGGCAGGTGGGTGATGCGGACCGCGCTGTCGGTTTTATTCACGTGTTGTCCGCCCGCGCCCTGCGCCCGGTAGGTGTCCACCCGCAAATCCTTGGTGTCGATGTCGATGTCCACTTCCTCCGCTTCGGGCAGTACGGCGACGGTCGCCGCCGAGGTATGCACCCGGCCCTGGCTTTCCGTTTCCGGCACGCGCTGCACCCGGTGGACGCCGGATTCGAATTTCAACCGGGCGAATACGCCTTTGCCCGATATACTAGCGACGGCTTCCTTATAGCCGCCGATCCCCGTCTCGCTCGCGTCCAGCACCTCGAAAGTCCAGTTATGGGTTTCGGCATAGCGCTGATACATGCGAAACAGATCGGCGGCGAACAACGCCGCTTCATCACCGCCGGTGCCGGCCCGGACTTCCAGAATGGCGTTCTTCTCGTCCGCCGCGTCCTTGGGCAGAAGCAGGATTTGCATCTCCCGCTCCATTTCCGGCAGGTTTTGTTTAAGCTCCCGGTATTCTTCTTCCGCCAGGGCTTTCATCTCAGCGTCCGAGTCCGGGTCTTCAATGAGGGATTCCAGGTCCGCCATCTCGGCCTCGGTGGCCTGGAACTTTTCCACCGCCTGCACAATGCTGGTCAGATCGGAGAGTTCCTTGGATAACCGCGCGTATTCCTGACCGTCCAAATTGCTGTCGGTGGACAGTACGGCCTGAATTTCATCGTGCTTCGCGACGACGCTGTTAAGTTTCTCGGCCAGGCTCATGAGGGGGTGCTGTCCTTGTCCGCCGCCAATTTTTCCAACAGCAAGCGGGTTGCCTTATCGGCATCGTCTCCGGCTTCTTCCAGGGCCAGCCGTCTGAGTTCCTCCGGCGAGGGGGAGGGGGCGGCGCTGGCTGGCGCGGTGGCCGGGACTGCGGGCAGGCGCGCTGCAATACCGGCCAACTCGTCGTCCAGGATGGACCAGGCTTTCTCTGCTTCGGCTTCCCGATTGGACCGGCCTTCCCTGGTCACTCGCTCTAAATCGTCAAGGTTATAGAGGTAAGCGTCTTCGACATTTTCCACATTGGCCTCGACATCGCCGGGCACGCCCGTATCGATCAGAAAGATGGGTTTCCGCCGCCGTGCTGCCGTTGCCGCCTGGACCTGATCCGCCGCCAGGACAAACCGCCGGGAATTGACGGAGGTCAGCACGATATCGGCCCGTTTCAAAAGGGCGGGCAGATCATCCATGTCGCCAACATGGCAGTTCAACTGTTGGGCCACGGCATCGGCCCGCGATGATAAGGGATGCGTCGCCACCAAATGCTTCAACCCGCCCGCCAGCAGGCTGGAGGCCAGCATCTCGCCCATCTCGCCCGACCCGATGAGAAGCGCGCTGCACTCTCCGAGGCTGCCGTGAATATCACGTGCCACCTGCACGGCCGCTGCGGAGATTGTTACCGGCCGCCGGCCGATATCGGTCTCTCTCAAAATTCGCGCCGACACGTGCTTTGCGCCATCTACCAGAGCGATCATGGCGCTGCCGGCTGCTCCGGCGGTCTGCGCCGCTTGGCGGTTCTTTTCGATCCGGTCCGGCATCCGGGGGTCGCCAACAACTAATCCGTCGAGGCCACAATAAACTGCCAGAAAATGCCGGATCGCGTCTTGGCCGGACAGCACATAGGTCTGCGTCTCGATCTCCGAGCGGCCAAGACCGGAGCGGGCGGATAGAAGTTTGATGATCTCGGACACTGCAATATCACGGTCCGCTGCATAGCCATAGATCTCCTTCCGGTCCCCGGCGGAGACGACAAGGCTCTCGGACAGGCCGGCATCGGCGAGCCGGTCGTAGAAGGACGGTAACTGACTTTCGGAGACGGTGATCTTGTCCCGCAGCAGCATTGTCGAGGAGCGGTGATCTGCGCCTAGAACGATCAGGTCGGTATTTTGTTGAGCAGTATCAGTCATCTGTTCCACCGCGCCTGCCGCTTACCGGTAAGCCGACAACGTATCCTCCAACCGGTCCAAGGATACTTCAACTTGTTCGCCTGAATCCATATCCCGCACCGTGCCCGCGTTTCGGGCCATTTCATCCTCGCCCAGGATAACGGCGGCCCGCGCATTCGCCTTGTTGGCGCGCTTCATGCGCTTGCCGAGATTGCCGGAATAGCCAAGTTCCACGGCGAAGCCTTTGCGCCGGAGCCGCTGAGTCAGCATTAGCGCTTCGTTCATGGCCGCCTCGCCGATGGGGATGACGGCGATGGGCCGGGTTGGTTCGTTGACCCCACCGGCCATTAAGGCAAGCCTCTCCACGCCGGCGGCCCAGCCGATGCCAGGCGTTTCCGGACCACCCATTTGTCCGATCAGGCCGTCATAGCGGCCGCCGGCCAGGACGGTGCCTTGTGCGCCCAGGTCATCTGTCGTGAACTCAAATGCCGTGTGGCAATAATAGTCGAGGCCCCGGACAAGCCGGTCATTATGGGAGAAGTCGATGCCGATGCGCGACAGGCCGTCGCACAATTCGTCAAAGAAGGTGCGGGACTCATCGTTCAGGCTATCCATCAATGACGGCGCCTCCGCGACGATTTCCCGGTCACCGTCGTCCTTGGAATCGAGGATGCGCAGCGGGTTGGTGTTGAGCCGCTTCAGACTGTCTTCGGAAAGCTTGTCTTTGACCTCCTCCAGATAGGTCACGAGGGTCTGGCGATAGGCGTCGCGGCTTTCTTTGTCGCCGAGGGTATTGAGTTCCAGGGTAACCGTACCGGTGAGTTTCAGGTCGTCCAGGATATGACGGCCCAACGCGATAACCTCGATGTCGGCTTGGACGCCGGCTACGCCCAACAGTTCAACGCCAACCTGATGAAACTGCCGGCGGCGGCCTTTCTGCGGACGCTCGTAGCGGAACATAGGACCCCTGTAGAACAGCTTGAGCGGCAGTTCCTGGGTCAGGCCATTTGAAATAAAGGCGCGGGCTAGGCCGGCGGTGCCCTCCGGGCGGAGCGTAATGCCTTCGCCTCCCCGATCCTCGAACGTGTACATTTCCTTGGTGACAATGTCTGTGGTGTCGCCCAACGTGCGGGCAAACACGTCCGTAAACTCAAAGATAGGAGTCGATACTTCGCCGAAGCCGTAAAGCTCCGCCACCCGCCAGGCCGTTTCCTCCACATGGCGGTGCACCCGCTGTTCGTCGGGCAGGAGGTCCTGGGTGCCCCGAACGGGGTTTAACTTGGCATTTTTGGACACGTCCTGGCGGCCTTTAATCCGTTATTATTGAACAAGCGCCCCTCAACCTCGGGCAGGCGGGTTATAGCCCATTATGGGGGCAGTCTAAAGCGAAGTATGAGAGAAGAAGTTGAATGCCTGAAGCCAGGCTACTGGCCGGCGCCGGGGCCTTCACGCAACGTATCCGCGCTGAGCTGAACATTCTGACGGACCTGCCCAAGCGCGCCCAGAGGCGGGACAGGTTGGCCATCCACGCGAATTTCCAAGGCGCCTGCATTGCCGGTCATGAGGCTCAGACCAGCCCGGTTAGGCACTTCGTAAGTTTGGCCTCTCAGAAGGACCTTGGAGAGAACCAGCTTGTTCTCGATCGTGTCGCGCACTTGAATCCAGCTCGCGTCCTTGGCAAGCAAGGTAATTCGGGATGGACCTTCCTCGCCCCGGACCAAGGGTTCCGATTGCGGCAGGGCGGCGGTTTCGGTCACGGGCGTTTCCGACTCGGCTTTTACTTCGGCGTCAACAAC
Source organism: uncultured Rhodospirillaceae bacterium (assembly GCA_964611435.1). Lineage (GTDB taxonomy): Bacteria > Pseudomonadota > Alphaproteobacteria > Rhodospirillales > UBA2165 > JAYPHU01. The sequence goes on along the minus strand of CAZSXT010000010.1, from coordinate 17,761 downwards.
CTCCGGCTTTGGCTCGATCGGCTCTGTTTTGGCCTCGACAGTAGCCGGTTCTGCTTCTGCAATAACCGGTCTTGTATTCAACTCGATCCCCGGCACACGGTCATCAAATGCGGCCGGCGCGGGTTGAGCCGATATTTCCGAACTGTTGTTAGCGACCGGCGTTTCAACGACGGCAGGCGCCGGCTCCGGTGCAGGTTCGGGCGCCGGCGTATTGACGGGCGCGGCAGCCATTTCCACCGGTTTCGGTAATAGCGGTTCGACCGATTGAGACGTCTCAGCCGCTTCCTGCTGTCCAGCCGGCTGATTGACTTCCCGTTGCGTAATTTGTTCGGCGATCTGTTCTTGTGCCGGTTCGGCGGGCATTTCCGGCGCGACCGTTTCCGCACTGGCGACGGGGGCCGGTTCGGTTTTCACTTCCGGCGCGGGCGCGGTGGCCGCAACCGATGCGGCTTCCGGTCGGCGATTGGCCTCGGCGGCAATGGCTGAACTGGCTTCGACCAGGGAATTACGCGATTCCGAGGAAGCGATCTTACTTTCCTGGCTTTTCATATTGGCCGGCACCGGCGGGACAGCCTCGGTCACCATGGCGTCCCGGGTCGAGGCGAAATACCAGCCGCCATAACCAACGGCGGCAATCAACAGGCCGATCATGACAATTGCGCCGCCGGGGATACCGTGTTCCGGGACGGCGGTCGGGAAAGTCAAATCCTGCCGCTTTTTGGGACGGGTTTCGTCGTTTTTAAAACGGCGGACGATTTCCTCGCTGTTCAAGCCCAAATAGTCGGCATAGCTTTTCAGGAAGCCGATGACGTAGGTCGTGCCCGGCAGATCGTCGAACCGCCCGTCCTCAATCGCTTCCAGATAGACCAGACGTATACGCAGCGCATCCGCTACATATCGCAAATCTTCGCCCCGGCGTGTTCTTGAGGCGCGCAACAACGCACCCAGGTCCGCCGCGCCGTTGTCCTGGTCAAATCTCATCGACGGATGCAGGTCTGTTTTCATCGATCTCCACAACTTCTGTGTGCAATACGACTCAAAACACGTCGAAACACAGCCAATCTAATTCATTTGATCGACGGGGGTTTCGACAAACTGAATTTTCCAAAGGGAATCAAATAGTTCCCCACAGGCGTCAATGTACAGCTAAACGTATAATTTCTCAAGAATCTTTTATGAATCAAGGTAAAAGGCGCAATTTTTAAATCATTACACCATGATCAACGGCAAATTCCCGCAATTTTTCACGCAAGCTGTGTTCCGCTGATCCGTCCAGTCCCTGCAGATACTGGCTGAGATCATTGACGGAAAGGCTTCTAATCATTGCCTTTACCGGACCTATGGAAGATGGCGTCATGGACAAGCGGCGGAAGCCCAGGCCAACGAGGGCCATGGCGTCCAGCGGCCGGCCGGCCATTTCACCGCAGAGGCTGACAGTTTTGCCCGCCGCATCACAAACCTCGACAAGATTCCGGAGCATGGCCAGTACCGGTGGCGCCAGCGTGTCATAGCGGTCAGCAAGTTTCGGGCTGCCCCGGTCGCTGGCGAACAAAAACTGGAACAAATCGTTACTGCCGACGGAGACAAAATCGACCCGGCTCAACAGCGCCGGTAACTGATACAGCAATGCCGGCACTTCCAACATACTGCCCACACGGATACGAGACGGAAGATCGCGTCCTTTGCCCGCTGCCCGTTCAAGTTCGTGATCGAGCAGCTTGCGCGCCTGATCAAACTCAGGAATTTCGGAAATCATGGGGAACATTACGGAAAGTTCCCGCCCGGTGGCGGCGCGGATCATCGCCCGAATCTGATGTTTCATGAGTGTCGGCCGGTCGAGCGCGATGCGGATAGCGCGCCAGCCCATGGCCGGGTTTTCTTCCCGGCCGTGATCCCAATAAGGCAGGCCTTTGTCGCCGCCGATGTCGAGGGTCCGGAAAATCACCGGTTTGCCATCTGCGCTGTCCAGGATTTGCCCATAAATTTCCGCCTGCCGATCCACGTCTGGGAAGTTGGTGCTGTCCATGAACGGAATTTCTGTTCGATAAAGGCCGATCCCGTCTGCGCCGGTTTCAGCCAGTTGCGACACCTCGGCAACTAGGCCCGCGTTGATATCAAGGTTGATCAACAGGCCGTCTCTTGTTTCCGCGGGCACGTCCCGCAACGAAACATAAGTGGCAACTCGTTGGGCGCGTGACCGGATCTTATCCGTATAGGAGTCCTGAACCTCTTCCGAAGGACGGACGAAGACCTTGGCGTTGTCCCCGTCGATGATAATAGTGTCGAGGTTCTCCACCTTGTCGAGCGCATCTTCGGCGCGGCCCACGACCGGAATGTCGAGGGCTCGGGCTACGATGGCGACATGGGTGGTGACCGAACCACCTTCAAGCACCAGGCCCTGTAATTTGCTTCGATCGTAATCCAGCAACTCGGCTGGCCCCATCTCCCGCGCGATCAGGACCATGTCATCGGGCTGAGTCTCCAGTTCGTCAGCCGTTGATTTGCCCACCAAATGTTGCAGCAGCCGCCGGGCGAGATCGTTGAAATCGTGAAGCCGCTCCCGAAGGTAAGGATCGGTCTGTTTGCGGAATCGGGCGCGGGTATCGTTGCGGACGCGCTCCACCGCGGCTTCGGCGCTCAGGCCCGCGCCAATAGCTTCGCGGATTCGGCTGATCCAGCCAGCGTCTTCGGCGAACATGCGGTAGGCCTGCAGAATTTCCCGGGATTCGCCGCCACCGGACAAATGATCAGATTCCAGAAGTTCGTCGATAGCGCCGTGCATCTCCGCGATGGCCGTTTCCAGCCGGGTCATTTCCTCGTCGGGGTTCTCGCCGATCAGCTTTACAATGGTCACACGCTGCTCGTGGCGTACGGCGCGGCCGATCGCCAGTCCGCCGTTGAGCCGGACGCCCTCCAACGTAACAGGTAAGATGCCTTCGCCGTCCACAGCATTCTGCTCATCAGCATTGATCAGGTCACCGCCGGCGATTAGCTCGGCAATCACCATGGCGATGGTCTCAAGAGTTTCCAGTTCTTCGTCCAAATACCGGCGCTTGGTCTGGTTCTGAACCGCCAGCACGCCTGACACCCGGCCGCCCCGGAGAATGGGGACGCCGGCCAATGACTGGAAAATCTCCTCGCCGGTTTCCGGCCGGTAGGCGAAGGCTGGATGGTTCTGCGCGTCCTCCAGCGCCATCGGGCGCGCGGTCGTGGCGATGGCGCCGATCAGACCTTCGCCGATGTGGAGTCGGGTGCGGTGAATAGCGTCCGGATGCAGGCCCGTCGCCGCGAACAGTTCCAGCACCTCGCCGGCGCGCAGTACATAGACCGAACACACTTCGGCAACCAGATCCGTGGCGATGATCTGCACGATGCTGTTCAGACGCTCCTGCGCAGAACCTTCGTCGGCCATCACATCGCGCAGCCGGGCCAATAGCCGCCGAGTCTCGGTTAAATGAGGGGCGCGCGCCATCTCGTTCAATAACTCCCCAGAGGCTTATCTGCCCCTTCAGCCACGCTTTGAATGTCGTTTGGCGCTCCCCCTTCCGGGATGCGCCGGGATCCGCTAGCCGCCGTCCAGGCCGAACGCGGCGTGCAGTGATCTTATCGCCAGCTCCGTATATTGGGCATCGACAAGTACGCTCACCTTGATCTCGGACGTGGAGATCACCTTGATATTGATTCCCTTGTCGGCGAGCGCCTGGAACATAGTCTTGGCCACACCGGCGTGACTGCGCATGCCAACGCCGATCACGGAAATTTTGACCAGATCGTCGTCCGAAGTCAGTTCGTCATAGCCGATCTCGTCCTTCTGGGAGGACAAGACTTCGACCGCCGTCTGTAGATCGGATCGGCCAACAGTGAACGTCATATCCGTGGTCTTGCCGTTTTCCGAAATGTTTTGGACAATCATATCCACGTTGACCGCTGCATCAGCGAGTGAGCCGAAGATCCCGGCGGCGACGCCGGGGCGATCCGACACCCGGAGAAGCGTCACTTTGGCCTCGTCCTGGCTGTGTGAAATTCCACTGACTACCTGCTTTTCCAAAATTTCGTCCTCGCTTACGACAAATGTTCCTGGGCCGTCGTCAAAACTGGACCGGACCTGAAGTCGAACCTGATGGTTCATCGCCAGTTCCACGGACCGGGTTTGCAACACCTTGGCCCCGAGTGACGCCATTTCCAGCATCTCCTCATAGGTGATTTTATCAAGTTTTCGCGCCTTCGGCTCGATCCGCGGATCGGTCGTATAGATGCCGTCCACGTCAGTATATATATCACAGCGTTCCGCCCGCAACGCACCGGCCAGTGCGACCGCCGTCAAGTCGGACCCGCCCCGCCCCAGCGTGGTGACCCGATTGCGCGGGCCGAGACCCTGGAAGCCCGGCACCACGGCCACTTCGCCTTCGGCCAGCCGGCTCAGCAGCTCGTCCGTCTCGATATCCGTGATTCGCGCCTTGCCATGAATACCGTCCGTATGGATCGGCACTTGCCAGCCCAGCCATGAACGCGCTTGGATGCCCAAGTTCTGAAGCGCCAGCGCCATCAAGCCTGCATTGGACTGTTCGCCGCTGGAAACTACCACGTCGTATTCCCGCGCGTCATAGACGCCGCCCATGCTATCGACTAGTTCGACAAGCTGGTTGGTCACGCCGGCCATGGCGGAGACCACGACGACCAGTTGATGCCCGGCGTCGTGCTCTGCCTTTACGCGCAGTGCGGCGTTCTTGATGCGGTCAATATCCGCGACTGATGTTCCGCCGAATTTTTGTACGATCAAAGCCATCTCATTCATCCGCATGCGCCGCCGATCCATTAACGGAACCGGCCCTTAAAAAAACGGCGCCCACACCGGCATCTCGGTTGCCGGGGGGCGGGCGGGCGTATACATACTCCCTAAGGTCCTAAAAAGGCAAGTGATGAGGCTTGATTTCGGCCTACTTTTGCCGGGACCATGGTGATATAAACGTTTGATATGACAGACTCTTTTTCAGGAACAACAGCCTCGGCCGCCGAGGTGTCCCAGTTCGCGGCATTGGCGGATCAATGGTGGGATTCCGCCGGCGATTTCGCGCCGCTGCATAAACTGAATCCGGTTCGATTGACTTTCATCCGGGATCACCTATGCGCCCGCTTCGACCGCGAACCGCACACGCCGGAGCCGTTGGCCGGACTGACCATTTGCGATATCGGTTGCGGCGGCGGTTTGCTGTGTGAACCGCTGACCCGGCTGGGCGCGAAAGTGACCGGTCTGGACGCGGCGGAACGCAGCGTCGAGGTGGCCCGCCTGCATGCCGCCAAGATGGGACTGGAAATTGATTATCGCGTTCAGTTGCCGGAGGACGAAGCGGCGGCTGCGCGCTCCTATGACGTTGTGTTGAACATGGAAGTGATCGAACACGTGGCCGACCGGTCGGCGTTCATGGCGGCAACGGCGGCGTTGGTGCGGGACGGAGGGGTCATGTTCGGTGCGACTTTAAACCGGACTATGAAATCCTTGGCCTTCGCAAAATTCGGGGCAGAGTATATTTTGCGTTGGTTGCCCCGTGGCACCCATGATTGGCGAATGTTCGTGAAACCGTCGGAATTTTCAGCTTATTTACGGACGGGCGGCTTTACCGTCCGGGAGATCAAGGGTGTCAGCTATAATCCGCTGTTCGACGATTGGCGGCTGACCGGCGATATCGACGTTAACTACTTGATTTTTGCCGAAAAGAATTAGGTCGCCTGGCCGTTTACGAATGCTTGCGCGGCCGCCTGGGCAAGGGCAGGACGGGTATTTCTTCCTCGATCAATTCTTCGGCTTCTTCTCTGGTCGCCTCGCCATAGATGCCCCGGGCCTCTGCCTCGCCCTGGTGAATGGCGCGCGCTTCTTCCGCGAACCTGTCGCCCACGTCCTCGCAATTATTCTCGACATATTTTTGGAGTTTGCCGACGGCCTGTAGAATTTCCGTCGCGACTTCCTTGGCGCGGGATTCGCTGCCTTCCCGCTGGCGCGAAGTACTGACATTGGGCGCCATGATGGCTTTGGAGACCTGGGTTTCCGAGCAAACCGGGCATTCGATTTCGCCGCGCTTCACCTGCTTGTCATAGGTGGCGCTGTCTTTGAACCAAGCTTCAAAATGATGCTCGTTCGAGCATTTCAGTTCATAAAGAATCATGTGGCGAAACTCGTAAGCGTTGACTAGTGTCCGGGGTGGACGAGAAAAATTTCCTTCCCCAAACCGCCAGTCTGAACGCCGATGCGTTAATAATTTACGAAGTATGGAAGTTCCTGAAAGACACGTCAAACAAGCGAATACCCCGCACGATCATTTAGAAGCGGCCTCATGGGTTGTCAATCACGCCCATCTGGTCCCGCCGGGCGGCGCGGTTCTGGATTTGGCTTGCGGGTCGGGCCGACACGTACGCCTGTTTCGTGATCTGGGGCATCGGGTGACGGCCCTCGACAAAGACTTGAGCCGTCTCGACCCGGATGGTGGCGTCGAAAGGATAGAAGCAGACCTGGAAGACGGCTCCCCTTGGGCCCTGCCGGACCGGGCCTTCGCCGGCATTGTGGTTGTGAATTACCTGTACCGGCCGCTGTTTCCTAAGATTATCGAGGCGTTGGCGCCCGGCGGCATTCTGATCTATCAGACCTTTATGATTGGGAACGAAGCCTTCGGCCGGCCTCGCAATCCGGATTTTCTGCTGCAGCCGGGCGAGCTTCGAGAGGCGTTCGTGCCCGCGTTGGAAGAAATCGCGTTCGAGGAAGGACGGGTGGATGATCCGTCACCCGCCATCGTGCAGAGACTCTGCTGCCGGAAGCCGGCCATTTAAGGCCGGAGCACCGCGACCTTATCGCTTTCCTCGATAGTCTGATCGGCCAAAGCAAACGGCCGGTCATGGGTCAGCGCTGGAATTTTGCCGCGCGCCTCGATCACCTTGGCCGGATCAATCTCGGCGGTGATGACGCCCACATCATCCCCCGCGTCGGCCAGAACCTGGCCCCAGGGATCGACGATCAGGGAATGCCCGAAAGTTTGGCGGTCCTCTGCATGGGTGCCGCATTGGGCGGCGGCGATAACATAAGACCCCGTCTCGATGGCGCGGGCCCGTTGCAGGACGTGCCAATGGGCCTCGCCCGACACTTTGGTAAAGGCGGCCGGCACGGTGAGAAACTCCGCCCCGTTCTGGGCAAGCGCTCGATAGAGATACGCAAACCGCACGTCATAACAAATCGACAAGCCGACCCGCCCCCAGGGAAGCTCGGCGGTCACGCCCAGCGTGCCGGGTTCGTAGCTTTCCGATTCTCGGTAATACTGCCCGTCGCCCAGTTCCACATCGAACATGTGAATTTTGTCGTAGGTCGCGGCGATTTCACCGGTGGGTGAGATCAGATAGGAGCGGTTGGCGATTTTGTCGTCGTCGCGCTTGATGGCTAAAGAACCGATCAACAGCCAGGCCCCGGTCTCCACGGCCTTGGCGATCATCGCGGCCAGGGTTGGGTGGTCGGGCTCGGTCGGTGTGTTGCGCATCATGCGATCAGAATCAGGCTCCATCGCGCCCGAGCATTCCGGCGTGGTGATGAACTGCGCACCCTTGGCGTGGGCTGCGTCGATCAGCCGTTCCAAGGTCGGGATATTTTCCTCAATGTCGCGGCCGGCATTGATTTGCACGCACGCCGCGATAAACGGGGCAGCCATTCGGTTCCTCCAAGTCTTCTTTTTCAGATACTGCGAGGATAGTCCGGTTTAACCGGCGGCGCCACCTTGGAGAAGCGGGTCAAGCTTGCCCGCGGCATCCAGAGCGTAAAGTTCGTCGCAGCCGCCAATTGACTTATCATCAATGAAAATCTGCGGCACCGTCCGTGCGCTGGGCGCCCGCGCTTCCATTTCCTTGCGCTTGGCCGAATCCATCATCACGTCCATCTCCTCGAAATCGACGTTCTTCTTCTTTAGGAGCGATTTCGCGCGATGACAAAAACCGCAAAAAGGCGAGGTATAAATTTCTACTTTGGCCACGGGTCTCTCCGGCGAATAAAACGAACACAAGTTTGTTGCCTATATATAAGCCTCTTGGCCGCGTTATCCAGTCACATTCAACGGAGCTTGGGCCTTATGACCGGTCACGCACCACCCGCGCTAGGGTCAGCACGTCCACATGGGTCGCACCGGCCCGCCGGAGTGTCTTGGTGCAGGCGGTAGCCGTCGCGCCGGTGGTCAGTACATCGTCTATCAGCAGGACTCGTTTTCCGGCCAGTTCTTCCTTGGCGCCGGGAGGGACTTTGAACGCGCCACGCAGATTTGCCACCCGCCGGGACCGGCGGAGCCGTCCCTGAGAGGGTGTGCGCTTCCGCCGGATGAGCGTGCGGGTGAGCACGGGCTTACCGGCACGTCCGCCAATTTTCATGGCGAGAACGGCCGCTTGATTGAAGCGCCGGGCGAAAAGCCGGGTCCAATGCAGCGGCACGGGGATGAGATAGTCGGCAGCTGTAATCAGGTCTTCCCCGGCCCGGTTCATCCAGCGGGAAAACGCGATGGCGCGCTGCAACTGGTCGCCGTGTTTGAAGCCGAGGATAAGTTGGCGGCTTTGATCGTCATAGATAAACGCCGCTCGCGCCCGGTCAAAGACAGGCCGGGTCCGTGCGCATTCGCCACAGATCGCACCCGCGCCCAGATCGTAGTCGAACGGTAGCCCGCAGGCCGTACAGCATGGGGCGCTGATGAAGCTGATGGTCTGCCAGCAGTCACCGCACAGTGTGTGGATTCTGCTGGTGATGGCGCCACATTTCAGACACTGGGGCGGATACAGCAAATCCAAGGCCGTTTCCATGGCGCGGTGGAGATCAGGCAACGTGTCGGTTCCTTTCGACGGGGCGCTTGGGTCCCGTCATGAATCCCTTTAAACACTATCTATGCAGTTGCCAGAGGCCCTTTTCAGAAAGTTCCGGATGCGCCGGTCATGAGTAACGCCATGCAAGTATTTGAGCGGCGGGCTGTACGGCAGCATCGGGACCGGGCGGCGGCGGGTCTGGCGGACTATGATTTCCTGTTTCGTCATGCGAACGAGATCATTCTGGATCGGCTCGATGATATTCGCCGCGAGTTTCCGCTTGTGTTGGATTTGGGCTGCCGGACCGGCGGGCTGGCCGAGGCCCTGCAATCGCGTCCCGGCGTGGAGTCGGTGGTGCGGAGCGACCTATCCCACGCCATGATTTCTCAGAGCGAGGGATTGCACCTGGTCTCCGACGAGGAGTTCAGCCCGTTCGCACCCGGGACATTTGATCTGGTGGTGAGCTGTTTGAACCTACATTGGGTCAATGATCTGCCGGGCGCGCTCATTCAAATCCGCCAAAGCCTAAAGCCGGACGGGTTGTTTCTGGCGGCGCTGCTCGGCGGCGAAACCCTGACCGAATTGCGCCAGGCGTTCCTGGAGGCCGAAATGGAAACCATGGGCGGCGCCGGTCAAAGAATTTCCCCCATGACTGATATCCGAGATGCCGGCGGCTTGCTGCAGCGGGCCGGATTCGCTCTGCCGGTGGCGGATACGGAAACACTGACGGTGTCCTACGGCTCGGCGTTGAAGCTCATGCATGATCTTCGGGGCATGGGAGAGAGCCACGCGGCTAGGACACGGTGCAAAGCTTTCACCCGGCGGGACACGTTGGCGCGGGCTGCCGCAATTTATGAAGAACGCTTTGCCGGAGAGGATGGGCGGATACCGGCGACGTTCGAAATCATCATGCTGACGGGCTGGGCCCCATCGCCGGATCAGCCGCAACCCCTGGCGCGGGGATCGGGCCAAGTATCTCTGGGGACGTTCCTTTCGAACGATGAGGACGGGAAGGTCTAGGCGGTTGCTTAAGACCAGGCTGCACGCTAGATCAGTCCCATGAAATTTCCTGACCCCCTGATCAAAGGTACGCTGGTAAAGCGCTATAAGCGGTTCCTGTCCGACATTGTGCTTGAAAGCGGCGAAGAGATCACCGCCCACTGCGCCAATTCGGGCACCATGTTGTCGGTGAACGATCCCGGCTCCGAGGTCTGGGTGTCGCCGGCCCGGAATCCGGATCGAAAGTTGAAATATACCTGGGAGCTGATCCGTGTGGGTAAGTCGCTTGTGGGCATCAACACCGCGCTGCCGAACAAGATCGTTCAAGAAGCCATTGAAAACGGCACGGTGCCGGACCTTCAGGGTTATGCGAACCTGCGGCGCGAAGTGAAATACGGCAAGAACTCCCGCATCGATATCTTGCTGGAAGATGACGCCAAACCGCTTTGTTACGTAGAGATCAAGAATGTCACCATGCGCCGGGGCGAAGTGGCGGAATTTCCCGATGCGGTCACCGCGCGGGGCACGAAGCATCTGGGCGAATTAGCCGATCAGGTAAAGGCCGGCCACCGGGCGGTGATGTTCTATCTGATCCAGCGGGAAGACTGCGAGAGTTTTACATTGGCTGATGATATTGATCCGGCCTACGCCGAAGCCTTGGCGGATGCACGGAAAGCCGGGGTAGAGGTGCTGGCCTTCAAATGTGCGCTTAGCCCGAAGGAAATCAAGGTTGTCGCGCCAATAAGCTTGGAACTCTAGACGTTCCACCCTACATTAAGGACCTGAACCTGGGAGACCTGTTTTGGACGCAGAAACCAGATCCATCAAAATTCATGGCGCGGCCGAATTCGAAGGCATGCGTAAGGCTGGCCGACTGGCTGCCGAAACGCTGGATTATGTTGCCGAATTCGTCGTACCCGGTGTGACGACCGAGAAGCTGGATCAGCTCTGCGCCGAATTTATCGCGGATCGCGGGGGCATCTCCGCGCCGCTCAACTATCGAGGATTTCCAAAATCCGTCTGCACTTCCGTCAACCATGTAGTCTGTCACGGCATTCCCGGCGACAAGGTGCTGTTGGACGGGGACGTGGTCAATATTGACGTAACGCCCATTGTGGATGGCTGGCATGGCGATACCAGCCGGATGTTCTGTGTCGGCGAAGTGGGCATCAAATCGCAGCGCCTCATTGATGTCACCTACGAGGCCATGATGAAGGGCATCGAGGTGGTCAGGCCGGGCGCAACGGTCGGCGATATTGGCCATGCTATCGAAAGCTTCGTCAAACCGTTCCGCTATTCCGTGGTGCGGGATTTCTGCGGCCACGGCTTGGGCCGCATCTTCCATGACGCACCTAATATCCTCCACTTCGGCAAGCCGGGCCAGGGCGCGGTGCTGCAGGAGGGTATGTTCTTTACCATCGAGCCTATGGTGAATATCGGCCGGCCCGAGGTAAAAATCCTCAGCGACGGCTGGACCGCTGTGACCAAGGACCGCTCGCTTTCGGCCCAGTTCGAGCATTCCCTGGGCGTCACCGCCGACGGCTATGAAATTTTCACCCTCTCGCCCAAGGGTTACGACAAACCGCCGTACGGCGGTACTGCCTAATCGCCGGGCCTTGCCGGCGTGAGCGACAAACCTCATTACACCGGACACCGGCAGCGGCTTCGGGATAGGTTCCTGAAGGCCGGCAGTGACGCGCTACCTGATTACGAGATGCTGGAACTGGTTCTGTTCATGGCCCAGCCCCGGGGCGACATGAAGCCCGTGGCCAAGGCGCTCCTCAAGAAATTCGGCTCTTACGCGGAGGTTCTGTCGGCGGATGCGGCGCAGTTGAAAGAAGTGGCCGGCGTCGGCGATGCGGCAGTGGCGGCGCTCAAGACCGTGCGGGATGCGGCCGTGCGGCTCGCCAAGGAAGAGATCACGGATGCACCGGCTATGTCATCCTGGCAGGCGCTTCTTGATTACAGCCGGGCAAGCATGGGCCGGATCAAGAACGAGCAGTTCCGCGTATTTTTCCTGAACCGTAAGAACGTGCTGATCGCCGACGAGGTGCAGGCCGAAGGCACGGTCGATCACACGCCGGTCTATCCCAGAGAAATAATTAAGCGCGCGCTGGAACTCGGCGCTACGGCGATCATCATGGCCCACAATCATCCGAGCGGCGATCCCACGCCATCCAAGGGTGACGTGGAAATGACCAAAGAAGTTAGGGAGGCCGGAGAGAAGCTGGGTATCGTCCTGCACGACCATATCGTGGTCGGACGCAACAGCACGACGAGCTTCAAGGCGCTGGGGTTATTGTAACTACGACGCCGGATATTTCTCTAGATACGCCGCCCGGGTTTTGCGGAAGTCTTCAATGACCTTTTGGCCCTCCCGGCCCATGGTCTCGATCTCCTCGCCTGTGGGGCCGACCTTGCCCTCGACATAGCTGGGTCGGGCTTTCAGCCGCTCCCACCAGGCTTTGGCGTTGGGCCGGTCCGCCAAAAATTCGTCGGCAAACGTCAGCCCGTCCAGCCGGGCGATGAAGGTGCCGAGCTCCAAGTCCGCCAAGGTAAACTGTTCACCCATCAGCCAGGGCCCACCGGCGGCGGTGGCTTTTTCGATCTTGGCGAACATCCGCTCCCAGGCGGCGATGGCGCGCATGGCGTAGGGGGACTCGAACCCGTCATAGACGCAGGACTTTTGCCGCTGAGTGCGTTCCAGCACGGTTTGGCTGTCCCATTGGGCGTTGCGGTCGGCTTCCGGCATGGCCAGCATCTTGGCCCGGAACACGGCGACGAAAGACAGAGACGCCACGCCTTCGAACCCGGCCTCGTCCGCGTCCTTGATCCATTCCCGCATATGGGCGATGTCGGCGCGGGATGAGGGCTTCAGCGGCGGGTCGGGGTAGAGGTCATCCAAATAGTCACAAATGAGCGTCGATTCCCGGATCACCTCTCCATCATGGACCAGGGTCGGCACCTGGGCCTTGGGGTTCAATTTCATATAGGCGGGATCGAACTGTTCCCCCTTGAACAGGTGAACCTCGTGCGGTACCCAGTCGGTGACGCCCTTCTCCGCCAGCACCATCAATGGGCGTTCCGAGCAGATCGAATTTTCAAAATAATAGAGTTCCAGCATTTGTTTTCCTCGCCTGTTTCCTGTGGCAGGATATCAGAAAGGCGCGGAAGCACGAGACCTAAGACAGATACACGGGGAGGACATCATGCGGGACGGCGATTTGAGTTTCACGACTAGAGATATCGAATACCTGCGCCACGGCGACCGGGGGTTTAACCTGCGGCTCTTTACGCCGTCGGGCGACGGGCCGTTCCCGCTGATTATTGATGTTCACGGCGGCGCCTGGAACACCAGCTCGCTGGAAGGCTGCAAGGTGCGGGACGAGGTTCTGGCCGGGGCGGGCTTTGCCGTCGCCGCGCTGGATTTCCGCCATGCGGCGGATGCCTATCCGTCGTCTCTGCAGGACATTAACTACGCTATCCGCTGGGCAAAGAAGAACGCCGCCGATCTGAACATCAATCCGGCGTGCATCGGCCTCTCCGGCCAGTCCAGCGGCGGGCACCTGGTGGCCCTGGTCTCCATGCGCCCGGATGATCCCCGATATTTGGAGATACCGCTGGAGGGCGGCGAGGGGATTGACGCGAGTGTGGTCTGCGTCGGCATGGAATGGCCGGTGATCAACCCGCTGTCCCGCTATCACCACGCCCTTAAATCCCTGGAGAGCGAGGAGACCGCCGGCTGGGTCGGCAAGATCCCCGAATACCATCACATTTATTGGGGCGACGAGGACACCATGGCGGAAGGCAACCCCATGCTGGCGCTGGAGCGGGGCGAGGACGTGACCCTGCCGCCGGCCCTTTGGCTGCAGGGCGGGCCCGACATCGTGCACGATTATTTGGATGAGCATTCAGGCCAGACCGAGAACGAGCCGGACCGCTATGTGCGGAACTACCGCAACGCCGGCGGAGAGATCGAGATCATCCGGGTCGAACAGGCCACCCGCGGCGAGGCGGATTCCTTTAAGAACATGATCCCGTTCTACGAGAGACATCTGGGCTAGGGCGAAGTTCGCAAGTCCGCCTCGCTCATGACTACCGGCTTCGCTCTTCGGGTCTTTCTGCCCTTCGCCTTCGGGTACTACCTGTCCTATGTCTTCCGGACCATCAATTCGGTCATCGCACCTGATCTGGTGGCCGATGTCGGCATCGATGCAGCCGGGCTGGGCCTCCTCAGCGGCATCTATTTCCTGACCTTCGCCGCGTTCCAACTGCCGTTGGGCGTTTTGCTGGACCGGATCGGCCCGCGCAAAAGCGAGGCGGCGTTGCTGGTCATCGCCGCGGCCGGCGCGGCGCTGTTCGCCCTGGCCCAGTCGGTGTCGTCGCTGATCGTGGCGCGGGGGCTGGTGGGGCTTGGCGTATCCGCCTGCTTGATGGCGTCTTTCAAGGCGTTCGTCATTTTCTATCCCAAGGACAAGCTACCGCTGGCCAACGGGCTGGTGCTGATGGCGGGCGGGCTCGGCGCGATGAGCGCCACCGTGCCGGTGGAGGCTGCGCTGCAGGCGACCGACTGGCGGGGCGTGTTCTATGGCTTGGGCGCACTCAGTTTTCTCGCCGCCATCCTGGTGTTCACTATTGTGCCGGAGCGGCCCAAGGACCTGGACGCCGGCCCTCAGCAAAGTTGGACCGATCTCGCTAAGGGTTTTGGCCTGGTGCTGAAAGACCCATTCTTTCAGCGTTACGTGCCGCTCACCCTCGCTTCTCAGGGCACGTTTCTGGCGATCCAGACCCTGTGGGTCGGACCCTGGCTCGGTGATGTGGGCGGTTTGGACCGGAGCGCCGTTGCCGGGCATTTGTTCATCATCGCGGCAGCCATGACGGCGGGCTATCTCAGCATGGGGGCGACGGCCAGCCGGCTGGGCAAGCGGGGCATCACGTCCGAGCAAGTGGCGCTGACCGGGATGATGCTTGTGCTGGTGATCCAGGTGTTGGTCATTACCGACAATATGCCGGGCGTGTTGCTGACCTGGGCCCTGTTTGCGTTTTTCGGCACCTCGGGCTCGGTCATGTTTGCAGCACTGTCGCAGCACTTTCCGGCGCACCTGACCGGCCGGGTCAGCACCATGCTTAATCTTTTGGTTTTCGTCGCGGCATTCAGCATGCAGTGGGCGATCGGCGGCATCATCAACGAATGGCCGGTGGCGGCCGACGGCGCCTATCATCCGGACGGTTACCGGGCCGGTTTCGCGGTCATGCTGGGCGTGCAGGCGGCGGGAATCGCCTGGCTGATTCTGCACAAATTGGTGGTGCGGGGGACGCTCCCCAAACCCTGATTCACACCTGATTCCAGTGTGTTGCGGCGCGGCGATGGCGGTTTCTTTCGCGGGCGCGCGCATCTTGGTATAGAAGGCGACCTGATCAAAACTGCCTAAAGAGACTCCTATGATCCCACGTTACAGCCGCCCCGACATGACCGCCATCTGGGAACCGGAAAACAAGTTCCGCATCTGGTTCGAGATCGAGGCCCATGCCTGCGACGCCCAGGCCGAACTAGGCGTCATCCCGAAGGAGGCCGCCAAGGCCGTGTGGGAGCGTGGCGCGTTCGAAGTGGATCGCATCGACGAAATCGAGCGGGAAACCAAACACGACGTGATCGCGTTTCTGACCAACCTCGCGGAGCATGTGGGCGACGAGGCCCGTTTCGTTCACCAGGGCATGACCTCGTCGGACGTGCTGGACACCTGTCTCGCCGTTCAATTGGTGCAGGCCACCGATATACTGCTGGCCGATATGGACCGGCTGTTGGCGGCGCTGAAAAAACGCGCCTTCAAATACAAAGACACGCCGACCATGGGTCGCAGCCACGGAATCCATGCCGAACCCACCACATTCGGCCTCAAATTGGCGGGCTTTTATGCGGAATTCGACCGCAACAAACAGCGCCTAGAACAGGCCCGGGCCGAGATCGCCACCTGCGCCATTTCCGGCGCGGTAGGCACCTTCGCCAATATCGATCCCCGCGTGGAGGAGCATGTGGCGGAGAAGCTGGGACTGATCGCCGAACCTGTCTCTACCCAGGTGATCCCCCGGGACCGCCACGCCATGTATTTTGCCGTCTTGGGCGTGATCGCCAGCTCTATCGAACGGTTGGCGACCGAAATCCGCCATATGCAACGGACCGAAGTGCGGGAGGCGGAGGAATTTTTCTCCAAGGGTCAGAAGGGCTCTTCGGCCATGCCGCATAAGCGCAACCCGGTGCTGACCGAAAACCTGACAGGGCTGGCGCGGATCGTCCGCGCGGCCGTCGTTCCGGCCATGGAAAACGTGGCGCTCTGGCACGAACGGGATATTTCGCACTCGTCGGTGGAACGGATGATCGGACCCGATGCGACGGTGACCCTCGACTTCGCATTGAACCGGCTGGCCGGGGTGATGGAGAATCTGTTGGTCTATCCCGAGGATATGCAAAAGAACCTGGATCAGCTTGGCGGGTTGATATTTTCCCAGCGGGTGCTGCTGGCCCTCACCCAGGCCGGGGTTAGCCGGGAAGACGCCTACCGGCTGGTGCAGCGCAACGCCATGAAAGTCTGGGAAGAGGGGGCGGACTTCCTGACCGAGTTGAAAGCCGACAGCGACGTCACCGCGTCACTGAATGACGCCGAACTCACAGAGCTGTTCGATCTCGGCTATCACACTAAGAATGTGGACGTGATTTTCAGGCGGGTATTCGGCGAAACCTAGGGGTGATTGCCGTCTAAGCCGGCTGCAGCTTTGAATTGAGTGCGTAGCGGAAGCTGAACAGGATCGCCAGATTGACGATGCCGGCGGCGCTGCCGATGGCGAACGACAGAACGTAATTTCCGGTCACGTCGAACCAGATGCCGCCTTGCCAAGCGCCGAGTCCCATGCCGATCCAGCCCGAGAGCGACACAAACGCCATTGACCGGGCGAGCACGTTCATTGGCACCAGATGCCGCATCAGAATAATGAACGAGGCCATCACGCCGGAAAAAGCGAAACCGAAGAAAATTGCCACGGCGAGGGTGATCATTAAATTTGATATGTGCGGAAACGAAAAGATCACTAGGGTCTGCGCCAGGGACATGAGGATATACGTCTCTAGCGCGCCGATGATATCAGTCAGCTTGCCGGCCAGGACCCGGCCAAGCGCGCCGGAGATCATCAGCGCAAAGAGCACCATCACCGCCTGATCGGCGGCCACGTCCCTGTCGATCAACAGGGGTACCAAATGCACCACCGGCACCGACATGGCGATGCAGCAGAACATCACAGCGGCCGCCACCCACATGACGGCGGTCTTGGGTGGGATCGGGACGGTTTGGCCACTGCGCATGGTTGGCGTATTGGCGGACCTGGGGTCTGTACGCCGGGCTGAATCCCGGACCAGCAGCAACAACGGCACCGACAAAACCAGATAACCGAAGCCCAAATAGAAGTAGGCGTCTTGCCAACCGAATGCGTCGATGAGCGCCCGGGCGATCACCGGGATGAGCCCTTGGCCGACCGCGCCGCCGGCAAAGGTAATGCCCATGGCGAGCCCGACATTGCGTTCGAACCACATGCCCACATTGGCGTAGAGCGGGCCGGACAGCGCCGCGTGTCCCAGCGCGCCATAGAGAAGATAATAGGCGTAAAATTCGTAGATATTGTCGACCCGGCTGAGGGCCAGCAGGGCCAGCACCATGGCAGCCGCGCCGATCGGCGCCAATTTCCGGCAGCCGTGCTTATCCGCCAAGGTCGCCCAGCCCAGAGCAGAAAAGGCGGTTGCCAGGGTGACCGCGCTGTAGCCAAAAGAGAGTCCGCCTCGGCTCCAGCCGAACTCAGCCTCCAGGGGCGTGAGAAACACCGTCACCGAGGCCAGCACGCCGAACGCCAGCGTGTTCAGCATGAAGGCGACGAAAACCATCACCCAACCGTAGTTAAAGCT
>CAZSXT010000009.1:0-115247 GCA_964611435.1 uncultured Rhodospirillaceae bacterium | reverse complement strand
TGGCGGAGGGAGAGGGATTCGAACCCTCGATAGAGCTTGACACCCTATACCGGTTTAGCAAACCGGCGCCTTCAGCCGCTCGGCCACCCCTCCGCATTTGGGAGACCTTTTTTATCGAAAGTGACCGCGCGAGGAAACGCTTAATTTCAGCGTTTTCTAACCGGCGCCGATAACGTCGTTCAACAGCCGGATCAGTTGATCCGCGTTTTTGGCGCCGAGGCGCCGGCGGAGGTCGCTATCCTGTTCGCCCGCTTGGTCCAACAGGGGCTCAGCCCGGCGGCGGCCTTTTGGAGTCAAGCGTAGGGCGACGGCGCGGCGGTCCGCATCTGTGGTCCGGCGGACCACCAACCCGTCCCGCACCATCCCATCCACCACGCGGCTCAGGGTCGGCTGTTTGACAATCATAATCTCCGCCAACTCCTTCAAGGAAATGCCCGCTTGGTCCTCCGTCATACCAATCAACACCATCAGCACCTTTACTTCGTTCCGGGAGAGATCTTGAGCGGCCGCCATATCGTCAACCTGCCGGGACACCATCGCAGAGGCATGGGCCAGCAGGTACGGCAGATAGGCATTGATATCATGTTCCACGCTCGTCAGCGGCTGATCCGACATGTGACCCCCTCCGGCACTGGCGCTTAAACTATACGAAATTCAATTTATATTCAAATGGAATATATCCATTTACATATAATTATCGTCCTGCTATTGTCAGGTGTTGAGGCTGGGCCGTTGATCGCCAGGCGCGAGTACGGTTTAATTTTCCTCACACCACAAAGAAAACAGACGGTCGCCGACCGGGAGGAAATCCAAAATGTTCACGGACCGCATAGAAGCCAAATGGATCGAAACCTTCGTCAAGGCGTTTGAGTTGTGCAAGGTCGAGCCCGGCGAGGAAATCGCCATCTTGTCCGAGACCCAGTCACGCCAAGTTAATGTTCATCTGGCCGAGCTTGCCCTGATCCGCATGGGCGCCAGGCCGTGTCATGTGGTGGTGCCGACCCCGCCCCAAGAAGCGGGCGTGCCCGTGCGCTCGACCGGCGCGTCCAACGCGGTGCAGGGGCATGGCCCCACCATCGCTGCGTTGAAGGCCTGCACCATGGTGGTCGATCTCACCGTCGAGGGCATGTTGCACGCACCGGAACTGCCGGAAATTGTACAATCGGGCGCCCGGCATTTCATGATTTCCAACGAACACCCGGAAGCGCTGGAGCGCTTGCTGCCAACGCCGGACCTTGAGGAAAAAGTCAAGCTGGCGGTCAAGCATGTGCGGGGCGCCAAGGAAATGACGGTGACGTCCGCCGCCGGTTCTGATCTCACGGTCAAGATGGAAGGTGCGATCAGCGCCGGCGTCTGGGGCTATTGTGACCGGCCCAAGACCGTGGCGCACTGGCCCGGCGGCATCGTTGTCGCCTTTCCCCTGGCCGGCGCCGTCAACGGCAAGCTGGTGATGGATGTGGGCGACATCAACCTGACTTTCAAACGCTATCTGGAAACTCAGGTCGTTCTGACCATCGAAGACGACTATGTCACCAAGATCGATGGCGACGGCACGGACGCAGAACTGTTCCGGCGCTACATGGAAAGCTGGGGCGACAGGGACGCTTACGGCACCTCCCACGTGGGCTGGGGGATGAACGAGGGTGCGCGCTATGAGGCGCTTACCATGTACGACCAACACGACATCAATGGCACCGAGCTTCGCGCCTATGCCGGTAATTTCCTGTATTCCACCGGGGCCAACGAGTTTGCCAAGCGGTTCACCCTGGGTCATTTCGACCTGCCGATGAACCACTGCACCGTCAAACTGGACGGCAGTGCGGTCGTCGAAGACGGCAAGCTGGCCGGCGACTACGCATGAGTTTCGCCGTCAACCATGTCGAGAAAGGCCGCGGTGACGCCCTGATCTTCCTGCACGGGATCGGCGGCGACGCCCACAGCTGGGACTTTCAAATCGATAGCTTTTCCGATGCCTACCGGACCATTGCCTGGGACATGCCGGGCTATGGCGGCTCGGAAATCATCTCCCCCATGACCTTCGAAGGGCTGGCGGACGCGATGTTCCGGCTGATGGATCATCTTGAGATCGATCAGGCGCATGTCGTCGGCCACTCCATGGGCGGCATGGTGGCCCAACAGGCGGCGGCCGACCATCCGGAACGGATAACCAGCCTTATATTATCCGCGACCAGCCCGGCCTTTGGCCGGCCCGACGGCGATTTTCAACAAAAATTCATCGCATCCCGCCTTGCGCCGCTGGAGGCCGGAAGAAGCATGGCCGACCTGGCCGCCGAGATGACCCCCGGCATGCTGACCGAAAACGCTAATCCAAAAGGTGTGGAGATGGCGATGCGCAGCATGTCCAACGTGCCGGTCGAGACCTATAAGGCCGCCATGCATTGTCTGGTGACCTTTGACCGGCGGGACAATCTGGCGAACCTCCGGATGCCAATGCTGCTCATCGCGGGGGAATTGGACCAGAATGCGCCGGCGCCGATGATGGAGAAGATGGCCTCCAAGATTCCGGGGGCGGATTACGTGTGCCTGTCAGGCGCAGGGCATCTCGCCAATATGCAGATACCGGACGTGTTTGACGACACGCTCCGGCAATTTTTAGATCAGATCAGGAAGGATTAAATCATGGCCAAAGCAAAAGCAGAACTCGATGCACCGATGTTTGATCCGAAGTCGTACGGGTTAAACCGGCAGCAGGCGAAACTGTGCACCATCGCCCGCGAACTTGGGCAATCAAAATTTGCCGCCCGAGGAGACAAGTGGGACCGGGACGCCGTCTTTCCCATGGCCAATTACAAAGACATGCACAAGGCCGGCCTGCTGGGCATCTGTATCCCCAAAAAATACAAAGGGATGGGCGCCGACCTAAAATCTTACTCCATGGCGGCGGCCGAAATCGGGCGCTACTGCGGCTCGACGGCGCTGACCTTTAATATGCATGTGAGCTCTTGTCTTTGGACCGGCGACCTGGCGGATGACCTGCCCATGTCCAAGGAGGACCGCCGCAACCATAACCGCCGCCGGGCGATGCATTACGAACGAATCCTCAAGAAAGGCGCGATTTACGCGCAGCCGTTCTCGGAGGGCGGCGCCGCAGCGGCCGGGTTCAAACCCTTCGGCACCACGGCAACGCGGGAAAAAGGCGGCTGGCGCATCAACGGCAAGAAAATCTTCGCCTCCCTTGCCGGTTCCGCCGACTATTACGGTGTTCTGTGCACGGAAGAGAAGCCCCGGCTCAGCCGGCGGGACACGATGTATATGGCCGTCCCGGCTAAGACCAAGGGCGTCCGGGTTGAAGGCGACTGGGACCCGCTGGGTATGAGAGGCACGGTGTCGCGAAACCTGATTTTCGAAGACGTGTTCGTAAAGGACGACGAGGCATTGATGCCCCAGGGTGTGTACTTCCAGGCCGCCAGCCGCTGGCCCCACATGTTCACGTCGCTCACCCCCTCTTACATGGGGATTGCGCAGGCGGCGTACGATTTCACGGTGAAATATCTGCGCGGCGAGATGCCGGGCACGCCGCCAGTGAAACGCCGCATGTACCCGACCAAGCAAATCGCGGTTGCGGAGATGTTCGTCAAACTGGAGCAGACCAAGGCGATCTGGGTCCAGATGCTGAATGACGCCAGGCCTAACCCGTCCAAATCGCAAATCATGCGGGCTTGGGCCGCTCAGTATACCGTCATGGAGAACGCCAATGATCTGTGCCGGCTGGCGATCCGCACCTGCGGCGGTCAATCCATGCTGAAATCCCTGCATCTGGAGCGGCTGTATCGGGACAGCCGTTGCGGGTCGTTAATGCTGCCTTGGACGGCGGAACTGTGCATCGACAAGATCGGCCGCGATGCCCTCTATGAACGGGGAGAGACGGACGAGTGATCAACCTTTCCGACTGGCTGGATAAGCATGAGGCCTTTTCGCCGAGTAAAATCGCGCTACGGTTCGAAGGCAAAGAGATCACCTACGGAGAGTTTGCCACCACCGTGCGCGATCACGCCCGCGCGCTGAAACATGTGTTGGGACTGGGCCGGGGCGACCGGCTCGCCTATCTGGGCATGAATACGCCAGAATTCTTGTTCGTGATGTTCGCCTGTGCGCGGATCGGCGTGATTTTCTCGCCTTTAAATTGGCGGCTGGTGGCGGCGGAGCATCTCTACATCCTGAAGGATTCTGCCCCTAAAATTCTGATGTGCGATTCCGAATATCAGGCGCGGGGCGAGGAGTTGAAGCAGCAGCTACCGGATATTGAATTGGTGGCCTCGGACTTCGAGGCCGACGGATGGCAGCGCCTGGCTGAAGCCGTGGCGACGGCGGAGGGTGACGACCGAAACCCCCATGTCGCGCCGGAAACACCGTATCTCCTGGTCTACACTTCAGGCACCACGGGCCGGCCGAAAGGGGCGGTACTGACCCAGGAAGCCATGCTGGTGAACGCGCTGAACGGGGTGCACCTGGGCGACATCAGCAGCCACGACCATATTTTGACCCCCCTACCCTTGTTTCACGTCGGCGGCATGAATAATCAGACGACGCCGGCGTTTTATGCAGGCGCGACGGTGACGCTACACCGGCGCTTCGATCCGCAGGCCGTTCTGGATGCGCTGTTGCATGAGCGGATTACGCTCACCTGCCTCGTGCCGGCGACTTTATTGGCGGTCTCGGCCCTGCCCGGCTGGAAGGACGCGTGGTTCCCGCAATTAAAAACCGTGCTTAGCGGCTCGTCCATCGTGCCCCTCACCCTGATCAACGAGTACCATGACAAGGGGGTGCCGATCTCACAGATGTACGGGGCGACGGAAACCTGCCCCATCGCGATTTATCTCCGCGCCGAGGACGCCATCCGCAAGGTCGGCTCCACTGGCAAGGCGGCCATGCATTGCGAGATGCGGATCGTTGATGACAACAGCAACGATGTGGAAACCGGCACGCCCGGCGAAATTCTCATCAAAGGCAAAAATGTGCTCTATGAATACTGGGGCAATGAAGAGGCCACCAGGGAGTCCCTGCGCGACGGCTGGTATTACACCGGCGATGTCGGCTACCAGGATGACGAAGGCTATGTCTGGATCAACGACCGTAAAAAGGATGTTATCATCTCCGGCGGCGAGAATATTTATCCGGCGGAGCTGGAACAGGTCATCTACCGGATGGACGATATAGAGGACGGCACTGTCGTCGGCCGCCCGGATGACAGGTGGGGCGAGGTACCGGTGGCAGTCGTCATTCCCAAGACTGACCCGCCCGAAGCGCCCGAGTTCCTGGCCAGGTTCGAAGACCAATTGGCGCGGTATAAACACCCGAAGGATGTGATTTTTGTTGATGATCTGCCGCGCAACGCCATGGGTAAAATCCTCAAACACGAAGTTCGCGACATGGTGAAAAACACCTAGGCCCCGGGCATTTTGGTGTAGTTGTTTCCCGTAATTTACAGCCGGACTCTCATTTGGTGAGTTGGATAAAATACGAACTATCCTGAGACTATCATGGCCGATAAGAAAGGACTTCTGGGCAAGCTTAAAGGCGACGGCAAAAAGGCCGGCCGCAAACCGGGTGATATGCCGAGCATGTCCGATTTCGAAGATGACTCCATTGATCTGGAGACCGGCACCATCAAGGTGGACGACGCCCCGCCGGAGCATCAAATCTCCACCAGTGAAATTCTCCAGGAAGTCGAAGTCACCGCCGATAAGGCCCTGATCAAGGGTCAGGCCGGTCAGATCTATATTCTGGATCTGAACCCGATTTTCAATGCCATGGGCACCAAACCGGGTGAGAAAAGCGCCCAAAGCCTGGTGCGTTTTTGCGAGACTCTGCTGGCCCGCGCCATCGGCTCCAAGGGCACCTACAATAATGATCACGATGAAAAATTCCTGTTCCAGCTGGTAAAGATCGAGATGGACGGGCTGTTGATGGCGTCCCGGATCGTCAATGAACTTGGGGTTAATTTTCTACGCGGCGGTTTCAACGCACAGGAGCTGGTCTCCGACGTTTTAAGTGTCGTGGATGCGGAAAACGCCTTGGATGAGAACGGCCGGATCATCGTGAGCAAGGCCTTGGCCGCCCCCCGGCTGGAGCGCCAAGAATCCGACAACCCCGACGACGACGGCCCCATGTGGGTGCCGATCGGCGAGGTCAAGGAAGAAGAAGACCCTGAATGGTCTGTGGCGGAAACCACGGACCGGCCCGCCGGCCAGCGGGTGAAACGCGGCCCGGACCGCCGCCGGCAAAAACGGCCCATCGCCGGGCCCGACCGCCGCGAAAGGCCATACGGCCGCCGGGGAACCGACGATCCCAACGTTTCCGTCTGGTAATCTGCCTTAAACCTCCGGTTAACCAGTATGGTGTAAGATTCATCACTTATGTGACTAAAATCACTGTAAGAGACACCCCATCTTCTAATAATCACACTGAACCGGTCACCCCAAAGATGACCGCAACCGGTGGAGGGTAAGAGAATGAGGCCACGTACCAAAATGTTTGTGCGTAGCGTATCCCAAGCATATCCGTCGAATTTCTGGCGGATGTTGTTCGTTTCCGCAGTTGCCGCCGCATTTTTCCTGGCGACGCCGCCGAGCCATGGCGCCGACGGCAAAACCTCTGCCGAGGGCGCCACCAAATACATGCAGGCGCTGGGCCAGGAAGCCATTAATTTCCTCAGCGACGAAAGTCTCACCCGGTCCGAACGGGAAGGTCATGTTCGCAATCTTCTGGCCGAAAATTTTGATATCGCCATGATCGGGCGCTATGTGCTGGGCTCGGCCTGGCGGAAAGCCTCTGCGGAACAGCGGGTACGGTATCAATCACAATTCCGGACTTGGGTGCTCAGCACCTATTCCCAGCGCCTTTCAAATTATGGCGGCGGCACCATGTCAGTGACCGACGCCAAGCCTTACGGCAAAAGGGATGTTTTGGTCTCCACCCGGTTTGACCGTCCCAGCGGCAAGCCGCTGATCGCCGGCTGGCGCGTGCGCCAAAAGGACGCCGGGTACCGCATTCTTGATCTGGTGATCGAGGGGATCAGCATGGCTATGACCCAGCGGGAAGAGTTTAGGTCTATTGTGCGCCAAAAGGGCGTCGACGGGTTGATCTCCATGCTGGAAAGCCAGACGGCAACGCTGGCGGAGACGGCCAAAAAAGTGGCGTATATCAGACGCTAGAGCACTTTGACCGGAACGTGGCTGTAGCCCCGAAAGCGGGCGCGCAGCAAACGCTCCTTATCGCCGGCGTAATCCACATTCGGAAACTTCTGCACGAACTTGCCGATGGCGACACGGCCCTCGATCTTGCCGAGGGTCGCGCCCAGGCAGATATGTTTACCCCAGGCGAAGGCGAAGTGGGGATGGAGCATCTTTCGGCCGATGTCGAACCTATCAGGGTCTTCAAAGATGTCCGGATCGCGGTTGGCCGCCCCGATCGCCATGTGCAGATAATCCCCTTCCTTCATGGCGACGCCGCCCACTTCCAGGTCCGCCGTCAGCCGGCGATTGCCGAGTTGCACAGGGCTGTCGTAACGGAGAGTCTCTTCCACCATCGTGTCGATGAGAGAGGGATCATCCTGCAAGCGGCGCAATTGGTCCGGGTGGTCCATTAACGCACAAATACCATTGGCGGTTAGATTTGCCGTGGTCTCGTGTCCCGCGTTTAGCAGAAAAATGCAGTTCTGCACCAATTCCACGAGGCTGAGTTTCTCGCCATCCACTTCGCCAAAGATCAGCGCGGCCAAAACTTCGCCCTGCCCGCCTTCGTCAGGGTTCTTGCGGCGCTCCTCGATCAGGTCCTCCAAGTACGCACTGAATTCCTCCACGGCTTCATCGCCCGCTATCCGCGCCTCATCAGATAGCGCCGGTTCCAGCCCGCCTAGGATCGTATTGGACCAGCCGTGCAGTAGATGCCGCTTTTCCCGGTGTACGCCCAGCATATTCGAAATAATCTCGATCGGCAGCTTCAAGGCGAAATCATCCATCAGATCGAACGTGTCCCGTTCCGCCAGTTCCTCCAAAAGCTCGTCAATCACCCGTTCGATAAGGGGCTCCAATTCCGCCAGCTTGCGGGGGGTAAAGGCGCCCGCCAGCTGTTTACGCACCCGTGCGTGGTAGGGGTCATCGTTGAACACCAGACTGGTGGTGTGGTGCAAATAGAGCGCCCCATCTTTCATGGTGGGTTTGAAATCGACCTTCTTGTCGGAACTCATGGCCGGGTGCTTGTAAGTCAGTTCCAAATCCCGGTAACGGGTCAGAAAATACGAGCCGTCTTTATTCTGGTGCACGGGATCCAATTCCCGCAG
Organism: uncultured Rhodospirillaceae bacterium; assembly: GCA_964611435.1. Taxonomy (GTDB): domain Bacteria; phylum Pseudomonadota; class Alphaproteobacteria; order Rhodospirillales; family UBA2165; genus JAYPHU01. The sequence continues at coordinate 106,945 of CAZSXT010000009.1, read as the reverse complement.
CGCATGATACGTCGGCTGCGGATCATGGAGAAAATCCGGCGTCAGTTCGTTGATATCGAACCCGTCTACCAGATTCCGGGCGCTCATGATGGCCCCTACCCCGCCGGCACGATAATCGAACGGCATTCGCCGAAGCCGATCCGGGCCTTGCCCTCGCCTTCGCACCAGGCGCGCATGATCACCTCGTCGCCGTCTTCCAGAAACGTACGGGTCTCGCCATCAGGGAAGTTGATGGGCTCTTTGCCACCGACGGATTTTTCCAGGATACTGCCCAGCTTGTCGGGCGAGGTGCCGGATATGGTTCCGGATCCTAAGAAATCGCCAGGGTTCAGATTGCAGCCGTTGCTGGAATGCTGGGCCACCATCTGAAAGACCGACCAATATAGGTCCTGCGCGTTTGGACTGCCGATCACTTGCGCCGGCGTGCCGGCCTTGCGCATGGCCTCGGTGGAAATTGACGTCTCGATCTTGATATCCAGCGCGCCTGATTTGGACAGCTCATCATCCCACAGGTGCGGCATGGGCGCCGGATCGCCGTCCGGGCGTTCCCCAAAACCGGTGCGGTAGGGGGCCAGCGCTTCCATGGTGACAATCCAAGGTGAAATGGTGCTCATGAAGTTCTTGGCCAGGAACGGACCCAGGGGCTGATATTCCCAGGCCTGAATATCACGGGCCGACCAGTCGTTCAGAATACAAAAACCAAAAATCTGCTGATCGGCGTCGGTCACGCTGATCGTCGAGCCAAGCGCGTTGCCCGGCCCGATATAAAAGCCAAGCTCGGTCTCGTAGTCCAACCGCTTGCACGACGTAAAAACCGGCGCATCCGCGTCCGGGGCCTTGATCTGTCCGTTGGGCCGAGGCGTCGGCGTGCCGCTGACACAAATCGATGATGAGCGGCCATGGTAAGCGATGGGCACATACTTATAGTTCGGCATCAGCGGATTGTCGGGGCGGAAAAGCCGGCCCACATTTGTCGCATGATTGATCGACGCATAGAAATCCGTGTAATCACCGATGGCCGCCGGCACGTCCATCTCGGCCTCTGACATCGGCACCAGGCAGGATTGCAGTTCATCTGCCGGGCCACCGTCCCGCAACAGTTCCGACAGCCGCTTGCGCACCGCAGACCACTGCGCCGGGCCCAGCGACATAAAGGTGTTCAGGATGGGCTCGTCGAAACTTTCCGCTGCTGCGGCCAGATCATCGCCGAACAGACCTTTGTCCTTCACCGCGGCCAAATCAAGAATTTGGTCGCCGATGGCCACACCAGCACGGAAACTTTCGGCGCTGCCCACACGGCGGAAAATGCCGAACGGCAGGTTCTGGATCGGATAATCGCAATCGGCCGCGTTGGCGCTATCGACCCAGCTTTTGAGCGCCGGGTCGTGGGTCTGGTTAATTTCGGTCATGTAATCTCTAAGCCCTGCCGTTGAAGTTTTTCTGTAAGCCCTGCCAAATTTCGTAATAGTCTTTTTGCAGGGTCGGGGTGTCGTAGGCGAAGGATGTTGGCCTGTAAAGGTGCCGGGTTTCAAACATAAATGCCATGGAGCCGCCCAAGAACTGCGGCGTCAACTCCTCCTCGCTGGCCTTGCCGAACACTTCGGCGTCATTGCCATGGGCGGCATAGCAGTTGTGCAGGCTGGCGCCGCCCGGCACGAAGCCTTCCTTGCGGCCGTCATATTCGCCCTTAATAAGTCCCATGAACTCGCTCATGATATTCCGATGATACCACGGCGGCCGGTAGGTATTTTCCGCCACCATCCAACGGGGCGGGAAGATCACGAAATCCGCGTTGGCGACGCCATCCGTATCCGTCGGCGAAGTCAGCACAGTGAAAATGCTCGGATCGATGTGGTCAAAAGTCACCGAATTGACGGCGCAAAACTTGGCCAAGTCATATTTATAAGGCGCAAGATTGCCGTGCCACGCCACCACGTCCAGGGGCGAATGGCCGATCTCGCATTCCCACAAGTTGCCGCCGAATTTGGCGGCCAACCGGAAGTCGCCCTCCCGGTCTTCGAATTGGGCGACGGGGCTCTGGAAATCCCTGGGATTGGCGAGCCCGTTGGAACCGATCGGGCCCAGGTTGGGCAGACGGAAAGCGGCGCCGTAGTTCTCCAGCACATACCCTCGGCTGGGACCGTCAGGCAATTCGATCCGATGCTTTACGCCACGGGGAACCACGGCGACCTCGTTGGGCTCGACCTCCATCACCCCCATCTCGGTGAGGATGGTCAACCGACCCTGCTGCGGCAGGAACAACATCTCCCCATCGGCATTATAAAAATACCTGTCGGTCATGGACGCATTGGCGGCGTACAAATGTACAGCGAGGCCGGTCATGCTGCCGTCCCCCGCGCCCATCAGGGTCATCAACCCTTCGATAAAGTCCGTGGGCTCCGCCGGGATGGGCTGGGGATCCCAGCGCATCTGGTTTGGTGTCGCTGGGGCCTCGTCGAAGGGCGCGCTGCGCAAAAGGCCGTTGTCGATCTGCTTGAAGGGCAAATGCTTGACCGACGGGCGGATGCGATAAAACCAAGTCCGCAGGTTGTCGTTGCGGGGCGCAGTAAAGGCGTTGCCGCTCAACAGTTCCGCATAGAGCCCATAAGCCACTTTCTGCGGTGAGTTCTGCCCCTGGGGCAATGCGCCGGGCAGCGCCTCGGTCGCGAATTCATTGCCAAAGCCGGTTTGGTACGTCAGCCCTGTGGTGACAGCCGTGTCCATGATGTCCTCCTCTGATGGCGGAAATATTAGTTTCATATGAAACTAATTGCAACTATGATATTGCCATGAAAGACGATGCCGCACCGGTAGAAACCACGCTGCAACTGCACGACTTTTTGCCATACCGGCTGGCCGTGCTGGCCAAAGCCGTGGGCGCGGCGTTCTCCAGGACCTATGGGGAACGGTTTGGCATCTCCAACTCCCAATGGCGGGTGATGTTCGCGCTGGGCCGCGCGCCCGATTGTTCGGCGTCTTACGTGGTGGAACACGCCGCGCTGGACAAAGTGCAGGTCAGCCGCGCCGTCGCCGGCCTGATCGACTTGGGGCTCGTGGCCCGCAGTCAAGACCCGGCGGATCGGCGGAATTCGGTCCTCAACATGACGCCGGCGGGCTGGCGCATTTACCGCCAGATCGTTCCGGAGGCGTTGGCGTTCGAGGAAAGTCTGGTGGACGGATTGAGCGACGCTGAGAACGCCGCGCTCAACCGCGCGCTGGAGAAATTGTTGGATAGGGTGCGGACCTCAGCCCAACAGCAGGAACAATAGTCCCCCGACAATCAGCACCGTGCCCAGATTTTCCGCGCCGGTGATCTTTTCCTTAAAGATCAGCACCGACGTGGCGAAGGTGAAGATCAGCTCCACCTGACCCAGGACTCTCACATACGTCGCGTTGACCAGGGTCATGGCGGTGAACCAGCCGACCGAGCCCAGCATACTGGCCACGCCAACCAGAAACGCCTTGTTCCGGTGCTTCCAGATATTGGCGAGTTCCCCCTTCTCCCGGACATAAAGATAAATCGTCATCAAAGCTGTCTGGATGGCGAGCGCGCCCATCAGCGTGGTGGCGGCCGCCAGCAATACATTGTCGCCGCCGAGCGCCAGCGCGCCGCCCCGGTACGAGGTCGCCGAAACCCCCAGCATGGCGCCGCTACCCAATCCCATGAGCGCTGCCTTGCGGGTCCAGGAGGTCAGGAAATCCTTGAGGGTCACATCCGACTTGGCCAGTGACAGGAAACAGACGCCGGCGAAGCTGATGGCAATGGCGATAAAGGCGGCCGCGCTCACCGCTTCGCCCAGGATGATGATGGTGAAAATAGCGGTCTGAAACGTTTCGGTCTTGGAATAAGCCGTCCCCACGGCAAATCCCCGGAGCGCAAAGGCGCGGAGCGTGAACCACATGGCGGCGATTTGGGTTGTGCCGCCCAGAAACGCGAACCACCAAAACTCCAAGGACCAATTAAGGGGCGTGCCGTCCAGCTTGATCAGCACCAGCCAATAGATCACCGCGAGCGGCAGGCCGAAGGCGAAGCGGGTATAGGCCGCGCCGACAGTGGAGAGCACGCTGTTCAGGCTCTTCTGCAGGGAGTTGCGGATATTCTGCAGGAAAGCGGCGGCAATGGTGAAAAGAACCCAGGCTTCCAAAGACCGCTCCTAGCCGATTACGACATGATATACCGGTGCAGGGCCATGCCCGCGTGGACAAACCCGTAGGCGACCATCCCGAAGATTACGGCGTAGAGAAACACCCTGAGATGGGACTTGATCCTGCTCACGGAATTTCCAGCACCACGTTGCCGATGTGCTTGGCGGCCTCGACCATTTCGTGCGACGCCTGCACCTCGTCCAGCGGAAACGTCTTGGCGATGGTGGTGACCAGCCCGCTGTCGGATACCATATCGTTCAACATCGCCGCACCGGCCTGGCGCTGAGCGTCGTTGATCTCGTAAACGATAAACCACTTTAACGTCGCGCCCCGACGGATGAAATCCATGGCCGGCACCTGGGCCACAGGATCGTTGGTGCCATAGATTATGACCGTGCCGCCGGGTTTCAGAACTACGCCGTACGTCAACCCGTTGCCGGAGAGATTAACTTCGATAATGCGATCGACCCCGGCCCCATCCGTGGCTTCCAGCAGGCCCGCGACGTAATCCTCGTCTGTATAGATGAGCGCATGATCCGCCCCGGCCTCGGTCGCATAGGCCGCTTTCTCGTCCGAACTGACCGTGGTCAGCACGGTCGCGCCCAAGCGCTTGGCGATCTGGATCAGGTGATGGCCGACCGCGCCCGCGCCGCCCTGGATCAGTACGGTTTGGCCTTTAATATCACCCTCCATGGTGAGCGCCCGGTGGGCCGTCAGGAATGGAATGCCGAAGCAGGCGCCTTCATTAAAATCCGCACCATCAGGCAGCGGAAACACCAGGTTCTGCGGCAGGACGACATACTCGGCGGCGGTGCCCAAAGGCCTCAGATATTGGGCGTTCAGGACCCAGACCCGCTGGCCGGGCTCAAACCCGCTGACGCCGCTGCCCACCTTGTCGACAACACCCGCGCCATCACTGTGGGGAATGATCAGATTATATCCCATGCCGCCGCCCCGGCCCCGATAGCGCGCCTTCCAGTCCGATGGATTGACGCCGGAGGCATGAACGCGCACCCGCACCTCACCGGCGCCGGGCTCGGGTGTCTCGACCTCGCCCACCTGCAGGACCTCAGGACCACCCAGTTCCGTACAAAACGCCGCTTTCATAGTCCACTTCCCCTCTCGTGTGAGACGTTAGGAGACCATGAGTCGCCGAGACTGGCAAGATACGCCAATCACCCTCATTTAGTGTCCTCAATTCGGTGCCTGGCGCCAAAGTGGCGATATTGGCCAGTCTGGTGCCAGGCACTTTACTATGGGTTGTAACGCGGGGTGATAGAGTGGCGGAACAGCATTGTTCTCCAAGCCACGCACGCTATATCCTGAGCCAGAGATCACCATGCCTGGCTTGAATTTCATCCTCCCCGCCGTTGCGATTGTGGCGGCCATTATCCTGCTGCGGCCTGCTGTCAGAAACGCCACATTCTGGCAGGCGACCGTGACGCCTCTCGCTTCCATCATCGGTAGCGGCTTTTTGGTGGTCGCGCCGATGCTGTATCTTGTGACCGGCAAAGATGCGCCCTGGGCGATGCTGGGAATCGTCGTCGGGGCCTACGGCATCGGCGCTATCATCCGGTTCAACATCGTCCACGCCGAACCGATGTTACATGATAGCGAAACGCCCCGCCACCTGCGCCTCACCGAGCGGGGGAGCGATCTGATCCTGGCCGTGGCGTACGTCATCTCTGTCGCTTTCTATATCCGGCTTTTGGCGTCCTTTGCGCTGGATGGAATCGGCATAGACGGCGAGACCCCGGCCCGCCTTCTGACCACCGCCATCCTGATCTTTATCGGCGGGACCGGCTGGTGGAAGGGGCTCAAAGGCCTAATCCAACTCGAGGAATATTCGGTGACCATCAAGCTGGCGGTCATCGCCGCACTTTTGGTGGGCCTTGCCGGGTTCGATCCCGAGGCAATGGCTAGCGTCCCCAACCTACCGCCGGATCAAAGCTGGTGGGAGCAGGCCCGGGCGCTTGCCGGATTGCTGCTGGTCGTTCAGGGGTTTGAAACATCCCGCTATCTAGGTCAGGCGTTCGACGCCGAGACGCGGGTGCGCAGCATGCGCCTCGCTCAGATTGTCTCCGGCATCATTTACGTCGGCTTTATCGTCCTGATCATGCCTCTGCTCTTTGACGTCTCCGAGCTGCATCTCGACGAAACGGCCATCATTCATATGGTAGAAAAGGTGGCGCTGCTTCTCCCGCCATTGCTTATTATCGGCGCGATGATGAGCCAGTTCAGCGCCGCCGTCGCCGACACCGCCGGGGCGGGAGGCTTGATCGCGGAAGAAACTAAACTGTCCGCCGGCTCCGGCTATCCTGTTATTGTCCTGATCGCCATCGGTCTGATCTGGGTCAGCAATATATTCGAAATTATCGCTTACGCTTCGCAGGCCTTCGCGGCGTATTACGCTCTACAAGCGTTGGTCGCGTTGCAATTGACAGGACAGGTGGATCAGCCGGTCCGCCGATGGGCTTTACGGATGGCTTTCGTCTTGGCGGCATTAGTGCTCGTTTGGGTCACCATCTTCGCCATCCCGGTGGGGTAGGCGCTCTCGCCAACTCCCGGGTTGCCCTCTCGCCGTTCAAGTTACATATGTATACGTAATCGACTGGAAAAAGCGTTAGGAACATCGGCATGGCGAAACGGCCGCCACGGGAATTACAGGTTATCGGTTCGAAACGCCTCACCCCGAACATGCACCGGGTGACCCTGGGCGGACCGGGCATGGTGGATTTTCCCATGGATGCGGCCGGCGGCTACATCAAGTTGAACTTTCCGCCCACGGAAGACGGCCGCCCGGTGACCCGAACCTATTCAGTACGCACCCAGCAAGACGGCGAAATCGATGTCGATTTCGTCCTGCATGGGGACGGCGGGCCGGCGTCTCGATGGGCAGTGTCTTGCCAACCGGGCGAGACAATCATGGTCGGCGGGCCGGGCCCGAAGACCTCCGTCAATCATGACGCCGACTGGATTTTGATGGCCGGCGACATGACCGCCCTGCCGGCGATCAGCGTCAACATCGAAGAATTGCCCACGGACGCGACCGGCTACATCGCGATTGAAATCATCGACGAAGCGGACATTCAGGACCTGCCGATCCCGGCGGGCTTTGACGTTGAGTGGCTGATCAATCCGGAGCCCGGCGAGGCCCCTCAACTTCTCGCCGATCATGTCCGAAGTCTTGTTTGGCCCGATGGCCGACCGTCGGTTTGGGTCGCCTGCGAGTTCAACAGCATGCGCACTGTACGGGACTATCTGCAGAAGGACCGGCAGCTTACCAAGGACGAGCTGTATATCTCCAGCTATTGGAAGTTCGGCGCCAACGAGGATTCCCACCGGGTCGCCAAACGCGAAGACAGAGACGCGCTGCCCGTTTCCTGAGATCACCGGCCATCGGCGAAAAACAAACGCCCCGGAGCCAGTTTCGAATAACCACTCCGGGGCGCTATCACAGAGGCGAACGTTAAGGTCTTATCCGGTTGTTTACGCCCAGATATCCTGTGTGATGCTTTCGTACCAGCCGCGCGCGTAATTGGCCTCGCGGTTGTGGAACCCATCACTGGAACCGGATGGGCTAAGCCCGCCGGAGCCTTCGACCTTGATGATCTTATTGCCTTCATAGCCGTAGACCATCGCGACGGAAATGCCGTAATCCTCGGCCACTAGGCTATAGCAGGTGTTGACGAACTTCGGCGTGCCGGGGACCTCGTTGGCCAGCATGGCGCTGATCGCCGCCGCGCAGACTTTCGCCTGACTGGAGGCGGAGAAGCCGGACTTGGGCATGGGCGCAGCGACACTGGCATCACCGATCACGTGGACACCCGGCACCAGCGTCGATTCAAACGTGCGCTGATCCACCGGACACCAGCCCGTACTATCGGCCAGCCCCGAAGACCGGGCGATGGCGCCGGCATATTGCGGCGGGATAAAGTTCACCACGTCGCCTTTGTACTGACTGAAGTTCGTGTGCAGGGTCTTGGTCTTGGCATCGACCTTTTCCACCACGCCGTCATTGTCGAGATTGTGGTAGTCGATCATGCCCTTGTAGAGCTTGGCCCAGCCTTCCTTGAACAGGCCCTGTTTTGAGAAGCCCTTCTTGGGATCCAGCACAATAATCTTGGACTTCGGCTTATGCTTCTTGAAGTAGTTGGCGACCAGACTGATCCGTTCACCGGGGCCCGGCGGGCAGCGGAACGGATTTGGCGGCGGTGAAATAATAAACGTGCCGCCGTCCCGCATGGCTTCCAATTGCTTGCGCAGGAGAACCGTCTGCGAGCCCGCTTTCCAGGCGTGAGGGACCACCTCTACCGTGGTCTGGTCAAGACCGACGACCTGATCCCAGCGGAAATCAATGCCCGGCGAAACAATGCAGCGGTCAAAAGCGACGCTGTTGCCGTTGGACAAGGTCACCGTCTTCTTGGCGCCGTCGATCCGGGTGGCCATCTCGTGGACTACTGTCACACCCATTCCCTTCAGCGCATCATAGTTCTGGGTGATGTACTCCATCGAATTGAGGCCGCCGATCACCGTGTTGGAGAACGGGCAGGTGACATAGCTGGTCGAGGGTTCGATCAGGGTTACCGACAGATTGGCGTTGAACAGCTTCAGGTACTTGGCCGCTGTCGCGCCGCCAAAGCCGCCGCCCACGATCACCACATTAGCTTTGCTTTGGGCGAAGAGGGAACCGAGGGGCAGGCCGGTGGCGCCGAGGGCGAGGCCGGAACCGAGTATGGCGTTGAATGAGCGTCTTGAAATATCAGTCATGTCGCCCCCCTACTTCTTCGAAAAATAGCTGGCCAAGGCGTCGATCTCGGCGTCGGTGAAGCCTTTGGAAATCCGCATCATCACGGTCGAGGGTCGTTCGCCGGACCGGAAATTCTTCATGCTCGAAACGATGAAGCCTTTTGACTTACCAGCAATACTCGGCATATCGCCCCGGCTTTTGCCGTTAGTGCCATGGCAGGAAAAGCAGGTGTTGGCGAGAACGACGCCGGACGCCATCTCCGCTTTCGCCGGCGAAGCGGTCAATAGCGCCGCGGCGGCAAGAGCCGTAATGCCCAAGAGTGTCCTTCTGATGGTCATGGATTTTACCCCGTTGCGATTGAAGAATTAATGTTTTTCATCTGTGGTAATAAAGGAACCTTAAGGTAGGTTTTACACCATCACAATACCTATTGTTTATCTGGTACATCGAGACACCAAACAAGGTGCCTGGCACAAATCGTGCGTTTTAGACTCCTCTGGCGCCAGGCACTTTACTAAGGGTAGTAAACGTCTTGCTTTGGTCGTAAGGGGGCCTAGCCGAGCTTTTTTGCCAGCAGTTCGTTGACCATCTGCGGGTTGGCCTTGCCCTGGGTGGCCTTCATCACCTGGCCGACGAACCAGCCGCCGACCTTGGGGTTGCCCTCCCGGTACTGCTGCGCCTGTTCCGGATTATCGGCGATCACTTGATCCACGGCGGCTTCGATCTCGCCCGTGTCGGTGATTTGCTTCAGGCCCTTTTCCTCGACGATAGATTCCGGATCGCCGCCGTTCGTCACCATTTCTTCAAATACATCCTTGGCGATGCGGTTGGAGATCGTGTTGTCGGAAATCAGCCCCACGAGCTTACCGAGAGAGGCGGCGCTGACCGGGCTGTCGGCAATCTCCTTGCCGTCCTTATTCAAGACAGCAAATAGTTCATGGATCACCCAGTTGGCCGCGATCTTGGCATCGCGCCCGTTGGCCACGTCTTCAAAGTACAACGCGGTTTCCTTCTCCGCCACCAGCACGGCGGCATCCGCCTCGCTGAGACCATAGTCGCTGACAAACCGCGCTTTCTTGGCGTCGGGGAGTTCCGGCAGACCGGCCTTGATGTCATCAACAAAGGATTGCTCCAGGTCCACCGGCAACAAATCCGGGTCCGGGAAATAGCGGTAATCGTGCGCATCCTCCTTGGAGCGCATGGACCGGGTCTCCCCCCTATCGGGATCGAACAGCCGGGTTTCCTGCACCACTTCGCCGCCGTTCTCGTACAGGTCGATCTGGCGTTCGGCCTCGATCTCAATCGCCTGCATGACGAAGCGGACGGAGTTGATGTTCTTGATCTCGGCGCGGGTACGTAGCTCTTCGCCGGGATGGCGCACGCTTACGTTAGCGTCACAACGAAGCGAGCCCTGTTCCATATTACCGTCGCAGGTGCCCAAATAGCGCAGGATCGCCCGAAGCTTGCGGAGGTAAGCGCCCGCTTCTTCCGGGCTGCGGAGGTCCGGCTTGGAAACAATCTCCATCAGCGCCACGCCGGCCCGGTTCAAATCAATAAAGGTACGCTTGGGGTCCTGATCATGCAGGGACTTGCCCGCATCCTGTTCCAGGTGCAGCCGTTCCACCCCGATGTCCCGGGGCCCGTCCGGCATATCCAGGGTGATGGTCCCCTCCCCCACGATCGGATGGAGGTACTGGGAAATCTGATAGCCCTGGGGCAGGTCCGGATAGAAATAGTTCTTCCGCTCGAACACCGAATGGAGATTGATCTCGGCATTCAGGCCGAGGCCGGTGCGCACCGCCTGCTCCAGCGCCACATGGTTGATCACCGGCAGCATACCGGGCATGGCCGCATCAACCAGCGATACTTGGGTGTTGGGCTCCGCGCCGAACGCCGTCGCCGCGCCGGAAAACAATTTGGCGTTGGAGACGACCTGCGCATGGACTTCAAGCCCAATCACCACTTCCCAATCGCCGGTGTCCCCTTGGATCAGATAGGTCATGCCGCGCCTCCGCTCACAAACGGCGGCAGATGATCGAACCCGGCGGCCTGCTCCAGGACGTCGGCCACCTGAAACAGGCCTTCCTCGTCGAAGGGCTTGGTGATCAGGTGGAGGCCCAGCGGCAACCCTTCGTTGGATAGCCCCGCCGGGACGGAAATGGCGGGCAAGCCGGCCAGGCTGGCGGGCACGGTGAACACGTCATTGATATACATCTGCACCGGATCATCCATCTTTTCGCCGATGGCGAAGGCGGGATAGGGCGCGGTCGGCGTCAGGATCGCGTCCACCTGGTCGAAAGCATCCGAGAAATCCTTAAAAATGAGCGAGCGCACTTTCTGCGCCTTCACATAGTAGGCATCATAATAGCCGGCGCTCAGCACATAGGTCCCGATCATGATCCGGCGGCGCACCTCCTGGCCGAAGCCTTCGGCGCGGGTCGCCTCGTACATGTCTTCCAGACTGTCACCGTCCACGCGAAGCCCGTAGCGCACCCCGTCATAGCGGGCCAGGTTGGACGACGCCTCCGCCGGCGCGACTATATAATATGTAGGCAACGCATATTTGGTGTGCGGCAGACTGACCTCCACCGGTTCGGCGCCGGCCGCTTGCAGCCAGTCCATCCCCTGGCGCCAGAGATCATTGATCTCTTCCGACATGCCATCGATCTGGTACTCCGCCGGAATGCCGATCCGCTTGCCTTTCAGATCGCCGCCGATGGCCGCCTCGAAATTCGGGATCGGCAGATCAACGCTGGTGGAATCCTTTGCGTCATGCCCGACCATACCCTGCAACATGATCGCCGCATCGCGCACCGTGCGGGTGATGGGCCCGGCCTGATCCAGGCTGGAGGCGAAGGCCACCATGCCCCAGCGGGAACAGCGCCCGTAAGTCGGCTTCATGCCGACGATGCCGCAGAACGACGCCGGCTGGCGGATGGAGCCGCCGGTGTCCGATCCTGCCGCGCCCAAAGCGATCCGAGCGGCAACGGTGGCTGCTGAACCGCCGGAGGACCCGCCCGGCACCCGGTCCTTGCCATCGTTCAGATACCACGGGTTTTTGACCGGCCCGTAGTAGCTGGTGATGTTGGCGGAGCCCATGGCGAACTCGTCCATGTTGGTCTTGCCCAGCATCACCGCGCCGGCGTTGCGCAAATTCTGGGTGACGGTGGATTCATAGGGTGGCGTGAATCCGTCCAGAATGTGGGACGAGGCAGTGGTCAACACGCCTTCGGTGCAGAACAGATCCTTGATCGCCAGAGGAATGCCGTCCAATGCGCCAACGCTCTCGCCTTTCGACCGGCGGGCGTCGGACTGCTTGGCGCGTTCCAAGGCCAGTTCCGGCGTTTCGGTCACATAGGCGTTCAGATCGCGCGCGGCCTCGGTCGCGTCGAGATGCGCTTGGGTCAGTTCTTCCGAGGTAAAGTCACCGGCCGCCAGCCTGTCCCCGGCCTCGGCCATGGTCATCTGTGTCAGCGAGGCGGCCATCATTCCACCACCTTGGGCACGGTATAGAACGGGCCTTCGGCATCGGGCGCGTTGGCCAATACCCGGTCCCGGTCATCGCCGTCGTTCACCTCGTCGGCGCGCTGGGGCAGGGTCAGTTCGGTAACACTGGTGAGCGGCGCGATCCCATCCGTATCCACCTCGCTCAACTGCTCAATCCAATCCATGATGTTGGAGAGCTCGCCCGCCAAGCCGGCCACGTCCTCGTCCGGCACGCGGATACGCGCCAGCTTGGCGATCTTACGCACAGTTTTTTCGTCTAGAGCCATGAAAGTACACTCTTTTTCGGATGATGCCCGGCCGGTCCGAGACCGCGCCACCGGAACGCCGCGGAACCTAGCACCCGGCAGACGATTTTCAAGCGATTTTGAGGCCGATTCTCTCGTTCTACCGACCTATGGGCGATCAAATCAGTCCAAATCGGCTTCGAACACCCTATTCAAGATGAGCTTGGGGGAATGCCCCTCATCGTTGAATCCGCAAAAAACCGCGAAACCGCACTTCTCCACAACCTTGTCCCCATAAAAATTGACTTCTGTTGATAACAACCTATTGACCGAAAATTAAATTTTCATACTATATCTTGTAGGTGTTTAGGCCCCATATGGGTACATACAGGGGGTTTTGGGGGAAGCCGGCCAGACGAAAATTTTCGCTAATTTTCGGCAAATATCCGGCCTCGCCGGCCAAATTAGGCGACTTTTCGGCCATATATCCGCGCACTTGCCAACTCGCGGAATAGCGCCGGAGCGCTTTTGGACCGCCAAAATCTTGTGTTTCACCGCCTTGGTTGAGGCCTGAACATCGCCGGTTTCCGAACGGGGGACGGCTTTGGGATTTAATCCCGGACCGTTGTTTGGAAACCCGGTAAACCCGGTGAGTTCTGCCGGCCATTGACTGCTCTGAGCAAAATAACGGAGGCCACACGTGCTTGATTCAATACAAACAACAAAAGGTCCGCAGGTCGAAACAGATAAGTCCCGAGACAGTAAGCTGACCGATTTCGGCAAAGCGACCTTGGAAGACCGATACCTCTTGCCCGGCGAGGATTTTCAGGATTTGTTTGCCCGCGTCGCCAGCACCTACGGCGACGACGATGAACATGCTCAGCGCATTTACGACTATCTCAGTAATCAGTGGTTTATGGCGGCGACGCCTGTCCTGTCCAACGGGGGCGCCGAACGGGGCCTGCCGATTTCCTGCTTCTTGAACGAAAGCACCGACAGCCTTGACGGCATCGTCGGGCTGTGGACCGAAAACGTCTGGCTGGCGTCCTCCGGCGGCGGCATCGGGTCTTACTGGGGGAACTTACGTTCCATCGGTGAAAAAGTCGGCGTGTCCGGCAAGACCTCGGGCGTCATTCCGTTCATCCGGGTAATGGACTCCCTGACCCTGGCCATCAGCCAAGGTTCGCTGCGCCGCGGCTCGGCGGCGGTCTATCTGCCGGTCACCCACCCGGAGATTGAAGAGTTCATCGAAATCCGCCGCCCCACCGGTGGCGATCCAAACCGAAAGGCGCCCAACCTGCATCATGGTGTGCTGTTGTCCGACGCCTTCATGCGGGCCGTGGTCAATGACGAGGAATGGGCGCTCTTGTCGCCCAAGGATCTGGCGCCGATCCGCAAGGTGAATGCGCGGGACCTCTGGATTCGCATCCTTACCGCGCGGGTCGAAGTGGGCGAACCTTATATTGTGTTCTCTGATCAGGTGAACCGCTCCCTGCCGGAACATCAGAAATTGGCCGGATTGCAGGTGAAGACCTCGAACCTTTGCAGCGAAATCACCCTGCCGACCGGCATCGACCATTTGGGCAATGAACGCACCGCCGTTTGCTGCCTGTCGTCGCTGAACCTGGAAACCTTCCACGAATGGCAAGACCACCCGACCTTTATCGAGGATGTCATGCGGTTCCTGGACAATGTGCTTCAGGACTTTATCGACAATGCGCCGGACAGTATGTCCCGTGCAAAGTATTCCGCCACGCGGGAGCGTTCGGTGGGTCTCGGCGTCATGGGACTGCATTCTTTCTTCCAAGCCAACAACGTACCGTTCGAATCCGCGATGGCGAAGGCCTGGAACCTGAGAGTTTTCCGCCATATCAAGGCCGGCGTCGACGCCGCCTCGCAGGTTCTGGCGGAGGAACGGGGCGCCTGCCCGGATGCCGAGGATTACGGCATCACGGAACGGTTTTCCAACAAGACGGCCATCGCACCAACCGCCAGCATTTCCATCATCTGCGGCGGCGCCTCGCCGGGGATCGAGCCGATCAGCGGCAACAGTTACACCCACAAGACGCTGTCCGGCTCCTTCAATGTCCGCAACAAGCATCTGCAGAAACTACTGGCGGAGAAAGGTAAGGACACTGAGGAGACATGGACCTCGATCACCGTCAACCAGGGGTCGGTCCAGCACCTGGATTTCCTGAGCGATGATGAAAAGGCCGTGTTCAAAACGGCTTTCGAACTGGATCAACGCTGGGTCATCGAACTCGCGGGTGATCGCACGCCTTATATCGATCAGTCTCAATCGGTGAACGTCTTCCTTCCGGCCGACGTGCATAAGCGGGATTTGCATCAAATCCACCTGATGGCCTGGAAGAAAGGCATGAAGAGCCTTTATTACTGCCGCTCCAAATCTATCCAGCGGGCCGAGGATGTCTCTACCAAGGAACCAGCGGCAGCCGGGGCCGATAAGGCGGCGGAAAACACCGCCATGCCGCTGCCCAGCGTGCCGTCGGAAGAACTGCCCATGGTGGCGCACCCGGTCAGCGAGACCGGCGAAACAACAGATTACGAGGAATGTCTCGCCTGCCAGTAGGCGGGAACTACCGGCAAAAAAATACCGGAGAGGAACAAAATGTCGTTATTGGATGCCAGTCCCGTTTATAAGCCGTTTTCCTATCCCTGGTGCTATGACGCCTGGCTGATCCAACAGCAGGTCCACTGGCTGCCGGAAGAAGTGCCGTTGGCCGACGACGTCAAGGATTGGCACAACAAGCTGAGCGAAAGCGAACGGCATCTGATGACCCAGATTTTCCGGTTCTTCACCCAATCGGATATCGAGGTCAATAATTGCTACATGAAGCACTACGCCCAGGTCTTTAAACCGACCGAAGTGCAGATGATGTTGGCCGCCTTCTCCAATATCGAGACTGTGCACATCGCCGCCTATTCGCATTTGCTGGACACAATTGGTATGCCCCAGGCGGAGTATTCGGCCTTCCTCGAATACAAGGAGATGAAGGATAAGTACGATTACATGCAGGAGTTTGGGGTTGGCACCAAGGAAGATATCGCCAAAACCCTGGCCGTGTTTGGCGGCTTCACCGAGGGACTACAGCTGTTCGCCACCTTCGCAATCCTGCTGAATTTCCCGCGCTTCAACAAGATGAAGGGCATGGGCCAGATTGTGACCTGGTCGGTGCGGGACGAGAGCCTGCACTGTGCGTCGATCATCCGGCTGTTCCGGACGTTTGTTTCCGAAAACCCGGAAATCTGGACCCAGGAGTTCCAACGGGACATCTACAAGGCCTGCGAGACCATTGTAACCCACGAGGATGCGTTCGTTGATCTTGCATTCGAGCTGGGCGCGGTCGAAGGACTCGCCGCCGAGGATGTGAAGGCCTATATCCGCTACATCGCTGACCGGCGGCTGTCTCAACTGGGCCTGCAGCCGATCTATCATGTGGAAACGCATCCCCTGCCCTGGCTGGACACCATGCTGAACGCGGTGGAACACACCAACTTTTTCGAAAACCGGGCCACGGAATATTCCAAAGCCGCCACCCAAGGCACCTGGGCGGAGGCGTTCGACTAGGCAAGTCCCGTTAAAATCGGCACTATGCCGGACATGCTGGCGCTCGAAACCATCCTTATTACATGTGCGGTGTTTGTCGCCGCCGGTCTGGTCAAAGGCGTGATCGGGCTTGGCCTGCCGACCGTTTCCCTGGCGCTGCTGACGGCGACCATCGGGCTGAAGCCGGCCATGGCCGTCCTGGTGCTGCCGGCGCTTCTCACCAACATTGTGCAGGCGATGACGGGCGGCGCGTTCTTTCACATCCTTCGGCGCACCTGGGTCTTTATATTGATTGCCTTCGCGTGCACCTGGTTGGGCGCGGGCATCCTTGCGGGCTCTTCCTCGCCCCTTCTCCCGGCTCTACTAGGTCTGGTCACCGCCACCTATGCCGGGCTTAGTCTGGCCACGCCGCAGTTCGTCATGCCGAAGAAATGGGAACTGGCGGCAACGCCCGCCCTCGGCGCCGTCGCCGGGATGGTGACCGGTCTCACCGGGACCTTTGTGGTGCCCGGCGTGATGTATCTCCAGTCCCTGGGCTTTTCCAAGAACACCTTCATCCAATCCATGGGCATCATGTTCACAGTCGCGTCGCTGTCCCTGGGCGTGGGACTCGGCGGACACGGGCTAATTTCCCAAGACCTAATGACACTCTCCGGCATTGCGCTCATCCCTGCCTTTGCCGGGATGTATGTGGGGGTGAGAATCCGCAGTCGCCTGGGCGAGGTTAAATTCCGGAAAGTATTTTTTGTCTCGCTTTTACTCCTTGGCCTCTACATCATCGTCCGATCCCTGATGGGGGCGGGACTCATATGATTTGCGAAACACTATCTGAATTCCGGGAAACCGTGGCGGACGGCAGCCGGCTGGTCGGGCTGGATGTGGGCTCCAAGACCATCGGCATGGCGGTCTCAGATTCCGCACGTACTGTCGCTACCTCCATTGATACGATCCGGCGGACGAAATTTTCCAAAGATATTATCTCGCTCAAGGAAATCCTTGCCAAGCGGGACCCCGGCGGCATCGTCATCGGTCTACCCGTCTCCATGGACGGAACCGAAGGTCCCGCTTGCCAATCGGTCCGCCAGTTTGCCACCAATTTAGGCGCTGAGATCGATTTGCCGATCACGTTCTGGGATGAACGGCTGTCCACGTCGGCGGTGGAACGGTTTCTGGTGAATGAAGCGGATATGAGCCGGAAACGCCGGGGCGAAGTGGTGGATAAAATGGCCGCCGCCTACATTTTACAAGGTGCGTTGGACGCACTGGGCAATTTGCCGGCCGGTTAGACGGCCTCTTGCAAATCAATCATCCGTTCGGCGGGGAAAATAACGGTCACCGTGGTTCCATGTCCCGGTGCACTCGTAATCTCCATGGAACCGCCGTGGGCGGCGATCAGGCCTTTGGTCAACGGCAGCCCCAGACCGGAGCCTTCCTGATCGCGGGTCATAGAGCCGTCCACTTGGCCGAACTTCCTGAGCGCTACAAGGATACCATCGTCATCCATGCCGATTCCCGTATCCGATACATCAATCTTGAGATCACCATCCTCGGAAAGCCGGACGCGCAACGTGATCAGCCCTTCTTCGGGCGTAAACTTGATAGCGTTGGAGAGCAGATTGATAAGAATCTGCTTAATCCGGCGGACATCCGCCCGCAGCATGGGTAAACTGTCCGGTAGATCCGCCACCATCTCCAGGCCAGCTTCCTCAATCCGGATCGCCATCATCAACTGGACCGATTCCAAAATTTGATGAATGGAGACCGCTTCATCGTGCAGGGTCAATTTGCCGGCTTCAATGGCGGACACGTCAAGAATATCATCGATCAACTGTTGCAGATGCAGGCCGGAGGTACGGATATTGTCCACGTAGCCTTCGTACTTTTCATTGCCGATGGGTCCGAAGGTGCCTTCCTGCATAACCTCTGAATAGCCGAGGATTGCCGTCAGCGGCGAGCGCAGTTCGTGACTCATATTTGCCAGGAACTCGGTCTTTGTCCGGTTGGCGATTTCCGCCGCTTCGTGGGCCTTGGTGAGTTCCTCTTCCCTGTTGCGCTGGTCGGTCACATCCGAGTGGAAAACCGCCAGCGCGCCGTTTTTCAGACGTTGACCGCGCACCATGATCCACCGATCACCGTGTTTAAACTCAGCGATCGATGCGGCGCCGGGCTCCAGAAGAATGGAGAACCAGTCCTGGTGCCTTTCATCCAGTTCCGTGATATCATCACACTGGCGGTAGAGCTCCAGATATTTGTTCCGCAATATGCCCGGCACCAAATAGGGCCGCATCTCCTCCGGCGCATCGTTGACAACTTGACTGTTGCAGAAGACCAGTTCCTCGTCCGCGTTCCAGAGAACAAATCCTTCCGTCAGGTTTTCCATCGCTTCGGCAAACTGCTGCCACAGCTCATCCGCCTTCAGTTTGGCGATCATCTCGGCGGTTTCATTCGAGGTCGTGCCGCGATAGCCCTGAAACTTTCCATTTTCGTCATAAAAGGGCCGCGCTGAAATTCTCAAATACAGCAATCCTTCGCCGGTATCGGAGTCCTTGAGATTGCGCCGAAAACGAAAATCCCGGATCGGCTTTCTCTGTTCGGTGAGTAGTTTGATCTCGGCCCAGGCGTCCTCATCCTGCCATTCGGGCGCCACGCCCCATAGCTGCTTGCCCAGCAAATCTTCACCTGCCCGCCAAAAATCACCCTCGGGGTGGGAGACAAACGTATACCGCAGCTCCGTATCCGTTTCCCAAAACTGGTCAGCGGCGGCCAACGTAATATCCCGGAGCCTCTCTTCACTTTGTTTGAGGGACGTCTCGATAAATTTGCGCTCGGTAACTTCACGGGTCAGCTCGGCCGTTCGTTCGGTAACCCGGACCTCCAGTTCAACGCGGGCTTTCTCCAAATCCAATTCGGCCTGGCGGCGTTTGGTGATGTTTCGGATATAGATAGTCAGCAGTGTCTCAGCGCCGGACGACTGGGGTTTGATCAGCGTCTCGTAGAAGCGGCCGTCCCGTTCCTCATCCTTCATCGCCGGCGCGCCCGTTTCCAAAGCGGATTGGCATAGGGCCCGCAGTACCTCGGTGGCGCCGGCGGGGACCTTGTCGAAGATGGCGACACCAGTGAGTTTGGCAATCTCTGTATTCAGGCTCTCGGCGGCGTGCCGGTTCGCCTGTAAGATCACGCCTTTCGAATCGGTCACAAAAATACTGTCCGGACACGCATCCAGAACCGCCTGGATGATCGTGTCGGATGTCACGTCCATGACCAATTCGGTCTCTGCAACAATTGGTTCAATTTGCCGGCCATCCATGTCTACGTCTTAATCTCATACGACACCCTTGGAAATCCGGGATATTTCACGATTCGCTCCACTCGTAAGCACCCACTTGTTATATGAGGTTACTTGTTCGGATTTAAAGGCATTTCTTGAAAATTTCTCCGTGATGCGGTTCCGCTTGCCCAATTTCAGGCGCGTCCCTATATTGCCGCTTTATGGCCGACAAATCGGTAACTTTTGACTTTCCCCACCGCCATATTCTGGGCATCGAGGGGCTTTCTGAACAAGAGATTACATTACTCCTCGATAAGGCCGAGGAGTATGTAGATCAAAACCGTCAGGCGGATAAGAAGACCGATATTCTTCGCGGCCGCACCATCATCAACCTCTTCTTCGAAAATTCGACCCGCACCTTGACCTCGTTCGAGCTCGCCGGCAAACGGCTGGGCGCTGATGTTATCAATATGGCGGTCGCCACCAGCGCGGTAAAAAAGGGTGAGACGTTGATCGACACCGCGATGACGCTCAACGCCATGCATCCGGACATTCTGGTGGTCCGGCACGGCGATAGCGGCGCGACCCAGCTCTTGTCCGAGAAAGTGAATTGCTCGGTGATTAATGCCGGAGACGGCAGTCACGAGCATCCCACCCAGGCTCTCCTGGATGCGCTGACCATCCGGCGCCGGCGGGGCCGGCTGGAGGGTCTATTGATCGCCATCTGCGGCGACATCCTGCACAGCCGGGTTGCGCGTTCCAACATTCTGCTTCTTATGACCATGGGCGCTCGGGTGCGGGTCGTCGCCCCCAAAACTTTGCTGCCAAGTGGTATCGAAAATATGGGGGTCGAGGTCTTCACCGATATGAAGGAAGGTCTCAAAGATTGCGATATCGTCATGATGCTTCGTCTGCAGAATGAGCGCATGGACGGCAATTTCATCCCCTCTATCCGGGAGTACTTTTTGTTCTTCGGTCTCGACTACGACAAATTATCCCAGGCCAAACCGGACGCCCTGATCATGCATCCGGGCCCGGCCAACCGAGGGGTGGAAATTGATTCGGTGGTCGCGGATGATTTCAGCCGCAGTGTCATCCGCGAGCAGGTGGAAATGGGCGTCGCGGTCCGCATGGCCTGCCTGGAGATTCTCGCCACGAATCTCCACGACGAACAGATGAGGAATCTTTGATGGGGGCCCGGCGATGAATGGTATCTGGACAGCGGCCCGGCCGGACGCAAATCTGGGCCAAAGGGCCTATGTCAATGCGCGGCTCCTCGACCCGGCGACCGGCCTGGACGTAAAGGGCGCGGTTCTGACCGATGGCGAGGTTATCGAAGATTTTGGCCCTCACCTGTTTAGATCCGGCCCGCCCGAGGATATCCCCAGCGTCGATTGTGGCGGCCAATGCCTGGTGGCCGGTCTTGTCGATATGCGGATGCAAATTCGCGAACCGGGACAGGAATACAAAGGCACCATCGAATCCGCTGGCCGCGCAGCCACCGCAGGCGGAGTCACCACGATGGTCTGTCTGCCCAATACGCTTCCGGTAATCGAGGATATGCCGGTGGTCGAGTTCGTCGCCCGCCGCGCGCGCCTCACCGGATTGGCCAAGATTTACCCCTACGCCGCCATTACCCGCGGGTTGGAAGGAAAAGACCTGACCGAAATGGGCCTCCTGGCCCAGGCCGGCGCTCTGGGCTTCACCGACGGCGAAAAAGCCATTGCCGACGCCCAAGTGATGCGCCGGGCGCTCACCTATGCCAGCACCTTCGGGCTGCTGATCATCCAACATCCGGAAGAACCCAGCCTGGCCGGCGGCGGCATGAACGCCGGCGAGATCGCCACGCGGCTGGGCCTGCCCGGCATTCCCCCGGCAGCGGAAACCATCATGGTGGAACGGGATATCCGGCTGGCGGAAATGACCGGTGGGCGGCTGCATTTCGCCCATGTCTCTACATCGGAGGCCATTGAAGCGATCCGCAAGGCCAAGGCACGGGGGTTGAATATCACTTGTGACACGGCGCCGCCCTACTTCGCGCTCAATGAAACGTCGGTCGGTGAATACCGGACTTTCGCCAAACTTTCTCCGCCGCTCCGTAGCGAGGCAGACAGGCTGGCGGTGATCGAAGCGATCAAGGACGGCACCATCGACGCCATTGTCAGTGATCATTCGCCACATGATGAGGATAGTAAGCGTCTTCCCTTCATGCAGGCGGCCTTCGGCGGTGTCGGACTTCAGACTCTGCTGCCGGTCACCCTCGAACTCTACCACAATGAGCATCTCTCCCTGCTGGACGCGCTGAGCCTTGTGACCTGCCGCCCGGCAGACCTGTTGGGGCTGAAGGCCGGCCGGCTGGCCAAGGGTGAACCAGCGGACTTTACGATCTTCGATCCGGAACGGGGCTGGAAAGTCGATGCCGACGAGCTGGTGAGCAAAGCGAAGAACACGCCGTTCGACGGGCGGCCTGTCCAGGGCGTGGTTCTTCGCACGGTCATTGATGGCCGGACCGTTTACCGGTTGGACGCCTAGCAGCAGACCCATGCCGGACTCATTTACGCAAATCGATCTGATCGCCGCCATTCTGTCCTATCTGTTGGGCTCTATTCCGTTTGGCCTGGTTTTAACCAAGCTGACGGGCGCTGGCGATCTGCGACAGATCGGCTCGGGCAATATCGGCGCGACCAACGTTTTGCGCACCGGGCGGAAAGGATTGGCGGCAGCGACACTTCTTCTGGATGGCGGCAAAGGCGCGGTTGCGGTTCTCATCGCCCATCACACCCAAAGCTTCGAAGTGGCGCTGATCGCCGGGCTGTTCGCGGTCCTGGGTCATAATTTTCCGGTCTGGCTAAAGTTCAAGGGTGGCAAGGGCGTGGCCACCAGCCTGGGTGTGCTGCTCGCCATATCCTGGCCTACGGGCCTCTTTGCTTGCGCCACCTGGCTGCTCGTGGCCTGGCTGTTTAGATACTCGTCCCTGGCCGCCCTGGTCGGGCTCGCCGTTGCGCCGATCTACGCTTGGTGGCTAGTGGGCCCGCAGGAAGCGTGGCTGTCACTGATCCTGGCGATCCTCATATTCGTCCGCCACCACGCCAACATCCGCCGGCTTGTTGCCGGTGAAGAAAGCCGGATCGGCGAAAAAAAATAGGCTCAAACCGCGCCTCATCCTGAAAAACCGTCTCTGGTCCCTGCATAGGTAGTAGGAACGCCACGCGCAGGGAGACCGGCTGTCTATGCCGCGCCACGACCATGACCATGACCATGATTGACGCCAAACGCGATCTCGGTGGGGCCGAGAAGCTGGACTGGTTGCAATTGCTGCGGAGCGAGAACGTCGGTCCAGTCACATTTTATAAGCTGCTGGAACGGTTCGGCACGGCGACGGCAGCCCTGGATGCACTTCCGGAACTGGCAAAAAGGGGCGGCGCGCGCTCCATTAAGGTCGCGTCCCGCTCGGCTGCAGAAAAGGAAGTGGAAGAAATCAACCAAGCCCACGCCCATCTGATTGCTAGCACCGAACCCGCCTATCCGCCTCTTCTGTCGTGCCTGGAGGATGCGCCGCCGCTCATCATCGTCATGGGCCGCACCCATTTATTAAAGAAGAAGACAGTATCCATCGTCGGAACACGGAATGCGTCAATCACCGGCGTCCGTCTCGCCCAATCGTTTGCCGCCGCCTTTGGTGAGGCCGGCTTCCTTGTCGCCTCCGGTCTGGCGCGGGGCATTGATACGGCAGCGCACCAGGGCGCACTTTCGGCCGGGACCGTAGCCGTGGTCGCCGGCGGGGCCGACGTTATCTACCCTAAAGAGAATGATGAACTATACGCCCGGATTGTAGAACAAGGCGCGGTGCTGTCGGAGATGCCTTTGGGCACGACCCCTCAGGCCCGGCATTTTCCCAGACGGAATCGTCTGATTTCTGGCTGCGCCCGCGGGACCGTGGTCATTGAGGCCACCCAGCGATCAGGCTCTCTGATCACCGCACGCTTCGCCGCCGAACAAAACCGGGAAGTGTTCGCACTGCCCGGCTCGCCGCTCGACCCGCGTGCAAAGGGAACGAACGATCTGATACGGCAAGGCGCTCATCTCGCCGATTCAGCCGAAGAAATTATTCAGCAGTTGAATGACGCCTACCGCCCTCATCTCCAGGAGACAGAACCCTTTGTAATTAAACAACTAATTAACACCTACCCCTCCGACGTCGAAGTCCGGGACGCCCGCCAGGCGCTGATAAAATTTTTAAATCCGACGCCTGTTACTGTTGACGAAATCATTCGTCGGTGCCAAATGTCCCCTGCTGCGGTATCGACGGTGCTCCTGGAACTGGAATTGGCAGGCAGGTTGGAGCGTCACCCCGGCGGCAAAGTTTCTTTGATTGGCGAAGTGTAGAAGCAAAAAAGATAAGTCATGACCGACGTTGTCGTCGTCGAATCGCCGGCTAAGGCGAAAACCATTAATAAGTATTTGGGTAGCCAATATACGGTGCTGGCCAGCTATGGCCATATCCGTGATCTGCCATCCAAGAACGGCTCCGTGCGGCCGGAAGACGACTTCGAAATGGAGTGGGAAGTCGATTCCCGCTCGCAAAAGCACATCAAGGACATCGCCGAGGCAGTCAAGAAAGCGGATCACCTCTATCTCGCCACTGATCCGGACCGGGAAGGCGAAGCGATCTCATGGCACGTCCAGCAGGTTCTCCAGGAGAAGAAGCTCTTAGATAACGTGGACGTCAAACGGGTGGTCTTCAACGAGATCACCAAGAACGCCATCCTCGACGCCTTCGACCATCCCCGCGATGTGGACAATGAATTGGTTGACGCCTATATGGCGCGCCGCGCCCTCGATTATCTTGTGGGCTTTACCCTGTCGCCGGTTCTCTGGCGCAAACTGCCCGGCAGCAAATCCGCCGGACGCGTTCAGTCTGTGGCGCTCCGGCTTATTTGCGAGCGCGAAACGGAAATCGAAAACTTCGTCTCTGAGGAATATTGGTCCATCAAGGCCCTGTTCAACACAGCCGCCGGTCAGGCCGTACAGGCGCAACTGACGCATCTTGACGGTGAAAAGCTGGGTAAGATGGCGATCCGCACCGAAGATGCCGCCAAAGCCGCGGTTGCAAAGATCGAGCAGAGCAATTTCGGCGTCTCGAAGATTGAGCGCAAACAGTCCCGGCGCAATCCGCCCCCACCCTTCACCACCTCGACCCTACAGCAGGAAGCGGCGCGCAAGCTTTACTTCAGCGCCAAGCGCACCATGCAGATCGCGCAGAAACTGTATGAAGGGATCAACGTGGATGGCGAAACCGTCGGCCTGATCACCTATATGCGGACCGACGGCGTTTCCATGGCCAACGAGGCGATCGACGCCTGCCGGTCGCATATTGGGCAGCGCTATGGCTCGCAATATCTGCCCGGCGCGCCGCGTGTTTATAAGAGCAAGGCGAAAAACGCCCAGGAAGCCCACGAAGCCATTCGCCCGACCGACATCAGCCGGCTGCCGTCCAGCCTGTCCATGCTGGATGATGATCAGCGCAAACTTTATCAACTTATCTGGAACCGTACCGTCGCCAGCCAAATGGAATCGGCTGTCTTGGACCAAGTGGCCGTGGACCTGCGCCCGGCTGGTAGCGGTCCGTCCGACAATACGGTGACCCTGCGGGCCACCGGTTCGGTCATTGCCTTCGATGGTTTCTTTGCCGTCTATCAGGAAGGCCGAGACGACCAGGACGATGACGACAAAGACCGCATCCTGCCAGACATGAAGGAAGGCGAAGCTTTGAACCGCGCGGGCGTCACGCCGGAACAGCACTTTACCCAGCCGCCGCCACGCTTTTCCGAAGCGAGCCTCGTCAAACGGCTGGAGGAACTGGGCATCGGCCGCCCGTCCACCTATGCCTCCATCTTGTCCGTGTTGCAGGAACGTAACTACGTCCATATCGACAAACGCCGGTTCATCCCGGAAGACCGGGGCCGGCTGGTTACCGCCTTCCTGTCGAGCTTCTTCACCAAATATGTGGAATATGACTTCACCGCCGAACTGGAAGAAAAACTCGACGATATTTCCGGTGGCCGCACCAATTGGAAATCCGTGCTGCGCGAATTTTGGACCAATTTCAGCGAAGCCGTAGACGGCACCGCCGATCTTCGGGTCCGCCAAGTGCTGGATGCGCTGAACGATTTGCTGGGACCTCACTTTTTCCGGGCCGAAGGCGATGAAGATCCGCGCAAGTGCCCGAACTGCGATAACGGCCAATTGTCACTAAAGCTGGGCCGTTATGGCGCGTTTATCGGCTGTTCCAACTACCCGGATTGCAAACACACCCGTCCGCTGGCGGTGCCGAATGGGGACGATCCGACGGCGGGTCTCGCCGACAATGGCCCCAAAGAACTGGGCTTGGACCCGCAGACCGGCTTCCAGGTCACCCTGCGGCGTGGTCCGTACGGTTTCTATGTTCAGTTGGGCGAACCCGAAGGCAAGAAGAAACCCAAGCGGATGACCATCACCAAGGATATGAACCCGGCCGAGATCGATCTCGATGCGGCGCTGGGCCTCCTGTCCCTGCCCCGCGATATCGGTCCGGACCCGGAAACCGGTGAGATGATCCAGGCCGGCATTGGCCGATTTGGCCCCTATATTAAACGGGGCGGCACTTATGTCTCGTTGAAAGAAGACGACGTCCTGACCATTCAACATAACCGCGCCGTGGCGTTGATGGCGGATGCGCCGAAGCGTCCCGCCCCGGTGGAAATCGGTGTGCATCCGAGCGATAAAAAGCCTATCTCGCTCCGCCATGGACGGTTCGGACCGTTTGTCCAGCACGGCTCGGTCCGCGCAACCCTGCCCAAGGACAAGAAAGACGAAACGCCAAGCCTGGAGCTGGCGATCGAATTGCTCGCCGCCAAGGCCGGCAAGAAGAAGGCGGCCTCTAAAAAACGGTCGAGTAAAAAGAAATCGGCGACCAAGAAAAAGTCGGCGTCTAAGAAAAAATCCGCCGTGGCTACCCGTTCGGACTGATTCCCCTCTTGGCGAAAACCAAACCCCCGGCATCGGGCTTTCCCGACCCTCAAGACATTCTCGGATTTATCGGACGCCACCCGTCTGGCGTCGGCCGCCGGGAAATCGCGCGCGCTTTCAATGTCGGCGCCAAACAACGCAATCGTTTGAAATCAATACTCCACGATATGGAAGATGAGGGGCTCATCGCCCGCAATCACGGCGCGCGCTACGTTAAATCAGGGGTTCTGCCGGCCGTCGCAGTGGTGGAGGTTACCGGCGTCGATACCCACGGTGAAGCCACCGCACGGCCCGCCAATTGGCGGGAGGACAGGGACCCGCCGGTCATCCTGATCAAACGGGGTGGGCGAAATTTCAGCGCACCTGGCCCCGGCGACCGGGTTCTGGCCCGGCTCACCCGGCTGGACGATCACACCTATCAGGCCGCCGTGATCCGCAAGCTGGACACAGCGCCAAAAGCCATCCTGGGCGTGTTCGGTCACGACAACCGGCTTCATCCGGTGATGAAGGGCCAGCGTTATGATTACGAGGTGCCGCCCAATCAAACCATGGGGGCCGAACCCGGCGAACTGGTCTCGGCTGAATTGATGTCCCGCCGGCGTTACGGATTGGCGCAAGCCAAGATTGTCGAACGATTGGGCGATGTCGATGGTTCAAACGCTTTTAGCAAGATCGCCATCCATCTGCAGGGTATTCCCGAGTTGTTCACCGAAGAAGCGCTTCGCGATGCGGAGGCCGCCAGCGCCGCCCCGTTGGGCGATCGCACCGATCTTCGCGGCGTGCCTCTGGTGACCATCGACGGAGAAGATGCACGGGATTTTGACGACGCGGTGTTTAGCGAGCGTTGTGACGCGGACGAGGCCGGCAATGCCTGTCATTGGCACGTCATCGTCGCCATCGCCGACGTGGCCTGGTATGTCCGGCCCGGAAGCCCGTTGGACAGTGACGCCAGGGATCGCGGCAATTCGGTCTATTTCCCGGACCGGGTCGTGCCCATGTTGCCGGAAGCGCTTTCCAACGGCTGGTGCTCATTGAAACCCGATGAAGACCGTCCCTGCCTTGCGGTCCATATGTGGATCACCGAGGACGGTCGAGTCGTCTCTCACCGGTTCGTCCGCGCGCTCATGCGATCCGTCGCGCGGTTGACCTATACGCAGATTCAGGCGGCCCGGGACGGTAATGTGCCGGCCGCGCTGGAACCGCTGATGGGAACGGTGGTCTCACCCTTATTTGGCGCGTATGAAAGTTTATTGACCGCCCGCCACGACCGCGAACCTTTGGAACTTAACGCGACCGAAGCAAAGGTGTCCTTTGACCGGGTGACCGGCGCCGTCACCGGCATTGGAATTCGGGAACAGTTGGACAGCCACCAGTTGATTGAAGAGCTCATGATCGCGGCCAACGTCGCCGCCGCCATATCTCTGGAGAAAACAGGCCTGCCGTTCCTCTACCGGGTTCATGACGAACCCGCCGAAGACCGGCTGGAGGCCTTTCGGGAGTTCGCCGACAGTCTGGGCTTGAAATTTCCCAAGGGGCAGGTGCTGACACCGGGCGGGTTCAACCGATTCATCCGGCGGGCCAAGGATACAGGTCTCGGCCCTGTGATCAGTCAGGCGGTGCTGCGCTCTCAATCCCAGGCCGTTTACGCACCGTCCAACGATGGCCATTTCGGCCTGGCGCTGCGACGCTATTGCCACTTCACCTCGCCCATTCGCCGGTACGCCGATCTGGTGGTGCATCGGACGCTCATTCAGTCCTTGAAATTGGGGGATGGCGGCTTCGCCGAAGAGGCGGAGACCATCAGCGCGCTGGGCGAGCATGTTTCATCCACCGAACGGCGGGCGGCGGCGGCCGAGCGTGATACCGTGGACCGGTTCGTCGCCGAATTCTTTAAAAACCACATTGGCGATCATATGCAGGGCATCGTCTCAGGCGTGGCCAAGTTCGGCCTGTTTGTCACATTGGAAGGCACCGCGTCCGAAGGGCTGGTCCCATTGCGCAGTCTGCCCGACGACCGCTATCAGTTTGATGAAAAACGCCGGATGATTTCTGGAAAACGCACCGGCCTCAGTTTCCGGATGGGCGACGCCCTGGAAGTGATTATCCGGGAGTCCAATCCCATCAGCGGATCTCTCTTGCTTGACGTTGCAGGAGAACCCGCTAGAAAAGCATCTGGCAAAAGTGGCGGTAAAAATAAACGCAAACGCAAAAAATAATCTATTTTTGAAGCTGCGACCGGGATAAGATCATTGCCAAACCCACGGCTCGACCGTGAGCGAAAACAACCAGGACGTTGGACCTTGTTAACCGCTGTCAGTTCTCTCACCGGTAGAAGGCGCGCACCAAAACGCGCCTCAAAGCATGCCTCTGTGCTGGCGGCTGTCCTCCTGACGCTGGTGCTCGCAGGCTGTGTGACTCACCCATCCAACACAGCGGATACCGAATTCCCGGCGGAATTGACGGCCGCCACCTTGGCTTCCGGGTTTGAGCAGATTGCCGACCGTTACATCATCCCGATACCGCTCAGCCGTCTCGCCGTCGAAGGCATCCGCGGCCTGGACACAATCGACGAAACGGTTGCCGTCGAACACAAAGATGGCCAGATCAGTTTTGGCGCCGCCACAATCACCACCAAAATGTTTCCAGCGCCGGCCACGGAAGACAGCCGGGATTGGGGCAAGGTAGCCACAGATGTTCTGCTTTATGCCCGCCAGAGCTCCAACAAGTTTTTACTGGCATCATCGGAAGATTTGATCGAAGCCGTGTTCGACGGGTCATTGTCGGTCACCGACCCCTACTCCCGCTATGCCGGCGCCAGCGCGGCCCAGGAAAATAGGGCGAAACGGTCTGGGTTCGGCGGGATCGGCATTCGGATAAAGGTTCTACCTGAAGGCGCCCGCATCACGGAAATTTTCGAGGACTCTCCGGCTATCTCTTCCGGATTGCAGGTCGACGATATTGTGGCGCGGGTGAATGGGGTCGGTCTCGCGGGCAAAACCCGGACGGAGATACGCGAACTCGTCCGGGGCGGGATCGGCTCTATTGCCGACCTGGTTGTCCAAAGAAACGGAAACGAAACACACTCTTATTCGATCAAGCGGGAAAAAGTCGTCGCGCCGACGGTTAGGCTCGTCGTCCAGGACAACATCATCTTCGTCCGAATCACCGGCTTTAATGTCCGTACGTCCCAACGATTGGCCAGAAAGTTCACCAAAGCTCGGGCCGAGCTGGGCCGGAAGGCCAAAGGCGTTATCTTGGACCTTCGCGGCAACCCCGGGGGTATCCTGGATCAGGCCGTCAAAGTAGCCGATCTGTTTTTGGTGAACGGCAAAATCTTATCGACCAGGGGGCGTCATCCGTCCAGCCTTCACGAATATGAGGCCGGCGCCAACGATATCGCTGCCGGCCTTCCCATGGCGGTGTTGATCAACGGTCGCTCCGCCTCGGCCGCCGAGATTGTTGCCGCCGCCCTGCAGGATCATGAACGCGCCGTGGTCATCGGCTCCGCGTCGTTCGGCAAAGGGTCAGTCCAATCGGTGGGACGGCTGCCCAATGACGGCGAGTTGACCCTCACCTGGTCCCGCTTTGTGACACCATCCGGATATGTCCTCCATAATCTTGGGGTCCCGCCGGTTGTTTGCACCAGTGCGAACATCGGCAATGCATCGGCAATCATCGCCAAGGCGCTGGCCGACTCGGACCTGCTGAACCAAACACTGGACGCCTGGCATTCCGTAAAACCGGATGACAGTCCTGCCCGAGACGCTCTCCGAAATGTCTGTCTGGCCTCGAACAAGCGCCCTCGGGTGGATATAGAGATCGCCGATACCCTGCTTTCAGACAAAGCGCTGTATCACCGGGTATTGACCCTGTCGCCGTCCATGGCATCGGCGGCCAAACCGGGGTCGTAACCGAATTCGGCCAATTCGCTTGACAGAAGCGGCCACAACGCTATCTTGCGCGCCCGAATTAACGTTAACGTACAGATCTAAGAGTGGAGCCCGAAAATGGCGAAACCGGCGACGATTTTGGTGAAACTGGTCAGCACCGCTGACACCGGCTTCTATTACGTGACCAAGAAGAACCCGCGCAACCAGACCGAAAAGCTGGAATTCCGGAAATATGATCCGGTTGCCCGCAAACACGTGCTCTTTAAGGAAGGCAAAATCAAATAGATTTACCGCAAACAGGCGGTAGCCCTATACGTTCAAGCCGCCCATTGGGCGGCTTGTTGCATTTCGGGGTAAACTATCGGGATTTAGTCGAGAAAACCGGCCACGGTCTCTAGGAAGATAGGCACGGAGATCGGCTTCGCGATATAGCCGTCACAGCCGCCTTCCATGATCTTTTCCTCATCGCCCTTCATGGCGAAAGCGGTCACGGCGATCACGGGAATAGATTTCAATTCGTCTCGCTCCTTGATTTGACGGGTAATTTCGAGGCCCGAAATCTTCGGAAGCTGAATATCCATTAGGATCAAATCCGGATAATGTTTTTCGGTCAACGCCACGGCCTCTCGGCCGTCGTTTGTCTGCAAGGTATCGTAGCCGTGCGCCTGCAACAGGTCGTTGAAGAGCTTCATGTTGAGCTCGTTATCCTCGACGATCAAAATCGTTTTACTCATGAGTAAACCATACTCCCTGAGGCCCGGTCCCTTGCAACCACATCCAAAAGGGCGCCCAAAAGCCAGTTTCTTATAGATTTGTTATCCGGGCGGGTTATTCAAGGAAAAAATTAGGGAAAACCGTAACAATCTGAGATAAATTTATCCCCGGACATCTTCAACCATTTCTTCCAACGTCTCAACATCGCAAATAACCAGGGACTCTTTCTCCCGCTTTACGATACCCTTTCTAGAAAGGTCACTGAGGACGCGGGCCACCGTCTCCCGGGTTGTACTGGCCCGGCTCGCCATATCGCTATGAACCGGAATGGGCTTTAACACGGCCGTATTGCCATCGCTGGACACGGCGCGGGCCTGACGGAGAAGCTCCCCATGAACCCGGTTGTTCGCGCCAAGGGTGCTGAGGTCGATAATTCTCGCCGTTGAGGTGCGGATAATCCCCGCCATGTTCCGCATCACTTTAAGCGCCACCTGCGGATGCTTCTCCAACACCCGGAGAGAGCGTTCCCCTGAAATCTTGGCGATATCTGAATCCTCGACCGCCAGAACCGACGTCGAGCGCGGCTTGCCGTCAAGCGCCGCCAACTCTCCGAAATAGGCGCCGGCCAGCAAATCCTCCAACGCCACCTCTTTCCCAGAGAATGTAAAACTAACCACGCGGACTCGCCCGCGGGTGATAAAATAGACGTCTCGGGATTCCTCCTGCTGACTGATGGTTTGCTCGTCAGGCGAGAAGCGCCGCCATCGGCACGACATTTCAAAATCGCGCCGTTCTTCCGGCGTCAAATCGGCAAGAATCCCGATATTCGCCAAATCATGTACCTGAGGCGTACTCACCCCAAATTTCCCTCACCCCAAATTTCACCGGAGGACCGGTTCCAGTTCAGAATCTAGCATATCTGATCAGGATACAAACCTTTGTATTTGTGCGTATTTTCCGCGCTGCCCTCGGCGGTCCGCTCTTGCGCAGAGATTCTACGCTCAGTATTGTTTGGCACACTGAAACTGAATCCGCCTCTTATGTCCGAAAACACCAGCTCTTCAAACACCCTGCCAAAGGTCGCCGCCGTCATCCCGTGCTATAAGGAAAAAGACCGGGTCGGGGCGGTGTTGCACAAATTTGGCGACCGGGTCGCTCATATCATCGTGGTCGATGATGCCTGTCCTGAGGGAACCGGTGCGTATGTTCGGGAAAACCATCAGGACCCTCGCATCCACGTGGTGGTTCATGACGCCAATCAGGGCGTCGGCGGTGCTACCATGACAGGATACGCCAAGGCGTTGGAACTGGGCGCCGATATCATCGTCAAAGTGGACGGGGACGGGCAAATGGACCCGGCCAAGATCGAGTCTCTCATCCGCCCCATCGTGGCGGGAAGAGCGGACTATGCGAAGGGAAACCGGTTTTATAATCTGGATGGCATTTCCGCCATGCCGCTGACCCGGCTTATCGGGAATCTGATTCTGTCCTTCGCCTCAAAAATGTCCAGCGGGTACTGGAAAATTTTTGATCCGACCAACGGCTTTACCGCGATCCATGCGAGGGTCGCGCAGTTGCTGCCCGTTGACCGCATTGCCAAAGGGTACTTCTTTGAATCGGATATCCTGTTTCACCTAGGCGTTCTCCGGGCTGTGGTCATGGATGTGCCCATCGAAGCCATTTACGGCGATGAGAAGAGCCATCTCAGCATCCCCAAGATATTGCTCCCCTTTGTCTGGAAACACTCTGGAAACCTGTTGCGCCGCATTTTCTACACATATTTTCTACGGGACTTCAGCGCCGCCTCGTTGGAACTCATCCTGGGTCTGATCCTCAGTGGATTTGGTGCGATATACGGTACGGTCAAGTGGTACGAGAGCTTCCTGACGGGCGTACCCGCAGCCACCGGCGTGGTGATATTGGCGGCGCTTCCTGTCCTTGTGGGAAGCTTCTTGTTGATCAGCTTCATCAATTACGACGTCCAGAATCAGCCCGAAGCGCCCCTGCAGTTAAGCCTTTAGGTCTGCGGACTGTTGACTCCGAATCCAGGCGGATTCATGATCTTCGTTACCAGGAATGCCTAAATCGCCTGCCGTTTTTTATTCAGTGAGGAAATTCGTCATGGCCCCACGAGCCCTGATCGGGACCATAGTTGTCGCCCTATTTACCGCCGCCCTGATACCCGAAACCCAAGCTGGGGACGGCATCGTAACCGCCAACGCCTATCGCCTGTTCAAAGATGAGAAAACCATCAGCGTCAAAGCCTGGGACAATTCCGATCAGGATATCGCGGTCGCGCGGGCGATTCGGGACCAGTTGAAGGCTATAGGCTATGTGGTCTCGGATCAGGAGGATATCTCTTTATCGTTTGAAATCAAGACCTTGAAGGGCTCTTGGACCGATGGCCAACGCAGGCATTTCCTTGAGCTCGAAGGGCATGGCGGCCGGCAGGGAGGGGAGAATGCCAGTGTCCGGCTAAATCTTTACTCCAGTGAAAGCGGGGGCGTATTGAATACGGCCCGTCCCGGTCAGCCCAATACCGCTTCGCGCTACTTGCTTGAGTTTATGCTGGACCCCAAACAAGGTCCTAGACTTTGGGAGGGACAAGTCGCCGTGGAATACACTGGGGGCGATCCGGCGGTTCTGCTAAGGCGGATGGTTCCTGAACTATTGCCCCATCTGGGAGAAACCGTGCGCGGACGCAGGATCAGTCTACCGTAGGGTTCGGGCCCTCAGTCCGTGAAATGTTGATTTTAGGGTGTCATCGCGCTGGAATCTCAGTATAAACGCCCCGTTTGCGAACCTTTCGAGCTCTGCGTCAATCTGGCCAACCCTGACATCCGGCCACCGGAACTGATCACGAGAATTTTTTCATGAACGCCAAAGCCCACAAAGCCCTGTTGCCGGCTGGTCTTGCCGATGTTCTGCCGCCGGATGCCGAATTCGAAGCCGGCATGACAGAGGCATTGATGTCTCACTTTGCCCGGCACGGCTTTGAGCGGGTGAAACCGCCCCTTCTGGAATTCGAAGAAAATCTGATTGGCGGCAGCGGCGCGGCAACGGCATCGCAGACATTTAGGCTGATGGATCCGATTTCTCAACGGATGATGGGACTCCGCGCTGACATGACCCTGCAAATTGCCCGGATCGCCGCTACCCGGCTCTCGGATGTGCCACGGCCTCTCCGGCTCAGCTATGCCGGCCAGGTTCTAAGAGTACGCGGCTCAGCGCTCCGTCCCGAACGTCAGTTCGGCCAAACCGGAATAGAGCTGATCGGCTCGTCGTTGCCGGCAGCGGATGCGGAAGTAATCCTTCTGGCGATCCAAGGACTGGAATCCCGGGGCATCACCGGACTTTCCGTGGATTTGGGACTGCCGACCCTGGTGCCCATTCTGTGCGCCCAGCACAATTTGGACCTGAGCGCCATCGGTGAAGAATTCCGAGGCGCTCTGAACCAAAAAGATACGGCCGAGATCAAAGCCCTGCTTGGCGGCAACGCGGCGGCATTTACCGCTCTCATTGACGCGGTCGGACCGGCGGATGAGGCCTTACCGGAGCTGCGCGCCATCGGCATGTCCGGAGAGGCGGAAAGCGAATTGGCTCAACTGGAGGCCGTGATTTCCATCTTGCGGACAAAAATGCCGGAGATCCGGCTTACCGTCGATCCGGTCGAACTTCGGGGTTATGAATACCATTCCGGTCTGACGTTCACGGTGTTCGCACGGGAAATAACCGGCGAGCTGGGCCGGGGCGGCCGATATCGGACTGGGCCGGACACTGGCGGACCGGAGGAGGATGCCACGGGCATTACGCTATTTGTCGATTCGATTTTGAAGGCTGCCCCCGCGGTGGTGGCGGCCAAACGGGTGTGCGTCCCCATGGACACCGGTAGTGACGCCCTGGAGGCCCTACATGCGGACGGATGGATAACGGTCAGTTCGTTGAAAGACGGGACCGATTCAACCGATGAAGCACGGCGTCTTAATTGCACCCATAGCCTGGTGAATGGCGTACCAAAAGAAGTTTGATCAAACCGAATGATAAGAAGCGAGTTGTTTAAATGGCAAATGTAGTGGTCGTCGGCTCCCAATGGGGTGACGAGGGAAAAGGTAAGATCGTTGACTGGCTGTCGGAACGGGCGGACGTCGTGGTCCGGTTTCAAGGCGGTCACAACGCCGGGCACACGCTTGTCATCGACAATGTGACCTACAAGCTAAGCCTCCTGCCCTCGGGCATTGTCCGGCCCGGCAAACTGTCGGTAATCGGCAACGGCGTCGTAATTGACCCCTGGGCGCTGCTGAAGGAGATTGACGCCATCCGTGAACTGGGCGTGGCCGTGTCGCCGGACAATCTGGTGGTTGCCGAGAATGCGTCCCTGATCCTGCCATTGCACCAAGGGCTGGATCACGCCCGGGAAGAAGCCTTGGGACGGGCCAAGATCGGCACCACGGGCCGGGGCATCGGTCCGGCTTATGAAGACAAGGTGGGCCGCCGCGCCATCCGGGTCGGCGATTTGGCGGACCGGGAATTGCTTGAACAACGGGTCGATCAGCTTCTGATGCATCACAATGCGTTGCTGCGGGGCCTGGGCTCTTCGGAAGTGGATCGCGGTGAGGTCCTGGACCAGCTTCTCGACATCGCCCCCAAACTGCTGCCCTATTCGGCCACCGTTTGGCGCAAACTGGATGAGGTTCGCCGGCAGGGAAAACGCATTCTGTTTGAAGGCGCCCAAGGCACCATGCTGGATAATGACCACGGCACCTACCCATATGTCACCTCGTCCAACACGGTTGCCGGTCAGGCGGCCGTCGGTTCCGGCCAGGGCCCAAAAGTGGCGGACTATGTTTTGGGTATCACCAAGGCCTATACAACCCGAGTCGGCTCGGGCCCCTTCCCCACCGAACTGGAGGATGAAATCGGCCAGCTTCTGGGTGAACGCGGGCACGAGTTTGGCACGGTCACTGGGCGCAAACGCCGGTGCGGCTGGTTCGATGCGGTCTTGGTGCGTCAAGCGGTGAAGGTTGGCGGGATCAGCGGCATTGCCCTGACAAAACTGGATGTTTTGGACGGGATGGAATCGCTGAACGTCTGTATCGGCTATGAAATTGACGGCGAACAATATGATTATTTGCCGGCCTCTGCGACAGCGCAAGCCAAGGTCACGCCCATTTACGAGACTCTGGACGGCTGGAACGAGAGCACTCAAGGCGCCAGGAGCTGGGCTGAACTGCCGGCGACGGCGGTGAAGTATATCCGCCGTGTCGAGGAGTTGATTGAGGCGCCCGTCGCGCTTCTATCGACCAGTCCGGAGCGGGAAGACACAATACTGGTCAACGATCCGTTCGCCGATTAACGCCCATAGGGGCGGTTATCCGATAGTTAAGGTTTTGCTCTGTATTATTTCTCGGACCTCGTCGTATAACGGGGTACACTGAGCACCGGGCCACCGGGTGAGTGGTTGGCCTGCGGGTTAACGCTGCAGAAACGGATTTCCATGGCGGAATCATCACTCGAAGCCGAAGTTGACGTCGCGCCTCCGCCCGGCGACGCGCCACCGGTCACGATTCGTCAGCGGTACGATATATTTCCGTCTAAGCCGCTTCCCGAACTTGATTCACCGTCGGCCAAGGCGTTCGAGGTCATCGACAGCCAGAATCCCGGCGTCAAAATGTTCGCCCTTATGTGCACTCCTGGTCTCCCGATTCGCGCTCTCGAACTGGATGAAATTAAGAACAGTGAAATTCCGGGCTGCTTGCATCTGCTCGACTACGGCACCGTGTATTGGCCCAGCCTGGAACAAAAGGCTCTGGCCCTCATCTATCAAAAACCGTTGGGCGGACGGCTGTCCGATGTGTTTGCCGCCGAAACCTCGGACTATCTCCGGGTCGACTATATACGGTTAAGCCTGGACACCATCGTACTTGCCATCGGCAATCTGAGTTTTCGCAATCTGACCCACCGGGCGATCCGGCATGACAATCTGTTTTTCACCACCGAAGAACGGGATGAAATGGTACTGGGGGATTTTGTATCCGCCCCCGCCGGATTCGATCAGCCCGTCGCCTACGAGACGATCGAGCGAAGCATGGCGGACGATGGCGGCCGGGGTGCAGGTGAAACCTCCGACGATATGTATGCCCTGGGGGTCACATTAGCCTTTCTCTGCCAAAAGGAGCTGCCATTCCTGGGAAAATCCAAGGAAGCCCTGATTATCTCCAAGATAGTGGACACCTCCTTCCAAGCCCTGGTCGGCAGCAATCTGTATACCGCGACTATGCTGGATTTGATCCGGGGGCTCTTGAATGACGACCCCGAGGAACGATGGGGTCTGGACGAAGTAGAGTTATGGTCCAGCGGACGGCGCGTGCCACCGACCCAATCGTCAGGTCAAAAGAAGTCGCAACGCCCACTTATGTTCGGCGACTTCGGGCATGTAAGCCTCCGGACATTGGCCTATTCGATGGCCCGCCGGCCGGAATCAGCCATCAAAATGATCAGGGACGGGACCGTCGAACAGTGGATATCGCGGGGCCTGGACAACAAGGACATGGCGGCATCCATCGCCGGCAGGGTTGAAGTTACCGGCGACGCGGACGAGGAGAATCCGGACAAAGAGCAAATGTTGCTCACCCGTGTTTTGATGATCATGGACCCGATTGCACCCATTCGCTACAAAGGCGTGTCCTACATGCCGGATGCTTTTGGCACGGCCCTGGCGATCGAACGCCTGCGCGGCAGTAATGTTCGAATCTTGGCGGAATCCATTATCAAGAACGTCCCGCAAGCTTGGTTCGAAGCCTCAGCGCTCTCTCAAGAATCGGTCTACATCGAGAATGACGCCTATATCAGGATCAAAGGGTATCTGCAAAAAGCCGGTCCTGGTTTTGGCGTTGAACGCTGCCTCTACGAACTAAACGACGGTCTCACGTGCCAAAGCCCGCTGGTGAAGCACGAATACGTCTTAAAAATTGAGGACCTGCTGCCAACCTTGAATGCCGCCGAAAAGCGCGTCGATACGAAAACCCCACCCATCGACCGGCATATCGCCGCATTTATCGCCGCCAGGATCAAAGGCAGCATCGAATCCATGTTGAACGGGCTGAATGACCCGGACGACGCTCTCAAGATCATGGCGATTTTGAAGCTGTTGGCCGAACTGCAGGTAAGATTCGGGCCGGATAGCCTTTTGGGTCTCGCCCGCTGGATCGGCGGACAAGTTGGTCTGGTGATCAAACTCTACCATAGCCGCATAACCCGCAAGGCGATTAAAGCAGCGGTGCCGGATCTGGTCCGGAGCGGTCAATTACCGGCGCTCGTCGACCTTCTTGACGACCCGGAAGCGCGTCTCATTGATCAGCAGGGCTATTCCATGGCGGTCGCTCAGTTCAAGTTGGCGGAAGATGAAATTCAGCAAATCCAGGAGGATATGGGACCTGATTCTTTGAAAACAGACCGTACGGCGAAACAGATCGCGGCGGTCACCT
This sequence comes from uncultured Rhodospirillaceae bacterium, assembly GCA_964611435.1. GTDB lineage: Bacteria > Pseudomonadota > Alphaproteobacteria > Rhodospirillales > UBA2165 > JAYPHU01. The sequence continues at coordinate 68,386 of CAZSXT010000009.1, read as the reverse complement.
CGATAACCATCATGACCTTCGTCATCGCACTGTTAATTATCTCGGCCTGAGGCGGGAAATGGCATCCAAAAACAGTTCAATGGCGATTATCTGGTGGGCGTTATTTGCCGCTGGCGCCCTTTTTATCTTTCCGGGCATGGTGCTGCTGATCATCTGCGGTTTGATCCCGGGAATTGTCGCCTACCTTATTGACCGCTCTCCTAAAAAGTACGCCACATTCTGCGTCGGCGGGATGAACTTGGCCGGCATTTGCCCGGCCGCGTTGAAACTTTGGAACGGCGACAACAATGTGGCGCAGGCTTTTGCCATCCTGACCAGTCCGTTTGAACTGATCATCATGTTCGCCGCCGCGTCTTTTGGCTGGCTGATCTATTTCTTTGTACCGCCGATTGTCGTCGCGCTGCTCACCGTGATCGCCCAACACCGGGTTGCCCAACTTCGGGAAGAGCAAAAAGCTCTCATAAAGGATTGGGGCGACGGCGTTGCCGTCGGGCCAGAAGCAATGGATCTGGCCCACGCCGGGAACGCCGCGACCTATGCCGCGCCGCTAGCCGACGATTCCGAGGCTCAGGGCGATATGGACTCGGAACAAAGCGGCGAAAACGCCCCCACCGAGGCCGAAGGCGAGGCGGAATCACCGGCCGAACCGGAGTCCGAGACCGACAAGGCCACCGCCGCCTAAATTCCCCAAAGAAAAACGCCCCCGAAGGGGCGTTCGTGTTGAAATCGGTTAAGAGACACTACCCGATGCGTTGTTCCAACGCGGCGTTACGCATGGATTTTTGCAATTTCTCAAAGGCACGCACTTCGATCTGGCGGACACGCTCCCGGGAAATGCCGAATTTCTGGCTGAGAATTTCCAGAGTGGCCGGCGAGTCCTTGAGACGACGCTCCACCAGGATGTGGCGCTCCCGCTCCTTCAGGCCTTCCATGGCATGGGCCAGCAGAATACGGCGATTGTCCAGTTCCTCGGACTTCACCATCTGATCTTCCTGGGATACCTGATCATCGGTCAGCCAATCCAGCCACTCACCCTCTCCTTCTTCGCGCACTGGCGCATTCAGGGAGCTGTCGGGCTTGGCCATCCGGCGGTTCATGGACACGACTTCGTTTTCGGAAACATTGAGCCTTTCGGCAATCTGAGAGACCTGTTCCGGCAGGAGATCACCATCATCAATCGCTTTCATTTCGTTCTTGAGCTTGCGCAGGTTGAAGAACAGTTTCTTCTGCGCCGCCGTGGTTCCCATCTTCACCAGCGACCAGGAATGCAAAATGTACTCCTGGATGGCGGCGCGGATCCACCAAATGGCGTAGGTGGCGAGACGGAACCCCTTATCGGGATCAAACCGTTTCACCGCCTGCATCATGCCGACATTGCCTTCAGAAATAAGTTCACCGACAGGCAGACCGTAGCCGCGATAGCCCATGGCAATCTTGGCGACGAGCCGCAGGTGGCTGTTGACCAGCGCGTGGGCGGCTTCATGGTCTTCGCTTTTGATCCAACGGTTCGCCAGATCGACTTCGTCCTCCTGCTTGAGCATCGGGAACTTGCGGATTTCCTGCAAATATCGGGAAAGGTTGGCTTCGGGGGTCAGGGAAATGTTGATCGTTTGAACGGCCATCGCTGTGTTTCACTCCGGTGTTGTGACCCTGTGGGTCGGTTCGTCGGGCTTTTTTTTCGATGACTTGATCATCAATCCGAAGACCGCTTCCGGTCAATAAACGGACTGTTTAACTGTGTAAGCGAATGTAAAAATCGAAAATATTTGCGTTACAAGAGCGTTTGTACATCCCTGGGCAATTCGCTTTGGAATTGAAGCCGCTCTCCGCTGGCGGGATGAATAAATCCGATCAGATAGGCGTGCAATGCCTGCCGGCCCAGCGCCGCCACGCGCTCGGCAAACGCCTCCGGCGCTTTCTTCAACCGCTTGGCGTCACCCCCGCCATAGAGCGGATCACCTACCACCGGATGCCCCCGTGACGCCAAGTGGACTCTGATTTGGTGGGTTCGGCCGGTTTCTAGACGGCACTCGACGAGGGTCGCCGCCGCGCCGAGCGTCTTCAGAGTTGAATAACGGGTAACCGCTTCTTTACCCCCGCGCGCAACCACGGCCATCTTCTTCCGGTTACGAGGATTCCGTCCGATATTGCCAGTGATCGTATCCGCCTTCGGAGATGGTCTTCCCCACACGATGGCCTGGTAGGCGCGATCCAAACTGTGTTCCGCAAACTGGGCAGCAAGGCCATGATGGGCGGCATCATTTTTGGCGGCAACCAAGAGCCCCGACGTGTCTTTATCGAGCCGGTGAACGATGCCGGGCCGCAGTTCTCCGCCGATTCCCGACAGACTCCCACCGCAATGGGCGATCAGTGCGTTGACCAGCGTCCGGTCCGGATTCCCGGCGGCCGGATGCACCACCAAACCCGCTGGTTTGTTAATAACGATGAGATCATCATCTTCATAGACCACGTTCAGTGCGATATCCTGCGCCACTGGACGGGCGGGCTTGGCCGCCGGCACGCGGATCAGAATTTGGTCACCCGGTTTGACCCGGCGCGAGGGCTCGGTTAGTGTCCCGCCGCTGCCGGAAACGCAGCCGGATTCAATGAGGGCCTTTAACCGGGATCGGGACAATCCCTCCACCTGTTCACCCAGGAATTTGTCCAGGCGAACGCCCTCATCCCGCTCGGAAACGGTGACACTAATTTCGCGCTCGGCCGGGGTGTCGGTCATGCGCCAGAGTGGCCCAGGAACATGCAGTCGAACAAGGGTATTATTTCAGTCGTAATCGTTCTCGGCTTTATCCTCGCCGCCGGGTTCGTTGCGCTCAGCTACGGCTTCATCCGGAAGGCGTCGGACCCAGACTTTTCCTTCTTCGAACGTAACGCCCCGGAGTCATTTGAAACAAAACGAAACATGTCCGCCGGTAAAATTAACCTCGAGTTTAAACTTCCACCGGGCGCAAAAGTCGAAAATGTCATGACCTCGGGCAGCCAGATCGTCGTTCACGTCGCCAACGCAGACGGATCGGCGGGTATTTTGATCCTGGATAGCGCGTCGGGCGACGTGATTCGGCGCGTCAATCTGACATCTCAGCCGTGATTATTCTGTCCCGCACCCAACTGGAAACAATTGAACGCGCTGCAGAAGCCGCCTATCCGGCGGAAGCTTGCGGTCTGATTGTGGGAATACAGAATGAATCCGGTGATCGCCTCGTCTCCGAGGTCATTCCAAGTCTCAATATTCTGGCAGACGAACGCGCCGACCGGTTCGAGGTAGACCCGCAGGTGCGTATTGATACGGAGCGGCGGATTCGGGGCACCGATATGGCGCTAATCGGACATTATCACACCCACCCTGATCACCCGGCAGCCCCCTCCGAGACGGACCGGGCGATGGCGTTCGAGCCAAACCTGGTCTGGCTGATAACATCGGTCACAGACGGAAAGGCGGCTGACACCCGCGCCTTTCGTTTGGCCGTCGACCAGCCGGATATGGAGGAACTAGAACTCAGGATCGTGAAATAGTCGCACTCGCGCTCTAGCGCTCAATAGGCGGTGCGAGATCAATCGCTACAATCCAATACTTTCGGGACAGGCTGTGGACATCACTTTTTTTGACCCGAAATAGCGTGGTGACATTGCCCTTGCTGCCTCGAACGACTCCGGCTTTTTGAAACACCCCCAAATGAAACGCCTCGGGAGGGAACTTTGCCCGAACCTTGATGTTTACCCTATCGGCCGACTGATCCATGGCGTCCGCCAGGGTGGGCGTTATTTTGTCGGGTCCGCTGATATAGCCGTACCCATGATAAATCACCAACAGCGCAACAATGACGCCTACGAAACGGATGTCCCGGCGATGATACCAGCGGCGCCTGCGAAACGAGGCGTCAGTGACAACACCGGTCTCAGCTTGTGATACGGTTTCAGCCATCTCAAGTCGGTTTCCAAACCAATCCCCAGCGCTCCACCGTCCATTTTTCCAATGGCGCCAGAAGATACTTATCGGTGGCCATGAAGATGATAGAAATGATGATTACGCCAAGGAAGACTTCCTCGATCTTAAATTCTTCGGCAGAGGTAAAAATCATGAAACCGAGTCCGCTGTCACCCCCGATCATCTCCGCCGCAATAAGCGCCCGCCAGCCGAATCCCATGCTCATACGCATACCGGTTATGATACTGGGCATAGCGCCGGGCAGATAGACATGCCAAATAACATCCCAGTGGCTACCACCCATAGTCAACACGCTTTGCTCGTAGACCCGTGCAACGCCGCGAACGCCGAGCATGGAGTTAAAAAACATCAGCCAAAAAATAGTGTTCAGCATGATGAACAGTGTGGTCACCCAGCCGACACCGAACCAGACGATGGCAAGAGGTATCCAGGCTATACCGGAGATGGAATTGGCAAATACACCGATAGGCTCCAACAATTTTGAAAGCGGCCGGTTCATCCCGGCAATGATGCCAAAGGCGATCCCCAACGGCAGTCCCACGATCGCCGCCAGAACAACCCGTCCGATACTCGACAGTATATGATTGGACATCTGGCAGCTCGGGTGCAGTGTGATAGCGCCCCACAGACCGATGCAGTCTTCCTGCAATATGACAATCGCGGACAGCACATCGCCCAAAGGCGGGATAAATACCGGCGGCAGCCATTCGAAGTACGTATTCGCCTGCCACAAAGCGAACAACACGAGAAACGGGATGGAGCCCAAGACAAATTTTCGAATGCGCTGCCGGCCAAACCGGCGTTGGATGGCGACGGATAGACTGGCACTGGTCATCGCTGTACCAGCCCCCATCGTTCGATCGTATCCGCTTCCATGGGGCGAAGGAGATAATGATCCAACAGGATCCAAGAGAATCCGATGATGACCATCCCGAGAATCACCTCGGCGGTCCGGTCGGCATCCTGACCGGTGAAGATCATCCAGCCCAACCCCTCGCGGCCAGCCAACATCTCTCCGGCAATCACGGCCCGCCAAGCGAAACCGATTGAAAGCCGGGAACCGGTGGCGATGTGTGGCATTGCGCCAGGAAACAAGACGTCCTTGATGATTTGATATCGGCTCGCCCCCAGGGTGCGTGCGGCATTGATGTAGCGGACCGGAATCTCCCGGACTCCGGAAAGAACGTTGAACGCGATCGGAAAGAACGCCGTGTAAAGGATGACCGCAAAGATGGTCTTTTCGCTATTGCCCCACCAAACCACCACAATTGGAAATATGGCGATACCCGAAACCGACTGAAAGAAATTCATGATCGGATGAAACATATCGGCAATGGTCCGATTAATACCCAACAACAACCCGAACGGTATGCCGATTGCCAGCCCAATGGCGCTTCCAACAATCAGCCGCAAAATGGTGTCGCCAAAATAGCTCGGCAGCAATCCCTTGTAGAGCATATCCACCGATGACAAAGCGACGGCGATAGGCGACGGCAGATAACGGCCGGGATTGTCGATCCAGGCTGACGTCAGTGACCAAATGACGTAGACCCCGATGACCAGGATTACTAGGTTCATGGCGTCAATTTGCAGAAGCTTATGCAGCCGCCAGCCCAGGCCGGGGCCTTCATTCCTCGACGGCAACGGACACCTCCTCGCGGACGGATTTCAGGATGTGATCACGCGCCGCTATAAAATCTGCGTCATTGTTCATATCCGACCAGATGCGCCGCTCCCGGGGAATGTTGATATCGACAATTTCCTTAAGCCGGCCGGGACGGGCGGAAAACACAAAACACCGATCCCCTAAGAAGGCAGCCTCTTCGACTGAATGAGTGATGAAAAGAATCGTCTTCTTCGTCGCCAAGGCAATCCGATTGAGTTCTTCCTGCAGGGTAATACGTGTCTGCGCATCAACTGCGGCAAAAGGTTCGTCCATGAGCATAACGACGGGATCAGCACAGAGAGTCCGCGCCACCTGGCAACGCTGCTTCATACCACCGGAAAGTTCGTGCGGATATTTATCTTCGAAACCGGTGAGTCCAACCAGATTGACAAACTCTTGCACCCTGGCGTCACGCTCAGCCGCCGGTAGTTTTCGAATTTCGAGGCCATGCCCGATATTGCGCGAGACCGTACGCCACGGCAGGATCGCGTGCTCCTGAAAGACTACACCCCGGTCCGGACCCGGCCCGTGAATGACATTGCCATCGACTGTCACCTCACCCACCGAATAAGGCAGCAGTCCCGCCAATATGTTCAGCAAGGTCGATTTGCCACAGCCGCTGGGGCCCACCACGGAGACCAGTTCGCCTTCATAAAGTTCTAAATTAATGTCTTCGAGGGCGTGTACGGATTCGCCCGTGTATTCGTCGGGGTAATGATGACTCAGACCCCGGACGACCAGCTTTGTCGCTAAGTTACTCATAATATCCTGACCACTCGATGATCGTAGCAAGTTGGCGGCGACGGACGATCAAAAACCGTCCGCCGCATCGCCAATATCGTTCAATCAACGACTACTTCATGTCAGCAAACCACTCTGGATGGCGTTTGATCGTGCTGTCGATGAAAGACGTATCCAGGTATTTCGCAGGGTCATAAGGCCGCTTCATCTTCTTTTGAGCGATCAACTGCTTGACCGAGACTTTGAACGCTTCGGCCGTACCGCCGCCGATCCGCGCGTCATAGACAACGTGCCTGATGGTCCGCTTCACCAGATCGGCATTCATGCCGCGCACAAAGCGGGAACCAATCTGCGCAACCTCGTCAGCGTTCTTTGGATCACGCAGGAAGTGCGCAGCCTCCGCCATGGCGTCGACAAAGGCCTGTGTGCGTTTGCGGTCGCCATAAACTTTATCCGGCTGACCGTGCATACCCGCACAGAAGCAAACATAACCGCCGCCACGGACTACCAAATTCGATCCTTTGACTTTGTCCAATGCACGAGTCACGTTTGGTTCCCACGCTACGACGGCTTCGACACCACCGGATTCCAGCGTGGACACATGGCTCGGTGGACGGACGTTGATCCGCTTGATGTCGTTCTTGGTCATGCCGGCGCGCTTCAGCAACTCCTGAAGATAGAGATCGCCAGTAGTGCCGAACGCCACGCCAACCGTCTTGCCCTTGAGATCGGCAATCGATTTAATGCCGGTCCCTGGCCGGGCAACAATGCCCACGTTGTTATCACTGGTCGGGGAACTGAAGTGCCCACCAAGATAGCCGACCACGCCGCGCAGCTTGATGCCTTTCTCCAGGGCGACCGGCAAATTAGTAAATGCCGCAGGGGCGAAATCGATTTCCCCGGCCCGCAGTGACTTGGTCAGCGCGGCGCCAGTATTCCGAACAACGACCTTCGCGTTCAATCCGTGTTTGGCAAAAAAGCCCTTATCTTGGGCGACAAACACAATCATGCCGCCAACGTTGCTGGCGGCGCCGACCTTCAGTTCTTGTGCATCTGCACTGGTTGCAGCCGTTAACGCCGGCAGCATGGCCAAACCAGCGATCAAGGTTTTAGAAATTCTGAACATCAAATTACCTCCCGTTTTGTGTGTTCAAGACTGTTCTTCATTCTTGCGGGGCTTTGCAAATTTTGGCCACAAATGACCAATCGCCCTCTTTTTGGTTTCCAGCCGCCACAGGCTTGCCGGAAAGGCCTCGAAAGAGACCCGATATCCTCAGGAAATGAAGGGCTACCCTAGATCACGCGCCCCAGCTTTTCCCGTAACAATCATGTGACCTGCATGGATATATCGTTGAAAGCATCCTTTATGCGGCTTGATCGGTCTAAAGAAAATATGTTTTGTAATGAACTACACAGTAACTTATGTGATGAATCGTATTTAATTAACCTAATCTGGAAATTAAGCTCCTTACCGATGTCTCAAGCCGAAACTTACACCCCCAGATACGTCAATCTTCCTGCCGACGAGATTAAGGCGTTGGAGGATTCTCGTCCGTTCCAGAAAATGCTGGTGCGTCTGTCCAACAAATGGAACATGATGGTCGTCCGCCGGTTAAGCGGCCGCACCATGCGTCCGTCGGAGCTGAAACGGGAGATCGGCAATATCTCGGCAAAGGTCTTGACCCAAACATTACGGGAACTGGAAAGCTATGGGCTGGTGACGCGCAAAGTTTATCCGGTCATTCCGCCCAAGGTCGAATATACGCTTACTGAAATGGGCGACAGTCTGGTGATTGCGCTGGATGCGCTTCGGGATTGGGCCATGGACAACAACGCCGCCGTCGAGGCCGCGATGGACACTTTCAAAGAGGAAACCGCCGGGAACGACTAGGTGCCCACGGCTTTACCCAGCCAATGATTCCCGATAGAAACAGCGGCCTTCCGCAACGAATTTTGACACTATCTGAAAGAAGAGATTTTCCATGACTGACACGGTTGATGAAATTGGACTGGCCATTGTCGGCTGCGGTACGATCGGTCGTATCCGGGCCAAATATGCGCGTGAATATCCGGGCGTCAAATGGCTGGGCCTGTGTGATGTAAACGATGACCTGGGCAAACAGCTTGCCGAAGACACAAATGCCGATTTCTACACCAATGACTTTTATGAGCTGATCAAACGGCCGGAAGTCAACGCGGTCATGATCATCACCGATGAAAACAAACACACTGACCCGACCCTGGCAGCGGTGGAGCAGGGCCACAAGCTGTTTATCGAAAAACCGCTGGCGACGGAAGCCCGGGAATCCGCGCAAATCCTCAAAGCCATTACGGACGCCGGACTGGACGCTGTTGTCGGCTATACCCAGCGGTTCCGCCGCCGGTTCCTGACCATCAAAGAGCGGCTGGTGCAGGGCCAGATCGGCGACGTGCATTCGGTCACGACCCGGGCATTCATGAACCGCATGGTCCCCATCGCCACCATCAATAAAACCAACCAGCGCCATAACCTGACGCCGATGGTGGTTTCCGGCACCCACTCTTTGGATATGTCCATGTGGCTGCTGGAAGGCAAGAAGCCAGTCTCGGTCTATGCCCGTTCGGTCGACAAGGTGCTCAACGAATGGGGTACGAAGGATTCCACGTTCGGCATTTTCACATTCGAGGACGGCACCCTGTTCTCCATGAATATTTGCTGGGCCCTGCCGGAAGTCTGGCCAGGCACGGTGTACGGGCTGGAAATCGGCATCGTCGGCGCGGAGGGCGTGATCGATATCGAAGATACCCACCGGGATCTGGTGCTGGCCACCAACCAAAATCTGCCGGGCGGCTATATTTCCGGCGGCTACGAAGCGCCGGAACGGCATGTGGACTTTTTGACCTCCTACCCGCCGGGTGATCTGTGGAACAATCAGCTTTACGGGCCCATGCGCGAAGAAACCATCGGCTGGTTCACGCGGATTATGATGGGCACGCCGACGCCGCACGCGACCGCCGCCGAGGGCCATGCCAACCTGTTGCACACGATGGCGATGGACCGATCTGCCAAGCTGGGCAAGGAAGTCGCCCTGCCGATTGATCCGGAAGAGTTCTACGACGAGGAGTAGGCCGGCGTTCGGGCTGGATGCATAAAGGCCCGGCCATTATCGTTCCAGCAGCCTGAATGGAGTCATTGAACATGGGTCCACGGGTCACGGCTTCGCCGGCCCGTGGATGACTAATTTCTCTGCCACTAAATTCCTAGTCATGCGCGGACCAACGAAGACGAAGTCGGCGCCGTGATCCGCGTACCCATGTTTTAAAATGGGACTACCCCAACCCCTCGACGCCCAAATCATCCGCCAGCTTAGCCAGCGCATCGAACAGTGCGTCGGGCATGGGGATACCGTTCGCTTCATAGTCTTGGCGTTTACGCCGGGACTGTTCGCCGGGCAACAGCACTTCGTCAAAGCCTGGCAATGTGGGTGACGCTTTGATGGCGCGGATGGCGGCATCGACCCGGCGCTTGAACGCCGTTACGTCGCCAAACGCGGCAATATCAATGGCGACAATAAACTGACCGGTGTTCGTCACCGTCTTGAAGTCCGCATTGAAATCGACCACGTCCTCGCCAAACGCCGCCCCATTGAGCGAACCCGCCAACAAACCGAACAACAGCGACAGGCCGTATCCTTTGGGGCCGCCAATGGGCAGCAGGAAGCCGTCCTCGGCCCGGTTCGGGTCAGTGAGCGGCTTGCCGTCCTTGCCGATCATCCAGCCTTCGGGCATCTGCTCGCCTCGTTGAGCCGCTGTCTTCACCTTGCCGTAGGCCGCCACGGTCGTCGCCATGTCGAGAACCACCGGCGGTTCTTCTTGGCCCGGCACGGCGGCCGCGATAGGGTTGGTGCTGAGCAGCATATCCGTGCCGCCCCACGGCGGCATATGATTGGCATTGCCGACCGCCACATAGAGCCCGATCATGTCATGGGCCAGCGGCATCTTGGCGTAGAGATTGGCCGGCCCCGCATGGTTGCTGTGGTGAGAGCCGACCCAGGCCACGCCTTGGGTTTTGGCTTTTTCGATAGCCACCTCGGCGCAATATTTCATCACCAAATGGCCCTGAGCATTGTCGCCGTCAACCAGCGCCATACCCGGCTTTTCCTTATCGATCCGGATGTTCGGGGTAAGGTTAAGCCCGCCTTCTTTGATCCGGCGGATATATCCTGGCAGGCGGAAGACGCCGTGCCCGTCGGAGCCATTCAGATCGGCCTCCGCCATCAAGTCCGCGATGGTCCCGGCATCGTCCGCCGGCATGCCCGTGGATTCCAGGGACCGGGCGATGAACGCGCTCAGCTGATCTTTGGTGAAACGCCGCTGACTCACGCTTAGTTCACCACGTCTTCGCCGGACAAATGCTCGACGGTTTTACCGGTCGACTGGAAGGTCCGTGTGACCTCATCCGTGTCGTAGACCCAGAGGATGGTCATTCGGCCCGTGCCCGTATTGATGAACCGATGCCAGGTGCCAGCCTTGATGTAGGTCGTGTCCATGATGTTGACTGGAGTGACCTCGCCTTCAATCTCGACCACGCCTTCGCCTTCGATCAGGGTCACCTGTTCGTCACAATTATGCTGGTGGACGGGGACTTCCCGGTCCGGCGGAAAACTCGTGAGACCGGTCGTGATGCGGGAGCCGCAGACATGCTTGGCCGCCATCAATGTGGTCTCCACGCCGTCGCCCCGCGCATGCACAGGCAAATCGTCGATTTTCATGATTCTGGTTTCGGACATTGCTTTCCTCCTCCGGCCGCGCGGGCCCGGAATTTACTGACCGTTTGCGCTGAATGAATGTGCGTAGCATACTGGAATCAAAGGCTTTCGCAACGACTTATAGAAGAGTGAAAGCGCCTATTCAGGGGAGGTGAGAACGGTGAGTTCGACGCCGAAACGGCAACCGGCAAATACCAACCGGGCGGCAAAAACGGGCGTTCAAAAACGCGCGGCACGCCAACCGTTGTATCAGAAGGTCGACAACATCATCCGCCAACGGCTGATCGATAATGCCTGGAAACCCGGCGAGGCCCTGCCCAGCGAGATGCAGCTGGCCGCCGAGCTGAACGTTAGCCAAGGCACCGTCCGCAAGGCGCTGAACGATCTGGTCGCAGAGAACCTGTTGTTCCGTCGTCAGGGCATTGGCACGTTTGTTTCCGAACATACGGAACGGCGGGCGTTGTTTTTGTATTTCAGCATTGTTGGCAATGACGGCGCGCGGCTTCTGCCAGTCAGCAAAATCTTGAATTGCGAGGAACGGGTCTCGACGCCCGAGGAAGCGGCCAAACTGCAATTGGCCGCGGGCGAAATGGTCGTGCACTTCCGCCGCATCCGCTATTTTGAGGACGTGCCTACGATCGTCGAGGCCATCACCCTGCCTCTGGAACACTTCCCCGGTTTCGGCACCGAAGTGGATCCGCCCAACAATTTATTCCGGTTCTATCAGTCAGTCTATGGTGTAACCGTCTCCAAGGCGGAGGAACATTTGCAAGCTGTCGCCGCCACGCCGGAAGAAGCGACGCTGTTGAACATCGAAGTGGGTCAACCCCTTCTGGAGATCGACCGGGTCGCCAAGATGCTGGACGGCCGGCCCGTGGAATGGCGCATCACCCATTGCGACAATACCAATTACCGCTATGTGGCGGAACGAGGGTAAAAGACGTGGCGGCTGCTAAGAAACAAAAAATCGGAGTCATCGGTCTCGGCAACATGGGCGGCGGCATCGCCCGAAATCTGGCCAAGAAAGGTTTTCAGACCTTTGTCTGGGACGTCTCCGAGGAAGCCCGTAAGAGGTTCGCCAAGATCGGCACGGTGACCGAGCCGTCGGACATGGCGGCAATTTGTCAGGTGGTGATCTTTGCCGTGCCAGGGTCGCCCGAAATAGCGGCACTATTGAAGGGACGAAACGGGATGCTGGCCAAGGCGCGGCGCGGGCTGGTGCTGTGTGATTTCACCACCTCCGATCCGGTGGAAACCAAGAAGCTCGCCCGCAAGGCCAAGACCAAAGGTGTCGCATACCTGGACGCGGGCATGAGCGGCGGGGCGCAACACGCGGACAACGGTACGCTCACTCTCATGATGGGGGGCGACGCCAAGGCCGCGAAGAAGATCAAACCGGTGTTGGACGCTATCGCCGCCAGCACGTTCTTCCTGGGGCCCAGCGGCGCCGGTCATTCCATGAAATTGATCTTTAACATGGTGGTGCATACCAATTTTCTAGTCGCCTGCGAGGCCGGGCACCTGGCCAAGAAAGCCGGCATTCCGTTGGAGGACATGGTCGATGTGTTCAACGCCGGCAACGCGCGGAGTTTTATTTCCGAACGCCGTTTCCCAGACCATATCCTGAGCGAGACTTGGGACGGCCGATCCAGGGTCTATAACCTGCACAAGGATGTGGGCATGGCCGTGTCCTATGCCGACAAGGTCGGCCTGCCGGCCAACCTGGGCAAAGACACGTACAAGTATCTGCAAAAAGCCATGAAAGCCGGCATGGCGGACGATGACTTCACGCTAATTTTCCGCGATTTTTTGAAGATTTAACCGCCTTTTCCCCCCATCCGGCCTTTTAGGCCACCTTCCCCCGCGAGGGGGGAAGGTTTTGGTTGTTTGGAAGCGGCACAATATCCAACCTCCCCCTATGACGGGGGAGGTCGAGAAACGCATAGCGTTTCGAGGGTGGGGGTGGGAAGAAAAATGGGTGCGCGGGTCAGGCCGGAGTTTTCCCAAACCCCCAAAACGCGTCACCCCGGACCCCTGTGCCCGGACTTGATCCGTGTATGCGCAGCAGTTGTCGGGGGACCATAACATCGCGTGGACCCCCGAGAATTGGTCTCAACTATTGTTGATCCCAACTCGGGGGCGACGCATCTAAATAGTTTTAAATGAAAACGGCGCTTGCCGAAGCAAGCGCCGCTAATCCTTGGACGATTTAAGTCCCGGTCTTATTTCTTCATCAGACCGGCGACCATCGCCTTGTAAGCCGCGCTTTGCGCCTTACGTTCTTTTTCGTACTCCGGACCGTTCACATAGTCCGTCGTCTCGCCGATGGCCTTGATCAGACGCTGGTAGGTCTTGTGACCCTGCAGCTTGATCAAAGCATCCTGCAGCTTCTTCATCCGGTCAGCCGGAATGCCGCGCGGCGCCATGATGACGCGATGCATGGAGCCGATATCAGCGGTGTAGCCCAGATCACCAAAGGTCGGGACACCCGGGAAGTCAGACTTCTTACCAGCGCTGATCAGCACCCGAACCGCCCCCGGCTTCTGGCCCAGGATGGTGGACTTGAACTGCATGGTGAAGTCGGCTTCGCCGGCCATGAAACCACGCATGGACGGTCCGCCGCCCTTGTACGGCACCATGACGATCTTGTCGGCGATACCCGCTTCGGTGAAAAGTTGCAGGCCCGGCGCATGGGTGGCGCCCCAGTTGCCGCTGTGCGCAAATTTCAGCTTGCCGGGGTTTTTCTTGGCGTGGTCAACAAGGTCCTGCCATTTCTTGAAGGGGCTGTCGCTCTTGACGATGACCGAGAAGAAACCGGAGTTGATCTTGCCGACCGCGACCAGATCCTTGTCCGTGTCGTACGGCAGTTTTTTGACGTGCTTTTGCAGCTGATCAAAATAGTTGTGAGTGAACAGCAGCGTATACCCGTCCGGCTTCGCCTTAACAGCCGCAGCCGTACCGGTCTGACCGGAGGCGCCGGGCATCAGCTTCACGATAACGGCGTTACCCAGGAATTCCGGGATAACGCTGGTGAAGACGCGGGCATTGCGGTCATGCGATCCGCCCGCACCCAGCGGCAGGATCAAAGTAATCGGCTTTTCGGGATATTCGGCCCTGGCTTTGTCGGCGGCAAAAATACCGGCGACCAGCAAGGCGCTTAAGAGATATTTGGTAAACTTCCCAAGCATGGTCTTTCCTTCCTGTTGGTTCGTTTTAAATAAATGCTCTCCGGTCACCCAAAGCACGGAAAATGTCTCATTACACTCTTCTATAAGACATCAGGGGTGAAGCCGACGTCAAGGGGGGGCACCCTTGAACATGGCTTCAAATTTGCGGGACCACTGGATAATTCTTATCATCCCTCGGCTCCGTATTGCTTTCTCAACCGAATATTCCGCCGCCACATATAGTAGGTCACCACAGGAGTCAGGGCAAAAATCACCGCCGAAATCGGCCTCTCAAAGACGATGTATTCGAAGAAATTACCCTGAGCCAGGATGACCGTCTGGCCGAACGAATATTCCATGGTGCCGCCCAGGATGAAGCCCATAGCCAACGGCGTGACATCAAAGTGCAACTTTTTGGCGGCGTAGCCTACTGCGCCAAAGAATACCAAGACGCCCAAATCGAACTCCTGGGAGCGGAACACCCAGGAGCCGGCAAAGGCAAAGACAAGGGTCAATGGCAGGAGGAAATATTTCGGGATGGTCACCACGCGGGCAAACAAGGGTATGGTGAGGTATCCGATCACCAGGAACAAGAGATTGGCGATGATCATGGAAATCAGGATGGCGAAGACCTTGTCCCCGTCCTGTTCCATCAATTGCGGGCCGGGGCGCATGCCTTGGGCGATAAAGGCGCCGACCAAAATAACGGTGAGATTGTCGCCGGGGATACCAAGGGTCAGCAGCGGTACCAGCGTCGGACCGTTAACCGCGTTGTTGGCGGCCTCCGGCGCAGCGACGCCTTCCAATTCGCCTTGGCCGAACCGTTCAGGATGATCTGAAGCGCTTTTCGCCGCAGCATAGCCCATAAAGGCCGCGACCACCTGGCCAACCCCCGGCACCATCCCGATCGATGTGCCGATCACGGTGGAACGGACGATAGTACGAATGCAGCCCCGGAATTCTGGCCAGGTGAGCCGTTCGCCGGAGACTTTTAAATCCGTCGTGTTTACCAGCGCCGTGGCTTTCTTTTCGATATTCACGAAAATTTCCGGGAGGGCGAAAAGACCGATCAACATAGGCAGCAGGGGAACACCGGATTCAATAGACGTCATCCCGAACGAAAAACGGCTGAGCGCGCCGATCGGATCTTGGCCGACAATGCCCAGGAACAAGCCGACGGCCAGCATCAACAGGCCTTTGACAAACACGCCGCTGGAGGTGGCCGAGATGACAATCAGCGCCAGGAACAGGATCGCCGCCAATTCGGGCGGGCCCATGAGGAGCGCCACCGCCGCGATAGGACCGATCAACAGGATGGTGATGATGTCGCTGCTGGTGTCACCGGCCACGGAAGAAAACAGCGCGACTTCCAGGGCTTTCCGGGCCTGGCCTTTTTTGGTGAGCGCCGGGCCGTCAAAGGTGGTCGCCACCGCCGCGCCGGTGCCGGGCATCGATACCAAAATAGCCGGGATACTGCCGCCGAAAATACCGCCCTTATAGACGCCAATCAGGAACGGGATACCGAAAAGGGGGTCCAGAAAGAACGAGAACGGGAGCAGGATCGCCATCGCCATCAGGGTGGTAAAGCCCGGCAGCGCGCCCACGAACATGCCCAGGAACAGCCCGCCGGCAATGTAGGCGAGAATGATAAAAACCTTCGAGGGATCGAAGATTAAATCGGCGCCGGCCAGGAATGCATCAAACATGGACATGTGTATTTGACCTACCGCCTACAGGATGGACCAATTGGTGAGGGGGTAAATGTCGATCGGAAACGCCGGCAATTCGACCAACAGCAGGCGGCGGAACATCATGAACATACCGATGGGCAAAATGATGCTGATGGCCGCGCCCAACCAGTAATTCCGGTTGCCGAAGTAGGTCGACATGGCGAACACCATGATGGCGCTGCCCACCACGAAACCGATATTCACCATCAGCGGGACATAAAGGGCCATCATGAACAAGGTGACCGCTACATTGGTGATGGCTTCCTTGTCTAGGGCGACAAAGCCGTTTTCCTGCCGAAGCTTCAGGCTGATCACCGTGAACCAAACACCTAAAATCAAGAAGGCGGCGCTGACCAGTTGTGGGAACAGTTCCGCCGGCAGATTGGCCACACTGCCGGTTATCACGATCAGCGGCTTATCGATCTGGGTGGGAATCAGGAGAAACAGCGCAATTCCGAAGGCCACAAACAACACCGCGGCGACCGTATTGAAATTGATCCTCCGCTGGATATCGTCGGCGTTGCCGCCTTCGTTTTGGACTGTGTCCGCCACGTCAGTTTCCCTGTTCCGGTCTTCCTTTAGCTCGCGACTTTCAATGAAGACAGGTCGTTTCGATTCAACGGAAGGTTCACCGGCTCGTTCCGCTCCGCCGAGATATCGGCGGCGATATAGACCTCCATCACCTGGCGGGCCTGTTCCGGGGTGACCATCACCTCTCGATCCATGGCCACGGCCTGCAGGAAGTGCAGGGTTTCTTCATGCATGGGACCGGCAAAAACGTGCTCCACCGGCTCGCCGGGCATGGTCGACATGGGCAGTTGAATGCCGTCCTTCATGGTGTTCAGAATGACGTCCCGATGGGTATCGTCGATCACCAGCATGCCTTCCGTCGCGGTCACCTCGATCCAAGTGCCGGAATAGTTAGGATAGCCCGGCGGCATGGTCCAACCGGCGCCGATGGTCACCACGACGCCATTGTCCATAGTGGCCATGATCCACTGGGTGTCTTCCAGCCCGGTGACGTCCTTCATCGCGCCATAGGCCGACTGGCTATAGATTCGGACCGGCTTGGCCGGTTCCAGGCACCAAAACACAAAATCCAGATCATGGGTCGCTTCCATGGCCGCAGGGGACAGTTTGATCCGTCCGCCGATCTTGTTGCCCAGGCCGCGTGTGATGTGCCGGCTGACCAGGATGGAGACCGCCTTGCCGATGGTGCCGTCATTCAGGTTTTTCTTCACATAGGCGAACTTTGGATTAAACCGTTGGGAATAACCGATGGAGAATTTGACCCCCTTGGTGTTCGCCAAAGCCACCAGCTCATCCGCTTCGTCCAGAGTGAGCGACAAAGGCTTTTCCAGGAACACGTGTTTGCCCGCTTCCAGGCTTTCCTTGGCCATCGGATAGTGCACATTTTCGGGCGTGGCCGAAATGAACACCAGTTCGATCTCTTCGCGCTTCAGAAGTTCCTTATAATCCGTGGTGGCGGAGACCGGATTGGTTTCGGCCTTCACCTCTTCCAGCCTCTCCGGATTGATTTCCGCGATGTGGAGTTCCTTGACCCACGGGCTATTGGCGCAGCTATTGGCGCGAATTCCGCCGCACCAACCGGTTCCGATAACGCCCACGATGAGTTGTTTCATAAAATGCTCCCTAGGGATGTCTGTTTTTAGTCTTATATAAGAGCGCGCACCCTACGAGCGGCCAAGTACACTGTCAAGAACGCCAACGGCAAGGATTGAGGCGCGAATCTGGACGGCTTTGCAGGGGCCCGAGACGTAGCCAATCACCGCCCGAAACGGTATAAGGACGCGTCAGAAGCAAACAAGGTACTGTCGAATATGATCAAAAAATTGAACCGCTTGTTGCCGATATTTCTGGCTGCGCTGATATTCAATGGCGCGCCTGCGAATGCCGAATCGATCAAATCATTCGACGTGACCATCGCCAAGCGCCATGTGACCTCGGCCAAGACGATCCGGGTGACCCAGGGTGACCTGGTGAAGTTGATGGTCTCCACCGACGAGACCGTGGAGCTGCACCTGCACGGGATCGATATTTCAAAGAAGGTTATGCCGGGCAAAGCCGAGGAGGTCAGCTTTGACGCCAAGATCACCGGCCGGTTTCCGGTCACATCTCATGGCTTCGGCGGCGGTCACGGTCATGGGCATTCTGCGCTCATGTATATCGAAATTCATCCCAAGTAAGCCGGTCTCTTGAACCATCTTCTTCCTATTTTGCTGGGTCTTACAGCCGCCCTCGCCTGGCAGGCGCCGGCCCATGCGCATGCGTTTGGTCAGCGCTACGACCTGCCGTTGCCGCTCTCTCTCTTCGTTTGGACCGGGGGCGCGGTGGTTTTTGTTTCCTTCGTCATCGTGGCGCTATTTCTGAAGCACGACCGGGCGCCGGGGGATTATCCGCGCGCTAATCTGCTGGCCAATCCGATCGGCCGGTTCCTGGCCCATCCGGCGACCTTGAACCTGATCCGGCTGGTGTTCTTCATCCTGTTCTTGGTCACCGTACTCGCCGGCTATATCGGCGATCAGAGCCCGTATAAGAACATCTCGGTCGTCATGGTGTGGGTGATCGCCTGGGTAGGATTGGCCTTTGCCTGCTCATTGCTCGGCGATCTGTACGCCCTGATCAATCCGTGGAATACCGGCTTTGCCTGGGCAGAGGCGCTGTTCCGCCGTGGCGACCGGTCCCGGCGGCTGTCCATCAACCTGCCGTATCCACAATCACTGGGCGCGTGGCCGGCGTTTATTCTGTTCTTTGTTTTCGCCTGGATGGAGATCACCTGGCCGGGGGCGAGCCTGCCGGAATTTCTCGCTATTTCACTTTCCGCCTATTCCGTCATTACTTGGGCCGGCATGTTCCTGTTCGGCCGGGAGGTGTGGCTGGAGCACGGCGAGGCCTTCGCCATCATCTACCGGCTGTTCGCCCGCTTTGCGATCACCGAAGTACGGGTGACCAAAGGTGCGGGTGCGGGCTATGACGGGCCGGTGGACATCAATGATCCGGAACTCGGCTGCATCAATGGCTATGGCGCATTTTTTGACGCCGCACCAACCGCCAGGCAATGGAACCTGCGTCCCCCGGGTGTCGGCCTGCGCATTGGGAACGTTCCCAGTGTGACCATCATGTTTTTCGTGCTGCTATTGCTCTCGACGGTGACTTATGACGGTTATACGGAGACGGAGAGCTACCAGCGCATAGGGCTTTTCCTGTTCGAACAAATTTCGTCCCTGGGCCAGACCGCCATCCACATCGTGGAGACCATCGGCATCACCACCTTCCCGGTCCTGTTCATCACGGTCTATCTGGTTTTTGCACTGCTTATTGGCCTTTTTGCCGGAAGCCATGACACGCTGGGAGCGGTGGCCCAAATATTCATCCTGTCGGTGGTGCCCATCGCCATCGCTTATCACCTGGCGCACTATCTCTCGCTCTTTGTGTTCGAAGGCCAGATGGTGATCAGCCGTCTGTCAGACCCGTTCGGATTTGGCTGGGATATATTTGGCACCGCTGGCTATAAGCAAGACCTGACGATTATGAACGCCAAGTTCGTCTGGTACTTTTCCATTACTTCCATTGTGATCGGCCATATCGCGGCGGTGTACCTCGCCCATGCCGAGGCCTTGCGTCTTTTCAAGGACCGTCGCACCGCGCTGATCAGCCAAATCCCCATGCTGGTTCTGATGGTCGGCTATACGATGCTGAGCCTGTGGATCATCGCCCAGCCAATTGTGGGGTGAATATTTTGAAGTCCACGAAGGGGGCCAGACACGGGGTGTCTGCGTGTTCTCTGCGTCCTTCGTGGTTAAATACCTCTCTCACCCGCGTCGTGCCCGACCCGTCCAATTTATTGGACGGTTGTCGGGTATCCATGGATAGAGGGTGAATGGTCCCCCGAGAATTGCTTCGCAACTCGGGGGTGACGCATAGAGGGGGAAGGTGGCAGGCAGGGCCGGATGGGGGGATTCATCAATCCACAAAGGTCTGGCCACGCCGGGGACCGAATGCTATGCACGCGGCCTGAATTCTTGAGCCATATTGATTGATTCCAAAGGGGGGTTCCCATGGCTAATCCTGTTGTTGCGGTTGTCGATTCCGTTTTTCCCAATCTTGATCCCGCGAAAGAGGCTTTGTCCCGCGTGAACGCGGAGATGCGCGAAGCAGCGGACAAGACGCCCGATGAGATTCTGAAAGTCGCTGCCGACGCCGACGGCGTCCTGGTCACATATGGCCAGATCACGGCGGAGGTCATTGCGGGTCTCAACAACTGTAAGGTCATCGGCCGCTTTGGCATCGGCATCGACAATATCGATATCGCCGCCGCCACGGAGAAAGGCATCACGGTCTGCTACGCCCCGGTTTACTGCCTGGACGAAGTCTCCGACCACGCCATGGCGCTGTTGCTGACGGTCGCGCGGAAAACCGCGTTCGCCAACCGTCTAGTCTCCGAAGGCCGCTGGGAAATGCCGGCGGTTGTGCCGATCGGCCGGTTCCGCGGCAAGACGATGGGCCTGGTGGGCCTGGGCAACATTCCGCAGCAGATCGTGGGCAAGGCCCAGGCTTTCGGCATGAATGTCATCGCCGCCGATCCCTATTGCCCGGACGAGGTGTTCCAGCGCCTGAATGTGACCAAGGTGGAGCTGGACGACCTGCTGGCCCAGTCCGATTACATCTCGGTGCACGCGCCGCTGACCCCGGAAACGGAAAACATGTTCAACATGGACGCGTTCAAGAAGATGAAGAGCAGCGCATTCCTGATCAACACGGCCCGCGGCCCGCTGGTCAACACCGACGATTTGGCCGCCGCCCTGGACGCGGGCGAACTGGCCGGCGCCGGTCTGGATGTGTTGCCGACCGAACCGCCCGCCGCCGACGATCCGATTGTCGGCAGGGACGATGTGGTGATTACGCCGCACACCGGATTCTATTCGGAAGACGCGCTTCTCGACCTGCAGACCACGGTCGCCACCGACGTGGCCTCGGTGCTCGCCGGCGAAGAACCCAAGTTCCCAGTCAAACCCCGCTAAGGGCGAAACAGGATTCGGTACGCGGGTGATGTTCACAGGGATCACCCGGCTTTCGGAAAAGATCGCTCACCGCATCGGCGTTGAGCCCGGCAATTTTATCGGCGTTTGTCTAGCGATTGCGTCGGGTCTGGCGCTGATGGGCAATGGCGCCATCGGCAAACATCTGGGTGCGGAAATGCACCCGTTTGTCGTCGCCTTCATCCGATCCCTGATGATGACCCTGGTCCTGTTCCCGTGGTTTATGCGGAAAGACGGCTACGCCCGGCTGCGCCCGTCCAGCCATCTGCGGCAGATCATCAACGGCGTCGTGTTCACCGGCGCTGTGCTGTGCTGGTTCTGGGCGCTGCCCCGGGTGCAGCTCGATCTGCTGGCCGCCATCGGCTTCACCAGTCAAATCTATGCCATCGTCGGGGCGATCCTTTTTCTGGGGGAGACCGCCCGGCTATGGCGCTGGATGGCGCTGCTTGTGGGCTTCGTCGGCGCGATGATCATCCTGCGCCCCGGCTTTGTCGAAATGACGCCGGGCATCATCGCCACCGTCGCCTCGGCGATCCTGTTCTCCACCAATCGATTGTTGGTGAAAACCATCGCCACCAAAGATAATCCGGAAACCTCGGTCGCTTGGATGGCCTTCTGGGCCACGGTGATGCTGCTGCCGTTCATGATCCCGGTCTGGGAGATGCCCAACGGAGAACAGTGGCTTTGGCTGATCGCCATTTCCGTGCTTACCATTATCAGCCATTTCTGTCTGGCCTGGGCGTTGCGCCTCGCCGATATCGGCGCGGTGGAGCCAACCACCTTTATGCGGCTCATCTGGGGGGCGCTGTTGGGTTTTGTTTTCTTCGATGAAATACCCGATCCGTTCACGGTAGTCGGCGGCGTGATCGTCGTCGCCTCGGTGATCTATATCGCGCGCCGGGAGCGCCAGGAAGGCAAGGAACGGATGACGTCCGCCGCCGGGTAGGGTATTTCTTATCGCAGTGACCAATATAGAGGGAGGCGCGCTATGGCCGTGTATTTGATCGTCGATGAACTGGGAATCAGCGACGAAGGAAAGTTGAAAGAGTATCTGGCCTCCGCCGGGGCGTTGTTGAAAGCCAGCGGCGGAAAGCTGTTGGCATCGGCCGTACCACACGTGCTAGAAGGGGATTGGAAGCCGAAAAAAGTGGTGTTGATCGAGTTTCCGGATCAAGAAACTCTGGACCGGTTTTGGACATCGCCGGAGTACCGGGAACTGGCGAAAGTTCGCCAAGCTGTGTCCGACAACAACATCATCACGGTCGAGAGTCCATGACCGAGCCGGTCCGCTTGTACTTCGGCGGCTATGGCCCGCCGAGCACGACCCACAGCCGAGGGCTGAAATTCATCGGCGACAAGCTGGAGGAACAATTCGGCGACCGGGTTTCCATCCACTATGTGTGGAACGTGATGGACCTGGGCTACAAGGGCGAAGCCACCCTGTGGCTGGCCGAATGCGGCATTCTCTCCCTCGCCTATCAATCCACTAGCTACCTGACCGACCGGGTGCCGGAACTGGGCTTTGTCGATCTGCCGTTTATGTTCCGGGACAATGATCATGCGCGGGCCGCCACCGACGGCGCGCTCGGCCAACATTTGATCAAGTGCATCGAAAAGCGCGTGCCCAATTACAAAATGCTCGGCTTTTTCGAAAACGGGTTTCGGCATATGTCCAACAAGCTACGCCCCATTGAGACGCCGGCAGACCTGGAAGGCATGTCCATGCGCGTGCTGCCCAGCAAGGTGCATGCGCGCACGTTTGAACTGCTGGGCGCGGAACCGTGGCGGATTGATCTGACCGAGGCCATTGAGAGGGTGGTCAACGGCACCATCGACGCCCAGGAAAACCCGTTCGCCAACACCGTCACCTACGGGGTGCACAAGTATCATAAATTCCACACCATCAGCTCCCACTTCTATCTGTCGCGCGGGCTCTTTTGCCACCGGCCGACGTTTGAAGCCCTACCCGACGATGTCGCCGAGGCGTTTCAGGCCGCCGCCATTGAGGCCATCGACCATCAGCGGTATTTGGCGGTCGAGGAAGAAGACATCGCGCTGCAAGCCATCCGGGACGAAGGCTGCACGGTGACGGAATTGAACGACGCCCAACGTCAAGCCTTCGCCAAGGCGGTGGAACCTATCTATGCCGAAGCGCGGGCCGAACTGGGTGACGAGATGTTCGATATCCTGGAGAATATCTAGGCGATGACCGGGGCGGTTTATCTGTTTGCCTATGTGGAAGCCGCGCCGGCCGGCGAAGACGATGCGGCCGACTGCTTGGTCGAATTCAGCACCCTGGCGCAGGAAGCCGAGGGCTGTCAGTACGCCGCAGCATTGCAATCCATCAACCGGGCCGGGGAATTTTCCTTGGCGCAAGCCTGGGAGGATATGGACTCCCTCGACGGGTTTTGGGCATCCGGGCCCGCCAAGTCCTTATTGCATGAAATGGATGGCGCCCTGGTCGCGCCCATGGATATCCGCCGGCATTTCGCGTTGTACGAGGCCGAGCCAGTCTTAGACGACACGGACGCCATTCACGTGATCACCCATGTAGACGTGGTCCCGGTGAACGAAGATGCCGGCCACCGGCACGTGGAGGGCTATGCGTCGAAGATGACGGGAAAGACCGGTTGCCTGGCCGCCGGCGGCTATGCCCAAATCGGCAAAAGCAATCACATGACGATCTGGGAGGCCTGGCAGGATGAGGAGAGACGGGCCGCACATTTGTCCCTGGCGCACGTTATATCCTTCCGCGCAGACATCCTGCCGCTCAGCGGCAGCCCCTATGACGCACGGCTGTTTCGGGTGATCTAGCAGCTTCCTTGTTTTCGTCATCCCCGACCTGCGAAGCAGTTGTCGGGGATCTCAGGCCACAGAATCAGATACCCGAGAATTGGTCTCAGCTGACGTTGATCCCAACTCGGGCATGACGCCCCTACGGGGCGTCATTTCTCCACCGGGAAGCCGACGATGGAGCCCCACTCCGTCCAGGAGCCGTCGTAAATAAAGACATTGTCGTGACCAAGGACGTAGGTCATCGCGGTCCAGGCGAAGGTCGCCCGGTGGGAGAGCCGGCAATAGCACACGACCTCATCGAATTTGTCCGGCTCGCAGCCGACGGAGGCCAGGCGCTCCTTAATCTCGTCCGCCGGTTTGAACGTATCGTCCTCGTTCAGCAGTTCTTTAAAGAACAGGTGTTTGGCGCCGGGGATACGGCCGCCCCGCTCCGCGCCGTGGTCGAACTGGCCGTATTCCATGACCCGTTCTCCGGAATATTCCTCCGGGCTCCGCACATCCAAGAGAAACCGGCCAGCCTCGCCCAGATGCTCGCGCACGTTCTCCCGGCCCAACCGCATGGACTCGTCCGCCGGCTGAGGAACGTACTCAACCGCCCCCACCTCCGGGACCTGATCGGTCATCGGTTTGCCGTCGTTGATCCATTTCGCCCGGCTACCGTCCAACAGATACAGTTCCGGATGGCCGGCCATCTTTAGCGCCCAATAGGCATAGGTGCCGTACTGCACCGGCTCCCCATAAAGAACCACCCGGTCTTTCTCCGAAATGCCCACCGCGCCCAAACGTTTGGCCAGCTCTTCGGGTGATACAAACTGTCGGTCCGTGTCGTGCCAGCAGAGGTCTTTCCAAAAGAAATTGATCGCACCGGGAATGTGGGACTCGGCATAGGCCGCCTCCTCGCCCTTCTTGGCGGAGACTTCGATCACTTTAATCGTGGGGTCCAGCAGCCGGTCGGCCAGCCAATCGGCGGAAACAATGGGGGATGTCATGGGTTCTCTCTCAATTTTATATCGTCGCGTTGTGGCATCTTCACGACCACCGACGCTCGGTCAAGGTTGATGGTCAAAAATAAATCGTCATCCACGGGCCTGCGCGGGCTCGACCCGCGTAGTGACCCGTGGACCCATGTTAGTCATCAAAAATGGGTACGCGGATCAGGCTCCTTTGTCGCCGTCCGCGCATGACGGCCTTATGTGATCACACCCCATCCCGCTCAAACACGATCCCGCCGTCCCTGTCTTGCTCCAGCCGGGTGACTGCGCGCCAGTTGGCGTCGTCGGTGTCGGGATAGTCCAGCCTATAATGCGCGCCCCGGCTTTCCGTTCGGTTGACCGCCGCCGTGGCCAGCAGCCGGCCCAGCAGCGACAGATTGCGCACGCTGAGCGCGCTTTCCAGTTCCTGGCCCAAGACTTTGGCCGAGGACCGTGAATCATCGGCCAGACGCATGGCGGGCATGTCCTCGGCCTCGATCCGGGCGTATTCGGCGAGCGCATCGTTGCATCCCTCTTCCGTCCGGAGCGGCCCAAGTTTTTCATGCGCCAGCATCCGGCAGTTGAGCCGCACCTCGGACTGCAGTGGGCCTGACTCCCGGGCCATCAGACCGGCCAGCCAGTCCGCCGCCTCGGCCGGAATATCCACGGGTGGGCGATCGCCACTAAGCGACTTCGAGGCCGCCCGGCCCGCCCGCCGGCCATAGACTAAGGATGCCGAGAGGGCGGAACCGCCGATCCGGTTGCCGCCGTGTATGCCGCCTGCAGTTTCCCCTGCGGCCCAGAGCCCGTCCACGGGCGTCTTGCCGTCCGTGTCGATCTTCAGTCCGCCAAGCCAGGTATGACTGCCCGGCGCGACTTCCAATGGCGTTTCGGTAATATCAATGCCCCGATGCAGGCAGGTCTTATAGACGTGGGGGATGGCTTTTTGAATGGTCTCAACCGGCACCTTGGTGGCGTCCATGAAAATGCCGCCGGTCAGCCCGGCCCGGCCCGCGTGAATTTCCCGCGCCATGGCCAGAATCACCTCTGAGCGGGTGCTGTGTTCCGCCGTGTCCGGGTAATAGCGCTTCAAAAACTCCTCGCCGTCCTGATTGCGGAACACCGCGCCGGCGTTGATAAACCCGGTCGGATGCGGGGCGAAGCCAAACAATTCCTCTGGCGAGCAGCACATGGCCTGAAAGTCGATCATCTCGATACCCAGCAGCGGCGCGCCCGCCCTAAAGCCCAGCACATAGCCGTCGCCGGTCACCTGGGGCGGGTTGTCGTTCACATAAAACAGCCCGCTGCCCCCGCCCGTGCACAGGATCACCTGATCCGCCGCGTACGCCACCAGCGCACCGTCGCCGTAATCCACGCCCCAGGCGCCGATCACCTTGCCGCCGTCTGAGACCAGATCGACGATGGCGGTCAGGGAATGTTTCTCGATCCGCGCATCGCCACGCAGTTTCGCCGACAGGGTCTTGGTCACCATGTTGC
Source organism: uncultured Rhodospirillaceae bacterium (assembly GCA_964611435.1). Lineage (GTDB taxonomy): Bacteria > Pseudomonadota > Alphaproteobacteria > Rhodospirillales > UBA2165 > JAYPHU01. Next base: position 42,049 of record CAZSXT010000009.1, on the reverse strand, counting down.
CGGTCGTATCATAATGATGGACCGCGCGGGGGCGGCTATGGCTCGGGAATAGTTTGAGATCAAGATTGCCGGCATCATCGGTGACAAAGTCCGCGCCCCAGGCTTGCAGGTCCTTCACCACTTGAACGATATCCTCGCACCAGACCCGGGCGAGCTCCGGATCGATCAGCTCGCCGCCGTGCTCCAAAATCTCCGCCAGGTGAATTTCCGGGCTGTCATCTTTGCCCATGGCCGCGGCAAACCCGCCGCGCGCCACGGTCGTGGTGCCACTGGTCGCCCGGCCCTTGGTCGCCTGGATGACGTTGACGCCGGCCTCCACGCACTCAAACGCGGCCATGGTCGCCGCCGCGCCGCCACCGACAATCAACACATCGGTTGTAAACTTTCGCGTCTCGATACTCATGCTTTGATCATTCCCAAAAACTCATCCACGCAGGCGTCGGCAAACGCCTGATCATTAATATGCAATTCCAGCACCTTCACCTCGCCGGTTGTCAGCTTCGATGCGATCCGGTCGGTGAAGCGTTTGTCCTCGTCGGGCTTGTTCCAGGAGCCGACCACATTGCCGGCCAGATCGGTCGTCTCCCGGATAATGTGCTGGCTGAACCCCTTGGCCGGGATCATCATGGTGACCGGGCCTTTCGCCTGGTTAAGCCGCTCCGCAAACATGTCGCCCAACGTCTCCATCTCGTCGCCATTGGTCCGCATCAAGAGGATTTCGTTGTTGTATTGATAGAACTCCCGGTCCTGGAACCGTTGCGGGCATTCGCCCACCCACCAGTTGCAGTGATCAATGGCGCCCGGCGCGACGACCTGGGGCAGGCCCGCCGCGCCCGCCGAGGTCAGCCGGTTGTCGCCCGGCTTATAGACCCCGTCGTTCAAGAGATCGATCATCTCGGATGTGGTGAGATCAATCACCCCCGCCAGTTCCTTCGCCGCCGCCAGGTTCTCCAGCGCCTTGCCGCCGGGCCCGGAGGCGTGGAAGTGCATCACCTCGAACCCTTCCGCCTCCAGCCGCTCGGTGATCCGGTCCACGGCTTTCTGTAGATTGCCGAAGGTGGAAAGCCCGACCAGAGGCGGCGCGTCTTCGGTGCGGGATTTCCGATCTTCATAGACCCGCGCCATGCCGGCGGTGGCATGGGCCGCGTTCTCGATCACCGATTTCACGATCCGGTTCATGACGATGTCGCTGATGGTGGGGAACATGGCGATGTCGCTCTCCACCACATACCATTGCACCGCTGCCGTCGCCGCGACGGGCGTGACCATGACCTTGGGGAACAATGGCGGTAGGGCGCGCATCATCCCGCAAAAGACCGTGCAGCCGTTGGCCCCGCCGACGCCCATCACGGCGGAGATTTCGCCCGCATTGAATTTCTCCAGGAGCGCCTCGGTCCCGCCCCGGATCATCGCGTCGGAGGCCTTGAACCGGTCTAGCGCGCCCAACGACTCCCAGCTTGCCCCGGCGCGCGCCGTCAGCGCATCGCCGCCGATATCCGCGCCCTCAATGTCATGGGGCTTCAGGGACAAATCCATGAGCCAGGGTTCGGCCCCCGCGTCGCGCACCTTCTCGCAGGCAAAGACCGCCGCCGCCGCCTTTCTGTCCAGGGTGGCCAGCACCGCAATGACAGGCTTTGCCGCCACTTACGCGGGCCTCGTCACGGATTTGAAGCCTTGGGTCACACGGGGCACGGACTCCTCAATCGGGAACCGTTCGGCGGACGAGCCGCCGACATAGCCATCGAGCCGGGGCGCGGCCTTCCAGAAGGCGGCGAAGTCTTCCGGCGTCTCGATGGAGCCGCCATGGCAGGTCACAATAATGTCGCTGTGTTTGCCCGACAGCGCCTCCAGCACGCCTTCTGTCCGCTCCACCGCCGCCTCCGCATCCATCACGGTCTGCGAGCCGATGGTGCCGCCGGACGAATTGCCGTAATGGACGATGATATTGTCCGCGCCGGCCTCGGCCATGGCCAGCGCTTCGTCAATATTGGTGACAAAGGCCTTGGTGAACATGCCTTTTGACGACGCATAGGCCAGCACCGCAACTTCTTTGTCATACCCCATGCCGGTCTCTTCCAAGTCGGAGCGGAACTTGCCGTCGATCAGCGCCACCGTGGGACAGTTCATGAACCCGTCCACACCGGCGGCGATGCAGGTATCCACGAAGCGTTCCATGTCCCGGGTCGGATCGACGCAAAGCAGCCCGGCGATCACCGGGCAGTCGCTGACCACATTGATGAGGGAACGTTCACAGAGCTCCAGCGTGATGGCGTTGGCGTCGCCGATGGGCAGATAGCCGGCCATGGAGCTCAGCCCCTGCATCCGGAAGTAGGCCAAATCGTGGGTGGTGACCATGTCGGCCCCGCCCCTGGCCGCCATCTTGGCGGTGATGCCGGCGCCGCAGAGCGCGTCATAGACGGCGCGGCCGGCTTTACGCTCCGCCGCTAATCGCGCGTTGATCTCGTCTCGTGTGAACTTGGCCATGATCCCCTCTCTTTCGCCCGAGTGTAGCGACTTATCCGGCCAAGCAAAACCGGTTGCGCATCCGACGACCTGCGCTAAGGTTCACAAAAGTACCTGCGGGAGGAACACATGCGTCTGGACGGAAAAATCGCCATTGTCACCGGGGCCGGCGGCGGGATCGGTCGTGCCATTTGCCTTTCCTTGGCGAAGGAAGGCGCGGCCGTGGTGTGTGGCGATCTCAACGAGGCAACGGCGACGGAAACGGCAACGATGATCACCGAGGCCGGCGGCCGCACGGTAGTGGTGGCAGGCAACCTCGCCGACGAGCAGAACTCGAAAGACCTTGTCGCCACCGCGAAGGCCGAGTTCGGCGGACTCACGACCCTGGTCAATTGCGCGATCCGGGATGTCTCTTACCTGCCGGTGACCGAACTGCCCGTTGAGGAATGGACCGGCTCAATCGATGTAAATCTGACCGGGCCGTTTTATCTTCTGCGCCACGCCATCCCGGAAATGATCGCCGGTGGCGGGGGCAGCATCATCCTTGTCGCCAGCCAGCTTGCCGATGCGCCCAAGCCGGGCCGGGCCTGGTATGCGTCTCAGAAAGGTGCGCTGATGAGCCTGGTGAAGGCCCTGGCCGTGGATCACGCCAAGGACAATATACGCGCCAACACAATGTCGCCGGGGCCGACCGCGGATGAGCGCTTCTTCAGCCAATGGCCGAGCGAGGCCGAGGCCCACGCCAACGCGAACACATTGTTTCACCGCCTCGGTGATCCGGACGAAATGGCCGCCGGCGTGGTGTTTTTGGCCAGCGACGAGGCCTCCTTCGTCACCGGGACGGACCTACTGATCGACGGCGGCTACACCGCGCAATAGGACCGAAATTTTGCGACGATTTTGCGCCCGTGACGCCGCCTCAGCCCTCAACAAATGGTGACCCAGCCATGCATGGGAGTCTCGTTGACACCCCAGGTGCCGTTCCGTATGTTCGCCGCCGTTCCAAGCGCTCTTATATAAGACACACCGATTTCAAGAATTTATAGCCTCGGACAACACAGGTTGAGGGGGCGGAATGATCAAGAGGAGAGATCAATGACTGACACACCGTGGAAAACAGACGGTTGGCATACCAGCCCCTGGAACTTCGATCCCGAAGTGACCAAAGATTGGAAATTCCCCGAGAAAATCACCGTCCACGACGTGACCCTGCGGGACGGCGAACAGCAGGCCGGCCTTGCCTTCAACTACGAAGATAAGATCCGCATCGCCGAAGGCCTGGCCGAGGTCGGCGTGCACCGGATCGAAGCCGGCATGCCGGTGGTCTCCAAGGACGACGCCAAGGTCGTCGCCGAACTGGCCAAGCGCGATTTCGGTCCCAAAGTCTATTCCTTCGCCCGCTGCATGGTCGACGATGTGAAGCGCGCGGTCGATGCCGGCGTCGGCGGCGTGATCATGGAAGTCCCGGCGTCCCCGCACCTGATCGAAAAGGGCTACCGTTGGGAATTGGACCGGGCCATCGACCTGTCCATCGAATCCACCAAATTCGCCCATGACCAGGGCCTGGAAGTGGTCTTCTTCCCGATCGACTTCACCCGCTCCGACCTGGTGTGGGTGTGCGACCTGATCGAACGGGTCGGCGTCGAAGGCCATATGGACGGCCTGGCCCTCGTTGACACGATGGGCGCCACCTCCATCCACGCCATGCAGTTCTTCGTGCGCACCATGAAGAACCGCTTCCCTGACAAGCCGCTGGAAGCCCACTTCCACATGGACTTCGGTCTCGGCATCGCCAACACGATCATGGCGCTGTCCGAAGGCGTCGAGGTGATCCAGTCCACCGTGCTGGGTCTGGGCGAACGGGCCGGCAACGTGCCTATGGAAGAAACCGTGATGGCGCTGCTGACGCTCTACAACATCGACATCGGCATCAAGACCGAGAAGCTGAAATGGCTGGCCGACATGGTCGCCGAAGTGTCGGGCGCCGTGGTTCCGAAGAACCGGCCGATCGTCGGCGACGACCTGTTCAAGGTCGAAAGCGGCATCATCGCCACCTGGTTGTTGAACTGCGGCTACGAGGATCAGACCGAGGTCGTGCCGTTCCGCCCGAGCCTGGTCGGCCAGAAAGAGCCGGAAGCCGTGATCGGTAAAGGCTGCGGCATCGACAACGTGAAGCACTGGCTGGAACGCTTCCAGATCCAGGCCAACGAAGACGAAGCCATGGAACTGCTGATGGCCATCAAGGATTGGGGCCTGGTGCACAAACGCCTCATGAACGAGGACGAGTTCCAGAAAATCGCCGGCGAAGTGCTGAATAACTAAACTTCACGGCGCATCGATTTCAAAAGACCCGGTTGCGGCGACGCAGCCGGGTTTTTTGTTGCCCCCCATCCGGCCCTGCGGGCCACCTTCCCCCGCGAGGGGGGAAGGCCGTCTTGTAAGCATGTCCGCAACTAATCCCCTCCCCCTTTACGAGGGAGGGTGCGGGGTCCGGCTCCGCCGGACAACGCGGGAGGGGGCGTGCTTGTCGAATAAACCACGAAGCACACGAAGTTCACGAAGAGACCCCGGCGCAAAACCAACTTCGTGACCTTTGTGTCCTTCGTGTTAGAACCCCCTCCCCCCGACCCCCTCCCACGCTGGGAAGGGGGATTAGATCGGATCACCCCTCTCTTGATGGGAGGGGTCGAGCGGTACGCTCGGGGGAGGGTGACGCGTTAGAGGGATGGGTACGCGGATCACGGCTGCGCCGGTCCGCGCATGACGAGTAAAGTGGGCCCTATCCCTTCCCGCCCGCAGCCCCTATACTCCCCCCAATCAATTCAGCGGAGGAGACCCAGGATGCCCAAGGGAAAAATGATCGCGCCGGACGGCGGCAATCTGTACGAGCGGGCCAACGATATGTTCGTCAAGGTGACCACCCAGGACACGGGCGGCGCCTATGAAGTCTGCGAGGAACGCTGCCCGCCGGGTTTTGCGTCCCGGCCGCACATGCACCCGCAAAACCACGAGACGTTTTTCGTGATCAAGGGCGGTGCGACCTTCATCCTGGGCGACGAGGAGTTTGAAGGTAAAGAGGGCGATCTGTTCCACATTCCGCCCGGCACGCCCCACCAGGTGGTGGCCGGCGATGACGGTATCCATATGCTGATGGTCTACAGCCCCGGCACGACGGAAGCCATGTTCGCCGATATGACCGCGCTGTCGGAAGAAGAGCGGGCCGATTGGGACACGGGTGCTGCCGTCGCGGCCAAACACAACACCATCTGGGTGAAGGATTTCCCCAACGCCCGCTGAACAGAATTCTCAAGCGCCAAAAATCCCGAATGGGTTTTTCGCCCGGGCCTGGGCCGGGTATGAGCCGCTGCGTTCGCTTTATTGGTGGTCGGGCGCGTGGCTGTCGTTTCTGACGGCGGCATTTCTGAACCTCGGCATTTCCGTCCCGCCCCTCACGCTCGATGGGAGTTTCTTTAACTCTATCCTGATCCGGCCGCTGCTGCTGATTCCGGCGGTCGCCGCCTGGATCGTGATGCATGTCTGGTGGTTCGGATCGATCTGGCGCTCTGCGGTCAACGTGAACGATACGAAATGGACCGGGCGGGCGCGGGCCTCGCTCTTTGTTCTGGGGCCGGTGTGGCCGCCGTTTCTCCTGGCAAATATGCTCTGGCAGATCGCGGCGGCCTTCAATACGCCCTAGCCCACACGATTACCCCACATGTTTACCCAAGTTCATCCAGCATCTTGTGGATCCGGTCTATATGTTCGTCCGTGTTGTATGTGCTGAAATAACGGGACTGGGTGCGCATCGGATCACCCGTGTAGAACTGCTCGTACAATCTCTGACGGCCGGCAAAGCTGGACAAGGACGCATCATAGGCAAGCCGGAGGAGCTTGATCCGGGTCGGGCTGTCCAGATTGGCGGATTGGAAATAGGTCTCCACATTGTCCTTGAGCTCACCCGCCACTTCGGCGAAGGACGGAACGGCGACCAAACCGCCGGCCGCCAGCGTGTTGATGATCTCGCATTGTCGGTTGTACATCTTCCAGAACATGTTCTGCCAAACCATCAGCGGTCGTATGCCCGCCGCCCAGGACCCGTTCGAGGTCTGCCAGCATTCGGCTTCGGCGGCGATCCGGCATGTCCGCGAGAACTCGGCAATGGCAATGGTCTCTGCCAGTTGCACCTGTACAGGCACGTGCTGATCGATTTTGCTGGACCGGGCAATGGCGAGGGTTAACGCCATCATGAACTTTGTCTTGGCCTCTGACCGCACCACCGACTGCATCAGCATGCTGGGCGCGATAAAGCATTCCTCGTTAACCATGATATCGTAGTCGGGATCACGATAGAGGAAGACCCGTTCCCACGGTACAAAGACATCATCGAAGATCACCAGACCATCTGATTCATCGTATTTGGCTGCTAGGGGATAGTCGGCAGGGGAACCGGCCTCTGTATGCGCGACCGGCGGGCGGCAGATAAACCGCAATCCGGGCGTGTTGAGGGGGATCGCAAAACCGAAGGAATAAGCCGTGGTGTCGATCTTGGTATCCGTCGGCCAACGGGAGGCAGCGGGCATCACCAGCAATTCGTTCGCCATGCCGCACAGTGTCGCTACCATCCGGGCGCCCTTGATGTGAAACCCGGCGTCGGTTTCCTTGGTGATGTGGGCGACAATGTCGGAGGTCTCCAAGTGCGCCGGGCGGGACCGGTCGACCTGTGGATTGACCAGCACATGGGTGATTACTTGGTCGTTCTCCCGAACATAATTGTGATAGTTCCGGATATTGTCACTGCCATCGAAGCTGTCCCGCTTGAAATTGTCGGCGCCAGCCGCATAGCAGCAAATAAACATGTTCTTATAGTCGGGGCTGCGCCCCAGCATACCGCAGGAATAATCCATCCATACCTGGATGGCCTTGTTGCGGTCGAGCACGTCTTGTTTCGATTGCGGGATGATGTGCGTGATGCCCACCTTGTCGCCGGTCGCGGGCGAGGCAAAGGTCATAATGTCGGTCAGGTCCGGCTCGTGCTGCAGGTCCAGAAGCTCCGCCATAGTGTGCGCGGCCCCGGTAAAACGCGGGTCCGTGGTGACATCCTTGACCCGTTCCCCGTCGATGGAGAGGTGGCGGTCGTCCCGCAGGCTTTGCAAATAGTCGGCGCCGGTTCTGATCGGCATGGTATTGTCCTCCCAATGATGTGCCGGGAACGTTAGGGCGTTCCTCCACAGGAGGCCAAAGTAAAATTTGGATTTTTCGCGTAGTGAAAAAACGGCCTGCCACAATCGGGGAAATTGTTGGCAGGCCGCTATGCGCCTATCGATGACCACACATTACGTGTGTTCAGGGGGCTCTTACCGGGAACGATGTTCCCGATGGCGTTGGAACCGGTCCCGCAATTCCTTGCGGGTGATGATCCCGTCACCGTCATCATCGAGGCGTTGAACTATTTTGGTGAAACGCTTCTGGAATTCACCAAGGGTCACCGAGGCATCGCCGTCAGCGTCGTGATGTTGGAACCGGTCCACCATCCGCTCACGCATGGCGTCGAGCCAGAGTTTCTCATATTCAACAAGGGTGAGCTTGCCGTCCTTGTTCGCATCGAACTTGTCGAACCGGTCCTTGCGGGCCGCATCGACTTCGGTTTGGGTCAGCTTGCCGTCTTCGTTCGTGTCGAACGTTTCAAAAAAGCGTCCACCACGATGATGGCCGCCGCCGTGCCGGCCGTAACGGGCTTTCATAAATCCGCCGCGATGATCGCCGCCATAAACACCGTCAGAGGTATCCTCTCCGGCAGCGGCATGAATTTTGTCCACACGCTTCTGGTGCATCATTTGCGCGACGCCCGTGCCGGCGAAGACGGCCAGCACCAAAACGCCCAAGGCTACGCTGGACGCGAGAATGATTTTGTTTCTTTTGGTCATTGTTGGTCTCCACTATGTCAAAGGCAAAGTGGATATCGATATCCAAACAGCTAAACGCCGGCGGCGGATCACTCCGTCGAAATATTTTTGACGGCCTGAAAAGTCCGGTGCGGGCGGCGGCCGGGTGGCAGATTCCTCAACCCCGCACACCCCCGGTTAGCGGTCTTGTGATCAGGAACCGGCTAGGATTTAGCCGCAGATTGACCTAAACTATGTTTAGAATTTTATAGGAGCACTTAAATGCGCCTCGTCAGCGTTTTTGCCGTGATATCGATCCTTGCTTTCCTGGGCGCAAGTCCGGCACCTGCCGATGAGGCGGCCAAGGACTACCAGGGGGACTATCAGGGCAAGATCAAGAATTTCCTGACCGAACACACGTTGCTTTATACAGACAAGCAGGGCGGCAACAACGCCATCTATTTTGGCCGGTTCGGCACCTTTGATTGGTATTTCCCGTGCCAGATCGAGACCGGCAACTGGACCCTGTCCAAAGACAATATCCTGCATCTGGAGTACGACACGGTGACTTTCAAGCCGGTGACCTATCGCCTCACCCGCGACGGCGATCAGGTGAAACTCTTGAACCTGGCGGACGGCTCGGAAGTTATGAGCGAGCGCCAGCCGGAGAACCGATTACCGGTCGGGTGAAAAATCTATTAGCCGCGCGTGCCGCGGCTCTTTTACAGCCAATTCAAACCACAAAGTACGCGAAGTTCACGAACGGGAGTTACTGTTCTCCAGCCCGTCCTATTTTGCGTCGCCCCCGAGCCTGCCTGCGCGAAGCCGAGGCTCCGCTTCGGCGGAGGCAGGTTGGGCTCAATTTTGATTGAGGCCAAGTCTCGGGGGGCCACGGGCATCGGTTGCATGGTTCCCCGACAACCGCTTCGCGGGCCGGGGATGACGCGATGAGGGAGGGGCAGCCCTTCCCTATCCCTTGAATTCAGGCGGGGCGGCCCCACATGTCATTCACGCGGGAAAACCGACATACCGATGAGGACAAGACATGACCGATACTTGGGACGGTAATGAGCGGCGGAAGAGCGACCGGCGCGCTGACGACGACCGGCGCGAAGAAGCCCGTGACAACGGCCCGGACCGGCGCAAGACCGACCGCCGGGTGCGTCAGTACTGTTTCAAGTGTCATGCCGCGTTCGAACCCTCGACCCCCAACGGCACCATCTGCCCCGACTGCCAGCGCGCCGCCCTGCACTGCGCGGCTTGAGCCAAACCAGCAATTGATCATCCACGGGCCTGACTTGTGTATCTCTGCGCCCCCCATCCGGCCCTTCGGGCCACCTTCCCCCGCGAGGGGGGAAGGCGATTTAATTGCAAGTCCGCAGCTAATTCCCCTCCCCCGTTACGGGGGAGGGTGCGGAGTCCGGCGGAGACGGACAACGCGGGTGGGGGTGTACGCGGATCAAGCCCGCGCGTGACCGTCAAAAATATTCACCACAAAGAACACGAAGTTCACGAAGGGGAGTTACTGTTCTCCAGGCGTCCTATTTTGCGTCGCCCCTGAGTTGGGCTCAATTTTGATTGAGGCCAAGCCTCGGGGGTCCATGGATACGGGTTGCATGGTTCCCATCTTTCCAGCCTCTGCTTCACAGGTTAAACATCGGTGATGAATAGCGCTCTGTTACCCAAGGCTGTTTTGTCGATTTTGGTGATCCCGGTCGCATTCGTTATCGGGCTTGCGATCGAGGTTTTTGTTTTCTTTTCTGCCCCAACGGTGGCTCTACCGCCACCCGTTTTCGGACCGATTATTGACGGGTTTACCATTTGCCCCGCTATCCTTTGGATGATCTGGGTTAGCGAAGCACCGGTTTTACCACGCTTAATAGGCGCGGTGCTGGCGCTGGCCACTTCGGCTTTTGTGGTATTTGGTGGGAGTGTTATCCTGATCGGTCTTGATCCAGCAAGGGCCGTTCCGGATGCGATTCCGACTTGGCTTTTCTGGCACGGGGCAAAATTCGGCTTCGCCGTGGTCGCCGTTTACGTCTCCCTGGCCCTGAGCACCCGGCTGATCAAGTTTTTGTCGAAAGAGCCTACTGCTCCATCCATTTGACGATACCGGCCACGCCGTCGACGGCGACTTGGGAGCCGTCGGGGATGGTCTGGGTCGCGTCCTGCACGCCAAGGACCATGGGGATGCCCCGTTCGCGGGCCAATGAGGCCAAGTGCGAGGTGGAGCCGCCGAGCTCCGCCACCACGCCCGACACCATGGGCAGTATCTGGCTGAGCGACGGGCCGGCCACATGGGTCACCAGGATATCGCCCGGCGCCACGCGGCTGATTTCGCATTCGCAGTTGATCACACAGGCCCGGCCGGAACCCCAGCCGATGCCGGCGGGATGGCCGCGCAGGCCCGGCCGGTTGGACCAGCGTTCCGGCATATTGTCCTCCTGCTCCATCTGGAGCGGGCGGACCTGCAGCATCTTGAAGCCCTTCTTGTCGCGGGCCCATTCGATTTCCGCCTGCATGCCGATCATGGCTTCGGCCTGTTTCATATAGCCGTAAAGTTCCAGCACCTGTTCATCGTTGAGGCAGCGTTCCCCGACCAATTCCTTATCGACCTTGGCGGTGGGTTGGGCATCGTGCAGATGGCAACCGACCTTGTGGGTCTTGCGGCCCAAATCCACATGGGTGATCTCGCCGGCGGCATTTAATTCATATCGGTCCGGCACCACTTCACCCTGGGCAATGGCTTCGCCTAGGCCCCAGGTGGCGCTGAGGATGGAGCCGCCATTGGCGGTGACGCTGAGCCCGCCGCCGGAGCTCTCCGCATCGATGAGGGGCTGCACCAAAAGCGACATAGCCGTGTCGGACGGATCAATGCTGTTGGCCGCCATATAACGGAGCGCGCGCACCGACCACAACGCCGCCCAACAGGCGCGCACAGCGGTAATGAACTCGTTTTCGTCGGCGAGCCCCAAAAAGCTTTCAAACTGGCCGGCAAAGCTGGAGCCTTCTCGGTCCTCGACCAGGGCGCTGGAGCGAACCACCAAAGGCGTGTCGGACCGATCAGCCAATTCCTGGCGGGCGGCCAACAGCGGCTCCTTGACCTCGTCGACCATGTCGCGATCGAACATGCGCAGCCGGATTTCATTGGTCAGCAGCCGCGCCTCGTGCAAATCGGCCTGCGGCAGCTTGGCGATCAGTTCGCGCAGGCCGTTGGCCTGCAACTGCGCCCGGTAAGCCTCCGAACTGACCGCGAACCCGTCGGGGATCGGCAGGCCGGCCTGGCCCAACGCCGCCTGATTGGCCGCCTTGGGGCCGAACAAATCGGGGTTCGCCGCGTCCGGCGACATCAGAGGTACAACGAGTTGAGACATGGCTCCGTCTCCCAAGGGATTCAATTTTCGATACTAGGACCGGCTCTTACTTTTCGTCACTCGCAGACTTGTTCCGCGGGTCCACCTTACCGGAGAACATGGACACGCGGGACGAGCCCGCGCATGACGATCACAGTGGCTTTACAAGCCCGAAAAGCAAAGGGACGCGCACCAGGTACGCGTCCCCAAACCTTTAGCCGACTTAAACGACGTCGACCGGCATAATCCGATCAATCGGGAAGTGCGTGATCAACTCGGTCTCGTTCTCGTGCACGATGACCATTTCCTCGATCCGCACGCCCCATTCAAGCGGCTTGCCGTGTTGCGTTTCCAGCGCGAAGACCATGCCTTCCTGGATCTCGATCGGGTGATCGAGAGACCAGATGCGGGAGATCACCGGCGGGTCGTACTGAGCAAGACCCAGACCGTGGCCCCACAGGTTGGCGGCGGCTTGGTCTTCTTCCTCGTAGCCCCAGATGTCCTTGGCGGACGGCCACTTTTCGGCGATTTCCTTGGTGGTGGCGCCCGGCTTCACTGCATCGATGGAGGCTTGCAGCCAATCCAGGGCCTTCGCGTAGTAATCTTTCTGCTCCTGGCTCGGATTGCCGCCAACGCAGTAGGTGCGGTAGTAGCAGGACTTGTAGCCGTTCCAGGTCAGCGCAGCCAAATCCATGAACACGATTTCGCCGGGCTGAATAATCCGGTCAGAGAAGTTCCGCCAGTTCGGCCAGGTGTTCGGGCCGGAGGACACGATCACGTCCTCGACGTCTTCCATGCCGGGGATGTTGTACAGGAATTCCATGATGTGCGCGGTCACCTGGTTTTCGGTGATTCCGGGCTTCAGGAACTTCATGCATTCCCAGTGCGCCGCGTCGCCAATGGCGCCGACGATCCGCATGATTTCATGCTCGTCCTTATTCTTGACAGCGCGGGCTTCCATCATCGGGGACATGCCGTCCGCCCAGGTAATGCCCTCGGCCTCGAACGCGGCCAGCATGTTGATGTCGATGAAGTCGACGCCGAGCTTTTCGCCTTCAACGCCATGACGCTTCATTTCATACTTCGCCGCATCGACGAACTTTTTCACCTGCGCCTGCGCGGCCGGGCCGGCGGCGCCTTTGATCCAAGCGTAGGAGTAGCGGATGTTTTCCGGCGGAATCCACGGGGCGTGGGCTTCGATCTGCACGCCGATATCGCCCTGTTCGAACAGGATCGGATCGCCGTCGCCACACAGCATCGCGTAACGCAGACCGGGCTTCAGCCGGTTCCAGCCTGGCGTCAGGGTGCTGGTGATGTAACGGACGTTTTCATCGTACATCACAAGCAGGGCGCCGAGGCCGTGCTCTTTCATTTTTTGGCGGGCGCGCTCAATGCGATGCTTGCGCAACCGGTCCCAGTTGACCCGTTCCTGCCAATCAACGCCTGTAATACCAAAATTTGCTGTACCAGCGGACATTAACTACCTCCTAGAACTAAAAAATCCCCCCAAAGGAAACGGTACATTCCAAAGTGTTTTTGGCCAAGGTGTATTTGGCCATGGTGCATTTGGACTGTTCCCCCAAGGTCTTATAGAAGACAATCAGTAGAGTACTCGGCTAGGGGAATCAAGCAGGTTTTTCCCGCCCGTCACCCGGCCTTGACGCGGCCGAAAAACGCCTGAATTCCGCCGAAATTAATGCCGTGACCGGGGACAGAAGCGGACAGGAATGCTACGCACCATTTGGCCCGTGCCAGCGACGATGGCCGAACCCTAGCTCAGCTTGACCGGCTGGCCGGTTTCCGCCGACTGGCAGATGGCCTCGAAAATGGCGATGTTTTCGATCTTTTCTTCCGTGGTGAAAGGGTATGGATCGCCGCCGAGCGCCGCCGCGGCCCAGGCCTCGATATTCAGTTTGACCGTGTCCGCCCATTCATAGGTGCCGGAATCCACCACGCCTTCCTTCTTGCTCATATACACATAAGTTGGGCCGGGCTCGCTCGGATGGTGGAAATCCTTGGCCTCGATCCAGCCCTTGGAGCCGTAAACGCAGAACCGCATATAAAGCGGCGTTTCCAGGATGCTGCTGAAATACCCCGTCGCCCCGCTTTTAAACCGGACCTGGAACGACAGCACATCCCCATTGGCGTTGGCCGGATTGCGAGTGGCGGTCATGGCGAACACCTCGTCCACGGGGCCGAACATATTGGCGTAGGCATCGGTAATGTGGATGCCGGTGGCGGTCATCGCCGCGCCGGGAGACTCGGTCTTGGAAATCCGCCAATTGTCGGCCGGCATATTAGCCAGCTTGTCATGAGAAAAAGCGGACTCCACGTGCATGATCTCGCCCAGCAAGCCGGTCTTCACCAATTCCCGGATTTTGACCATAGCGGGCTCGAACCGGCGTTCGTGACCCAGACCTAAGACCACCTCAGCTTTTTCGCAGGCCGCGACGCTCCGCTCCGCGCTGGCCTTGTTCAGCGCCAGGGGCTTTTCGCAGAACACATGCTTGCCGGCGTTCGCCGAGGCGATGATCTGCTCTTCATGCAGTGAATGTGGCGTGGCCAGGATCACCGCCTGCACCTCGTCATCGGCCAGCGCCTCTTGCAGATTGTCGGACATTGTCAGCTTGTGAACCCGGGCAAACCGCTCCGCCGCCTCCAAATCTAAATCAACGCCTCGGGAAAAGCTGATTTTGTCGCTTTTTCCCTGCAGGGTCTCGACGATATGGCGGCCCCACCAGCCCAGCCCGACGATAGCCGTGTTCAACATGGTTCTGTCTCTCTTCCCGGTACAAATCGGCCCTCTACTTATCGTCTGGAGAAGAAATCGCAAACATTATCCGCCGTCGTCTCCGAAACGGCTCTCTGGCCCCTGCATAGACACTGGGACAATGACAACCGCTCGAATGAAGGAGGCGCCATGCACGCGTTCCAGGACTCGCCGATCATGCTGGTCGGTAGAATGAACATCATCGAGGACGACGTGGAGACCGAGGTCATCGCCTCGGAGGACTATTGCGAGGCCACCCACCGGGGGATCAAGTTCATCGAATCCCTCGGCCACGGCAGCGTTGAGGCCTGGCAGGTGCCGCGTACCAAGCTCAATTGACTGAGGGGTCAGCTTTAAGACATCAAGCTTATCGGCCAGGAGACGATGACCGGAAAAAACATCACGATGAGAATAGCTAGAACATCGCAGATTAAAAACGGGATCGCCGCGCGGTAAATTTCGCTCATCGTCGTGCCCTTAGGCGCCACGCCCTTCATGACGAACAGTCCGGCGCCGAAAGGCGGCGAGGTGGATCCGGTCTCGATCGCGATCAGGTAGAGAACCGAGAACCAAATCGGATCAAACCCGAGCTTCATGACGACCGGGATAAACACCGGCAACGTAACCAGCATGATCGGCACCGGGCTCATCAGCATGCCCAGCAGGATTACCGTGGCGATCATCAATCCGACAACGACCATCGGGCTGGTGCTTAGGCCCAGCACCACGTTGACCAAGCCTTCCGTCGCGCCGGTGAAGGCCAGCATCTGCGTAAAGGCCAGGGCCCCGGAGATGATCAACAGCAGCATGACCGAGATTTCCAGGCTGCCAACAATCGCGCGTTTGAAGACGGTCCAATTCATCCGGCCCTGAGCCGCGGCCAGCAGGAATGTAGCCAAGGCACCGGACGCGGCAGACTCGCTGGGCGTCGCCCATCCGACGAAGATAATACCCACCACCATGAAGATGATGAACCCCACCGGCAGAATTTGCGTCACGGTGACCTTGATTTTTTCCGAAAGCGGAATGTGTTTGACCTGAAAGGGCGGTGCCACGTCCGGATCAACGATGCAGCGGCCGACAATATAGAGGGTATAGAGCACGGCCATGATAATACCCGGCAGAATAATCGCGATCAGGATGCGGCCGATCGACAGCTCCGCCACCACACCCAAAAGCACGGCGAGACCGCTCGGCGGAATCATGATCGCCAAGCCGCCGCTGCCCAAAATCGGGCCCAGTGACATGGGCTTCTTGTATCCCCGTTTCTCCATTTCGGGTACCAGGGAAGATCCCAACAAGGCGATGCTGCCCATGCTGTTGCCCGTCAAGGCCGAGAACAACACGCCGCCGCCGACGGCCATCAGAGCCAGCCGCCCTTTCAGGCTGCCGAACCATTTGTCGAGGGCATCCAGCAGATTGTAGCCGATGCCGGAATGAAACATGATCTCGCCCATCACCAGGAAGAGCGCTACCGGCACGAGCGTGAATGTGCTGAGAGATTCAGAAACTTGGATGACCAGCTGGAGCATGCCGGGAAGGCCGCCGAAGAACAGATACGCCCCAACCACATTGACGACCAGAAAGGCAAACGCCACCGGCATGCCGATGAACATCAGCGCGAACAGGGAGCCCATGATGATCAGGAAGGCTTCGTACCATTCCATCAGGTCTGCTCCTCACCGTGCCCGCCGGAAACAGCTAGCGGGAGACCAAGAAGCACGCGCAATCCCCGCCGAACAAACTGGAAGCCCAGGAGAAAGAGACCAAAGGGCACGACGGCGGTGATCCAAAACGTCAGCGGCGCCATGATGGTGGGCTCTCGAATGTCGTTCTGGAATTGATCAATAACCGTGAGAATTCCGAACCAGCAGACAATGAAGCACGCTAGCGCAGCGACCCAGGACAAAACAAACTGTACGATTTTGGCAACACGCGCGCTCATGTAGCCGACAAACAAGTCGATGGAGACATGTCTATCTTTTCCCAGAACCCAGGCGGCGGCGAGAAACGTCAAATAGAGAAGCGTGATCTCGCTGAGCTCAACCAACCACGGGTTTGAGATATCCAAAAAAGACCGGGTGAAAATTTCGGCGCAAATCGCCAGAGTAATGAGCACCATCATGGTGCAGGCGATGGCCGCCAAAACCTGATTGAACCTGTCAAACCAGGCCACGAGGGAGGTGAGAAAATTGCTCATGGCGCGAAAGCCTATCTCATCCGGTCAAAAATTGTAGGGGCACAAGATTACCTGGCCGGCCATTGGTACAAAATCACCGGCCAGGTACTAACGATTAGACCAAACTGATTACTTCATCAGCATTTTCTGAAGCTTCGGACCATTTTCGGCGTCCTTAGCCTTGACCGCATTCCAGGCTGCTTCGAGAACGGTCTTGCTGAATTTTTCGGTTTCAGCCGCCGAGAAAACGACTTCCTTGACGCCGTCTTTCTTCAATTGGGCGTAGCCGTCTTTCAGGCTGGCATCCCAGCTGGCTTCGTAGGCGGCCGGGTCCGCGTTACGCACAAAGTCGATGACCTTGGCTTGGGTCGGGGCCGGCACTTTCGCCCAGGCCTTCGGATTGGCCAGCAAGTGGAACGTCGCCCGGTAAAAACCAGGGGAGACATAGGCGCCGATGAGTCCCTTGAACTGCTTCGCAACGCCGGAAACGCCGGTCGCGAACCCTTTCACGACACCGCGTTCCATCGCCGTATAAATTTGGGTCATGGGCAGAACAACCGGGTTCCCGCCCAGCGCCTTGATGGCCGGCGCAATCGCCGGGAACACGCGGATCTTCAACCCCTTGAGATCATCCAGTTTCTCAATCGGGTCTTTTAGGAAAATATGGAAGCGGAGCTGCGACACCGGCAGTTCACCGATGTAAACCAGGCCTTTCGGCTCGTGCAACTTAGCCATCAGGTCATGGTAGCCGGTGGACTTGATGTCGTTGTACTGTCGATTGGAATAGTTGGCCGATCCGGACACGCTCAAGATGCCGTTGGCGTAGCTCGGGCTGGTGAGCGTCATATCGACGGACCCCAAGCGAACCGCGTTGGGCTGCTTGAACTGCGGCACCACTTCGGGACCGCCCCGCCAATCAACCTGGAACTCGCCCTTCATCTTCGCGTTCAGCCGATTGATAAATCCGTCAAAGGTTTGCCCGATGGGGGTTTTCTTCGGCAGCATGGAAACGAGCTTGAGCGTCACCTCCGCTGCATATGCCTGGGACGCGGTGAACCCGATAAATGAAACGGCCAGCGCCACGGTGGTGCCTAACAAAATTTTCTTCATAGTACTGATCCTCTCTGTGATGAAGTTGATGGTTACTCGTGAATAGTCAGGGCTGGCCCTCGCCGGCCCGAATGAGTGCTCGTCCGGTATGCTGAAAATCCGTCGTATTCGACCTCAATGTGGATTGAGCCCATGGTAAAATCACCGCCATAATCCGCAATAACGGGCTGATTTCGAACCACAAATTCCATTATTGCGCATTATCCCGATCCTTTATCCTAAATGTTGGGCGAGTTCCGCCAGCAGGTGCATGAGCGCCGGCATACCCGTTCGATCCCGCCGTCCGAGTCCGCATTCCGTTGAAATACTAAACGTATCCAAGTGACTCCGGGCCACCTTCACCCGGGACAGATTTTCGTCAATGCCCTGACTATCGTGGACCAACCCCAACACAACTTCTGTGTCAGACGGAAGCGCAAGCTTCTCCAGCGGCGCATAGAATGCGTTGTCCCCGCGATCCACCGGAACCGGCATATGGATAAAATCGATCCGCCGCGCGACCTGTTCGGCAATGGCGTTGGAAACCTTCACACACATGCCCAGATCATCCGGTTCCTTCCAATGGCGATTGTTCATGCTGCCGTAACAAAGGTGGTACCCCAACTCGATGGTCTCGGGGATATGGTCCCCCAATGCCGCAAGCTTTCCGATCAACACATCCCAGGAACGATCAAACACCGCCGGGAACACCTGTTCAAAGATGCTCATTTCCGTGGCGACATCCCACTGGATGGACAGATGTTCGTGGGGGACGGCATCCGCAATTCGGTCAACCTCCTGAAGCACCGATTTCTCGTAGACCGGCAATATCTGTTCTTGGGAGTCATAAGCTGCAAACGAATAGACGGGCGCAAATGGCGTCGGGATCGCCACCAAAAATCTTGCCGATGAGGCAACGACGCCGGCTTCCTGTTGCCGGACAAAACTCGAATAGGACTCGATGGCCTCTCTGGCAAAGCCAAGATCGGAAAAATCCAAGTCACCGGCGCTCTTTCCCGGTGCAAACGTAAAGGGCGTATGGAGCTGGTAGTCCCGTTCTCTGTCTTCGATCTGTCTTAAAGCGTCTTGTTTCTGAAAAGCGGCAAGCTGCCAGCCGATCCAGTTTTTCCGGGCGCCGGTCTCTCCGTCGGGATACCGACTGCAGCAGGCCTTCAGTATGGGGCCGACCAGCTCAAAAACCTCATCGGCGGTGTCCAAGGGGATGCTGCCGACCAGATGGACGGCATTTTTCGCGGGCGCTCCCTGAGGACGAGTTGAAGAGGTTTCAGCCATCGCTTGGTTCGTATGTTTTATATATGAAACAATTGTTTATATATAAAACAATATATCGGTGCGCATGTCAATGCCTGGATGATCGGTCAGTCTTTCTACTGCCCTCCCCATGGCGCGTCACCCCCGAGTCTTGTGCCCGGACTTGTTCCGGGTATCAGAAGCCAAGTCTCGGGGGACGATGGGCGTGAGCAGAGCAAGTAGAGGGGCCGAATGGACCCCCGACAATCGCTTCGCGAGTCGGGGGCGACGCATGGAGAGGTATAGGGAGTGGGTAACTACCACAAAGAACACGAAGTCCATGAAGGGCGATGAGACTCGTGGCATCTTCGTGCCCTTTGTGTCCCTCGTGGTTAAATCCCCTTCTTACCAACCCCCAACCGCGCGTCGTGCCCGACCCGCCCAATTCATTGGGCGGCTGTCGGGTATCCATGGATAGAGGTTGGATGGACCCCCGACAACTGCTGCGCATACCCGGATCAGGCCCGGGCACAAGGGCCAGGGGCGACGCAGTAAGAATAGGGAGAAGAGACCTACCCCCCTACAGCACCGGGCCCGGTGATTTCAGGGCATTCTCCATCAAATCTGTGGTCACTATCTCAAACGCCTCGTCGACTGAATCCGTAATCGTGAACAACTCCACATCCTCGGGGCTGATAGTGCCGTATTCTAGGAACGTGTCGAAGTCCCCGACCCGGTCCCAGTAGTCCTTGCCGTAGAGCACGATGTTAATCTGCTTGGTCAGCTTGCCGGTCTGATCCAGGGTCAGCACCTCGAACAGCTCATCCATGGTGCCGAAGCCGCCGGGGAAGACGATCACGGTCTTGGCCGGGTACAGGAACCAGAACTTGCGCATGAAGAAATAGTGGAACTCGAAGCAGAGCTCCCGGGTGATGTAGGGGTTATCGTGCTGTTCGAACGGCAGGGAAATATTGAGCCCGATATTGATCCCCTTGGCCTCGGACGCGCCCCGGTTAGCCGCCTCCATGATCCCCGGCCCGCCGCCGGTGCAGACCACAAATCGCCGGTTATGCTCGTCCCCCAATTCCTTGGACCAGATCGTGAGACGCTTGGAGAGCTCCCGCGCATCCTCATAGAAGCGCGACATTCTCACATCCCGCTCGGCGGTCTCTAGCCCCTCTCCCGACTTCCGCGCGGCGGCCAGCAAAGCCTCCGCCTCTTTCTTTGATTTGAACCGGGCCGAGCCGAAGAACACGATCGTGTCCTTGATGCCGTATTTCTCGAACCGGACTTCGGGCTCCAGATACTCCGCCTGGATGCGGATGGAGCGCGCCGCACGGGAGTTCAGGAAATCTAGGTTCTTGTAGGCCTTGACCGGTCCGCCGTTATTCGTCGCCATGTGATGCTGTCCCTGTTTGAAACTATGCCGGCCAGTCTAGCAAAGCCGGGGCCCGGCTCATAACCGTTTGAATTCCCCCACGTCTTGGATAAAATTTCCGCCAAAGAGGAGGATGCATGTTCATCAAAAACGCCTGGTATGTGGGTGCGCTGGAGTCCGAAGTCGGCCGTGACCCCATGGGCCGGATCATCCTGAACGAGCCCATCGTATTTTTCCGTAAAGAAGACGGCACACCCGTGGCCCTCGAAGATCGTTGCTGCCACCGGCATTATCCCCTTTCCCATGGGGAGATCACCGGCGACCGGCTTCAATGCAGTTACCACGGCATGATTTATGACGAGACCGGCGCTTGTGTCGAGATACCATCCCAAAAACAGGTGCCGAAAGGGGCCAATGTCCGCAAGTATCCGGTGGTGGAACGCTATCACTGGGTATGGATATGGATGGGCGATCCGGAGCTGGCAAACCCGGACGAGATCACCGATTTCCATTGGCTGGATGATCCGAATTGGGGGGCGAAATCAACGCTGATCCATATCGAAAGCGACTATAAGCTGATCGTCGAGAACCTGCTGGACCTGACCCACCTCGCCTATGTACATCGGAGCACCATCGGTAATGATGCGGTGGCGGAAGCAGCGGACACCAAGTTCGACCGGAAGCCGGACTCCGTCCGGGTCACCCGCTGGATCATTGATCAGCCCCCGCCGCCAGCATTTGTCAAATCGGGCGGCTTTACCGGCAACGTGGACCGCTGGCAGATCATCGACTATTCCCCGCCGGCTTTCGTACGGCTCGACATCGGGGCGTGCGACACGGGCACCGGCGCGCCGGAGGGCAAGCGTGTCGGCGGCATCGAGATGCGCAACCTCAACGCCATCACGCCGGAGACCGAACGCTCCACCCACTATTTCTGGGGACAGGCCCACAGTTTCGACATCAACAACGAAAACATCACCAATCTGGTATTCGACACGGTGATGACCGCCTTCCTGGAAGACAAAGAGGTGTTCGAAGCACAGCAGCGGATCATCGACATGAAGCCGGAGGCCGGCCGGGTCAACCTGGCCGGTGATGTGGGCGGCGTGGCCGCCACCGACATCATTTCCCGGAAGATCGCGGAGGAAACGGCGGCGTAGAGGTCTATGCCGTTCCCCAAATCTCCTCGGCCGTCTCGACAACGCGCTCAAGCTTCTTCCACTGAGCATCCTCGCCGAGCTCGTTGCCGACCACCATGCTGGCAAATCCGCATTGAGGACTGAGGCAAAGGTTTTCCAGCGGCACGTATTGAGCGGCCTCGTCTACCCGGCGCTTCAGATCGTCCTTGGATTCCAGTTCCGGGAACTTGGAGGTGACCAATCCCAACACCACCATCCGATCCTTGGGTGCGAAGCGCAGGGGTTCGAACCCGCCGGCCCGGTCTGAGTCCCATTCCATGAAGAACCCGTCTACGGGCACATTGGCGAACATGCTTTCTGCGACGGGCTCGTAGCCGCCCTCGGCGATCCAGGAGCTTTTGAAGTTGCCCCGGCACATATGGACGGTGACCGTCATATCGTCGGGCCGCTCCGATAATGCCATAGCGATCCCCTTGGCATAGGTCTTTACCAACTGATCCGGATCGTCACCCCGCTCCCGCATTTGGCCCTGAACCTTGGGATCACACAGCATGGCGAAGGTCGTGTCGTCGAACTGCAAATACCGGCAGCCGGCCGCATACAAATGCCGCACCTCGTCCCGGTAAGCCTGGGCCAGGTCTTCCCAGAACGCCTCCACATCCGGATAAACGTCACGGTTGATCAGTTCGCGTCCACCCCGGTGATAGGCCAGACTGGGCGAGGGGATGCAGAATTTAGCGGTAACATTGGTGTTCTCGTTCAAATACTTGAAGTGATCCAACATCACGCCGTTGGGATTGCCGATTTTGGAATGCACCTCCAGAGAATTGATGTTGTGGCCGGCCTGGAACGATGGGCCTTGCGGCGCGGCGGTTTGATCGATCCCGTCCAGGCTGCAGAGAAAATCATAGTGCCAGGAGGTGCGGCGGAACTCCCCGTCGGTGACGAGTTTCAGGCCCACCCGTTCCTGATGGGCGACCGCTTCGTTGATGCACTCATCCTCGACGGCGCGAAGAGCGGCATCGTCGATGTCGCCGTTGGCGTGTTTCTCCCGCGCCTCGTGCAGACGCTGGGGCCGTAACAAACTGCCCACGTGATCGGCGCGAAACGGCGGGCGTGACGAATCCTGATAGGTCATGAAAGTTCTCCCTTGCTTTAACTTTGTGTTTTTACCCATTTCTCGGCGGCGCGGTCATCTTCGTCCTTGGCCTCGACCCAATGGGCGACGTCGCCGGCGCCTTCCTTTTTCCAGAAGGGCGCTTTGGTTTTCAAAAAATCGATTAGAAATTCACAGGCCTCGAACGCCGCCTTGCGGTGCGCCGATGCCGCCACGACCAATACGATCTGATCACCTGGCTTCATGGGCCCATGACGGTGGATGATCAGCGTAGCCTCCAACGGCCAGCGGTCGTTTGCCTCCGCCTCGATTCGGGTCAGCTCCTTCTCGGTCATGCCGGGATAGTGCTCGAGTTCCATACTGTCGATCTTTTCGCCGCCGGCCATATCCCGGACCAGGCCGATGAAGCTGCACACCCCGCCGATGCCGTGATTGCCATGGGTCAGTCGAGCGATTTCTGCACCCGCATCGAAGTCTTCCTGTTGGACCCTAATCACGTGGTTGTCCCGTTACCCGCCGGTGATGGGCGGAAAAATCGCCACTTCGTCCGTGTCGATCAGCGGATGATCCAGGTGCGCGTGTTCGTGGTTCACCGCGACGCGCACCACGCCCGGCAGGTTGAACGCCGCGAAATAATTGTCGCCCCGGTCTTTGAGCCAATCGACCAGGCTCTCCACGTCGGTGACCTCGTCTGGCTTCGGCACGGTTTCCTCGGCGATCCCGATCTTTTCCCGCACCCAGGCGAAATACATCAACTTCATTTAAACACCTCGCTGAACGGTAGGAAGTCGACCAAGTCCCCTTCCGCCACCTGCTCCGCCGCTTCCGGCAACTCCACCAGACCGTCGGCGGTGACCATGGAGGTCAGAATGCCCGATCCGTCATTAGGATACTTTACCGCCTTGGGGCCGGCCGTTCCATCTTGTTCGAGGTGCGCCCGCAGCCATTCCCGCCGGCCGGGCTTTTTGGTCAGCGCAAAGCCCGCGGGCACCTTGTATCTATGCGCGGTCAGGTCCGATGCGCCGGACAGCAATAGCAGGATCGGCCGGGCGATACACAGGAAGGTCACCATGACGGCCACCGGATTGCCCGGCAGGCCGATGAACGGCACGTGGCGGTCTCCAGCGGCGATTTGACCCAGCGCAATAGGCCGTCCAGGCTTGATCAGCAAATTCCAGGTGTGCAGATCGCCCAAATTTTCGACAGCCTTTCGGACATGGTCCTCTTCGCCTTTGGAGACCCCGCCCGATGTGATCATTAGATCATGGCCGGCGGCGGCTTCCAACAACGCTGCTTCGATGCCTTCAAGCTTGTCGGAGAATATCCCCAAATCGGTCACCGCGCAGCCCAGGCCCTCCAGCAGGGGCATCAGGGTGTAGCGGTTGATGTCATAGATCGCGCCGGTCTCCAACGCTTCACCCGGATCGCGGATTTCATCACCGGTGGAGAAGATCGCAACCCGCAGTCGCTTGAATACGTTCATCGTCTCGCAGCCGAGTGACGCCGCCATGCCCACATCCTGGGCGCGTAGCCGGGCCCCTGCTTTCAACACCGTGTCCCCGACGGCCACGTCTTCGCCGGCCTTGCGCAGATTGGCGCCCCGCTTTTGACCCGCGGGCAGGACCACCGTGTCCCCCTCTTCCCGCACGTCTTCCAGCATAAAGATGGTGTCCGGCGTATGACCATCTTCGCCGGTTGGCACCTGCGCGCCGGTGAAAATTTTCAGGGCTTCGCCGGACTTGGCTGCGCCGTTATAGGGATGCCCCGCGGCAATCCGCCCGGCGACGGGTAGCGCGGTTTCCCCATCCGGATCCAGATCGTCCAACGCCACCAAGAATCCATCCACGGCGGAATTGTCGGCCGGCGGAATGTTGCGTTCAGAGATCAGATTTTCGGCCAAAATGCGGCCGGCAGCCGCGCGTACGCTGACGGTCTCGGTTCCCACCACGCAGCCGATCCCACCGGTAAACCGTTCCAATGCATCGGCGACGGTAAGCCGACCGGTGGCGGAGGCGAAACAATCATTGAGGTCCGGCACGATCCCGTACTCCCTCACGCAGCTTTCAGGTTGCTTTGTTCAAGAACAAAATCGGCGATGGCCGGCACGTCATCCAGGGAAAGGTTAGGCACCGGCAGTCCCGGCAAGGGCAGATCGCTGGCAACGCCCACAATCAGCGGGTCATCGGGCTGCAGCAGCGGTTTGCCGACGGCCGGGCGATGTACTTCGATCTTCGGGTGATCCGCCCATTTGAAGCCTTCAACCACCAACAAATCAACCGGCGTCATCCGGGCAATGATCTCGGGCAGTTCTGGCTCTCCATCGTCCTGGTATTCGTGCATTAGCGCCCAACGGTTGGCGGAGGCAATCATCACCTCGGTCGCGCCGGCGCGCCGGTGTTCATAGGAATCCTTGCCGGGCTGGTCGATATCGAACTTGTGATGAGCATGCTTCACGGTGGAGACCGAATAGCCCCGCCCGATCAGTTCTGGCAGCAAATGAGAGAGAAGCGTGGTTTTGCCGCTGCCGCTCCATCCGGCGAGTCCAAAAATTCTCATGACTCTCAGCCGGAATCCGTGGCCGTCTTTCCGGACGCCGGCGGCGCGGTATTTTCCAACTTTGCCTCGGCTGCGGCGTTATCCATATCGTCCACATGACGCAGGCCGACACGCAAATAGTCATAGCCGGTAATCAACGTCAGGATAGCGGCCAACCACAGCCCGGCCACGCCGATATCAGTGGTTGAGAACGGTCCAAACATAGGCCCCGCCGGACCAACTAGGAGAAATCCCAGCATCAGCATTTGCAAGGTGGTTTTCCACTGGGCCAGCTTGCTGACCGGCACGCCCATCTTAACGCCGGCCAGAAATTCTCTAAGACCCGAGACCAAAATTTCCCGGCACAAGATCACCACCGCCGGCAAAACGGCGAGGCCGGGAATGCGGTCGAATGCGACCAGCATGACCAAAAGCGAGCCCACCAAAAGTTTATCTGCAATAGGGTCCAGAAACTTGCCGAGTTGGGATTGCTGTTCCCAGGCGCGGGCAACATAGCCGTCGAAAAAGTCGGTGATCCCGGCATAGGTGAGCACGCCCAGACCAATCCAGTTGCCGTAAGGCGACTCTATATAGAAAGTCGCGATCAGCAGCGGTATCGCGCCGATTCGTGACAGAGTCAGAAGATTTGGCAGGCTGGTCAACATGTTCTAACAGCGATGTCCCTAATCATCTTCCGGATGGAACCAGTCGTAAATCCGTCCGGCCATGGCCCGGCTGATCCCTTCCACCGCTTCCAAATCCGTCAGACCTGCTTGTGAAACGGCTCTGGCGGATCCGAAATGATGCAATAAAGCCTTTTTCCGGGCGCCCCCGACTCCCTGTATTTCGTCCAACGGCGACCGTTCCATATTTCGTGAGCGTCGGGCGCGATGGGTGCCGATGGCAAACCGGTGCGCCTCGTCTCTCAGTCTTTGGAGAAAATACAAGACCGGATCGCGGCTGTCCAAGCTAAACGGTTCACGATCCGGTAAAAACAGCCGTTCCCGCCCCGCATTTCGATCTGGCCCCTTGGCGATGGAGGCGACAGCCACATCAGTGACGCCCAGTTCTTCAAAGACCTCGAGGGTCGCGCTCAATTGACCCGCGCCACCGTCGATCAGGATCAGGTCCGGCCACTGGCCCTTGGTGCGGTCAGGGTCTTCTTTTTGGGCGCGGGCAAAGCGGCGGGACAGAACCTCCCGCATCATGGCGTAGTCGTCGCCGGCATTAGCGTCTCCTTCGCCGATACTACGAATGTTAAACTTGCGATAAGCGTTTTTGACGAACCCGTCCGGGCCGGAGACGATCATCGCGCCGACGGCGTTGGTGCCCGAAATGTGGGAGTTGTCATAGACCTCGATCCGTTCGGGGCTGGCCTCCATGTCCAGCTTTTCAGCCAAGCCCTCCAGCAATTGCCGTTGCGAGGCGCTTTCCGCCAGCCGCCGGCCGAGCGCCTTTTTGGCGTTCTCCTCCGCCAGCTTGACCGCGTTGCGCTTCTCCCCCCGGGTCGGCACCTGGACCGACACCTTACGCCCCGCTCTTTCGGAGAGCGCCTCGGTCAGGACCGTTCTTTCCGGCACCGGATGACTGAGCAGGATCAATTTAGGCGGCACCTTGTTGGCATAGAACTGACCCAGGAAGGCCTCCAACACCTGGCCTGGATCGGCGTCATTGGTGTGCACGGGGTAATACGCCCGGTTGCCGTAGTTGGTCCCGGCTCGTAGGAAGAACACCTGGATGCACACCTGCCCGCCACGGTGATGCAGCGCCACCACGTCGGCATCATCGACACCTCGGGTGGTAATGTCCTGGTGGGCCTGCACCGTGGTCATGGCGCGGATGCGGTCGCGCAGTACCGCCGCTTCCTCGAAGCGCAGCTGCTCGCTGAGTTCTTCCATTTCGACGGCCAACTGCTTTTGAATTTCCCTCGACTGTCCGGTCAGGAAGCCTCGCGCCTGATCCACCAGCTTGCCATAGCCGGACTCGTCGATCACATCCACGCACGGACCGGCGCAGCGCTTGATTTGATAGAGAAGACACGGCCGAGTCCTGGACGCAAAGACCGAATCCGTGCAGGAGCGCAAGAGAAACGCCCGCTGCAACACGGCGAGCGACTGATTGACCGCGCCGGCGGACGCGAAGGGCCCGAAATATTCTCCCTTGCGTTTGCGCGCGCCGCGATACTTCAGCACCTGCGGATAATCATGGTCGCCGGTGATCAGGATATAGGGGAAGCTTTTGTCGTCACGCAGCAGGATATTGTAACGCGGGGTCAGCTTCTTGATCAGGTTCGCTTCCAGCAACAGCGCTTCCGCCTCGGTGTGAGTGGAGACAAACTCCATGGCGCGGGTCTGATGGATCATCCGCTGGATGCGGATTGATTGGCGGGCGATCTGAGTATAATTGGCGACCCGCTTCTTGAGATTCTTGGCCTTACCCACATAGAGCACGTCGCCGGCGCCGTTCATCATACGATAAACGCCGGGTCCGGTCGGCAGGTTGGCAAGGTAAGCGCGGATCACCTCCACGCCCGCCATCTCGTCCGCTGGTTGCCGATTTTGCTCACTCATAAGACATAGCCGTGCCGAAAAAATCGTTTAAATTCGATCGCCAGATGCTGAAACCGGCCTGCGTCAATTCCGCTGCCGGTATCCTATGTAATTTGCCCCGCCGCCACTGTCCACGATGCCTGTGTATAACTTTGTTGAAAAATGAGGGTGCATAGGGTTTTTACCAACAAATACGATATCTTAGGAAAATTGCACATTTTTTACGCAACTTTCGCAACCCCTTGAGAACACACGCTTATAATGACTCTCATTATGACCGGCATGTGACAAAGCCGGGCAAAACGGCTGGCCTTAGTAATTAAGGCAGATTGAGGCGCCTGTGTACAACTGCCGACGGCTCTGTCACGAAAAAATGATTGAAATGCAATAGGTTGCGGGTCAAATGACCGTTGATTCGCGACCCAGGCCGCCTTGCTAACGGGGGCTGAACCGTTCGATTTCCACCCCGGCGCTGGTGGCGTCGGGAAAGACATCTAGTTTCTCGACCCGTACCCGCGCCGTGCGCACCCGAGCATCCACCAGGCACATCTCGGCGATCTGCTCAGCGAGCGTTTCCACAAGATTAACATGGCCCTTGGCGACCAGATTGCGGATGCCATCGGCCACATCCTCGTAGCAGACCACTTCCGAGAGCCTGTCGCCGATGTCTTCGGCGTCTTCCAGCACGGCGAGATCAAGATTGATCCGGACCCGCTGGGGTTTCTTCTGTTCGTGCTTGTGCACGCCGATCAAACAAGTCAGCAGCAGATCGCGAATGAAGACGTGCCTGACACGGGTGCCAGCGTCGGCAATGTGCAGTGTATGAACGTTTGCGCCTGAAGTTGTCATAGTCGGTGTTCCTGTCCGCGCCGGCCTATTCGTCGGCGGCCCCACCCTTCGGCGGTTGGCCCCAACCCAAATGCTGACCTGAGTCCAGGGCAATCATTTGCCCCGTCATGGACGGGGAGGCAAGGATAAAACGCACCGCACCGCAGATTTCCGTCGGATCGACCGGACGCTCAAGGGGCGTAGCTTCGAACTGACGGCGGAACTGTTCTTCGGACTGGCGGCTGGACGGCAAGGTCGGTCCCGGCCCGATGGCGTTCACCCGAATATTCGGCGCAAAGGACAAGGCCAAGGTCTGGGTCAAGGTCCAAAGCCCGGCCTTACTCAGTGTATAGGACATGAAATAGGGGGTCAGGTTGAACACCCGCTGGTCGATGAGGTTGATGATATTGCCGCTCTCTTGGTTGGTGAAAGCTGCGGCCATGGCCTGGCTCAGTACAAAGGGCGCACGGAGATTGACCGACATGTGGTTATCCCAGGATTCCTTGGTCGCGGTTTCCGCCGTGTCGTCTTCAAAGATAGAAGCATTGTTGATCAGGCAGTTTACCGGCCCTAATGCCTCCGCAACTTGTCCGATCAGTCTGGCCGTCTGATCTTCATCGCTCAAGTCCGCGGCAAACGCCATCGCCGTGCCGCCCGCATCCCGAATGGCGTTCACCGTGTCCTCCGCGGCCGTGCCCGAGTCTCCATAATGTACGGCGACCGTCCAACCGGCCTCCGCCAAGTCGAGAGCGATAGCCCTACCGATCCGCGCGGCGGCGCCGGTCACTAAAACTATCTTGGACGAAAGGTCTGTCATGATCTCATCCGGCTGTTTATCACGTCCGGCTAGAAGATCGCCGTGACGCCGAAACCGATAGAGACAATGTAGCCGACATAAATCAGGAAGAAGAGTCCCGCGACCGGTCGGTTGATGGTCGTCATCCCGCCGATCATAAACGGCATCATAAGAAGGGTCGCCAGCAGCATCGCCCAGTTATCCAGTGACAGGACGCGATACGGCACCTCAAGCGGCGTCACTATGGCGACGATACCGACGATGCCCACCACGTTGAAGATGTTGCTGCCGACCACATTGCCCAGCGCCACATCGGAGTGCTTGCGGAAGGCGGCCATGGCGGAGGCCGCCAATTCGGGCAGAGACGTGCCGAATGCGATAATGGTCAGGCCAATCACCGCCTCGCTGACGCCGAAATGCCGCGCAATCTCGACACCGCCATCCACCAGAAATTCGGAACCGATGGTCAGACCGGCAAAGCCGCCGAACAAATAGGCAAGCTGCACCCAGATACTGTCGCTTTTGACCTCTAAATCGCTAACCTCATCGACGACATCGCTGGCCAGATCGTCGCCCGGACCGGCCTCTCGCCTGTAGGAGTAATATAGAAACGCGACAAATAGAACGATCAGGATGATACCGCCGGTCAGATCGATCGTCCCTTGGAAGGATAGCAACATAAACGCCCCGGTGCCGACGAGCAGAATAACGCCATCTTTTACCAGCGAGCCCTTTTCGCTGACGATAGGCAGAATCAGGCCGGAAACACCCAGGACCAAGAGGATATTAGCGATGTTGGAACCGACCACATTACCAATGGCGAGACCCGACGCGCCGGATAGCGCGGCGTTCAAGGAGACCAGGAGTTCGGGCGCCGATGTGCCAAAGGCCACCACGGTCATCCCAATAACCAGCTTGGAAATGCCGAACCGTTCGGAGACCGAGACCGCGCCCCGCACCATGATCTCCGCGCCACCCAAAAGCAGCACGAAACCGGCCAATACTTCCAAATACATCAGCATTTGATCATCAACTCGTTGAAATAACTGATTTTACGCCCGCCGCTCACCCCATTTTATCATGGTGTGCCACCATGTTCTGAGGAAGGCAAGTAGCAAATTCCACAGGGGCTTTGCGGTAAATCTTTCAAGCTTGAATTCAGGAATCTATACTTCCCCGGTTATTCATCGGCTAGAACGGAGTTGCACGCGTGGCAAATGAAGAATTTTTAGGCGAAGGGGAATTCGTCGACCTGGATCACCCGGCGGTCGTGGAGTTTGCGCACGCTCATGCGGGTGAAGCCGCCAATGAGACCGAGCAGGCCCTCAACTTCTATTACGCGGTCCGTGACGAAATCCGCTACAACCCCTATCTCCCGGTCACCGAAAAGACCAGCTACCGCGCCAGCGATGCGGTGTTGTCTGGCGAAGGCTGGTGCGTGCCCAAGGCGGCGTTGCTCGCCGCCTGCTGCCGGATTTATGGCATTCCGGCCCGGCCTGGCTATGCCGATGTGAAAAATCACCTCGCCACACAACGGCTGCTGGAGCTTCTGGGCACCGACCTTTTCGTCTGGCATTCCTATTGCGACATTCTGCTGGACGGCAAATGGGTCAAGGCCACGCCGGCTTTTAATCTGAGCCTGTGCGAGAAGTTCGGTCTCAAGCCGCTGGAATTCGACGGAGTCAATGACTCTCTATTCCACGAGTTCGACCAGGCCGGCAACAAGCACATGGAGTATGTCCAGGATCGGGGGCCGTTTGTGGACGTCCCCTTCGACGACATCGTCGCCACATTCCGGGAAATTTACCGGCCGGAATATATGGCCGGCGCCGGCGGTGATTTCCAGGCGGAAGCGGCCAAGGAGACATCCACTAACCAATGAACGAACGCCGCGATTCAGGTTTGACCTCCGGCGTTGCCGAAATTATGTATCCGGCCAGTTAGATTGCCTATTTCCCGGGAGGGGGAGCTTAAAAATGCACGAAATTTTCATCGAAACCGAAGAACAACGCGCCATTCTTGACACCGTCCGGCGGTTCACCGACGACGTGGTCCGGCCCAAGGCGGCGGAGCTGGACGCACAAACCGATCCGGAAGACGGATTTTCCTGGGAAATTGTCGAGGCGGCGGATGCGCTCGGCATTCGCACCATGACCTTGTCCGAAGAATATGGCGGACTGGGTACGGATTCACTCACCACCTCCATGGTGGTCGAGGAACTGGCCAAGGGCGATCTCGGCATCTCGGTGGTGTTTGCGCAAACGCTAAAGCTGGCGCAGATCATGGAAAAGGCGCTGAACGAGGACCAAAAGGCGCGCACCCTGCCGGAATTTGTGGAGAATCCCAGGGGCTGCCTCGCCATTGGCATTACCGAGCCGGACAACGCCTCCAACTATTTCCTGCCTTATCCGTCGCCGTTCCGCACCACGGCGGAAAAAACCGACGGCGGCTGGATCGTTAACGGCATGAAGCACTTTATCTCCAATGGCAACCGGTCCAGCCACTATCTGGTCTTTGTGCAGACCGAAAAGGGCAAAAGCCTCGCCGACGGCTCTACCTGCTTCCTGATCAAGCGGGACGCGCCGGGATTCACCATCGGCCGGGTCCACGACAAAATGGGAGAACGGCTGGCCAACAATGCGGAACTGGTGTTCCAGGACTGCATCATCCCCGACGAAGATGTGGTCGGCGAGGTCGGCAAGGGCTTCCAGACCCTGGCCGAGTTCTTCCCCCAATCAAACGCCTATGCCGGCGCCAGTATTCTGGGCGTCGCCGAGGCTTGCTTCGCCAAGGCCGAAGAGTGGGCCAAGATCCGGGTCCAGGGCGGCAAGCCGTTGATCGAGCATGGCGAAATCCGGGCCAAGCTGGCGGAGATGCGCATGCTGATGGACGCCACGCGATCCTATATCCATCGGGCCTGCTATCTGGCCGACAATCAGGACCAAGGCTGGGACAAGACGCTCGGCGCGCTGCCCAAGACGATGGCCTCGCAAGCCGCCTGGAAGATCGCCACCTGGACCATGGAGATTCACGGTGGGCACGGCTTCATGAAGGAATTCGGCGTAGAGAAGCTGCTGCGCGATGCGGCGGCGTTCCTGCACTCGGACGGGGTGAATCATACCCTATTCCTGAAGGCGGCGAACTTCATGTACGATCCGCCCAACTACGACTAAGCCAAAAGAAAAGCGGGAGGCATACAATGAAGGCGCTTGTTCTCAACGGACCCAATCAGCCGTTTGATCTCACCGATGTGCCCGATCCGGTCGCCGGGCCTGGCGAAGCGGTGGCCAAGGTAATCGCCTGCGGGGCGGGCCTTACCATCCAGCACGTGAAAGCGGGCCGTGCCCCGGCAGATTTCCCGCTGATCATCGGCCATGAGATCACGGCCGAAATCGTTGAGGTCGGCCCGGCGGTCAAGAACGTGGCGGTCGGCGATGCGGTAACGGCCTACTTCTATCTCAACTGCGGCTACTGCAAATGGTGCCAGCAAAACGCCGAGCCCCTGTGCGAAAACACCGGCGGTTATATCGGCCGGAACTGTGACGGCGGCTATGCGGAATATATCAAGTTGCCGGCCGCCAACTACATCAAACTGCCGGAAGCGCTGGACCATAAAACCTACCCGGCGCAGATCGGCGTCATTACTGATGCGCTGGCCACGCCCTACAAAGTTTTGAAACGCGCCAAGGTGGACTCATTGGACACGGTCGCCGTCTTCGGCGCGGGCGGCGGGCTTGGCATTCACCAGGTGATCATGGCCAAGTGGGCCGGGGCCCGGGTGATCGCCGTGGACACGGCGGACGACAAGTTCGGTGCTTGCCGCCAAGCCGGCGCAGACGAGGTGGTGAACCCGAACGAGGTGGACGCTGTCGAGGCGCTGATGGACCTCACCGGCGGCAACGGCGTCGATGTCTCCATCGACTATGTCTCCGCGAAGTCGACGTTGGAAGCAGGGGTGAAGTCCCTCGGCCGGCACGGCCGGTTTGTCACCTTGGGCGGCGCGGGCAACGTGTTCGAGGTGGACGCCAAGCATCTGCTTGAAAACGAGATCGATGTGTTGGGCAGCCGGTATGTGACCAAAGCCGAAGTCACCGAGGTTTTGGACCTGGTGGCGCGCGGCGATGTCTGGCCGATTGTTAACGAAATCCGCCCCATGGAAGAGGCGGAGATCGTTCATGATTTGGTGGAGAAAGGCCAAGTGACCGGCCGCGCCGCGATCATGATCGCTGAGTAGGGTTCCTTTTTTGTATCGTCATCCACGGGCCTGACCCGTGGACCCATCTTACACTGCCCACCCCTATCCTAATTGCGTCGCCCCCTAGTCTTGTGCGCGGACTTGTTCCGGGTATGCGGAGCAGTTGTCGGGGGTCCATCGAACGTTTGGGAATTCCCGGCTGTGGCCCATGGTCCCCCGAGACTTGGATACGCCAACTCGGGGGTGACGCAAAAAGGGACGGAGAAGAGGGGATTTAAACCACTAAGGACACGTCGGCGTCCGGAGTTTGCTCCTCCTTCGTGAACTTCGTGCTCTTCGGGTTTAATCAACCACTCCACCCCCACCCTCGGAACGCGATGCGTTCCTCGACCTCCCCCGTCATAGGGGGAGGTGGGCCAGTTTATCACAACCTCACAACGAGACTGCCTTCCCCCCTTGCGGGGGAAGGTGGGCCAGAGGGCCGGATGGGGGGTGTTTACATGGACAGACAGGTGTAGCGTCTTCGCCTTCTGCCCCTACCCCTCCAAAATCACTTTCAGACGTTCGTCACTGGGCTCCATCAACAGCCGGATGGCCGAGCCGAGTTCGGTATAAGGCACCTCGTGGGTGATCAGGCAGCCGAGATCAACCTTGCCGCTGCCGACCAAATCGATGCCGGTCAAGAAGTCTTTGCCGAGCGCCGCGCGGGCATTGATGATCTCCAGTTCCTTGAAATAAAGATCATAGAACGGCAATTCCCCGGCGCCGGACGGATAAATCCCGAACGGCACAATGCGCCCGCCGGCCCGGGCCAGGCCCATGGCCTCGCCAAGGACAGAGAGGTAACCGACGCATTCGATGATGATGTCCGCGCCGACCCCATCGGTGGCGTCGAGCACCGCCTTCTTGGCCTCGTCCCCGTGGGTGACCACGATATCCGCACCCATGGATTCGGCCAGCGCGCGCTTGTGCGCATTGCGGGACACGCCGATGACCATGTCCGCGCCCAAGGCCTTGGCGAGCTGTATATGCATGAGGCCGGTGACGCCCAGGCCCATCACCACCACGGTGGAACCTGGGCCCACCTGGCCTTTTTCCTGGCCGTGGATCACCGTGGTCAGCACCTGGATCGCCGCGCCTGTTTTGTTGTCGATGTCATCGGGCAGGGCAAAAATATGAGTGTTGGGCGCGATGCAGTATTCGGCAAAGCCGCCGTCGGTTTCCCGTCCCATGATGCCGCCGGTAGCACAAATATTGGTCTCGCCAGCCTGACAGTGGGCGCATTCGCCGCAATAGAGCACCGGATCGATAAGCACGCGGGAGCCGGTGGGCACCTCCGTGTCGCCTTCGACCAGTTCGCCGACGATCTCGTGGCCCATGATCAGCGGGTATTTCGCCGGTATGCCGCCGTCAAAAATCTTGGTATCGGTACCGCAGATGCCGGCATGGGTCATGCGCACAAGGACATTTCCGTCCATCGCCTCCGGCTTATCGACCGTTTGCAGCGACACCTCGTTTGGCCTCTCCAACACCATGGCTTTCATATGCGGCTTCCTATTCTCTAACAGGCTGAATTTGGGCGCCACTCTATAAGACCGGGCCCGAAACCCCAAG
Organism: uncultured Rhodospirillaceae bacterium; assembly: GCA_964611435.1. Taxonomy (GTDB): domain Bacteria; phylum Pseudomonadota; class Alphaproteobacteria; order Rhodospirillales; family UBA2165; genus JAYPHU01. The sequence continues at coordinate 6,911 of CAZSXT010000009.1, read as the reverse complement.
ACACTAGCCTGTGAAAAGTCGCAAATCAGGGAATTGATTTTAGGCGTGCAAAGGGTAGAACTAAGGGATCATAGGGAGACGAGATCATGGAATTCGGTGTTCAGTTTTTTCCCGACGTGGGGCCGTCGGTCAAATCCGCAGAACAATATTGGGCGGAATGCCTTGAACTGGTCGATTTGTTTGACGAGCTGGGCTACACCCACGCGCGAACGGTCGAGCACCATTTCCAGGATTACGGCGGCTATTCGCCCTCGCCCCACATATTTCTGTCTGCCGCGTCTCAGCGAAGCAAGAAGGCGAGGATGATCACCGGTGCGGTGCTGCCGATTTTCAATCACCCGCTGAAAGTCGCCGGAGAGATCGGTATGCTCGACGCCATTTCCGGCGGCCGGCTGGAATGCGGTTTCGGCCGCGCCTTTCTACCGTCCGAGTTCGAGGCGTTCGGCCGGGACTTCGATGAATCCAAGGCTCGCTTCGCCGAGGGCTTGGAACAGGTGAGGCTTCTCCTGGAACAGGAAAACGTCACCAGTAAGGGCGAATTCCACAGCTTTGATAATGTGACCGTTCTGCCCCGTCCCTCGCAACAGCCCCGTCCGCCTTTCTGGATCGCGGCGATCATTTCGCCCGACAGTTTCGAAGCGGCCGGCCGGCAAGGCCACAATTTGATGTCCATCCCGCTAACCGGTGGCAAGATGGAGGAGCTGTTCAAAATTTACAGAGACGCCTGGAAGGCCGCCGGCCATCCCGGCAACGGCCGGATCATGCTGGCCCATCATATGCTCTGCCATGAAGACGACGCCACGGCGTTCGAGCTCGCCAAGCCTCCCCTGGAACGTTACCTCAAATCCCTGGTCGATGCGGCCTCGTCCTGGATGGACGGCAGCAGTTCCAACGACTATCCGGGCTATGACAAAATCATCGAGATGCTGTCCAAGGAAACCGTCGAAGGGCAGATGGAGAAATGCTCTGCGCTGATCGGCTCACCGGAGAAAATCACAGAGCAGCTTAAGGAATATGAGGAAATCACCGGCGGCTACGAAGTCTGTTCCGTGCAGGTGAACTTCAACGATATTTCCACCGAAGTAGCGGCCCATTCCATGCGGCTGTTTTCGGAAAAGGTCATGCCGCACTTCAGCTAGCGCCGTCTTCCTCGCTCGCCAGTATTTTAAGCGCCTGCATCAAGGGCGCGTGAAGCTCGGCCGGCAAACGATTGAAAATTTCCGCCTCTTGCGCCCGAATCCCGGACAGCGCTTTATTCAGGGCCGCCTCGCCGGCGTCAGTGGTATACAAATTCGCTGTCCGGTCGTCGCCGTCTTCCTTGCGCCGCTCCAGCAAACCCCTCTTTTCCAGCCGATCGACCACGTCTGAAATGGTGGACCGGTCCATGCCGACCAGGGGCATATAATCCACCTGATGCAGGCCGGGATTCTGGTAGACGCTGATCAACAGCGCAAACTGCCGGGGCCGGAGGTCGCGCCCCGCGTACTTCGCATAGGTCGCCACGCCGAACTGCTGCGCCCGGCGTAACAGGTGCCCCGGATTGTTGGCGAGATCATAGCCTTCCAAGTCGGCTTGGCGGTTCGGCGGTATCGTTTTCATCGTGGGAGCCTACTGAATCCCCGTTTGCGCCGCAATCGGGCTCCGCACGCACCGCAATGTACCCGGCTTCCGAAATTCGTGATTTTCATTGGGGGGCCGGACCCTCTAAGATAGCCACAGTATTCAGAACGATGGAGAATAGTCATGGACGGCGATCTGGTCCGCCTGACAGAACTCAGCCACGGCGGCGGTTGAGGCTGCAAAGTAGCACCGTCGGTGCTTCACGAAATGCTGGAAAAGCTGCCGCCGCAAGCGGCCAACCCCGCCCTCCTGGTCGGCTACGAGACGGGCGACGATGCGGCTGTCTACAAAATCAATGACGAGCAGGGCATCGTCGCGACCACGGACTTCTTCATGCCCATCGTCGACGATCCGTTCGAATTTGGCCGGATCGCCGCGACCAATGCGCTCTCCGACGTCTATGCCGTCGGCGGCAAACCGATCATGGCGCTGGCCATCGCCGGCTTCCCCATGGACAAGATGACGCAGGACCAGGTTCAGAAAATTCTGGCCGGCGGGGCCAAGGCCTGCGCCGATGCGGCCACGCCCATCGCCGGCGGTCACACGATTGATGCGCCGGAGCCGATCTATGGCCTGGCCGTCATCGGTCTTGTGCATCCAGACAAGATCAAGCGCAATGTGGACGCGCAGGACGGCGACGTGTTGATCCTGGGTAAGGGCCTAGGCGTCGGTATCCTCGGCAATGCGCTGAATAAAAACGAGCTCGACCCCGAGGGCTATGCCCAGATGTTGGAAAGCACCACCAAGCTTAATTCCATCGGCGCTGATCTGGCTCAGATGGAGGGTGTCAACGCGGTCACCGACATCACCGGCTTTGGCCTGATCGGGCATCTGCTGGAACTCTGCGAAGGCGCAAACCTGGCCGCCACGGTGGAGTGGGACAAGCTGCCGATCCTGCCGACGGCGCTGGGCTATGCGCAGAAGGGCTACAACACGGGTGCGGCCAATCGCAACTGGGCGAGCTTCGGTGACAATGTCACCGTCCCGGACGGGATGGAACAATGGCAGAAGAACATGCTGGCCGACCCGCAGACATCGGGCGGGCTGATGGTCACCTGCCCCGCCGACCGGGCCGGCCAAGTGCTGAGCCTGTTCCACGAGCAAGGGTATTCATATGCGAGCGTTGTCGGCGCCATGACGTCTGACGAGCCGCACCTCAGCGTGATTTAGGTTTAGGTTTACCTCTCCCCCTTGTCCCCTCCCACAAGGGGAGTGGGACATTAGCGCATCACCTCCCCCTGGATGGGGGAGGTCGAGGGAAGCAATCCTTCCCGAGGGAGGGGGTGCTGCATCAATTAATTAAACGTGGGTACGCCGATCACGCTCCTGCGGAGCGGTCCGCGCATGACTAGTAAATTGCATGTGAAGAAGTTAGTCATCCACGGGCCGGCGCAGCCGTGGCCCGTGGACCCGTTTTTTTTTCACCTCAGAGCACACAGAGAGCACGGAGATACCGCATAGAAATCATCCATCTCTGTGTCCTCTCTGATCTCTCTGGTTAAGAAATTCAGTTCTCCCCCAACCCCTTCAGGACCGCGTCGAACGGCAACAAGATCGCGCCGTGGCGGGGCTTGGCGTTCTTGGCGGGCTGCAACGCGGCGAGGTCCGACCAGTCGCTGGCGGGCGGCGGGCCATCTTCGGTCAGCATGGCCGCCACCTGATCCCGCACTTCTTGGATCGCTGCGGCGTCCTTGCCCACAACCTGCGCCGCAACGACGGAAGCCGCCGCCTGACCCAGCGCGCAGGCCTTGATGGTCTGGCCGAAATCGCTGACCCGGCCGCCGTCGATCTTCAGGTCCACCTCGATGGTCGAGCCGCAGAGCGGACTCCGCATTTCAACATGGGCGTCGGCGTCCGCCAGGGGATCAATCCGGGAGATATTGGCGGCCAGCCGCAGGACATCCTTGTTGTAAATTTCATCGATCATCCGATTAAGATATCCCGCCCATCGATTGCCCGCAAACCCGCCATCCGCTAAGACAGCGCCATGAAAGTCAGCGACTTTGATTTCGAGCTGCCGGACAATCTGATCGCCCAGCATCCGGCCGAACCCCGGGACTCGGCGCGCCTGTTGCACGTGGCCGAGGCGCTTGCCGATTATCGCATCTTGGATCTACCGGGTTTGCTCAACCCAGGCGATCTGATGGTCTTCAACAACACCAAAGTCATCCCGTCCCGCCTGACCGGCATCCGGCGGCGCCCTGACAGCGAAGCCCGGATCGAAGTCACCCTGCACAAGGCCGAGAGCGACACCATCTGGTGGGCCTTCGCCCGCCCCGCCAAACGCCTCAAGCCCGGCGATGTGATCGAATTTGCCGACGGGCTCGCCGCCGCCGTCGAGGACCGCAAGGGTGGCGAAGTCTTGTTGGCCTTCGAGGCCGACGCCGCCGGATTTCGCGAGGCGCTCCTGGCCCAAGGGCTGATGCCCCTGCCCCCCTACATCAAACGCCCCTCATCTGGCGACCGCACCGACCATCAAGACTACCAAACCCTGTTCGCCGAAAAGGAAGGCGCCGTCGCCGCGCCGACCGCCGGGCTGCATTTCACCGATCACATCATGGCGGCGCTCACGTCCGCGGGCGTCCGCACCGCCTTTGTCACCTTGCATGTGGGCGCCGGCACCTTCCTGCCGGTGAAGGTGGAGGACACGGATGACCATGTCATGCATGCGGAATGGGGCGAATTGGACCAGACAACGGCCGATATGGTCAACGACACGCACAAGAACAGCGGCAAGGTGATCGCCACCGGCTCCACATCGCTGAGACTCTTGGAGACAGCGGCTGGGGACGACGGCGTGGTCCGCCCCTTTACCGGGGACACGGATATCTTTATTACGCCGGGATACCGTTTCAACGCCGTGGACCGGATGTTTACCAACTTCCACCTGCCCAAATCGACGCTGTTTATGCTGGTCTCTGCCTTTGCCGGGCTGAACCGGATGCGGGCCGCCTATGCCCACGCCATCGCGGGCGGCTACCGGTTTTTCTCCTATGGCGACGCGTGCCTGCTGGATAAGGCCGACGGCGCATGAGCCGCTTTGGTTTCATTGTTTCCGCCATCGACGGCGCAGCCCGCACCGGGACCATTTCCACGGCCCACGGGGAGGTGCGCACACCGGCCTTCATGCCGGTCGGCACCGCCGGCACCGTTAAAGCCATGACGCCCGAGGACGTAACCGCCACCGGCTCGGATATCCTGCTCGGCAATACCTATCATCTGATGCTACGGCCCGGCGCGGAGCGCGTGCAGAAATTGGGCGGGCTTCACACCTTCATGAACTGGGACAAACCGATTCTCACCGATTCCGGGGGGTTCCAGGTGATGTCTTTGGCCCAGCTCCGCAAGATGACCGAGGATGGGGTGACTTTTCAGTCCCACCTGGACGGCAGCAAGTATGAACTGACGCCCGAACGCTCCATCCAGATTCAGGATATGCTGGATGCCGACATCACCATGCAATTGGACGAATGCCCGAAGCACGGCCGGCCGAAGGACGAGATGGCGGAGTCCATGCGCCTGTCGCTCCGCTGGGCCCAACGCAGCAAGGACGCCTTCCGGGAGCGGCCCGGCTATGCTCTGTTCGGCATCACCCAAGGCAATGTCTTTGCCGATCTGCGGGAAGAATCGGCCAAGGGCCTGATCGAGATCGGCTTCGATGGCTACGCCATCGGCGGGCTGGCCGTGGGCGAAGGTCAGGAAGACATGTTCGCCACCCTGGATGTCACCGCCCCGCACTTGCCAGACGACAAGCCGCGCTACCTGATGGGGGTGGGCACGCCGGCGGATATCTTGGGCGCCGTGCAGCGGGGCGTCGATATGTTCGACTGCGTCATGCCGACTCGGTCGGGCCGCACCGGCAAGGCGTTCACCCGGCTGGGCGAGCTTAACATCCGCAATGCCCGCCATGCGGAGGACCCGCGCCCCCTGGACAGCCGCTGCACCTGCCCAGCCTGCACCGGGTACAGCCGGGCTTATCTCCATCACCTGTTTAAGGCGGATGAAATCCTGGGACTGATGCTGCTCACCCGGCACAACCTAACCTATTATCAGGACCTGATGGCCGCGATCCGGCATGCTATTGCGGAGGGAAATCTCGCCGGCTTCGCCAAGGAATTTCACGACGACAAGCAAATCGGCGATATCGAGCCGCTTTAGCAGACTTGCGCCGATATGGACGAAAAAGCGCTCTAGGGTTTTATGATCGTCAGGGCCAAACTGGCCTCGGTAATTGCCGTGTGCGGTAGAGACCGGAAAACTTCGGCAAGCCGCAATACCAGTTTTTCCGGCAATGGCGTCAAAGAGCGGCCCCTCAATTCGGGCGGCAGTTCGGCGGTCACATCCCGCGAAACGGCGAAACATTTTACCAGTTCAAGCCCTAACGGCGGGCGAATTCGCAGATCAAACGGAAACAACTCGGGGCTTGGCATGGTATGCGCCACCCTGGCCGCCAACCGGGGTTCCTTGTGCCGGGTCCAGTAGTAGGGATTGGGGAAAATCTGGATCACCTTGCCGTTAGCCTGCCGGTAGAAGCAATAAACCCAAGCCTCTTCCTCGGTACGGAGAATGAGATTCAGGCGCTCTTGAAGCCGGTAGACCGGATCGCGGCCACGCTCGCTGGTCAAGTTAAAACGGAAAGGGCCCAGCCCATCATTGTCTCGCAGGGCCTCGAAATCGCTGCGAGGTTCCAGCGCCAGACCGGCGGCGGCATCGGGGCGTAGCTTGCCGGACCAAGTCACCGTCGCGCGTCGCCGGTTGCGAAGCCGCAGCCGGAGCTCTATGGCGTTGTTCAACACCCAGTAGTCACCGGACAGAAGATAAACCGTGTCCTTCGGCGCAAAGTTTGCGGCATTCAGCGCTTGGCGGTCCACGGGCGCGCCTCTGTGAGAGCGATTCATGCGCGGCTCCACAACCGTGATCCGCCGGCCCGACAAATCGTTCGCATACCTAGCCTCCAAGGCCGTTGCCAGCTTCGCCTGCACAAACTGGCCAAAGGCCGGCTGCACACCGCTGGTTTGAAAACGAATGCCGCCGAGATGAAGTTCAGTCAGATCCGGCGCCCCGGCGGACAATTTGTTCGCAGCCTGTTCAATGGCCCGGTCCAAGGAGCGGAGGTTGAGCGGTGTGCTTGGCCGACCGTGCAAGGGAATACGGGCCGCACCGGTTTGACCCACGATTGCGCCGTCCATCCGCACCGCCTTGTAGGACAAAATGATATCACCGCCATCCAGGCGCAGCCTACCTTGGATCAGAATGTCCACTCGGCGGGCGTTTTCCATCAACAGGGCGAT
>CAZSXT010000008.1:83903-117747 GCA_964611435.1 uncultured Rhodospirillaceae bacterium | reverse complement strand
CCGTTGGATCAGCCGCCTGCTGGGCATTGACCGCCGCGGCAAACCGGTCGGCGGCGGCCTGCTGGGCCTCGGTGACGGAGAAGGGGTTGGCCCAGCCTTCGAACGGGTTACTCAGGCTTGGCGAGGAACTGGGCGCGGAACCGGGCGAGGTTGTGCCCAGGGCATAACTCTCGAACGGGCCTAAGTTGGCCTCGTCATCCGGGTCGGGTGCGAAGGCCGGGTCCTCAAACAAGTTGTCGAAATCCGGCAGGGATTCTTCCGGAGTGGAAACGTTGTCGGAGGGAGTGGACGGCGCGTTGGCGCGGAGGTCCTGTAGCTCGTTGAAGAATTTGGACAGGTCTTTCTCGTTCTCCGTCATCGGACGGTCCGGAGAGGTTCGGCTGGACGGATCGATGTCTTCCAGCGGGTCTTCGAACTCAGCAAAGGGGTCGTCAGGGGCGAAGTTTGGGTCTTCAAAGAGGTTGTCGAAATCCGGGAGAGATTCTTCCGGAGTATGCGCCGCCGGCCCTTGATACGGGGAGAGGTTCCACGCCGGTGAATTCGATACCATAAACTCGATTTTGCCAGGCTCTACTTCAATTGGGGTTAGTTCCACCGAGGGATCGGGTGCAGTAATAACGTTTTTAAATCCGGGCAGATAGATTTGATTTGGCTGGGCAGAGATCGGATTTGTGGCAATGTTCAGCTTGACCCCTTTGGACGCCAGCTCCGTTGCAACAACCGAGTTGGAATTGTTGGTAAGCATAGAAGTATAAGGGGTATGGGCGAGCACCGCATCGGGCAATTCTTGAAGCAAGGTTCGGTAGGGATTTTCTTCTGTCAGCAGCCGCAGAATGTCTTCCGACTTGCATTCAGATAGTCCGGAAGCAAGGCCCTCAACCCCGAGCATTTTAAATGGCGAATCCATATTTTTGCCGATTTTAAGCGGCGCCGGTCTACACTAGGACAGCGCCCAATCGCCTTAGTGGTTTTCCCCTAGGGAATACATGAGGCCTAACGGCAGCACTTTCAACCGATAAATCAACCGGTTGGACAGCTTCCCATCGTTTTTACTGGTTAATGGGCCAGAATTTGGCTCAGGAATAGCCTCGTCCGTTCGTGCTGCGGATTGTCAAAAAATTCGTTGGGTTCGTTTTCTTCGACAATTTCGCCGCCGTCCATGAAGATCACCCGGTCCGCCACCGTTTTTGCAAAGCCCATTTCGTGGGTGACGCACAACATCGTCATGCCGGTCTCCGCCAACTCGATCATGGTATCCAGCACCTCTTTGATCATCTCCGGATCAAGCGCCGAGGTGGGTTCATCAAACAGCATGATCCGCGGGTTCATGCAGAGCGACCGGGCGATGGCGACGCGCTGCTGCTGTCCGCCGGAGAGTTGTCCGGGGAACTTCTGCGCCTGTTCCGGTATTTTCACCCGTTCCAGATACTCCATGCCAGTTTTTTCCGCCTCTGCACGCGGGATGTTGCGCACCCGCATGGGCGCCAGGACGAGATTTTCCAGTACGGTCAGGTGCGGGAACAAGTTGAAGTGCTGGAACACCATGCCGACTTCCCGGCGGATAATTTCGATATTCTTTAGGTCGTTCGTAAGCTCGGTGCCGTCGACGATGATCTGACCACGCTGATGCTCCTCCAGCCGGTTGATGCAACGGATGGTCGTCGACTTGCCTGAGCCCGACGGCCCGCAGATGACGATGCGTTCGCCCCGCGACACATTCAGATCGATATTCTTCAACACGTGGAATTCGCCGTACCACTTGTTCACATCGATCATCTGGATCGCCAGATCGTTTGAATTGCTCTCAGTTGTCGAAGCGTCGCTCATGACTATTCTCCGTAAATTCCTTATCGCTTATGGCCGGTGTGGAGCTTTCGTTCCAGCGCCTGGCTGTACTTGGACATTGCGTAACAGAAGACCCAGAAGACCGCACCGGCGAACACGTATCCCTCGACGGCAACATTGCTCCAGGCCGGATCGGTGATGGATGTGTTCATCGTTTGCAGAACTTCAAACAGGCCGATGATCAACACCAGGGTCGTGTCCTTGAACAGACCGATAAACGTATTCACGATTCCGGGGATCACCAGCTTCAGAGCCTGCGGCAGGATGATCAGCCGCATGGATTTCCAATAGCCAAGACCCAGAGCCGCGGCCGCTTCGTATTGACCTTTGGGAATGGCCTGCAGGCCGCCGCGCACCACTTCCGCCATATAGGCGGACTGGAACATGGTGATGCCGATCAGCGCGCGCAGCAATTTGTTGAAGTTAACGCCCTCCGGCAGGAACAGGGGCAGCATGACCGACGCCATGAACAGCACTGAAATCAGCGGCACACCCCGCCACAATTCAATAAAGCAGACGCAGATACCGCGGATGATCGGCATATCGGACCGGCGGCCCAGCGCCAGTAAGATACCTAGGGGCAGGGCGGCAACGATGCCGACAAATGCCAGGACAAGGGTCAGGGCCAGACCACCCCACTTGTCCGTTTCAACTGGTTCCAGGCCCAGTATGCCGCCCAACAGAAGGATGCCGCTGACAACGGGAAAAGCGGTTATAAGCAGCCAGCCGAAGAGTTTCTTGTGTTTAAAGCCTTCGAAGAAATGCGGGATGATCAACACCGCAAGAAGGCCGAACATGACATTGATACGCCAGATTTCAGCGTTTGGATAAAACCCGTAGATGAAGAAATCCAGACGGCTCCGAATGAAGACCCAGCAGGCGCCGGAACTCTCACAATCCTTTTGGTCCACGCCGGCAAAATCGGCGCTGAACAGCGCCCAGTCAAGGATCTGCCAGCCGTAATAAATAATGGCGACGCCCAACACCACCGTCAGAACCGAATTGGAAAACGACGAGATCAGGTTCGCGCGCACCCAGCCGATCCAGCCGACGGTTGCGGCGGGGGGCGGGAGAGACGGTGCGGGTTGCCAATTGCTGTCCGTCATCGCTCCACCAACGCCATTTTTTTATTGTAGAGGTTCATCAGGAACGAGATGCCGAGGCTGAGGCTCAGATAGACCGCCATCACCATGCCGATGATTTCCAGCGCCTGGCCGGCCTGGTTCAAGGTCGTGCCGGCGAAGACGGAGACCAAATCCGGATAGGCGATCGCCGCAGCCAGGGACGAGTTCTTGGTCAGGTTCAGATACTGACTGGTCAGCGGTGGGATGATCACCCGCATGGCCTGCGGGATGACGATCAGCTGCAGGGTCTGACCATGGCGCAGGCCCAGCGACCGGGCGGCCTCTGTTTGCCCATGGCTCACTGCCAGGATACCGGCGCGGACGATCTCCGCGATGAAGGCGGCAGTATACGTACTGAGACCGATCAGCAGCGCAATAAATTCGGGGATCAGGTTGGCGCCGCCGCTCAGGCTAAACCGGGTGGCCCGGGCAACCTCGAAGTTCAGGGGCAAACCCATAATCAGAAATACCAGTAGGGGCAGGCCGATGAACAGGCCGACAGAGGTCCAAAAAACTGGGAAGGTATGACCGGTTTCATCCAATCGCTTGGTGGCCCAGCGGAGTAATACAAAGATTCCGGCGATGGCCACCAAAAGCGCGATCCAGACAAATTCGAAGCCGTCTTGGAATATCGGTTTGGGAATATTAAGGCCGCGGTTATTCAGGTAAATATTTTCGCTCAGCTTGAGGCTGCTGCGGGGCCCCGGCAGGGCCTGTAGGACCGCCGTGTACCAGAAGAACAGTTGCAGCAGCAATGGGATGTTCCGCAGCGTTTCGACGTAGATGGAGGCCAGCCGGGCGACGATCCAGTTATCGGAAAGCCGCGCCACACCCATGACAAATCCGAGGATGGTGGCGATGATGATGCCGAGTACCGACACCAGGATGGTGTTTAAGAGACCGACAACAAATGTCCGTCCGTAGGTATGGCTCTCATCATATTCGATGAGGCTCATTAGGATGCCGAACCCGGCTTCCCGGTTAAGGAAAGCGAAGCCGGTGGAGATCCCGCGGGTCTCCATATTCGTCAATGTGTTTTGAAAGATCGTCCAGAAAAACCAAGCCAGCAGGATAAGCGCCACGATTTGGAAAACGATCGATCGGACAACCGGGTCGTTCCAAGGCGGTGGCTTTGACGGCATCGTGACGCCGCCGGTATTTTGCTGGTCAGCCATATGGGATCAGGCCAAGGTGTGGAAGGCGTTGAAAATGAACGGCCCCTGAATCGGATGATTCAGGGGCCACGTCATTTCGATTAGCGGATCGGCGGGGCGTAGAGAATGCCGCCGGCGTTCCACTGTGCGTTTACGCCACGGGAAATCTTCAGCGGCGAGCCGGAGCCCACGTTGCGTTCGAAGGATTCGCCGTAGTTACCCACTTGTTTGACAATCCGGTAACCCCATTCATTGTCGAGGCCGAGCATCTTGCCCATGTCGCCGGACGTTCCCACGATGCGGGCCACGTTCGGGTTTTTGTCGGATTTCTTGGCGTCCGCATTGGCGGACGTGATTCCGTACTCTTCTGCCGCGATCATGACATTGAGGGTCCATTTCACGATGTTGAACCACTGGTCGTCGCCCTGACGGACCACGGGGCCTAGCGGTTCCTTGGAAATGATTTCCGGCAGCACCATGGCGCCGTTCGGGTTTTTCAGCTTGGTGCGCAGCGCATAAAGCTGAGACTGATCGGATGTCAGTACGTCGCAGCGGTTGGATTCAAAACCGGCGAGGGTCTGTTCGGAGGTATCGAACACGACCGGTTTGTACTGCATTTTGTTGTGGCGGAAATAGTCAGCCAGGTTCAGTTCGGTGGTGGTGCCCGCCTGGATGCAGAAAGCGGCGCCGTCCAGTTCCTTGGCGCTTTTCACGCCGAGCTTTTTGGTGACCAGGAAGCCCTGACCGTCATAGTAATTCACGCCGGCAAAGTTCAGACCCAGCGAAGTGTCGCGGGTATGGGTCCAGGTGGTGTTCCGGCTGAGGATATCGATTTCGCCGGATTGCAAGGCGGTGAAACGTTCCTTCGCGGTCAACGGGGTGTATTTGACCTTCTTGGCGTCGCCCAAAACAGCGGCGGCCACGCCACGGCAGACATCGACATCCAGGCCGGCCCAGACTTTGTTCGCATCAGGCGCGGAGAAGCCCGGAAGCCCGGTGCTAACGCCGCAGGACAGGACGCCCTTCTTTTTGACGTCGTCGAGTGTCGCCGCGGAGGCGGCGGTCGCCATCATGGCGACGGCGCCAACGGCAGAAATGGCGGTTAAGAGTTTGGTTTTCATTTATCCCTCCTCGGAATTTAGATCTTCAAGAGTTTGATCACGTGTGAATACAAAGCCACGACAGAGACTAGCGGTAACACGAACCAATGATTGATCTCAAGCCGGAACTGATTGTGACTATTGACCAAAATTGTATCGTTACACTTATCTTTCAGAGAGTCCATGGCCCTAACAAGCGGATTTCAGGTTTCGACAGCGCTAAACCTGAAGTGTTAGGATGGCGGACACATCGAGAGAGGCGTCATGCTTGATCAAACACCAAACTCTTCGAAAGGCGCTGCCGGCGAAACTACAAAAGTCATTAAAAGTGCCTGCCGGATGTGTCATGGCGGTTGCGGCACCTTGATGCATGTCGACGGCGACCAACTCGTTAAGATTGAGGGCGATCCCGACAACCCCATGAACAAGGGCAAGCTGTGCCCCTTGGGTGCGGCCAGTCTGGAGCAGGTCTATAATCCCCGCCGGCTGAAATACCCGATGCGGCGCGTCGGTGAACGCGGGGAAGGGCGCTGGGAAAGGATTTCCTGGGACGAGGCGTTGGACGAGATCGCCGACAAAATTCGCAGCGCGACGGAGAAGGACGGGGCTGAATCGATTTGGGTTGGCACCGGCACCGGCCGGCATCATTTCCCGTTCGTGTCCCGCTTCGCCAACGCCATCGGCACGCCCAACTGGTGTGAGCCCGGCACGGCGCAATGTTTCCGGCCCCGCGTCCACGGCAGCGTCCTGACCATGGGGCAGTTGCCGATCTGCACCTATACGAACGACATCTATCCGGAACTCATCCTGTTCTGGGGACACAACCCGCTGTATTCCGGTCCCGACGGGGAACTGGGCTTCGGCGTGAAGGAGGCCTTGGCGCGCAAATGCAAGACCATCGTCGTTGATCCGCGGGAAACCTATCTCGCCAAGAAAGCTGATTTGTGGCTGCAGCTCCGTCCCGGCACCGATGACGCCCTGGCGCTGGCCATGCTCCATGTGATCATCGAGGAGGGGCTTGAAGATAAAGACTTCGTCGCCGAGTGGACCCATGGGTTCGCGGAGCTCGCCGAGCGGGTCAAGCAGTACACGCCGGAATGGGCGGAACCCATCACCTGGGTGCCGGCGGAGAAGATCCGCGCCGCCGCCCGCATGTATGCCGAGGTCAAACCGTCGATGCTGGAATGGGGGTGCGCCATCGAACACACGCCGGCCTGCTTCCAGACCGTGCGCGCGCTTTTGTGCCTGCCGTCCATCACAGGCAATATCGACCAGCCCGGAAGTTGGGCCTTCGGTATGGTGCCCCTGCCGCCGTTCCCGCAACTGTTCGACAAGATGCCCATGGAGCAGCAAAAGAAGCGCCTAGGCTTTGACGACTATAAAGTGCTGAGCGGCGAACTCGCCCAACTGCCCTCTGCCCATATCCCGACCGTCTTCAATGCCATTCGGACGGGCGATCCCTATCCGATCCGCACCGGTCTGATCTTCGGCAACAATGCGCTCTCCACCTACGGAGATGTAAAGCTGGTCTATGAGACGTTGATGGCGCTGGATTATTTGGTGGTCGCCGAGCTCTATCTGACCCCAACGGCGGAGTTGGCGGACTTGGTGCTGCCGGTCGCGACCTGGGCCGAAGTTGATGCGCTGCCGGCCGTGCCGTTCTACGGCCAGAACGTGATCCTGGCGCAGCAGAAAACCGTGCAGTTCGCCGAATGCCAGCAGGACGAAGATATCATGGTGGAGCTCTGCCGCAGCCTGGGCACCGAGCACGGCCAGGAAAGCCCCCAAGACGTCTATGACAGTATGTTGCGCACCAAGCTCGATTTTGGCTGGGAAGAGTTGAAGGAGATGGGCTTTTATCAGCCTGCGTTTAAGTGGCGCAAATACGAGGACAACGGCTTCCAGACCCCCACCGGCAAGATCGAACTCTACTCAACCCGGTTAGAGGAGATGGGCTACGACCCGCTGCCGTCGTTTGACGAGCCACCGGAAAGCCCGGTGAGCACGCCCGAGTTGGCCGAAGAGTATCCGTACATCCTGATTACCGGCGCGCGCATCCCCATGTTCTTTCAGTCCGAATACCGGCAGCTGCCGAAACTTCGCAAAGGCCGGAAAGAGCCCGAGTGCGAGCTGCACCCGCAAACGGCGGCTGCCTTGGGCGTCGAGGAAGGCGACTGGGTGTCCATCGAAAGCCTTCGTGGTAAATGCCGGCAGAAGGTCAAAATCTTCGACGGGATTGATCCTCGCGTCGTCCACGCCCAGCACGGCTGGTGGTTCCCGGAGGAAGACGAAGGGCCGGATCACGGCATCTGGCGCTCCAACGCCAACACGCTGACCAGTATGGACCCACCTTACTGTTCCGCGATGGGGACCTATCAGCTCCGCGCGCTCTTGTGCCGAGTGGTCAAAGCCGGCGAGGCAGAAACACCCTGGCGCCCGCCTATCGCAGAGCGCTACACGTCAAACGTTGCCGATGTGCAGGAGTGGGTGTAGGGCGGGTTACTTCAGGTTCGGCTTGTCGCTTTTATTGACCAGTCCTCGGTCCGAGGGAACCTTGGGAAAGATTTGAGCCTCCCGAAGCCAGTCGGCCATCATGATCATGGGTTTTCTTTCCGACTTCCCGAAATCATCGTGTTTGCTCTTGTTCGGCCAGGCGTGACTGGTGACTTCGGCCATGCGGGTAATGATCTGATCCCGAGTAACGTTCACCACCAGGAAGTCGGTCGCCAGTGCTAGTGGACCTTCATAGTGAAGCCGGACCTTGTCGTAGACTTCCTGCGCCGTGTCAAAATCGTTCAAAAAATGGAACACCACGGCGAGGCGGGGGTCGACTTCCCGGAGTACAACGGCTGCTTCTTCCGGGGCTGAGTGGATAAAGGTTCCGATAGCGCGGGCGGAGCGTTCGTCATAGCCGGACCGCTCCATTAATTGTTCCACTGTATTGAAGGTTTCGTGGACGACCACGTCAGCATTTTGGGCATTGTCGATAAAAAATTGGCTAGGTGTCGTGTCGCCGGAATAGACGAAGGAGAGGCCGTTCCAGTCGAGGCGCAGGCTAACCGGGCCGTCATATTGATGTACGGCGGGAAAGCTGGAAATGGTGACCCCGTTGTGTTCATACACCGGGCCGGTCCTGGCATAGTCGAACTCGTGGACATTTACTTCTGCCCCGACCGCCGGAAGCGCGCCGACCCGAGTATCCGTATCCCAGGCATAGCTCTCCATTTGCTTTTCGCAGAAGTGCTTGAAACCGTATTTCGGTTCCGGTCCCGAAGGGCCGTAGACTTCCAGAGGTTTTAGACGGCCGCCGGTCCAGGAGCCGATCCAGACTTGGCCGAAGTCTCCCACGTGATCAGTGTGCAGATGGGTGGCGAACCAAGCGGTAATATCGCCATAAGGAATTTCCATCGCGGTAAAGTTCATCTGCGAACCGAATCCGAAATCGAAAACGAACTTGTCTCCGTTGCCGAGTTCAATAAGCCAACTTGCGTTCGCCTGAGAGCGCCTTAGGAAAGGCCGGCCGGTACCGAGTGCGGTAATCCGCATCTCGTCCGATGCGAGTTCCTCAGCGCCGGGAAAGTAGTGCTCGGGATACGTCTTGGCGGACATCGCGGCCTCCTTGTTGGTGTCGGATCAGCTTAGTCCGGCGCAAAGATCACGTCACGCGCTTCGCTCGCGACAGGGCAGCCGGCGAGCTTGCCGGTGCAAGTCGTTCTCCTGCTGTCAGGAGGCGGGCCTAGAACAGCTTCGCTGCTGCAATTTCCCAGGCGATCACCAATTGTGCCGCGACGCTTACGGTAAAGATCAGAGTTCTGATCCGCATGATGCCGGCGCCCGTTAGCATGGCGATGGCGTGGATAATCCGCGCCCAGAAGAACACCATGGCCGCGCCGGTGGTGGCGGCGGTCGAGACCTCCAGCAAATGCGCGATGACAATGAACGCGGCGAAGGAACCGAATTGCTCCACCAGGTTCACATGCGCCCGGTTGGCTCGCAGCAGGACCTTTGGTGCGCCGGACAAGTCGCGCAGGTCCCGATATTCCTCCGGCGTCAGCAAGCCCTTGAAATTGACCTGGCAAATGACTTGAGGGATCCACAGCACCGACAATAAAACGGCAGTGAGAAACAGGTACAGTAGCTCTGTGGACATGGCAGCGGTCTCCTAAGTTCTGTTTGGATGAACAAAGTCTGCGCGGATTCGGTCAGAGCGGCAAGTGTGGTGACACTCACGATTGAGAGAGGTTACTGGCTCCCATCGGCCTTACGGCACCAAAGTACATACATGTTTGAAAACGTGTCGGGATAGTGGTTTTCGAAAGCCGCCAAACTCTCAAAATCTGCCCGATTGGCGTCGTCCGGGAACATCTGGCTGTATTGTCTTTCGACCTCGCCGGACGGCATTTGCATGCCGATCATCTTTAAGGATAACGCGTTCACCATCTGCCGGATTTCGGAAAGATCATAGGCCGCCTCTTGTTCGTGGAAGAGCAAATCTTTCAGGCCGCTTTTAGAGTAGAAATCGGTGAATCTAACGACGTCCTTGGCGGGGTTGGAGTCAGGAAGCCGCCTAAGTACTTGCCTGGCCTGTCTGAACTCAGTCACATGACTAGGCGTCTCCCCGGAAGAAAATAGTGACTGGGCGGCCCTGATGCTCCGCCGGGCGGCTTTGCTGTAGAGAGCGATCTTCATAACGCCGTTGGGCCCCAAGCAGTCTGCCAGAACTTGCCAGCCGGACTTTGGATCGGCCAGGTGGTGGAGGACACCGGTGCATTCGATGACATCGAATTTATGATCCAGCCGATCCACCGCATGGAGATCGGCCTGAAAGAATCTGATCTTCCGCTTGCCGTATTCCCGGGCTTTTCGTGAAGCATAGGCAAGACTTGGCCTGCTGATATCAAGCGCTGTGATTGTGTTGTCCGGGTACCGGGTCGCGGCCAAAAGGACTTGATGGCCGCTGCCGCATCCCGCGATCAGCATCTCACTCTTCCGAAACAATTTTTGATCCGGCGTAAAATCGGGAAACAAATGCGCCAACGTATCGCCGATAGTCGTTGGAGATTGGGGCGCCAACGTGGACCACCGGGGAAAAGGAAATTACTCATACTGGTGCTGCACCGGACCCGGCCCATGATCGGCTGCGCCGGAAATGTGTTGAAGGGTCGCGTCCAATTCTTCCTCTTCCTCTGGGTCTCCCACCTGTAGCTTGATGAGTGGGTCGAGATCGGGAAGTTTCTTGAAATCAGGTATCTCGCAAACAAGAGGGCGGATTGACTCAACCATGGCGGCGATGCAAAGCCGTTTGGCCGTTTCCACGGGGTCTCCACCTGCGCTCGACTTAAGCGAGGCAATCAATTGGTTGCCGTTGCTCGCGTCTTTCTCGGTCAGGTCATAGATGAACTCGGTCATCGTAAACTGCGTCGCCAAGGCGGTACAAAACCCGATGGGGAAATCCTCCAGATGTTCGGGCGCAGTCACGGAAAGTTCCAACAGCAGGCTTCTTATTCCGGTCAGGAGGTCTTCCATTTGCGGATCGGGGATGATTTCCGCCGCGAGAACGGCCCAAAGCACGTGATTGTAGATCAGGTCTTTCAACCGCAATTGGGCAGATTGTGCTGCGGCATCATTTATTTCGAGAGTGGTGACCCAGGCCAGGGCCGTGTGAAAATCGGGAAGAGACTTCACCGAATCCACGAACAGAGCCAAAGACTGTTTGTTGATGGAGTCGGGTGTTTTAATCGCCGTTGCCAAGAACTTTCGCGCCATATCGGCGCAGTTCTCTTTTTCGAGTCGTGGCCACCCAAGTCTCGAAAGATAAGCGATGAATCCATGAACATGTATACTGTCCAGCGCGTTCGAGTCGAGCGCCAAAAGCATGTTGCTGACCGCGCCTTTGGGGTCTTCTGCGGCGATATATATTTGCGCGAGGAGGAAACGTCCTTCGGGCGAAGCCTCATCCAAAAGACTGGCCTCGCAGGCCGCCCTGGCGCTTTCCAGGTCTCCAAGGTCGAAAAATTTTTGGGCGAGGCTGAGATTGATGTTCATATAACTTCGTCGGCGTGTGGGGTGGACGGAAGGCTAGTCTAGTGTAGTACGAGCATGATGCATCGCAAACTGGTCCGCCGGTGATCAATTCGGTGGAAACACTCTAGATTCTCTCTTTTTTTTTGCGTTTTTCGGCAGACTCGGCCCATGAACAAGGAAAATAAGGATCAACCGCCTTCGCCATCCAACCTGGAGCCAACAGATTATTCGGAGTTCTGGCTGGGCAAGAACCCGACGCCCCATGAGCGCGCGGATGTGATCGTCAAGCGCCTGGAGCAATTCATCCGTGAAGGTAAGACGGAGAAGGGCGGCATCAACTTCAAGAAATGGCAGGAATTAGCCATGTTTGAGGTGGCCAACGCCATTCGGGATGCGGAACGCCACTGGCGGCAGGACCATAGGTTTGTCACCCGCGGCCTGACAATCGGCGCGGCGTCGTTGCTGACCATTGGTGTGTGGGGCACCGTCTTGGCGGCAGATGCCGCGCCCGACCGGCAGACCGCGGCGCTCATACTGATTTTGGCCGGCGCAGTGATGCTGGCGGTCTTGGGGTTCTGGGGCGTGCGCCGGCTCGACAATTATTATCAGGTGAGCCGCCGGCGGGATCACCTGACGCGGGTTTTCCGCTTCGACCGGCAATTGGCGCAGCTCGACATCGATCTGGAAAAACGTCTCAAGGAACTTGAAGAAACCCTGGAAGAAATGACCAAAGGGCCACTGGGAAAGATGTGACTCAACAATAGAACTCACCCCTAGAACTTTGAGACATCCGGTTGTATGTATAGCGCCCTGAATTTGACCCTGCCGGGCAGGGACCTGGGACCAAAACAGATTTTCGCATTGGGAGGATAAGACAATGCCGGAACTTCGTTCCAAGACGTCAACCCATGGCCGCAATATGGCGGGCGCCCGCGGATTATGGCGCGCCACCGGCATGACCGATGAAGATTTCGGCAAGCCGATTATCGCCATTTCCAACTCCTTCACCCAATTTGTGCCGGGCCATGTTCATCTCCAGGACCTGGGCCAGTTGGTCGCCCGCGAGGTGGAGAAAGCCGGCGGCGTCGCCAAGGAATTTAACACCATTGCGGTGGATGACGGCATCGCGATGGGTCATGACGGCATGCTTTATTCTCTACCCTCCCGGGAGATCATCGCGGATTCTGTTGAGTACATGGTCAACGCCCATTGCGCCGACGCCATGGTCTGCATCTCCAACTGCGACAAGATTACGCCCGGCATGCTGATGGCGGCGTTCCGGCTGAACATCCCTGTCGTCTTCGTCTCCGGCGGGCCGATGGAAGCGGGCAAGATCGTCATCGACGGAAAGACCCAATCCATTGATCTGATCGATGCGATGATCCAGGGCGCCAACCCGAATGTCAGTGACGAACTGGCGGAAGAATATGAACGCTCCGCCTGTCCGACCTGCGGATCGTGTTCGGGTATGTTTACCGCAAACTCCATGAACTGCCTGGCCGAAGCTTTGGGCCTGGGTCTGCCCGGAAATGGCAGCATGCTCGCCACCCACGCCGACCGGAAGGAACTGTTCCTACAGGCAGGCCGTCATGCCGTGGATATCGCCCGGCGCTACTACAAGGAAAACGATGAGTCCGTGCTGCCGCGCAGCGTCGGCAAGGCCGGGTTCGAGAACGCCATGACCCTGGATATCGCCATGGGCGGGTCCACTAACACGGTGCTGCACTTATTGGCCATCGCTCAGGAAGGCGGGATCGACTTCACCATGGACGATATCGACCGGCTGTCGCGCGTCGTGCCGCACATCTGCAAGGTCGCGCCGAGCACCCAGGACTATCATATGGAAGACGTCCACCGCGCCGGCGGCATCATGGCCATCATGGGTGAGTTGGATAGGGGCGGGCTGATCGATCGTAGTGTACCGACGGTCTATGCCAAGACCATCGGCGACGCCATCGACAACTGGGACGTGGTCCGCAATGACAATACCGACGTGGGCCAGTTCTACCGGGCCGCCCCCGGCGGCGTGCCGACCCAGGTCGCCTTCAGCCAGTCCAAGCGCTACGACAATCTGGACCTGGATCGGGACAATGGTTGCATCCGCACGGTGGAAAACGCCTACAGTCCGGACGGCGGCTTGGCGGTGCTTTACGGCAATATCGCCGAGGAAGGCTGCATCGTGAAGACGGCGGGCGTGGATTCATCCATCCTGACCTTTACCGGCCGGGCGCGCATCTTTGAAAGCCAGGACAGCGCCTGCGACAGTATCCTGGGCGGCGAAATCGTCCCCGGCGACGTGGTGGTGATCCGCTACGAAGGACCCAAGGGCGGGCCGGGCATGCAGGAAATGCTCTATCCGACCAGCTATCTCAAATCCATGGGGATCGGTAAGGAATGCGCACTGATCACCGACGGCCGGTTCTCCGGCGGTTCTTCGGGACTCTCCATCGGCCACATCTCGCCAGAGGCGGCGGAAGGCGGCGCCATTGGTCTGATTGAGGAAGGTGACAGGATCGAGATCGACATCCCCAACCGGAAGCTAAATGTCATGGTCGATGACGCGGTGCTGGCCGAGCGGCGCACCGCTCAAAACCAGCTCAACGGATCAGGTTGGAAGCCGAAGGAAAAGCGCACCCGACAGGTATCGCCGGCGCTTCGGGCCTATGCGGCGCTGACCACCAGCGCGTCCCGTGGCGCGGTCCGGGATGTGACCCAGGCGGAGTGACGCGGGAGTGGGATTGAACATGGGTACGCGGATCACGGGCGGCTTTGCCCCCCGGTCCGCGCATGACTAGGTGTTTAATTGCAAAAAAGATTAGTCATCCACGGGCCGCCGAAGGCGTGACCCGTGGACCCATGTTGAATCATCAGCCGGCTCAGTGGCCCAACTTTCCCCATCCCTAATTTGCGTCGTCCCCGACCTGCGCAGCAGTTGTCGGGGAACCATGCAATCCATGCCAATGGTCCCCCGAGACTTGGCTTCGCCAATTCGGGGGTGACGCTTTGGTGGTTAGAGGCGTCGTTCAGCCCTCAGCTACTCGCCGCCGAGATGTCGTCGTGGATCATCTGCGCCAGCATCAAGAGCGCGTTGCGCGGCATTTCGCCGGTCAGCGCATACGTGAGCGGGCCGTTGGTCCAGTAGAACGCGACCATGCCGTGCTCGGCAATGAAGCGGAACTTGGTATTGCCGCCGACCATGCCGGGCCGCACATAAAGCGTCACTCGCTTGCCGACTTTGTCTTCATACATGAACAATGCCGCCGGCATATTCTGGTCATTGACTAACCGCCCACCGATCAGGTGAAAACCCTTGCCGGCCAGGTCCGGCGTCATCAATTTGTGGCCGAGCCGATCCGATAGCCAATTGATCAGGCGCTTTTGTTCCGTGCTGCGCAGTTCTACCGGCTGGTTGGTGTCGTGGGCATAGACCACGTGAGCGTCTAACGCCCGGCGGACGAATTGGTTTTCCCGGGCTTGGTTGGCGCCGCCGTCGCCGTATTGGGTGACGCCCCAGCCGGTGGCGCCGCCGATGATCAATAGCGCAATGCCCGCCGCAATCTGCCGCCAGCCGGGCAGCCATTGGCGCGGTTCGGGGTCCTTGAACAGTTCGGTCACGCTGTCGGGGACAGCCGCGTCGAGGTGCGCATCATAGAGCTGATGCATCTGAATTTTCTGCAACTTGAACGCATGCACCTTGGCGGCGTCTTCGGGATGTCCGGCGAGCCAGCCTTCAAGGGCGGTCACGTCCGCCTGGTCCAGCTCGCCGTCCAAATAGGCGTGCAGTTCGCTATCGGTGGGGCGTTCCATGGGCGTCTCCGTGCTCATCATTGGACACTCCGCAGCATGGGCTCCTGCCCATCCATGATTTTCTTGAGCCGTTCCCGGCCCCGGGCCAGCCGCGACATGACGGTGCCGACGGGAATCTCGAGGATTTCGGCCGTTTCCGCGTAAGACATATCCTCCAACCCGACCAGCAACAGCACAGCGCGCTGATCGTCTGTCAGGCGGCCAAGCGCCCTGTCGAGATCGCGCAACGCCATCGTATCCATTTGGCTTGCATCGGTGCCGTGCCGTTCTTCCATTTCCGGTTCCAGCGAGGTTTTGTCCATCCGGCGGCCCAATCGGCGCATGTTCTGGGCGTGGATGTTATGCATCACGGTGAATGCCCAAGCGCGCATGTTGGTGCCTTGTTTGAACAAGTGAAGCTTGGACAAAGCCCTGCTGACACAGTCCTATAACAAGTCGTCCGCAGCGTCGGCATCCCGGGTCAGCGCCCGGGAATACCGCATCAAATGCGGAAGTTCGGTCATCAGAGCGTTACGTTTGTCCATGCTTCACTATGTTCTCATGCGACGAAAAAAGAGCCTACTTCTTCATCATCTTGTCTTTTTTCATCATCTCTTCTTTTTTCATCATGGCGTCTTTCTTCATGGACTTCTCGTCCTTCATCATGTCGCCTTTGGACATGGTGTCTTTCTTCATCATCTTGTCTTTTTTCATCATGCTGTCTTTTTTCATCTGGCTGTGGCCGGCGGCCTCGGCAGCGCCGATGTTGGCGGCAGCGGTAAAGACAAAAGCCGCAGCGGCGGCGATGGCAACTAATCTCAACATAAGTGGACTCCTTGTAAAGGTTTGGTGGGTGCAGGCAATTCCCGCAACACTTCATAAATGTTTGAGGTCGGCGGTTATTCCGCGAGACTGAAAAATTTAGCGAAATCAGGCCAAATCGGCCCGCAGCGTCATTCCACCTGCAGAAGGTGCGGCAACACCAGGGTGATCGACGGCAGTGCCACGATAATTGCAACCCGGATAAAGTCCGAGGTGATGAACGGGATGACGCCCTTGAAGGTCTCGATCATCGGCACATCCTTGGCCATTGAATTAATGACAAAGACGTTGAGACCGACCGGCGGCGTGATCAGTCCCATCTCCACGACGATCAGGGAGATAATGCCGAACCAGAGTTTCAGATCCTCCGCCTCGAGGCCCAAATCCAACCCGGCGATGATCGGCCAGAAGATCGGCACCGTCAGCAGGATCATGGAGAGGGAATCCATGACAAAGCCGAGCAAGATATAGAGGACGATCATGCCGAGAAGTATTGAAAACGGCGACAGGCCGGAATTCTGGAAGAAGTCGGCGGCCAGATTGGGCAGTTGAGAGAAGCCCAAGAAGGCATTGAAGATCGCCGCGCCCAGAAGAATCAAAAAGATCATGGCGGTGGTCTGGCCGGTGCTTACCAAGGCGTCGAGAAAACCCTGCAGGCGCATGCCACCTTTGGTGACGGCGATCAGGAACGTGCCGACCGCGCCGACGCCGGCGCCTTCGGTCGGTGTGAAAATACCGGCGTAGATGCCGCCCATGACCAAGAGGAAGATGACAAGAACCGGCCAAATATCCAACAGAGCCGCCCACTTGACTGCCGAAGACTGGCGGTCGCCGGCGGGTCCCGCTTTCGGGTCAATGCGGACAACGATGGCGATCGCGGCGATGTATCCGAGCGCCGCCAAGATGCCCGGAATAAACGCGGCCTGGAACAGCGTGGCGACGTTGGCCTCCACCATCACCGCGTAAATGATCAGGACCAATGACGGTGGAATGAGAATGCCCAGCGTGCCGCCGGCCGCCAGAGCGCCGGTGGCGAGTGAGCCAGAATAGTTGAAACGGCGAAGCTCCGGAAGCGCGACTTGTCCCATGGTCGCCGCCGTGGCGAGGGATGACCCGGTGATAGCGCCGAAGCCGGCGCAACCGCCCACGGCAGCCATGGCGACGCCGCCTCGGTAATGGCCGAGCCACACATTGGCGGCGTTGAACAGCGCCTGGCTGAGACCGGCCTTGGCCGCGAACTGTCCCATCAGGATGAACAGGGGTACGACGGACAGGGCGTCGGACGTGAACCGCCAGTAGGTTTCCGTTTTTAAATAACTTAGGAGCGCGATTTCGCCAGCAATTAGGTAATAACCGACCATGCCGACGGAGAGCATCGCCACGCCGATGGGAATACGGACCGCCAGGAGGCCCAGTAGGACGACAAAGCCCCAAATGCCGATTTCAAACTCGCTCATCCGATATGCCCAGACTGGTCATTGAAATACCGTCCGGCCTTATACTCGGCGATGCTGCGGCCTAATGTGTAAACAATAACGGTCACCAAAAGCGCCATCAGGACGATAGAGATCGGGAACGTGGTCCAGCGCGGAAACCCGATGGTCATGGAGACCTCGTTGGCGTTGTACATGTCCCACGCGCCGAAATACATGCGCCAGGTCAGCATGGAACCCACGCACAAATAAATGACAGATGCGCATATATCCGCGAATGTCTTGGCGCGGACAGGCGCTTTTTCCATAAAGAAGTCCACCAGCACATTGCCGCGCATTAATTGACAATAGGGCAGGCACGCAAACACGGCGAGCCCTGTGCCGATGGCGACAAGTTCAAAATCGCCGGGAACCGGCGCGTCCAAAAATTTTCGGCCGAACACGCTGACCGTGGTCAATAAGGCCACGCAGGTCAATACGACCCCGCCGCAGACAGCAGCAAACCAGCAAATGCGGAAAAGAACCCGGCCCACGGGATCCGTGGGCCGGGCGCTATTTTCGATTTGTTCTGCCATGAATGATGCCGCCGTTAGACAGCAACAGCCATTACTACTTCGAGTACTTGTCGATCATGGCCTTGGCGTCACTCAGGAGCGCCGGACCATCAACACCGATTTTCTTCATTTCAGCAAACCAGCGGTCATAGACCGGCTGAGCGGCTTTCTTCATACGGTCACCCTCGGCCACGGAGATCGTGTGGAACTTGTTCTTCTTCTTTGAAGCGACAACCTTCTTGCCGGGTTCCTCGATCTGGGCCCAGGTCTCGCCGGCCCACTTGGCCACATTGCGGCCGGAGTTGGCGTCCAAAACCCGTTTCAGATCGGCAGGCAGGCTCTGATACTTTTTCTTGTTCATCAGAAGCGTGAAGATGTTGGTTCCAAGCCGCGGCTGGTCGCCGGCCAATTCAGAGAAGTGGCTGACCAGATCCTGGGTCTTTACCGCCGGCGCAATTTCATACGGCAATGTCACGCCGTCGATGACACCCTTGGAAAGAGCCTGCGGAATACGCGGAAGCGGCATGCCGACGCCGGTAGCGCCAAAAGCTTCCAACATCCAGACGCCGCCACGGGATGCGGCACGGATTTTCATGCCCTTGAGGTCTTCAAGTTTCAGAACCGGCTTTTTGGTCTGGAACAGGAAGCCCGCGTGCACGTGCAGCAGAAGCGGGTGATAGTCTTTCAGGTCCGGGCCCAGGTGTTTTTCCTGGAAATCCTGGAGCGCCAGGGTCGTGGAGAGCGGGTCCTTGTGAATGAAGGGGAGCTCAAACGGCTCGACCCGCGGCATACGACCGGGGGTAAAACCAGGCAGACCCCAGATGATATCAACGACGCCGTCCTTGGCTTGATCCAGCAACTGGGTCGGCTTGCCACCCAACTGCATCGTCCAGAAGAGCTGAATCTTCAGCTTGCCACCAGATTCTTTGGCGATTTTAGCCGCCCAAGGCTTATAAAACTTGGACGGGTTGGCGACCGGCGGCACGAACGTGTGCCATTTCAGGGTCACCGACTGAGACTGCGCGGGCGTGCTGGTGAGCGACATGGCCGCCAGGACGGCACCGGACAGAGTTAACACGGAAAATTTCTTGAGCATGGAATCCTCCCAAAAGAAACCGGGTTTTCCTGCGGCACCTCGCCGCCGGACCAACCATGGAATATCGGGAAAGAAACAAAAGAGCGATCTCGATCCCGAAGAGCGCATCTTTATAGCTGATTATGGGAGAAATGCGAGCCACAATCTGGAGTTCCCGACCGGCGAAGTCAGGTTTTCCAATCTGGACATGTAAAATCATGGGCGATAAATTTGCGCCGGCTATTCAACGCAAGCCTCATGCGAAATTGTAGGAACCAGAGAGGTCAGTAATGTCCTATACACTCGACGAATTGGCGGACGAGGTCCGCGCCCTTCTCAGTAAATCCGATCCGGCCGACTGTCAGGATGCTTTATGCGCCGTGGTGAACAAGGCCTTGGTGGATGACGAATTTGTCGCTACGCACTTGGACGGACGGGAGCCCGGTCAAAATCCGCGGGAGATTCTATATGAAGACCCTGATTTGGGTTTCTGTATCTGCGGCCACATTTATGGTGATGAAGCCATCGGCAAGCCCCACGATCATGGTCCGAGCTGGGCGCTTTACGGCCAGGCCGAGGGGGCAACCGAAATGACGGATTGGAAGATCGTTAAGCCGGCTAATGGCGAAGATGCTGCCGAGGTGGTGCCGGATAGGACCTATACGATGAACCGGGGCGATGCGCATTTCTACGGCGTCGGTCACGTTCATTCCCCGGCGCGGGTGAAGCCGACCAAGTTGGTCCGCCTTGAAGGTGAAAACCTGGACAACATCAAGCGGACCAAGATCAAGGCCGCGGAGTAAAACTTGTGATACACGCTGGTCGCGTCGTTGCCGGCGCACCAGCGAGGATGTTTTCCGGGATTTCTTCTTATTTCAGGGATTCCAGGGCCTCGGCAATGGCGGCTTCCGGGGATTCCGCCTCGACGTCGGAGACAAAGCTATAGCCCTTTTTCTCCAAGTTCACCTGACGCCACTCATTGCCTTTGACGGCGGTGTACAGCCAGAGCCAAAGCCAAACGGCAAATAGGACGACGGTCACGACGATGCTGCGACCGGACTCCGCGTCCGACAAAAGCGCGGCAACCGAATTGAAGACGATGGCGATGACGAACCAGATGCCGGCCCAAATCCAAAGCTTTTTGACCATCATCCAGACGATTCCAAAGCACAAGGCTGGCCAGGAGAAGCCGATTTTCACGGCTTCCTCGCCAAACTCAAGGTGTTGATAAACCAAAAAGTGTCGCAAAACCGTCCCCGTTTTTGCCAACGTTGACTACCCTTATAACCAAGAACGGAGGGTGTAGGCTACTAGGGCAACACCTAGTGGAGCGATTGCCGGTTTAGGTGATGTTATTCATCACTTTCGTGGCGAACAGTTCGAGGGAGCGCTGGGACTGAGCCTCGGTCAAATTGCCGTAGGCGATTGAGAACATCATATAGTTGACGCCGAGCCGTTCTGCGTCTTCTTGTAGAATCTCCAACACCGTTTCGGGGCTGCCAGCGACAACAATTCGCAGCTTCATCGCCAGGTCCGCGTCATCCATATAGATGCCGGCTTGGCCGCCCCACATTTTCCAAAGACTATTCAGATGTTCCATATGCACCAGGAAGGCTTCGGCGGCTATTTTGCGGGCCTCTTCATCGGTATCGGCGATACACAGATAGCGCCAGTTGCCCATCATCGGATCGGTGACCGGGGAGTCTTGCCGGTGCGGGGCGTCTTTGTGTTCCGCCCAGGCCTCTTTGTAGTGGGCGGTGGCGGCTATCACTGCTTCCGGCGGTCCGGCGCAGATCAGATTGGAGCCGAACTTGGCCCCCATCTCCCGGCTGCCCGGCGTGATCATCGGCTGCCACAGGGGCGGGTAGGGACGCTGCAGGGCCGGGATGACGATCGGCGCTTTCTCGATCTGCACATGCTTGCTGTCAAAATTCAGCATGCCGCCCTTCAAGCCATCGAGCAAAGCCTCAAGATACTCGGGGAAGATCTCCGGCGTTTCCGCGTCGTCTACCCCGAAATAAGCATGCTCGTAGGGGGAGATGCCTCGGCCCACGCCCAATTGCAGCCGGCCGTGGGTCAGGTGATCCAGCATACCGATCTGTTCGATCATCAGGATCGGATGATAAAGTGGCAGGAGGTTCACCAGCGCCCCGATCTTGATGGTGGAGGTGTGCTGGGCGACTGCCGCCAGATAGATCGACGGGATCGGCGCCATGCCGAGCCGGGTCAGATGGTGCTCGGCGACGTGATAACAATAAAAGCCCGCTTCCTCGGCGGCCTTCACCAGCCGGAATCGTTCTTCATAAAGCTCGTGAATGGGTGTTTCGTCCGGCGCTTCCGACTTCCGGTCCACATGGTCAAAGATACCAAATTGCATGATGTGTTCCCCCTGCTAATTAGGGAACTATCGGCAATCAATTAGTGGAAATCAAACCCATCGGGTCGTGACTATTGCGCCAGCCGGAATCCGTAGAATGACCAGGCCAGTCCGCTGGCCGCGCTGATCCAGATGATCACGATCACGGCCGCGGCGAAGATACTTTTCGGCCGGTCCTCCCGCGCAGCAGCGGCTTCCCGGAATTCGTCCATCAGCGGTTTCGGAATCAAGGCGAGGGTGGCTATAATTCCGAGAGGGACGATAATGATATCATCTAGGTATCCGATAATCGGGATGAAGTCCGGAATGAGATCGATTGGAGATAAGGCGTAAGCCGCCACACAACCGGCCAACAGCTTGGCGTACCAGGGAACGCGGGGATCACGGGCGGCAAGCCAAAGAGCGAGGATGTCGCGTTTCAGATGTTTCGCCTGATCTTTGGCCAGAGAAAGCCACGTCATTGGGGTGTATCCCCTACACTGGCGGCCTCAATGGCCATCTGGCGGTTCGGTGGCGACGCTCAGCGGTTAGTCGCCCCAGACGTCTTGGGCTACTTCCACCAGCCGTTCCAGTTTCCGCCACTGATCGTCTTCGGTCAGCTTGTTGCCTTCGGCCGTACTGGCAAAGCCACATTGCGGCGAGATGCAGATTTGGTCCAGCGGCGCGTACTTGGCGGCCTCATCGATCCGGCGTTTCAACGTGTCCGCGGATTCCAGTTCCGGCGATTTGGAGGTCATGATCCCGATCACCGCGTACTTGTCCTTGGGCAGGAACCTGAGCGGTTGGAAGTCTCCCGACCGGTCATCGTCGTACTCCATAAAGAACCCGTCCACATCCATCATGGAAAGGAATTTCTCGGCGATGGCCTCGTAGCCGCCTTCAGCCGCATATGTGCTCTTGAAGTTGCCTCGGCACATGTGGGTAGTGGCGGCCATGTCTGCGGGCCGGTTGGCCAGCGCCGCGTTGTTTACTTCGATGTTTTGTTCCAGCATTTGGTCCGGATCGCCGTACTTGGAGAAACCGGCCCGGATGCGCTCATCACAGAGAAGTGCGGAATTCACGTCATCCACCTGGATATACTTGCACCCGGCCGCCGCGAATTGACTGACGGCCTTGTTGTAGGCTGTGCCAATGTCGTCCCAGAACGCGTCGATATCCGGATAGGCGTCGGGGTCGCGCAAATGAACGCCCTCCCGGTGGCGGAACTGCGCCGCCGACGGAATGGTGAACTTGGCGGTTTCCTTGGTCGCGTTTTTCAGAAACTGAAAATGCGCCTGCATGATCCCCGTCGCGGGATAGGAGACTTTGCCGGTGACTTCGGCGGCCGGGGCCACAAAATCCTCGTCCTGGAAGCGGCTTTTATAGGCTTCTTCACTCGGGTCTACACCGTTGAAACCGAACATGAAATCCAGATGCCAGTAATCCCGGCGGAACTCCCCGTCGGTGACGCCCTTGAGGCCCACCGCTTCCTGTTTGGTCACGACGTCCCGGATGGCGTCGTTCTCGATCTCCGTCAGGTCCTCGCCCGACATTTGGCCGTTGTGCCATTTGGCCCGTGCCTCTGACACAGCGGCGGGCCGGAGAAGGGAGCCGACATGATCGGCGCGGAAAGGTGGGCGAGTACGCATGAGACATTCCCTATGTGAACGGTAGTCGAGCGGCTAGTTTAGCGTATTCGCCGGCCACGAAAACCCGGTAATCAACAGATCATCCAGTCGGTTACCCAGTAAGCGCGGGGGCTTCACTGTCGTCCACGGTGAGCGCGTGGTCGATCAGACGGCGCGACAGCATGCTGCCTTTGTCGATGTTGAAATTGGCGAGCCGCCGGTCCATGTGCTTATTGAGGCGAAGTTGCTGTTGCTCCAGCACCACCTCGTCCTCCTTAAACACCGAAGATTGGGCGTCCCTGATTTGCCTGGTCAACGCGGCGTTCTTGATGTCAAAGTTGCGCGCCATACCCCAGTGATACCAGGTGGTGGTCTCTGTTTCCGGGGTCATCAGATCGATGACGATCCCGGTGATACCCTTGGAGCGGTCACCTTACGGTGCGCCGGTACCGGTGGGTGCGACGCCCACATCGATCATCACGTTGGCGGGTAGGGTGAACTTGCAGATCTGCCAACGATCACATTGCTCGTCCGAGCCCAGATTGGTCGACCAAAAGGGCGGCGGTGTTATGTCGCGCATCCAGCGGGTGACGGTGACAGAGTCGTCGTCCGATGTGGTCTCAATCGGCGCCTCGGTGATTTCCTCCTGGCCGATGGAGGTCGGATGCACATAGGTCTCGTGGGTCAGGTCCATCAGATTATCCACCAGCAGCCGGTAGTCGCACTTGATGTGGAAGGTTTCCCCGTCGGCGATCCAATCCGGGTTGGAGCACCAGTGCAGGTCCGGCACTTTGTCTTCGTCGGCCAAGTCTTCATCGCCGATCCACACCCAAATGAAGCGGTGCTTTTCCACCACCGGGTAGGTCTTCACCAGCTTCTTGCCTATCAGGTTTTCTTGCTGGGGCATGTGTACGCAGGCGCCCGCGCCGTCCACGGTAAAGCCGTGATAGCCGCAGACGATTTTGTCGCCATGAACCTTGCCGGCGGACAGTGGCAGCAAGCGGTGAGGGCACATGTCCTCAAGCGCGACCAGGGTGCGGTCGGGCTTGCGGAAGAACACAATGTCTTCATTGCAAATTGTGCGCGGGAAGGGGGCCTGCTTGATATCGTGGTCCCAGGCGACGGCGTACCAATGGTTCTTCGGAAACATGACAATCTCCTAGTTGAGTATCACATGTCAGATCAACGCTAGGAGTGTTCTACGGCAAAATACTTTACTAGTAAAGTATTTGTTCCGGCGCGACTAGTGTTGTGATTGAGCCTTAAATTATACTTGGTCTTCGGCGGAGTCCGCAGCCAGTTCCCTTTCGGCGTTGGCGCGGATGCGGTTGAGGGTGCGGTAGAACCGGTCCCGGTCACCGGCGGAGATGCCAGCCAGGAAATTTTTTTCCCGGGATTTTTGGGTGTTCATAACCTTCTTGTAGAGGCTTTTTCCTTTGCGCGACAGCATCAGCATCTTGCGGCGTGAATCTGCCGGGTCCGGGATTCGAGAGAGCAGCTCGTTGTCTTCCAACTGTTTGATATTCCGGCTCAATTGGCCTTCGTGCATGGTTAGGATCATGGCCAGGTCGCGTGCTGAAATAGGGCCGAACGTGCCGATCCCGCCGATGATGGCGGCGTGGACGAAGGAGAGCCCTAGGTCTTTGGGATAACGTCGAAGAGCGCTGCGGACGACTATCCGGGCGATGGCTTGCAACTGGTTGGCCAGGGGCGTGGCGTCCGCTTGGCTTTCGTCGTCGAACATCCGGTGAAGGGTGTCCAGGTCCTGCTTGCTCATAAATCGATCCGGCCTTGTAGGGTTCTGCTTTGTTAATGAAGGGAACGCGTGAGGTTAAGTCAACGGATTTATCGGCTCAGCCCTGCAGCAAAAATGAGACAGCGACCACCGCGCCGATGACCCCGGCCAGATCGGCGCTGAGCCCGGCGATCAGTGCATGGCGGATACGGCGCACCTGCACCGCGCCGAAATAAACCGCCAGCACATAGAAGGTGGTCTCGGTGGAGCCCTGCAGGGTGCTGACCAAGTAGCCCGTATAGCTGTCCGGCCCGATGGCCGGGTTGTTCAATATGTCGGCGACGATACCGTACGCGCCCGAGCCCGACAGCGGCCGCAACAGCGCCATGGGTAAGGCGTCTGCCGGCATGCCCAACGGATCGGTAACAACGGAAAGCGGCGAGATCAATAGGTCCATGGCGCCGGACGCCCGGAACATGCCGACAGCCACCAGGATAGCTACCAGATACGGAATGATGCGAAGCGCTACCAGGAACCCGTCTTTCGCCCCTTCTACAAAGGCCTCATAAACCCGGACCCGTTTGGCGACGCCGAAACCGAGCAATCCGACCATGATCCCCGGCATGATCCAGGGCGAAATCGCCTTGCCGTAGACCACGGTCAGCGGGATCAGGCACAGTATGCCGAGTAGCACCGTGTAGGAGATCCAGGCGGGGTAGGATTCAACCGCGCCCGCGGTATCCAAGGAGGCGGCCTCGTCTTGTGATTGCGCCTCGAATTCCTCCAGGCCGGTCTCGCCTTCCATGGCGGTAACGCCTTCCTCGAACACTGGTTCGGGTTTGGAGAACCAATACTTCTGGCACAGCTTGGCCATGGTGATGGCGATGGTGGTGGAACAGATGGTGGCAAACAGGGTTGTCGGCACGATCCCCGCCGGGTCCTGGGACCCGGCCGCCGCCCGCAGCGCAATGATCCCCGTGGGCAAAAGCGTGACACTCGACGTGTTGATCGCCAGGAACAGCACCATGGCGTTGGACGCCGTGCCCTTGGCGTCATTCAGCTTATCCAGTTCCTGCATGGCGCGGATGCCGAAGGGTGTCGCCGCGTTGCCCAGGCCCAGCACATTGGCTGACATGTTGAGGATCATCGCCCCCATGGCCGGGTGATCCGGCGGCACGTCGGGAAACAGTTTCTGCATCAGGGGCCTGGTCAGCTTAGCGATGATGACCAGCATGCCGCCCTGTTCGGCCACCTTCATCAGGCCCAAAAAAAGCGCCATCACACCGACCAGGCCGAGCGCCAGCGTGACCGACGCCTCCGCCGTGTCCACCATGGCGGTGGCCAATAGCTCCATCGGCGACTTGGCCGCCGCGTCCGCCGATTGCCAGACTATCTGCCGGTAGCCCGCCACCCCGAAGGCAATCAGCACGATCGCAAAGAAAATCCCGTTCATGCCCCCGCTTAGCACGATTCCCTGAATTGGGAATAGGGGCGCAAACAATGATGTAAAGTTGGGTGCGCGGGTCTCGCTCCTTCGTCGCTGCCCGCGCATGACTATGAAAATTATAGCAAAAAAAATTAGTCATCCACGGGCCGCCGAAGGCGTGACCCGTGGACCCATGTTGTCTTCACCACGGATCACTGCGGGGCTTTAGTATTTTCGCCCATCTCTCTTTTAAGCGTCGTGCCCGAGTTGAGACTGACGTTAGTCAGGATCAATTCTCGGGTATCCATGGCTGTCGATGCATGGTTCCCCGACAATCGCTTCGCAAGTCGGGGATGACGCATTTGGGTGATTTCGATTGTACGTGAAGGGGGGGGTGACGCGAGGGCACCATCCCCGCCGAAACTTCCTATGCCTTCTCCCGCAACGCCTTCAAAATCTTCTGTGGGGTGATCGGCAGCGACGTGATGCGCACGCCGACGGCATCTTCGACCGCATTTGCGATCGCGCTGGCGACGGGCAGCATGCCGCCTTCGCCCATGCCTTTTGATCCGAATGGGCCGGGCCCGTGGCCCTGTTCCTGAGTGATGGAGACGAAGCTGGCGGGGATGTCGGACGCCAGCGGCACCCGGTAGCCCAAGGCCGTGCCGTTGGTCAAAACCGTGCCGTCATACTGCATGGTCTCGAACAGCGCCTGACCTAGGCCCATCACGGCGGCGCCTTCGTCTTGGCCCCGGCAGACCAGCGGGTGGATCGCCGCGCCCGCGTCGCCGCTGACCACCAGCTTATGCACGGTCAGGCGGCCGGTGTCCGGATCGACCTCCACCTCGACCGCGCCCCAGCCGATTTCCCAGAACACGCATGGGCTTTCCAGGGGCGCTTCGTGATCGTTGGGGGATTTGAAATAACCGTCGGCGGAAAATTCGAACCCTGTGCCGCCGTAATAGCCCATGACCATCAGGTTGAGCGGATGTTTCTCTTCGCCGTTGACGATCATCCCGTCGGCGAGGTCCAGCTTTTCCGCCGCGATGCCCAATTGCGTGGCGGCAAACTCCAAAATTTCGTCCCGCACCTTGTGCGCGGCGCGCTCCACAGCCTGGCCCATCACCGTGATGGCGGAGCTGGCGTTGGTTCCTTGATCGAAAGGCGTGTGGTCGGTGTTGATGGGCGCAAACGTGACTCGTGCCGGATCAAGTTTCAGGATTTCCGCCACCACCCGGCTCATGGCGGTTTTGGCGCCTTGGCCGATCTCCGCTGTGCCGCACTGCAGCAGCGCATCGCCGCCGGTGGCAACCTTGACCCGGGCAAGGGCCGGCTTGTTCACCCCGCCGCCGTCCTTGAACCCGATGGAGAGGCCGACGCCTCGGTTGGCCGGGCGGTCTTTATCCCCATAACCGATTTCCTTGGCGACCAGATCGAGGCCATACGCCAGATCGCTGTCCATGCCGCTTTCGCCGGGCACGAACGGATCCCCGAGTTTGAGCAGGTTCTTCTTGCGGATGTCGATCGGGTCCATATCCAGCCGCCTCGCGATCATGTCGATCTGAGACTCGCTGGCCCAGGTGGTTTGCGTTCCGCCGAAGCCCCGGAACGGGCCTGCCGGCGAGGTGTTGGTCATCATGCAATAGCAGTCGGTCTGGATATAGTCCCAGCGGTAGGGACCCGGGATGCGATAGCCCGCTTTCTCCGCCACCAAGGGGCTTGCGTCGGAATACGCGCCCGAGTCCAGATAGATGGTGCTTTCCCGGGCCACGAACCGACCGTCGTTCATCACCCCGGTTTTGACGATCAGCCGGGCTGCGTGCTGGGTGTTGGTGAGGAAGTTCTCTTCCACCGTTAGGCTGAGCCGCACGGGCCGCCCGGCCATCTTGGATAAGAGGATCGCCACCGGCTCGGTCTTGCAGTTGTTCTTCGCCCCGAAGCCGCCGCCGATATAGGGCGTGTGCACGGTGATCCGGTTCTCCGGCATGCCAAACACCCGGCTTAGCTCTTTGCGCAGCGGGAAGGGGTTCTGCCCGCTGGTCCATATCTCGATCTGCTCGCCGCTTGTTTCGGCGACGGTGACGAACGGTTCCAGATGCAAATGATGCATGCGGGAAAATTCGAACGTGTCCTCGAACACATGATCGCAGCCGTCGAATGCAGCGGCGCTGCCCGTTGTATAGCTGAACAGATAACAGGCGTTGTGGATCGGCCGCAGTGCGCCGCTCGCCCCGGCGCCGTACTTGGGCACGATGCCCATGGGCGCTTCTTCGAAAAGTTCGGGCAGAGACCCGTCCAGCGCCGCGTCCAGGTCCGGTACGCTGGGAAGTTCCTCGAGCTCCACATTAATCAGCGCCAGGGCGGCCTCGGCCTGGGCCTCCGTTTCGGCCGCAACGGCGGCCAACGTATCGCCTTCGTAACGCACCCGGTCCATGGCGACGATGGGTTGGTCCTTAATAAAGTAGCCGTAGACCGGGGAGTTCACTTGGTCGAGTTCGTCTCTCGTTAGCACGGCATGCACACCTGGCGCGGCGCGAGCTTTCGATGCGTCGATCTTGACCAGCTTCGCATGGGCCACGTTGCTGCGGAGAATTTTTGCGTGCAGCATGCCGGGCCGGTCGATATCGGTGGAATAGATAGCCCGGCCGGTGACTTTCTCTGCAGCATCGACGCGCGGCCCGCCCGAGCCGATGGTGCGGTAGATGTTCCGCTCCGCCGTCACGCGCTCTCTCCCGCCGCCAACTCGACAGCCTCGATGATCATCTCATAGCCGGTGCAACGGCAGATATTCGCCGACATCCAGGTCCTGATCTCGTCGCGGGTGGGGGCGGGGTTCTGCTCCAACAATGCGGTTGCCAGCAAAATCATCCCCGGCGTGCAATAGCCGCATTGAAAGGCGCTGTGCTCGGAAAAGGCTTTTTGCACCGCCGACAATTGACCGTTTTCGCCCAGACCTTCGACAGTGGTCAGGGTTTTGCCGTCCATCTGATAAGCAAACTGGGCGCAGGCGGCGACAGGCTCGCCATCCGCCAGGATCGTACAACTGCCACAGACACCCGACGCGCAGGAAACATTCCCGCCCTTAAGCCCCAGTTGTTCCCGCAGCAAATCTGCCAGCACCTGATGGGCCGGGACGGCGAGGGTTTTCGTCTCCCCGTTAAGTGTCACGGTGATTTCAATTTCCTCACCGGCCGAGACGATGTTGGGGCTGCTCATGTGTCCTCTCCGATCCGTTGGATCAGCCGCGCTAAGATAGCTGCGCCGGCGGAGCGGATGTAATCCCCGTCTTCCAGATCATCCGGTAATTCATCCAGACAGACGTTGGCGAGGTCTTGTGCGTTTGCTTGTGCGTCGGATAGACGATCGATCCCAAACGATAAAAACTGGGGCGCGTTCCATTGGGACCCGATGGCCACCCGCGCCGAAAGGCCACCGACCGGGGCATCGCTCAGGCCCAGCGCCATGGTCATGATCGGCCGCAGGCTGCGGTCATAGACAAAGCGGGGATTGCCCGTCAGTGGCACCTCGATCCGGCTCAAGACCATGTTTGCCGGCGTCTCTGCCGTCCAATATTCCTCGGCGGAAATATGGGCCGCGCCACCTGGTCCTTGAAAGCAAAGTTGCGCATTCAGGGCGGCGGCAAACAACGGTCCTTCATAACGATTGTTTCGCGCCATCAAATTGCCGCCCAGCGTGGCCATGCCGCGAACCCGGACGTTGCCCAGCAGCTCCCACGCTTCGGCGAGTCGAGACAGGCGTGCACTGATATCAGGATGGGTCAGTCCCGCCGCGTGCCGGGCGCCGGCGCCGATGTGCAACGTCTCGTTCTCAAGGGAGATCGTCCGCAGCTCGGCCACGGTGTTGAGGTCGATGACCATTTCGGGCCGAAGCCCGCTTCTAAACTGCAGGAATAAATCGGTGCCGCCGGCGAGGAACACAGGGGGGCGCCCGCCTTTCTCAATCGCCGCGCACACCTCGTCCAAATTGGCGGGACGCGCCAGGGCAAATGGCGGCAACCCGAATTGGGTGGATGGGATTTGAACCTGTCCGGTAATCTTCATATCCACGTCACTATACGCAGGCGGGGACCCTCACGCCAGACAGGTAAGTGATCCTCTAACTGTTCGTGTAGCGGGCCACGGCGAACAGAACGCCCGCAAAAATCACGGCCGCACCGATACAAAGAGCGAGATAGGCAATATTTCCGTCGGTCATAATAAGTCTCCTCTCCTTAATGAGGGGAACATGCCAACGGTTACACAACTACGCCTTGATCCGCGTCAAATTAAAAGGTGTTTGGGAAATTACTTTTGGGCCGTCTTCTCCAGGCAGGTGATGGCGGCGATCCGGCCCCGCACATTCTCGATATAGGCTAGAAGACCCGGTCCCTCCAGTATAAGGGTGCCGGCAAGAGCCTGGGAGTTGCGGGCATAGATATCTTCCAGCCGTTTCAAACGGGCATTCCAATATCTCGTATAATTCTCCCAGTTGCCGTCATGCTTGGTGTCCACATAGTTACGGATGGCGTCATGGGTTTGGACCCGCCACCAGTCCACATCCGGGATTGGCGGGCATTCCCCGGCTGGTAGGGTCGGATTTTCCGACATTTGCGACGGCTGCTGTGCCGGCACTGCCGCCGGAACTGTAGGCGCCGGCGCCGAAGCCTGCTGATTTGGAGCGGATGCGGGCGCCGAGGCACGCGGCAAGGTTGAGGCCTCACCGATTCGGATTTCCAACTCATCGCCATCCTGGGACATGCCTACGTACCAGCCGCCGAGGCCTGCGCCGAGAGCAATCACCAAGACGAGAAGTCCCAGCGCCAGGGGGGTAAATCGGATGCGCCGCAACGATAGCGGCGCCAATGGTGCGTTGATCTCGCCGTGAGTGTCCGGCCGGTCATCGTCGGGACTAGTCATTTGCACTAAGTTGCGCACCCGAAGGAACAGTTCCTGCGGATCGAACGGTTTGGTGATGTAATCCACATTGCCCAGGTTGAGCGCCGTTAGCTTATCGTCGGTGGAGCCCCGTCCTGACGCTACCAGGATTGGTATGTCGCCCGCGCCGCGAATATGTTCGGCGAAGTCCAGTCCATCCCCGTCCGGAAGGTTCAAATCCAATAAGATCAGGTCGAACTGATCGGCTGATAAAGCCTCGAACATTTCCAGTCCCGTGCTGGCCGTGGTCACCCGGAAGCCGTTGCTCTCTAATTGCAACTGCTCATAGGACTGGACAAGTTCGTCATCCTCGACAATCAGGACATGTGGTTGATCGCTCATGCTACATAAAGTGTGGCTTTAGAATTCATTTTCAATGTTCAAGGTCCGGACCCTAGCTTAATTCGCACCAAACCGGGGTATGATCGGATGGCCGTTCCCAGCCCCGGGGCGTCTTGTCGATGCCGACGTCTTCCAGCCGGTCTGCGGCTTGGGGCGACAAGAGCAAATGATCAATCAGGATGCCGTTATCCTTGTTCCAGGCGCCACCCTGGTAATCCCAATAGGAATAACGTCCGCCTTCCTGGTTGAACGCCCGAAAGGCGTCGGTCAGGCCCAAATGCATAATCTTACGAAACGCGGCATGGGTTTCGGGGCGGAACAGGGCGTCTCCCTCCCAGGCCTTGGGGTCATAACAATCACGGTCATGGGGGATAACGTTATAGTCTCCACCCAGCACGAAGGCTTCTTCCAGGGCCAGCAATTCCTGGGTCCGTTTATACAACCGTTCCATAAAACCCAGTTTGTAAGGGTACTTTTCTGTGTCCACCGGATTGCCATTGGGTAAATAAATCGACGCCACCCGAATATCGCCGGTAAAGGCCTCCAGATAGCGAGCCTGCTCGTCCGATTTGTCGCCAGGCAGTTCGGTCAGCTCCACATCAATGGGGGATTTGGAAAGGATGGCGACGCCGTTATAGGTCTTCTGACCCTTGACCGCGACGTTGTAGCCCTTGTCTTCCACCTCTTCTCGAGGGAAGGCCTCGTCCACGCATTTCAGTTCCTGTAGCAGCACCACGTCCGGGTCGAACTCATCCAACCAGCGCAGCAGCAGCGGTAGCCGGGCCTTCACAGAGTTCACATTCCAGGTGGCGATTTTCGTCATGGGGCATCCTTCAGCCGCCGGTAACGCCGGCCAAGTTTATTTACACCGATAGTATAATAAAAGAAGCCTACATGGAGAAAGACACGCCGCAGCCGCAGGAGGCCGTGGCGTTGGGGATCCGGATGCGGAAGGACGCGCCGACCAGATCGTCTACATAATCGACTTCGGCCCCGTTCAAGATTTCCAGGGACATTTCATCGACCACGACCTTGATGCCATAAGCCTCAATCAGCTTGTCGTCGTCTTTCACCTTTTTGTCCAGGTCGAACCCGTATTGAAAGCCGGAACAGCCGCCGGCCGACACTTCGACCCGCAGCATCAGCGACGAATCGCCTTCGCCGGCGATCAATTCGCCGACGCGCTTGGCGGCGCTTTCGGTGACAGTCAGTTGTTGGATGTCGCTCATGAATTTTATCCGGTTTTTCTCAAACTTTATTAATCATAACACCTTAAGCCTGCTATGTAATCTGCTTTGACGCGAAGTCAACGCGAATACGCCTAAAGCTGGGCGCCGACATTGCGTCCGATCCAGCGCACAGGTAGGTTGCCGCAAGAAATTCATGACTATGACACTTATCAATCGCGCCCCGTATGCCTGCGATCCGGATC
Source organism: uncultured Rhodospirillaceae bacterium (assembly GCA_964611435.1). GTDB lineage: Bacteria > Pseudomonadota > Alphaproteobacteria > Rhodospirillales > UBA2165 > JAYPHU01. The sequence goes on along the minus strand of CAZSXT010000008.1, from coordinate 84,977 downwards.
AAAGCCGGGGGCGCTTTTACGCCGAAACGGAAAGCCCGACCCGCACCTGTTTTCAGCGGGACCGGGACCGGATTGTGCATTCCTCCGGATTTCGCCGACTCGAATACAAGACCCAGGTCTTCGTGAATCACGAAGGGGATCATTTCCGCACCCGCCTGACCCATAGTCTGGAGGTGGCGCAGATCGCCCGGTCCATCGCCCGGTCGCTGCGGCTGGATGAGGATCTGGCCGAGGCATTGGCGCTAGCGCACGATCTTGGCCACACGCCGTTCGGCCACGCCGGCGAAGATGCTCTTTCCGAACTAATGCAGCCTTATGGCGGCTTTGACCACAATGCGCAGTCCCTCTCCGTCATCACCCGGCTGGAGGAACGTTATCCCGAGTTCGACGGGCTGAACCTGACTTGGGAAACCTTGGAAGGGATCGTCAAACATAATGGCCCCCTCAGCGGCGACGTTCACAGGGATATCACCGAATATAACGACAAACATGATCTGGAGATTCACACCTTTGCCAGCGCCGAAGCGCAGGTGGCTGCGCTCTCCGATGACATCGCCTACAATAATCATGATATCGACGACGGCTTGCGGGCCGGCTTGTTCTCGATCGACGACATTGCCGACGTGCCGTTGGTTGGCGACATCTTCCGGGACGCGCGCGCCAAGTATCCGGATATTAGCCGGCCCCGCCTACGTCACGAGGCCGTGCGGGAACTGATCGGAGCCATGGTCACGGACTGTTTGACAGAGACGAACCGGCGGCTAAAAGAAGCCGCGCCCAAAAGCGCCGACGACGTGCATCATCTGGATCAGCCAATGGTCGCCTTTTCCGAGGAGATGACCGGGATCGATCGCAGCCTCAAGGACTTTCTGTTCGAAAACATGTACCGCCATTACAAAGTCAATCGCATGACCAGCAAATCCCGCCGGGTCGTCCGCGACCTATTTGATCTTCTTCTGAAAGAGCCGCGCAGCATGCCGCCCGAATGGCAGCTGAAGGCCGGCGCGCCGGAGACGGAGGAAACCGCGCGGGTGGTCGCCGACTACATCGCCGGCATGACCGACCGGTTCGCTA
>CAZSXT010000008.1:0-83803 GCA_964611435.1 uncultured Rhodospirillaceae bacterium | reverse complement strand
GAAACCGCGCGGGTGGTCGCCGACTACATCGCCGGCATGACCGACCGGTTCGCTATTGAGGAGCACACTCGCCTCATCGATGTGGGGGCGAAGTCGTACTGATGGCCGCTCAACCGATGGATCATTTCAGATACCTGCGTGACAGGGTGATTGCCATCCTGGAGGCTCTGGCCGGGGAGGGCACCGTGCCGTCCGGGCTGGAGACGGCTCGGGTCGCGGTGGAGCCGCCCCGCGAGGCCGGGCATGGGGACGTCGCCACCAACGCCGCCATGGTGCTGTCCAAAGCCGCCGGGATGAAACCCCGCGACCTGGCGGATTTAATCGTCGCCAAATTGCAAGAGCTGGACGAGGTCACCAGCGCCGAGGCTGCCGGCCCCGGCTTTATCAACATGCGGCTGGCGGATGGTTTCTGGCTGAACCGTCTGAAAGATATCCTCGCCGCGGGCGTTGCGTATGGCGATTCCGATTTGGGCCAAGGTAAAAAGGTCAACGTCGAATACGTCTCCGCCAACCCGACGGGGCCCATGCATGTGGGCCATGGGCGTGGCGCAGTGGTCGGCGATGCCTTGGCGCGGCTACTGGCTAAAGCCGGTTATGATGTCTGTAAGGAATACTACATTAACGATGCCGGCGCGCAGGTGGACACGCTCGCCCGGTCATTGCACCTCCGCTACCGGGAGGCCCATGGGGAAGATATCGGCGAAATCCCAGACGGCCTCTATCCCGGCGATTACCTCATTGATGCCGGTAGAGCGTTGAAGGACGCCGATGGTGATAAGTGGCTCGGCAAGGACCAGGTCGAATGGCTGGAACCGCTGCGCAGCTTCGCCGTCGACGCAATGATGGATCTGATCCGAGACGACCTGGCGGCCTTGGGTGTCGAACACGATACATTCAGTTCTGAACGCGCCTTGGTGGAGGCCGGTGGTGTCGATGCGGTGATGGGAAGCCTCGAAGACCGCGACCTGATCTACACCGGCGTGTTGGAACCGCCCAAGGGCAAGAAGCCTGATGATTGGGAGCCCCGTCCGCAGACCCTGTTTAAAGCGACCGAGTTCGGTGACGACGTGGACCGGCCGGTGAAAAAATCCGACGGCTCCTGGACCTATTTCGCCAGTGACATGGCCTACCACCTGGACAAGTTCAACCGAGATTATGCCGACATGATCGACGTCTGGGGCGCGGATCACGGGGGCTATGTGAAACGCATGCAGGCGGCGGTGAAGGCGCTGACCGAGGATAAAGGTGCACTGGACGTGAAGCTCTGCCAGATGGTCAATCTGATGGACGGTGGCGAGCCGGTGAAAATGTCCAAGCGGTCGGGTACGTTTATCACGCTACGCGAGGTGATCGACGAGGTCGGCAAGGATGTGGTGCGCTTCATCATGCTGACGCGGAAAAACGATGCGCAGCTTGATTTCGACATGGCCAAGGTGAAGGAACAGACCCGCGACAACCCGGTGTTCTATGTTCAGTATTCCCACGCCCGCTGCCGGTCCGTGTTGCGCCAAGCAGTAGAAATGTTCGGCGATGAGGCTCTCACCCCGGAAGCGTTGTCGTCGGCCGATCTTTCCCGGCTGAGTGATCCGGCGGAACTGGCTCTGATCAAGGAAATGGCGGCCTGGCCTCGCACCGTCGAAAGCGCCGCCGAAGCCCACGAGCCACACCGGATCGCCTATTACCTGCAGGACCTGGCCGGTGCGTTTCACGCCTTATGGACCAAGGGTGCGCGGGAAGATACCAGCTTGCGGTTCATTACCGAATCGGACAAGGATTTAACCTTGGCCAGATTGGCTCTGGTCAGCGCCCTTGCCATGGTGATTGCCTCCGGGCTTGCCGTGATGGGTGTGCAACCTGTCGAGGAGTTGAGATCGTGAGCCCAGCCGACCCGCCATCAAGGCCAACGGGTCCGTATAATCCGATCAGACCGGCTGGTGATGAGGTTCCCTTGGGAGATATTCCCGAGCTGGACCAGGGCGAACTGCGCGCCGATACCCTTGAATTCGAACCGGTGAGCCGGCGGGCGCCGAAAAAGCCCAAACGCTGGCGTTTACCGGTGATGATTTTGATCATCGCTGGTGCTGGGTACGGCGCCTGGGAGATTTGGGGTCAGGAATTGACCGGGCCCGCGCCCGAAGAAATTCCACTGGTCAAAGCGCCGGAGGGTCAGATCAAGGTCCGCCCCGATACGCCGGGCGGCATCGATATCCCCAACCGGGATAAGCTCGTTTATGACCGGCTGGAGAAAGACCCGCCTGAACGCCAGGCAGAAAATCTACTGCCGACGCCCGAGAAACCCATGCCGGCGCCTGCCGCCGCCGCTGAGGAACAAGCCAAACCGGCTGAGGGTGGTAAGGTCGAGAATATCCTGCCGGACGAACGCCCCACGGCCTCAATATCGCCGGAAACACCGGGTGGTGTAGAGGTGGCGGAGCGGCCGGCGGTGCAAGTGCCGGAACCGCCAAAGCCGGAAGAGACGCCGGTTCAATTGCCGGAGATTAGAGAGACAGTGCCGGCTGAACAGAAGTCAAAGACAGATTCTGTTGCGCAGGCGGCGGTATCCGCGCCGCAAAAGTCCGCCGCGAAGCCCGCGCCCGTCGCCAAGCCCGTGACGCCGGAGCCCAAAGCTGAGGCGAAACCCAAACCCCAGGAAACGGCCAGCACCGACAGCAGCGGCTATAGTGTACAACTCGCGGCCGTCCGTGAAGAGAGCGCCGCGCGCCGGGAATGGTCCAGGCTGCAAAAACGTCATCCCGATCTGTTGGGAAGTCTGTCCCTGCAGGTGGTCAAGGCCGATCTTGGCAGCCGGGGCATCTTTTATCGTCTACGCGCCGGGCCCATTCGGGATAAGGACAAGGCCGCCCAATTGTGTGCTGATCTGAAGAAGCAAAAGCTCGGCTGCCTGGTCATCCGGCCGGGCCGCTAGACGTGCCGGGAGACACGCCGCTGGCGGCAATCTTCGGGTGCGCCGGCCACAAGTTTACCAGCGATGAAAAAACGTTCTATGCCGAACGCAAGCCGCTTGGCTTGATCCTCTTCGAACGCAATTGCGCCGACCCCAATCAGGTTCAAGACCTCGTCAGCGAGTTCCGGGAGCTGGTCGGACTTCAGGATTCCCTTGTTTTGATTGATCAGGAGGGCGGTCGGGTGACCCGGTTGAAGCCACCTCATTGGCGGCACCCGCCTGCAGGCGCGGCTTTCGTGGAATTGGCCGGACGAAAAAGTCTGTCCGAGGCCGATGAGGCGGCGCGGCTTAACGCCAACCTGATTGGTGACGAGTTGATCGACATGGGGATCAATGTGAACTGCGCGCCGGTGCTCGATCTACCACAACCCGACGCGGACCCGATTATCGGCGACCGGGCGCTTGGCGCGGACATTGACATGATTTCTGCCCTGGGCCGGGCGGTCTGCGATGGGCTGTTGGATGTCGGCGTGCTGCCGGTGATCAAGCACATCCCCGGCCACGGCCGCGCCACCGTGGACAGTCACAAGGCGCTGCCGAGGGTGGACACGCCCCTGGCCGAGCTGATCGAGTTGGACTTTGATCCGTTCCACCGGCTGAGTGATCTGCCGGTTGCCATGACTGCACATGTAATCTTTGAGGCAATCGACGCGGCCGCCGCGGTGACCACGTCAGCCTCTGCAATTCATGACATTGTGCGCGAACAGATCGAATTTGACGGGCTTTTACTGTCCGACGATCTCTCCATGAAGGCGCTGTCGGGCTCTATGGCTGAACGGGCGGCGGCCTGCTTGGACGCAGGATGTGATATTGCGCTGCACTGCAACGGGGATATATCAGAAATGAAAGCCGTTGCCGACGGCGCGCGGGAGATGTCGTTCGAGGCGCTAAACCGCTGGAAGACCGCGCTCAATTTCATCTCGGCGCCCAAACGGATCGATAAGGCGATGGCGCTGGAACGGTTCGACGAACTGATGGCCGGATAATCTTCCGATGGATATAAGCTCCCTCTTATTCACGGTGTCCGCCTGGGCAGTGCCGGTTTTGCTGGCCATCACTTTGCACGAGGCGGCCCACGGCTGGGTCGCTTGGAAGTTCGGTGATGACACGGCTTACGTTCGGGGTCGGGTGACTTTCAACCCGATCAAGCATATCGATCCGATCGGTACGATCCTGGTGCCGGGACTTCTGTTGCTCGCGTCCGGCGGATCGGCGGCTTTCGGCTACGCCAAGCCCGTACCGGTTAATTTTGGCAAGCTCAGGTCCTGGCGATCCCACGGCGTCCTGGTCGCGCTGGCCGGCCCTGCATCCAATTTGATTCTCGCGATTATCTCGCTTTTGCTGTTTCATGGCGTCGGCCTGCCACCGGACGCGCTCCAGCCCTGGGTCAAGACCTGTTTGAACGCTTCAGTGTACATCAATCTAATCTTGTTTGTTTTCAATATGTTACCAATCCCGCCCCTGGATGGTGGGCGGATCGCTGTTCTGATTCTGCCGCGCTTCCTGGGCAATCCCCTGGCTCGGTTGGAACGGGTGGGCTTTGTCATTATCCTGGCGGCCATATTCGTGCTGCCGTGGATCGGCGACCAGTTGGGGCTCAATCTTAATGTCTTCAACTGGATCGTGTTTCAGCCGGCGGTGCATTTGTTGGGCATTCTCGCCCGATTGGTGGGTTTAGGATAAACGTGGCGGACAACGAAGACATCAAAGCGCCGGAGTTCGAGGAAGACGAACGCGCTGCCGTACCGAAAGGCCAAGAGTGGGTGGTCGATGTGGGCGGCTTCGAAGGGCCGATTGATGTGCTGCTGACCTTGGCCCGGGATCAAAAGGTCGATCTGGCGCAGATCTCCATCCTTCAATTGGCGGATCAGTATCTGGAATGGGTGGCCATTGTCCGCCGCACCAATCTGGAACTCGCGGCCGACTATCTGGTGATGGCTGCGTGGCTGGCCTATCTGAAATCCAGATTGTTGCTTCCGGACTTGTCCAAGGAAGAAGAGCCTTCCGGCGAGGAAATGGCTGCGGCCCTGCAGTTCCAGCTGCAGCGGCTTGAATCCATGCAGGACGCCGGCGTACGGCTGATGGCGCGGGATCGCCTGGGCCAGGATTTCTTTAAGCGAGGCGAGCCGGAAAAGTTCGGCTATACCGCCATCCCAACCATCGATGTCAGCCTCTATGATCTGTTGAGTGCTTATGGCGATCACACCCACCGGTCGAATGTGCGGACCCTGCATATCCAGGCCTCTGATCTCTATTCCCCGGATGACGCCGTGCAGTGGTTGAAAAAGATGGTGGGCCGCATCCCCGAATGGTCGGATCTGTCCCAGTTCCTGCCCGGCGAGCTGACCGGCGATATCGTCAGCCGGTCCATGATGGCGTCGGCCCTGGTCGCCGCGCTGACGCTCACCAAGGAAGGGCGTATTCAGTTGCGGCAAGGGGAACAGTTCGGCCCTCTCTATATCCGCGACATTCCGCCGCCCAACGATAATAACCCGCCGGCCCCGCCCGCCGGCGCCGAAACCGGAACCACGAGTGATCAGCCATGACCGACGTAAACGCCCAACATCTGAGACTTCTGGAAGCGCTGCTTTTCGCCTCCGCCTCGCCGGTGCCAATGAAGGTAATGACCGAGCGCCTGCCCGAGGATGCCGAGATACCGGCGCTGATTGAAGAGCTGACGTCCCATTATAAGGATAGGGGCGTGAATCTGGTAAAGGTGGGGAACGCCTGGGCCTTCCGCACCGCGCCGGAACTGGGCCAGCAATTGACCATCGAGCGGGAGGTGACCCGCAAGCTCTCCCGTGCGGCGGTCGAGACCCTTGCTATCGTCGCCTATCACCAACCCATAACCCGTGCCGAGATCGAAGAAATTCGCGGCGTGGGTTTGAGCAAGGGCACCATGGACGTGCTGTTCGAGGCAGGCTGGATCAAGCCGCGCGGCCGCCGCCGGACGCCGGGCAAACCGGTGACCTGGGGCACCACGGATGCCTTCCTCGATCACTTCGGCCTTACCGGTCTGGACGACCTGCCCGGAATGGATGACCTGAAAGCCGCCGGCATGCTGGATAAGCGACCGGCTATTCAGACCCTGGGCACGCGCGGCGCGCTTGGCCCCAAGACCGATCCCGATATGCTGGAGGAGCCCGCGGAGGAAGAGGATGTTTTGCCGGAACCCCTGGAACCGGACGACGGGGAAGACGACCTCGTCGCTGCCGAGGCGGACTAGGCCGCGGGCGTCTTGCGCTACGAAATCTTCGTCACGGTCTGGGGCGAAAGATTTGTCCGAAAATTCTGCGACTTTGCGCTGGCCAGCCAGTTGAGCCCCGGCAACCTGCCGGCGTTGGCCGAAAACGCCGGGGTCGTCTACCGCATTTATACGGATAAACCTTCCCGGCCCTATTTTGATGATGCTGTGCCCGCGCTCGAAGCCGCCGGGATTACGGCCGAGTTCATCCTTTACGAAGATATGACCTACAAGGGTGCGGCCCTGTCGGAGGTGATTGCCGCCTCGGACCCCACAATCGTAAAGCACAATGTACAAAGGGAAACCGCCCAGGATCATGTGCGCCGGGCGGCGGCAACGCCGGGCACGGCGGCAATGCTGTTTGATTCCGACTTTATCTTCGCTGACGGCGCCATAGCCTATATTGACGTCCAACGCCGGGCGGGGAAAAAAGCGGTGGCCGGGATCTATCTGCGCTTGGAAGAGGAGGGAGCGTCGCCGGCGCTGACCAAGATGCCGGCGGACGGCTGGGCGGCGCGGACGCTGGTGCAGCTCGGCCTCGATCACATGCACCCGATCCAGCGCGGCATGTTCATGGGCGCGGACACGTTCTCCCCGTATCCTGCGCAGCTCAACTGGATGGTGGAGGCCGGGGGGCGTGAGCTGGGCTACGTTACCCATTGCTTCTTCCCTCATCCCTTAATGATCGAGCTCGAAGACGGCGCGTTCTCCTATATGAGCACAATGGACTATGAGGTGACATTGCGCGCCGCGGCGGACGAAGATATCTGCTTCGTCAATTCTTCGGATGATCTGCTGTTCTGCAAACTATCGCCGGGTGGGTACCTGGCGGACCGAGAACTGGGGCAGCCACCCAGCCTGGAGACCATGGCCCGGTTTATCCTCTCCAACACCAACGTCCGGCACCGGGTGTTTATGGAGACGCCGGTGCGGTTCATCGCCGAATACGCAAGTGGCGTCGCCGGCATGACCTTCGACACGGTCGCCGGGGTCTCATCCGCATTCGTATGGGAAGTCTACCAGTCGGTTGACCTCACCCTAGCCAACCAAAATGGGATTGATCCCAAATCCATGATGTTCATTAAGAGCTATTTGGGCCCGATCGAGAATTTTATTTCGCCCCAGGTGAATGCCCGGCTGGACGGCTGGGTTTAATCTCGAAGCTGTTTTTACATACGATAATATGGCCAAGTTGTGACGGGTTGTTCTTATTCCCACTTGACAACCGATTGTTTTTTAACACTTTTTAGCTGTATCAGGGTTCACATGGCTAACCATGCTGAATTGCTTATAAAACCTAGGGTTTCTAGTGGTTAATACGTATAGGGAATCTACGAGGCAGAGTTGGAAAAATTACGTATTTAAGGTAGTGTCTGTGAACATGAATGCTCTGGCTGGACAAATGTCGCCCGCCGTCGAGAAAATCGACCTGAGTAAACTTTCGGTCATCGTTGGCGAGCCTGACAAGCATGACGCACAGGAAATGGAGCGTCAGCTCGGCGTGCTTGGCATGCGGGACGTCAAGATTTTCCGCAATATGGACCGGGTGGCCCAGGCCGTTCACGGCGAAGAAGCAGATCTGTTCCTGTGCAATATGTTTGGCAATGAAAGCCAGGCTCGCCGGATTTTCAGCGGCGTACGAAATCAACAAGTGGGCGACAACCCGTTCATGGTGATGATGTCCATGGCCGGCATGATGACCGAGGACGACGTGCGGCAATCCATCGATTCCGGCACCGACGATCTGATCACATTGCCGTTTCGCCGGGACAATTTTGTCACCCGGCTCAATGACCTCGCCTGGCATCGTAAGAAATTCGTCGCCACGGCGACCTATGTTGGCCCAACTCGCCGGTCGGAGTATCGCGAGGGAGAGCAGGGTACGGAGGAATTTGACGTGCCGAACCCGGTCTATACGATTGGCACCGGCAAACCCCGCGCTGAATTGCGCCAGCAAATTCAAATCTCCTCGGTGCAGTTGAACGAACGGAAGCTCAATGCCGACGTTCAGGCCATTAGGAACCTTTTGCAGGAAATCCATCCCTTCTATCAGCTCTCGCAGATCGACAAGGACTTCATGAATAAGGTCGATTTGATGCACGACGTCATCCAATCGGTACAAAGCCGCGCCAAGCGGATGGGGTATGACAACCTGCTACACCTTTGCGATATCGCCGGCAATATTACGGCTGATATCAAGGAAACGCCGAAGCCGCCGAACCTGCGTCACCTGAGGGCCATGCCCAAGCTCGTAGAAGGGCTTGATCTGGCACTGTCCATGGGAACGGAACAGCTGGCAACCGCTTGATGACTCACTGGCCGAAGTGGCTACGGCTAGTCTTTGATTCCATTTAATAAATCCCTGAAACGTGATCACTTTTAATCATGCGGTTCCGATTGCCCTGAATCGCTGATTCTGCCATTATGCGCCCGCGCGGGGATGGCCTCGCGGGGTTCAACAAGAATTTTCAGGCAAGAAAGTAAGTTCACATGGGAATTGGCGGAATTTGGCAATGGGTCGTTGTCCTGGCGATTGTCCTCATCCTCTTCGGGGGACGGGGCAAGATTTCCCAGCTGATGGGTGACTTCGGCAAGGGGCTGAAGTCGTTCAAGAAGGGCATAAAGGAAGACGAACCCGAGTCGGTCGAGGCGAAAGAAGCAGCGCCGGCAGCCACTCAACAGGCGTCCGTCGCCGAAGAAAAGAAAGACTGACTGCGAGACTGACCCCGCCGTCCGGCATTTGCCGGCGGCCGTCACTCGAACGCCTAGGGAGCGTTGGCCGCAATGTTTGATATCGGCTGGCCCGAATTATTTCTCGTCGCTGTGGTCGTGCTTTTGGTCATCGGACCAAAAGAGCTGCCGCGCGTCCTGGCGAATATTGCCCGATGGGTGAGCAAAGCTAAGTCGGTGACGCGGGAATTCCGAAGCCATGTGGACGACATGATCCGCGAAAGCGAGCTGGACGACGTGAAACGACAGTTCGATGCGGCCGCCAGTGGCGACGTTAACGCCATGATCGAAAACACCATCGATCCCGACGGCGAGCTCAAAAAGTCCATCGATTTTGCGGACCCTGAAGTGCAGGACACGTTTGAAACCGAGGATGACCTGGATGTCTATTCCATCGGCGACTATGACGGCATGGATGATTATGCCGATGATATCGACGAGGATCGCGACTCGGATGCCGGCGAACCGGAAGTACTGGCGGAAACCGCTCCCGACCCCGAACCGGCGCCCAGCAGTGGATCCGGCAAAAAAGAAAGCACCGCGACGTGAGCGAGGGGACGGATAACGACGGCGGCTCCAAGATGCCGCTTCTCGAGCACCTGGTGGAACTCCGCACCCGGCTCCTGAAATCCGTGATCGCGATCATCGTGCTGTTCTTCGTGTTCTTCGCCGTGAAGGAACACATCTATGGCTTCCTGGTACAGCCTCTGGCCGACATCCTGCAGGAACAAGGCGGCAACCGACGGCTGATCTTCACCGCGCTGCATGAGGCCTTCTTTACCTATATCAAAGTCTCCTTCTGGACGGCGCTGTTCGTCTCGTTTCCCTTCATCGCCATGCAGTTCTGGCGGTTCGTCGCGCCCGGCCTTTATGAGAGCGAGAAGAAGGCGCTGATGCCGTATCTGATCATCTCGCCGGTTCTGTTCTTCATGGGCGGCGCGCTGGTCTATTACTTTATCTTTCCTCTCGCCTGGCGGTTCTTCATCAGTTTCGAAGCGCCCGGCACCGTCGATACGCTGGCGGTGCAGCTCGAACCCAAGGTCAACGAATACCTGTCCCTGGTGATGCGTCTGATCTTCGCCTTCGGCATCAGTTTCCAATTGCCGGTGGTCCTGACCCTGATGGCGCGGGCGGGGATGACGACTTCCGTCGGGCTTGCCGCCAAGCGCAAATACGCCATCGTCTTTTCCTTCATCGGCGCGGCGATTATCACGCCGCCGGACGTGATCAGCCAGGTCGGCCTCGCCATCCCGATCATCATCCTCTACGAAGCGTCGATCATCTCGGTCCGCATGGTGGAGAAAAAGAAGGGCATCAAGGTCGAGGATGACGATGACGACCTGCTCGAGGAAACCGACTTCAACCAGGCCTAGGGGTTAGCGCCTCTTGCCCCCATTCTGCGGCGCGCCTATAAGTCCCACCGGTAATACGTAACGACTTCAGAGAGTTCACATGTTCGATATCCGCTGGATACGGGAAGAGCCCGACGCTTTCGACGCCGGCATGGCGCGTCGGGGCCTTGAGCCCATGGCCGCGCAATTGATCGAGATCGACAAGCGCCGCCGGGAGGCGCAGACCCGCGCACAGGAGCTGCAGACCCGCCGCAACGAGCTCTCCAAGGAAATCGGCAAGGCCAAGGCCGCCGGCGAGGACGCCAGCGCCGCCATCGCCGAGGTGCAGAACTTCAAGGACGCACAAGCCGCCGCCGAAGAAGAAGCCAAAACCGTCGGTGAGGAGCTGGACGCGGCGCTTTCCGGTCTGCCCAACGTGCCACTCGATGATGTGCCGGACGGCGCGGATGAAGATGACAATACCCTCGTCCGTACCTGGGGCGATCCTCGGCAGTTCGGCTTCACGCCTAAGGAACATTTCGACATCGGCGAAGGCCTCGGCCTGATGAATTTCGAGACCGCGGCGAAAATGTCCGGCGCCCGGTTCTGTATCCTATCCGGCGCGTTGGCCCGTATGGAGCGCGCCCTGGCGGCGTTCATGTTGGATCTGCATACCGGGGAGAACGGCTACACGGAGGTGAATCCACCGGCCCTGGTGCGGGACAATGCGGCGTTCGGCACGGGGCAACTGCCGAAGTTCGAAGAAGACCTTTTCAAGACCACCAATGATTTGTGGCTCATCCCCACGGCCGAGGTGCCGCTGACCAATATGGCCGCCGATGAAATCCTGGACGAAGACGCGCTGCCCAAACGGATGACCGCCATGACCTGGTGTTTCCGCTCCGAGGCCGGCGCCGCCGGGCGGGATACACGGGGCATGATCCGCCAGCACCAGTTCACCAAGGTGGAACTGGTCAGCATCGTCCATCCGGATGAGTCCCTGGCCGAGCTGGAGCGCATGACAAATTGCGCCGAGGAAGTGCTCAAGCGGCTGGACCTGCCGTATCGGACCATGGCGCTCTGCACCGGCGACATGGGGTTCAGCGCACGCAAGACATATGACATCGAAGTGTGGCTGCCCGGCCAGAACGAGGGCGAGGGCCGCTATCGGGAAATTTCATCCTGTTCTACTTGCGGCGATTTCCAGGCAAGGCGCATGAAGGCCCGGTTTCGGCCCAAGGAAGGGAAGGGCACCCAGTTCGTACACACCCTCAACGGTTCCGGCATCGCCGTCGGCCGCGCGCTCATTGCGGTTCTCGAGAACTACCAGCAGGAAGACGGTTCCGTCGTCGTGCCCGAGGCGCTGCGCCCCTACATGGGCGGGCTAGAGGTTATCGAAAAGGCGTAATGCTGCACGCGCCCCTCAATTTGAAGAAGGCGCGGGTGCTCATCTGCAACGATGATGGGATCGACGCCAAGGGCATCAAACTGCTGGAAAAGATCGCCAGACCCCTGGCCGGCGAGTTGTGGGTCGTGGCCCCGGCGACCGAGCAAAGCGCCACCGGGCATTCCTTGTCTCTACGCACCCCCATCCGCATCAAAAAGCGTGGTCCCCGGCGCTTTGCCGTGAGCGGCACCCCCACCGACTGCGTTTTACTTGCGGTTAACCAAATCATGAAAGAGTGCAAGCCGGACTTGGTGCTTTCGGGCATCAACCAGGGAAGAAATGTTGGGGAAGATATGACTTATTCGGGCACCATTGCCGCGGCGATGGAGGCGACACTGTTCGGGATTCCGGCGATAGCTTTCAGCCAGGCGACCGATGGCGATACGGGGTCCGTCACCGGCAGGTTGAACTTTGGCCCGGCGGAAAAATGGTGCGCGCGGGTCATCCGCAAGCTGGTGACCGTGGACTGGCCCCGGGACGTGCTGATGAACGTGAATTTTCCGAACGCGCCGGCGGCGAAAGTGACCCGGATCGAGGTGACCCGGGAAGGCCGGCAGAAGCTGGGCGATGAAATCATCGAAAGCTTTGATCCTCGGGGTGAGCCCTATTACTGGATCGGGGCGATGCGGCATCGGCCCGGCGGACATCCGGCGGGTACGGATTTACAGGCGATGGAAATGGGCGCGGTGTCGGTGACGCCGCTGTCGTTGGATTTGACCCATCGCCCCACAATGAAAAAACTAAAGGGCGTGTTCGAAGGCAAATAAGACGACGGATCGTTAGGAAGAGCCGGATGAACATGGAAATGAACCAGGAAGTAGGTCAGGAAGTAGGCCAGGAAGTAGGCCAGGAAGTAGGCCAGGAATTTGGCGGCGATGGCGGTCGGGATTACCGTCAGGCGCGCCTTGTGCTGGGGCTGCGCAGCGCCGGGGTGACCGACACGCGCGTCATGTCGGCGATGGAGGCGATCCCGCGTGAAATTTTCGTGCCCAAGGCGTTCCACCATCACGCCTACGAAAACGTCACCCTGCCCATCGGTCATCAGCAAACCCTCAGCCAGCCGGGCATCGTCGGGGTGATGACGCAGGCGCTTGATGTCACTGACCGGTCCAAGGTGTTGGAAGTGGGCACGGGCTCCGGGTATCAGTCGTCCGTTTTGGCGAAGCTCTGCCGGCGGGTCTACACGGTCGAACGTTACCGGCCTTTGCTGGCGGTGGCGGAACAACGGTTTAAGGAACTCAAGCTGCACAACATCACCACCAAGCTGGGGGACGGGACTCTGGGTTGGGCGGAACAGACCCCGTTCGAACGGATCATTGTCACCGCCGCCGCCTTGGATGTGCCGCCGGTGCTTGCTGATCAGTTGACAGAGGGTGGCATCATGGTTGTGCCCATTGGCTCGGACCCGACTTTTCAGACGATCCTGAAGGTCGTGCGCCACGATGACGGGTTTGAGACCGAAGAACTCCGCGACGTGAAGTTCGTGCCGCTTATTCCGGCGGAGGTGCAGGAAGCGGTATGATCTGCCAGCGACATATAGCCGGTTTACCACGCAAGGCCGGCGTCCTAAGTCTGGCCGTCTTGCTGGGCGCGTGCGGCAATCTGGAATGGCCGCCCAAGAGCGGCGGTGTCGGATACGCGTCGCGGCCCAATCCCACTGTGTTGTCGGTGCCGATGAACGACAAGTCCCTGCAGGCGCCGGATAATGTAGTCACCGTCAGGCAGTTTGACACGGTAGAGGTCGTGGCCGGGCGCTACGGGGTTTCGCCCCGGGCGCTGATCCGGGCCAATAATCTGAAAGCGCCCTACCGGTTGCGGCCGGGCATGCGGCTGACCCTGCCGGAACAACGCAAGCACTCCGTGGCGAGAGGCGATACGATTTCCGAAATTGCGCATAAGTATAATGTGGATGCGTTTGAACTGGCGCGGCTGAACCGCCTGAGCCCGCCCTATACGATTTACATCGGCCAGGACCTGTCGATCCCGGATACGGAAAGTAAGCCGGTCGATTTGGCGGCTTTCAAGCGCCCGGACGCGGAGGAGCAAACCGTCTCCCGCGCGCCGCTGCCGTCGGTTGAGGTGACACAGGATGAGCCGGCCCCCGCGCCCGAGCAGTTGCGAGCCCAGGCGGCGGAGCCGGAACCGATTATCGCCGAGAAAATCAAATCAACACCCACGCCCGGCGTAAAACCGGACCGCGACACAAAGGTTGCCTCGCTTCCCCAAGCCCGCCGGGAGCCGGCCCGAGCGCTGCCTCGCGCCCGCAAGGGGTCGGCCTTCGGCTGGCCGGTCGATGGTCGGCTCATATCCAACTTCGGCGCCAAAGGGTCTGGCCTGCGCAATGACGGCGTTAATATCGCGGCCAAGAAAGGCGCCCCGGTGCGGGCGGCCCGCGGCGGCGTGGTGGCCTATGCCGGGAACGAGCTTCGAGGTTTCGGCAATCTTCTACTGATCAAACACCCGAACGGCTGGGTCACGGCCTATGCGCATAACGACACCCTATTGGTGGACCGGGGGGAGAAGGTCAGCCGGGGACAAGTCATTGCTAGGGTCGGGGAAACGGGTAATGTCACTTCCCCGCAGATTCATTTTGAAATCCGTAAGAACAACAAGGCCGTCGATCCGGTTCGTCAGATCAGCGGTAGGGCGATCCGCCGCACAGCGCGCGCTAAGAAGAACTCTTCCGGCTAGAGCACTTTCGACCAATATTGGCGGAAAGCGCTCTAGCGATATAGCGTAGCCAGATTAATCCACTAGACAGTACTCAGAGAGCACAGAGGGACTGTCGAATTCCCTCCATCTCACATTCATGCGTCGCCCCCGACTCGCGAAACGATGGTCGGGGGTCGTATAGTTTCCTACGTAGTCAAAAGTTGGTTAAGTTTCGATTATCGATGAATGCCGGCTTTGTTAAAGCAGGCGGTCAAACGCCTGTGACAAGCACCTTCGCCATGGCCCTGTCTGAGACCATATCCGCCAAAGTGTATTCACGCAGGGTATCGAAGAAAGCCCGCTGCGCCCGATCCAGGGCCACAGCCAACGAGCAGGAATTGGACAGCCGGCAATCAATGCCCATGCAGTCGATCATCGGCTTTCCGCCCTCAATGCCCGCCAACACCTCGCCGACATTGACGGTATCGGGCAAGCCGGCCAGTTCGAAGCCACCGCCTTTTCCCTGATAGGTGCGGAGGTAACCGAGTTTGGCGAGGCGATGCACGACCTTGCGCAAATGTTCCACGGAAATGCCGTAAAAATCCGAAACCTGCGCCAATGTCACCCGGGCGTCCGGTCGGACGGTCAGGTAGAACAATACGCGAAGTGAATAGTCGGCATATCGGCTAATCTGCATCGTATTTCGATCTCGGCCAGAGGCAGGAATAAACGGATTGCATTTTCACTTAACATGTATTCTATATACATATTATAATTTTGGCAACCGAAGTTTGAACAGACCGGACCACCGCCATGCGCACACTTTCCGACAAGAGCTCCGAAAATCAGATCGGCGATCATATCCTCCGGCATGGCGAAGGCGGATGCCTGACCGAGCCCGAAGACCGGACGATGGGGGTCGCCGAGCGCATCAGCGACAAGGAAGGCTTTAGCCTTGGCGAGGATCACCGGGCGGTGATCAATTTCACCCGCGCCTGCAGTGCCGGTTAACCGACAATACGCCTGTAAGGATTTCAGATGAAACGCACCGCAATACCACGCTACCAGCGATTCGACGGACCGATTCTGTTCCGGCACGGTTTCCGACCGTTTTTCCTGAGCGCCGGGATATGGGCGATGCTTTCAATGGTTCTATGGCTGGCGATGTTAATGGGTTGGGCATCGCTGCCGACGACGTTCGCCCCCGTTGACTGGCATGCCCACGAATGATCTTTGGTTTCGCCGGTGCGGCCGTGGCCGGTTTTTTACTGACGGCGGTACCTAACTGGACCGGGCGCATGCCGCTGCAAGGCGCGCCGCTGATCGCGCTGTTCTGTGCGTGGTTGGTGGGGCGGGTGGCGATGGCGATGTCCGCGGTAATAGGACCGCTGCCCAGCATGGTCCTCGATCTGTCATTTCTCGTACTGCTGGGCCTGGCTCTCACCCGAGAGATCGTATCAGGGCGCAATTGGCGCAATCTGCCGGTTCTGCTGGCCCTGGCTTTTTTGATCGCAGCCAATCTGCTGACCCACCTGGAAGCGCTCGGCATTGCTGACACGGGGCAGGCCGGACAAAGAGCGGGGATCGCTGTTCTTGTAGGCCTCATCAGCCTGATCGGCGGACGGATTATTCCGAGCTTCACCCGCAACTGGCTGATCAAGCGCGGCGAAGAGGTGATGCCGCTTCCTTTTAGCGGCGTCGACCGGGTCGCCATCGCGCTGACGGCGGCGGGTCTCTTGGTCTGGGTCCTGGCGCCGGAAACGCCGATCACGGGTGGTCTGCTTCTCGTCGCCGGGGTTGCGGGCTTTGTCCGGCTGGGCCGCTGGCGTGGCCATCGCACTTTCTCCGAACCGATGGTCTGGAGTTTGCATCTCGGTTTTCTCTGGGTGCCGGCTGGGCTGACGGCGCTTGGCGCTGGCATTCTATGGCCCTCTGTCTTTCCGGCTACGGCCGCGGTCCATGCCCTGGGTGCGGGCGCCGTCGGCACTATGGTCTTGGCCGTGATGACCCGCGCCACCCTGGGGCATACCGGGCGGCCAACGGAGGCCGACCGTCCGACTGCGGCCATTTACATCCTCGTTGCCGCCGCCGCTGCGGCGCGCGTCGTGGCCGCGCTTGGCGTCGGTGCCTACGAACCGCTTTTATGGCTGGCGGCGGCGGCCTGGATCGGCGCCTTCGGCCTGTTCTCGATCCATTATGGCGCTAGCTTGGTGGGACGGTCGGCAAACCGGTAAAACGGGTTCCCGACGGGCTGCGGACGGGATCGCTTGTGCCGTGCGGCGCGCGGTGGCGTGGTCGCCTACGCCGGGAATAAGCTGCGCGGATTGCGCAAATCAGGAAACGTCACCAGTCCTCGAACGCATTTCGAAATCCGCAAGAACAACCGGATGGTAAATCTGATCCGTCAGATCAGCGGCAGGGCGATCCGCCGCACAGCACGCCGGAGGAAAAGTTCTCTCGGCTAGTATTTCAACGTCATGCCTACCTTCGCCGATGCGAAGCTCGGCTTCGCGCAGACGGGCCGGGGGTGATGCAGGTGGGGGCCAGAGAAGGCGGACCGTCTACAGATTAGAAAAAAACCGGAAGCCAAAAAGGTAAGGCGCCCGACCCCAGCCACCTGAAATTTTACTGACCTGCGATCCGACCTCCTTCCGGCTTAGGGGCGAGTCGTTGGGTTAGTTTCTGGCCTCATGCGGCCTTTGTCCACTGCTTGTATCATGGTGAATTCGGCTGGGGGAATGTTGCCCAAGGCCGAGTGTGGCCGTTCTTTGTTATAGTCGTCCCTCCATTTGTTAATTTCGACCCGGGCGGTGCACTTGAACTTTCTCTTCGAATTGTTCCGAAAGGAGGGATCGTGTCCACCGAACCGATTCACCAAATAAGGGGCGGCGCTTAATCTTTTAGGGAAAAGATATTCACTGCGTAGCTTCGGGCAAGGCAAAGTAAAAGGTGCTGCCCGCGCCCGGGGAGCTTTCGACCCAGATACGCCCGCTATTTCTTTCGATCAGATCAGCACAAAGTGGTAGCCCCAGACCGGTCCCCTTTTCTCCATCCGTGCCCACTTGTGAAGAATTGTGATCTAGACTGAACAGCTTGGATTGGGTGGCGGAGTCCATACCGGCGCCGGTGTCGGTTACGGATACCTGAACCGAGCCATCCTTCCGGCATGCAGAAATCACGACTTTGCCACCCTTGGGCGTGAACTTGATGGCGTTGTTCACTAGGTTTCTTATTACGGTGAAAATCATGTCCCTGTCGCAGAAGGCAACGCCTTCCACCACTCCCAATTCGAGCGCAACATTCTTTTCCGCCGCCAACGAATGAAATACTTCAAAGGTTTCGCGGGTCAGCTCCGAGATATGGACATTGGACGGGCGCACATCAGCGCCGCTCATTTGCATGCGCGCCCATTCCAACAAGTTCTCCACCAGGGCATACACACGTTCGGCAGACCGGTTTACGTTTGCTGCGTATTCAGCCATCTGCTCTCCGCTTAAACTATGACCCAGCGCATTCATGGCCTTGGTCATACCCATCAGCGAGGTGAACGGGCTTCTGAGATCATGTGCGATGATGGAGAAAAACACGTTCTTCGTTTCTATCTCATTCTTTAGCGCCTTCTCCAGCTTGCGACGGTTCTGAACCTCGTGAGCCAGTTGCTGGTTCCATCGGAAGTAAAAAAGGACAATGAGCAGCGAAACTAGAAGAACCCCGCCAAAAATCTGGGCGATCAGGACTATATCGACCTCTCGTTGGACGCGGACGTTGAGCCAGCTCCTGACGATGGTCCGTTTTTCGGCTGCGGATACATTAGCCACGATACGGTCAAGAATTGGCGCCAATTCCTTCAATTCGTTCTTCACGCCAATCGCGATATCGAGCGAATAGGGCGTCGGTGCGATGGCCCGCAAATCCAAATTATCGGGCCGCCGGAAGAACTCCAGCGTCGGCACGGTATCGAAGTAAGCATCAACACTGCCATTGCGCAAAGCCGCCAGCGCGTGTTGGGGCCGGTTAAAAGGCACGAGATTCAGCCCGAGACGCTGTCCAGTCAGGATGTCATTCAGCGCTCGCCCCCGGATGACCGCTACTTTACGGAGGCGTAACTGCTGCATCGAAACTATGGGATCAGATTCTTCCCGCTGGATGATCACCAATGGGAAGCTCGAAACCGGGCGGGTAAATGTATAATGCTCCGCCAATCCCGGCACATTTGGCTCCATCATGATCAGATCCAGTTGGCCGGATTTGGCTTGTTCAATTAGACCCTCGCGGCTGTCTGCCTGGACGGAGCTGATGTTTAGGTTCGCGGTCTTGGTGATGGAGGAAAGTAGGTCCGGGGCAATTCCTGTCACTTGCCGAAGTTCACGGGTGATGGCAAAAGGCGGCCAGCCCCGCTCAAATCCCACTCGAAAAGGGGCAGATTGCGGATCCATTTTTGTTGTTCGGGGGAGATCAGGTCGTCGAGGGAAATTGGTTCTGGCGGGAGCCACTCGGCCAGAATCTCCCGCACCTCGCTGGCATCGATACAGTTCAGGGCTTTTTGCAAGATATCCCTAAAAACTGGCCAATCCTTTCTGACGCCAATGGAATTCACTGATTGTGAGCCGTCAAACACGCCGCTTTCCCGAACATTGTTGATCAACTTCGTCTCAATCAGATAGTTGGCCACAGCCCTGTTGCCGATGTAGACATCCGCATCGCCCCGGGACACGGTCAGAAGCGCTTCCAAGGTGGAGTTGCTCTGGGAAACTTTAAGCTGCGGGTGTTTTTCAGCCAGCAGCTTGTTGAGAAAGAAACCTTTCTCCAACACGACTCTCTTCCCGGACATTTTCGACAAGTTGTTGCTTACGGGATCATTCCGGCGGGAAAACAAGGAATGGGAAATGGTTATGTACTGATCAGTGAAATTGAAAAACTCCTCACGTTCCGCTGTCGGTGTGATCCCTAAAATCGCGTCAATCCGCTGTTTTTTGACATCCTCGAAAACTCTGCTCCAGTCGCCCGGTATGACCTTGAACCGGATGGGCAGCCGCCGTTCCAGCGCCCGCACGTATCCGATACCGATACCCAAAGGGTCCCCGCTAGCGTCGACGAAATCCATGGGCGGCCAGTTTTTATTCATCGCGATAGTGACTTCCGGATGATCGGCGACCCAGGAAATCTCCTCATCGCTCAGTTTCAGCCTGTTGTTCTCTCCGCCCTTCGATCGCACCGGAATCCATTTTCCAAAAATCTCTGCCTTTTCATCTTCGGCGATATCGTCCAAGGCCTTGTCGAGAATCCTCGCGAATATTTCCCAGTCCTTGCGTACCGCAAAACGTTGGCCCAGTGACTCCGAATTGTAGCGGGAGGCGACTTTAAGGTTCGACAACCCGTGTTTCGCCGACAAATACGCATTGATTCCCAGCACACCTACGTAAGCGTCCGCTTCGCCCACGGCGACGGCGGTCAATCCTGCCAACGGATCGTCAACCATGACTCTTAAAGCGCCGGGGTGATCCGCGATAACTCTCTCGGAGGAAAAGTAACCCCTGACCAGAGCCAACCGTTTTCCATTCAAATCAGAGGCGTTACGTATCCTCACATCATCCCGACGGCTCATGATGACTAGGGGAGTTGGGAGGTAAATTTGAGAGAACGATAAAAACTCTTCCCGTTCCGGGGTTTTTACCGCCGTGGCGATGACATCCAGGGATTTGTTTTTCGCACCGTCTAAAATTTCCGGCCAAGTCAAATTGGGAATCTCGGCAAAAACAATGCCGAGACGCTTTTCAAGCACGCGAAGAAAATCTGGCGCGATGAAGACGAACTGGCCTTTGTTGTCAACCATGCTGTAGGGGGCGTAGCCGCTGTCTAAGCCGATCTTGATAACCGGATGAGTATGCAGCCAGGATTTCTCTTCGTCGGTCAGATTTAGATCCGACGCCAAAATCGGGTCCGGTCGAGTTTGCGCCTTCGCGTCCGAAGAAAACCAAGCGAAAAAGGCCAGGACCAACAAGGTGCATTTAACCGAATGCCCGACCAAGCGGATAGGCCGTATTCTAAAAGGGCTCATGTGGGATACTCTGCCCTTCAACAACCTATCGAACAGGTGGTGGAGCGTGGAAATAAAACTGAAACCTGCCCACATTTGAGCCACGTTAAGGTGGGATCCCGTTGATTCATTGCTCTATGTAAGTCGGTCTAGTATAGGAAGTAATAATTATTCTCAATATTGTGTGAAAGTTTCATATTCATTCACTTTCACTACAATTCATTTTAGATAATTTAATTTATAGTGGCAATAAGTTGTATGAGATTGCCTTCTGTCTTTGGCCCCTATATGCGCATGGCCCTGACATAATTTTTTAATCACGTAATGCGGGGGTGGCCGTTCTGGGAGCCGGTCATCTCCGACGCGTTCTCAGCGCGCTTCTTTCCACGGATAGGTTTCCAACCGTTTTCTCGCGGTGCCAAATATCTTCTGAGACAAGACGGCATTTTGGCTGAACAATCGCGCGCTTGGATCTCCAATACCTTTTGCGTAATCGATCCAATTACGAATGATTAGGATATCGCTTAAGCTAAGACCGGAAAGGCTCGGTCTTATGGTCTTACCCTGTTGAGAGGGATGTATCGCATCGTATTCGTCCTCAACCGCTTTCCAGTCCTGGTTATAGGTCATGGGTTGCTTCCCGGATTTATTAATCTCCTTATATTCAGGATAGGAAATCGGATATTCTGAACATCCTCTTTTCACCGACGCAGTCAGTTCCGGCGATATTTTTTCGATGACGATCTTTTCAAGCATCTCGGCGATCTGATAGGCCTCGTCCGGGCTGGAGCAGTAGATGAGACCTTTATAAAACCCGGCAATTTTTGGTCTGATTTCGACCATGCATTTCCGGATATTATCTTCGGCAAGTTTCAACTGATCGAAAACGACGAATAGTTTCATCAGTTCAAGCAACGTTCTCGGCTCTACCTGAACCTTGTAGCAGCCAAAGCAAAACTCGGGGATGATGTTGGATCTAGCGAATATCGCCAGATGTCGTTCGCAATTCAGATCAACAGAATTGCGCCGGAAGATTTCAGAGAAATTCGTTCTCGGGTTGATGTCGTGGCTTTCTATGATATCCGTGGATCTATTAAAGAGTTGAAGGACGGCGTCGTCAGAGATCGGGTCTGGCGTCATCGCCATTAACCCACTCTCCTTAATATCCCGATCAACCTTGACGATCGGATGGGAAATTTCTTTCTCTGGGACATAGGTCGTCAGCAAGTTGATTAGATTGGATGATGGTTCAAGCGCTTCCGGATTAAGGTCAATCGCTTTGATGTAGCTGCTCACTGACTCGTCCAACCTGCCCTTGTCTTGCAGATTAAGTGCCAGGTTGTAGTGGGCCTCGGAACTCAGAGGGTCCAAGCGGACAGCATTTTCATTGGCAATCAACGCGTCATCCGCTCGTCCCAATTTTGCATTCACAGCTCCCAGGATTTTCCAAATAAATGAATTGTCGGGAAAGCGCGTTACGACAGAGTCTGCGAGCGATTTCGCCGCGTCATACCGTCCGTTTTGAAAATGCTCCCAAATATCATCGAGTTGAGACCGAGGCGTTGTGCTTCCGCCAACCGGCCGCATTTGCTGTGAGCCCAGATCACCCGGCATTTCAATGATGAAGCCTTTCCTTCTGGCGGCCTCAATCTCTCGCGCAGCACTTTCCTGTCGATTGTCTGCGGTAAGAGCAGAGATGTAGCTACACCAGAACTGTTCTATTTCAGAATTTGTATCGAGAGCGCGCTTGAGCAGCGGCAGTGCCGCCGCATATTGATTGGCTGAAAGGGCGATCAATCCTAAATTGTGCAACGCTTCCGGATGTTGCGGCTGAGCTTTTAAGATCGCTCGGTAATAGCTTTCAGCTTCCGAGAGATTGCCTTGGTTATGTGCAGCAACCCCCTGCTGCAGCGCATGCTCAATATTCAAGTCCATAAAGTATCACTGCAAAGAATCACGATGCGTTGTTTGGTTCACATCGCTAAGAAACGTTATTGCACTCAAATTGCATCCGACCTGCCGAGGGGGATCACCGTATTCACTTTAACGGACATCGGATAGCAGTTTTTCCGTCGGCAGGGAACCGGCCGCGGAATTGCAAATTCGACCTAGGTCAGCCATGGGGCAAGGGCGGACAAGAGACCCGCCGGCTCAGCGGACCTCTTTTTAGTCCAAAGCTGCTTTTCTAGAGCCCGCTACGCGGCGCGGCGTTTCTGTTGGCCGCCTCGTCGTTTTGAGCCGGACCGCCGTTTCGGTTTGCCTTGTTGCCGCCGGTTGTTGTTGGCCGGTTCGTGCTGCGACGGTTCACCGCCCAGTATGGTGATCTGTTGCTTTGTCAGTTGCTCGATCGACCGCAGGTAGGCTTGTTCGCCGGGATCGCACAGCGAGATAGCAGTGCCCGAAGCGCCGGCCCGGGCCGTGCGGCCGATCCGGTGCACATAATCCTCCGGGACATTTGGAAGTTCAAAGTTGATAACATGGCTGACGTCGTGAATATCGATGCCCCGGGCGGCAATATCGGTCGCGACAAGAACCCGGACGCTTCCGTTGGTAAAGCGACGCAATGCGTTCTGCCGGGCGCCCTGTGATTTATTGCCGTGAATGGCTTCGGCGGAGACGCTGGCCCTGCCGAGTTGTTCGGCAACTCGGTTGGCGCGATGCTTGGTCCGGGTGAAGACGATCACCCGGTCCAGATGCTCATCGTTGAGCACGTCGATCAGCAAGTTCTTTTTGTCCGCGGCCGCCACGAAATAGACGCCTTGATCGATACGTTCAACCGGCGTGGATTGCGGCGTGACTTCTACCCGCACCGGATTGTTCAGGATGCTGCCGGCAAATCCGGCAACCGATTGCGGCATTGTCGCTGAAAAGAACAGCGTTTGGCGGTCCGCCGGCAAGGCGGCAACGATCTTTCGAACATCATGGATGAAGCCCATGTCCAGCATGCGGTCGGCTTCATCCAAGACAAAGTGCCAAATGCCCTCCAGATTGATGTGCCCTTGGTTCATGAGATCAAGAAGTCTGCCCGGCGTGGCGACGACGATGTCCACCCCTTTTCTAAGCGCCGCCACCTGGGGCTTCTGGCTGACGCCGCCGAAAATGACGGTGTGGCGGACCGGCGTGTGGCGGCCCAGGGCTTTGAGGGATTCTCCGATCTGGATCGCCAGTTCGCGTGTCGGCGCGAGAATAACGCTCAGGGGTTTTCCGGGGGCAGGTCGTTCCCAGTTCTCGGCGAGTTCCTGAAGAATGGGCAGTCCGAAGGCGGCGGTCTTGCCGGTGCCGGTTTGGGCGATCCCTAAAAGGTCCCGGCCCTCAAGCAAGTGCGGGATGGCTTGCGCCTGGATCGGTGTCGGCTGATCATAGTTTTCGCCCCGCAATGCACGGAGCAGGGGCTCGGACAGGCCGAGCGCCTCGAATTTTGTCGATTTCATAATGTTACTTTCTTGGGGGACGTTCAGCCGCAGGTAATCTGCGCCTGGGTCTCCGGATTTATGCACCCACCTGGAGCGCGACCGGGTTTATGCGATTTATTGTTTTCTAGCTCGGGATGTCATCACGCCGTCTTTCCGGCGGAGTTGCGCTATCGCGAGTGAATGATGAGGGGATCAAATGCGCCTATTCGATGCGATTGTCAACCATATCTGCCCACATCAGGCCCTGAACATTAGACCGCCCGCGCCTGAAACTCTGTGGACGGCTGGTCCATGACAAGGGGGCTGGACACTCCACCATAAACCGGCTTCTTCAACAGCTTCGAGCAGAAAGGGAGCGATTGAACAGCTTGCGCCGCGGAGAGAGTGTGATTCCGCCGTATAAAGTCTGGTAATTCCCTAGTTGGATGCCAATTTCTAACAGAATATAGTCTATCTTCGTGCCAAGTCTGGGCCGTGTTTACTACTTCGGTAATAGTATGGACTTCAAAATTTCCTATATCGGAACATTGCTTAGGGTTCTAAACTTTTCAATCGCATTCCTTTTAGGGGTCGGGACGGCGCTTGCTCTGACCAGCGAAACGTCTGCCTCAGAACATTCCACTCCATTGAATTTGACAGAGCAAGAGGCGGCATGGCTTTCCAAAAACCCTGTTGTCCGCCTTACGCCGGACCCATTGTTTCCTCCTTATGAATTTTTCGATGAGAAAGGAAATTACCGGGGTATAGGGGCCGACTTCATTGCGCTCTTGGAGAAGAAGACCGGCCTAAAATTTAAAATCATACAGGTAAAGGATTGGGAGGAATCTGTCCGACGGACCAAAAACAGGGAGAACGATGTTTGGTCAGTGGTAACCAAATCCCCGGAACGCTCGGAGTATATGAATTTCACCAAACCCTATATTGAATCGCCGGCGGTGATGCTTGTTAGAACCGACAATAAACGGCAAATCACTTTGGACGATCTATCAGGGCTAAAAGTCGCCGTATCATCAGGCTATGCCGTACTTGAGTATTTGAAACGAAAGTTGCCCAACCTGTCCTTGGAAACAGTTCCTGATCCGCTAAGTGGTCTCAAAAGGCTGTCATTTGGCTCGGTTGATGTGATGATCGTAAACGTCGCGCTCGCATCCCATTTAATGGAGAAGTCTGGGATTTCGAACCTGCACCTGGCGGGCGATGTTGGTTTCACCTACCGTTGGGGACTGGCGGCCAGAAAAGATTGGCCCGAACTCTCGTCGATCCTAGAAAAAGGATTGGCAAAAATATCCGTAGAAGAGCGTCAGGCCATAACGAGAAAGTGGGTCGCCTTAAAAAGCCAGCCTTTCAGTCTGTCGAAAACACAAATATTCCTTATTTTGGGTTTGCTCGGACTGGCTTTAATCATTGGCATATTAATCTGGAATCATTCTCTTAAGCGGCAAGTCAGGCTTAAGACCATCGAAGTTCAAGAGGAACTTAGCGAGAGGAAGGCAGCCGCTTGAACGATCTTGGCCAGGGGGTTGTCGAGTTTTTACAAACATACCCGTCGATCCGATTGGACCTCAGTCTGAACGACCAAATGGTGGATCCGATGGATGGTGGGTTTGATATTGCAATACGCTTACTCCACAACGAACCACAAATTCCAAAGACTCTCGGCATTACCCGGCTTATCCAATCAACAAGGATGTTGTGCGCCTCTCCGGCGTATTTGGCTCAAAACGGTGAACCGTTCTCTCCCGCCGACTTAAACCAGCATCAATGCCTTTCCTACAGCTATGTGGAGGACCCCAGTATTTGGCGCCTTTCTCGGGGAAAGCAGGATTTCCTGATCCCCGTTTCAAGCCGGGTCACCACAAGCTCGGGGAGAGTGATATCTTCTGCTGCCGAAAGGGGACTTGGTATCGCCTACGGTCCCGAGGCGTTCTTTCGTGAGCAGCTTAAAAATGGCACTGTTCGGCAAGTAATGAGCGATTACAAGCTTCCACGCGCATCGATATACAGCCTGTTCGCCCGTAGCCGATATATCCCGGCAAAGATTGAGGCGTTCAACGATTTTATGGAGCGATTTTTTGTGGGAAAGATTTTCTGACAAGACTGACGCTTCGATACCCCCTGAGGTCAGTAACTCCAATCGTTGTCGCGGCTATGCCAGCGACGGTCACCAGGCTCCAACCCTAGGCCGTCTCCGAGATTGCCATCCGGCAACCGTGATCTAATATGCCCCCAGAACAAAATGCCTTGCCGGGAGCTCTCACATGAAAATCAGCACGGATCGTATTCTCACCACTCATGTGGGCAGCCTGCCCCGCCCGGATGATCTGCTGGAGTTGTTGATCCAGGAGGACCGTGGCGGTGACGTAGACCAGGACGCTCTGCACGCCAAGACCGCCGACGCCATCAAAGCGGTGGTGAAAGAGCAGGTCGATAACGGTGTGGACGTGGTCTGTGATGGCGAGCTGGGTAAAATGTCCTATCACATCTATGCCAAGCACCGGCTCAACGGCATCTCCAATGTTGAAGGCTCCGGCGTGCCGGGCCGAAAGACGCCGCGCGATCTACAGGAATTCGAAGGTCTTGATATCGAACAGCTGGCCGGCGGTGGGACAAACCTGATGCAGGCGACCGCCTGTGTCGGGCCGGTTTCCCACGACGACCTGGGGCCGGTAACACGCGATATCGAGAACCTGAAAGCGGCGGCCGAAGGGGCGCAGCCGGTTGACCTATTTATGAATTCGGTTTCACCGGGCTGTGTGTCAACCTATGTACCCAATCAATACTATCCCAGCCGGGACGAATACCGGGATGCCCTGGTCGCCGCCATGAAGCCCGAATATGACGCCATTCACCAAGCCGGGTTCGTGTTGCAGCTAGACTGCCCCGACCTCGCGGGCAGCCGGCACACCGACTATCAGGATATGAGCGAAGAGGATTTCCTTGCCGATGCGGAGAAAAGCATCGAAGCGCTCAATTCGGCCACCGCCGATATTCCGCCGGAGGCCATGCGCATGCATATCTGCTGGCTGAACTATCCGGGCCCTCATACCCACGATATTCCCATCGTTAAATTAATCGATTTACTGAACAAGGCCCGTCCCGCCGGGTTGCTGTTCGAAGGGGCAAATCCCCGCCACGAACATGAATGGGAAGACTGGAAGTCCGCCAAGATCAATGACGATAAAATTCTTATCCCGGGCGTGGTCGACTCCACCAGCAACTATGTTGAGCATCCGGTGCTGATTGCACAACGTTTGTGCCGCTACGCCGACATTGTCGGGCGGGAGCGGGTCTTGGCGGGTACCGACTGCGGATTTGGCACCTATGCCGGCCGGAAGCGCGTCTTCCCGTCTGTGGTTTTGGGCAAATTCAGAGCGATGGCGGAAGGGGCTAGGATCGCCACCGAGCGGCTCTGGGGATAGCTTTTACAGAATATTGGATTCCCAGCAGGCGCATCCCGCAAGCGCCGCTGTTTTAGAAATCCGGCATGGTAATGAGGCTCGGCGGGCGTATCGACTAGTTGCCTCAAACCGGCCAACGACAGCAAAATTTTGCCGAGGAGATGGCCATTTTGGATCGGGGGCTCGGTGACCAAAATGTGATTTAGTCATTGAGTTTCCGGCCCAAATGTCCAACTCTTCCAATATCAGGCTACGTGGTTGGCAGAAGTCTGCGAATTTAGAGTCTGTTGCTGCGCATAAGGATCTGTCAGCGGATGTCAGAAAGCGAAACTGTTGATAGTGTGATCATTTCGGATCATGACCGGGATGCTTTGCACGTACTGCCTTTGGCCATCGTGCCGTTCGTCACGCCCAAGCTCCAACATGCAAAAATGTTGAAAAACGCCCGCCTGGAAACAGTTGTGCAACTGTTTGAAGGCCATGGTTCCGGCAGCGGTCAAATTGATCCGGGCCTGATCCATCACGAATTCAGTTGGGAAAAGGGGACCGAGGAACGGGATTATCTGACAGTCCAAAAGTTGGCCCGGCTCAGCAGCTATGATGTTTACAGCCTTCGTATCCTTCTGCGTCAAAACGGCATTGAGGTGGAGTCCGCAGACTCACTAAAACTGTCCGATGATAAGCAGACCGAGCTTAATTCGTACATGGTCGATTTTACCAAGCCGCTGATTGCAGATTTGTTCGGCAGCGCCCAGGATTTTCAGAGTTTCGGCGAGATCATCGAGGAGCTTTCCAAGCTTGACTCGGAAGTTGTTAAAACCAACCTGACGGCCTTGTCCGAAAAGTTGGGCATGCAAATCCACGATTTACCAAGTTTTCTGGAAACCTATGGGGATGTGTATCTGTCGCTGTCCTATTTCAGGCAGGTTTTTGACCGGCTGGTCCCAAAGATGGATAATTTTATCGAGTCTTCCTCCGAAATCTGCGGCCACTATCAGCTTCGGAGTAATCGCAACCTCATCGATACTTGTCGCAAGATCGCCAGCACTATGAGCGAGAAGATGAACCTGGTCGTGGGCATCATCGAAAACTTTACCAATAGTCCGGAAATGGAATGGCATCGGCTGAACAAAGATAAGTTCCAGTCCTTCGCCAAGAACGTGATTCTCTATCACACGACCATCGGCGGGTTGTTGTGCATGCTTTCTGTGAAGATGCAGTCATGGCATGATCAGTTTCCCGATCTCGGGAGCGGCGGTCCTAATCGGCGGGCGGAGTTCATCATGTCCGACATGCGCCCGGGCATTGACCAGATCGCCGAGTTCGAAGCCAAACTTCCGTCGGTGGGCCGGTGATAGTTTTTCCCCGGCCTAGCGTTCCCGCTTGGTCATCCGCAGCGCCATCTCCCTGAACCATTGATGTCCGGCGTCCCGGTCGTTCCGCTCGTGCCAAAACAGGCTGACCTGGATGTCCGGGATGGCGAAGGGCGGCTTCAGGATTTGGAGCCCGTACTTTTGCGCGTAAGGCTCTACCAACTCTCGGCTTACCGTGGCAATGAGGTCGGAGCCCGCAATAATGACAGGGACGGCGAGGTGCCCGCTGATGGTCATCCCGATGTCGCGGGTGACGCCGCGTTTTGCGAGTCCGTCGCTCAGACCCGTATTCATCGGCCCCGGCGCCGAATACATCAAATGGCGCGCCTTGCGATAGGCGGCCATATCGACCTTACCCTTGATATGTGGATGTTGTTTCGAGGCGATGACAACATGTTGGCTGGTAAAGAGGGGAAGCGATTTAAAGCGCTTTGGCAGGTCGCTGACAACGCCGGCGGCGATATCCAATTCCCCTTGTTCGACAAGCCGAATGGCCTCGGGTGTGGGCGCATCATGCAGGTGAATGCCAAGGTTCGGCGCCCCGTCGGCAAAGGCGGCATAAATTAAAGGCGCGTACTTGGCGACCGCATGATCCGGCAGTCCGACATGAAAGACCCGGTTCGACGTCGCGGGATCAAAAGTTCTTGCTGTGGAGATTGCCGCCATGGCGCTGTCCAGGGACTCCCGGACCAATGCCGCCATCCCGTCCGCCCGCGCTGTCGGCTCGACGCCCTTTCCGGAGCGAATAAACAGGGGATCGCCGACGCTGTCCCGTAATCGCTGGATAGCGTGACTGACAGCCGACTGGGTCATGCCCAGCCGTGTGGCGGCCCGGCCGATATGGCCTTCCGCGTGGACAGCGTTGAATATCCGGAGGAGATTGAGATCAAAGTTGTTCTGAATATTGTTCATAATAAATATATTATATATGAAATATATTAATGTCAATTGCCGGGCTAGTCTGATCACCAATCACTCACGTTGGTGGAGGAAGATTTGACGATGAAGACGAACTGGTACGGTAGAGCTGGTTGGCTGATCATGATGTTTTTGGCGACCGGTATCGCCTTATTTTCCCTTCGGTTTTTCTTGCCAGACCGACCGAGTGTCGCTCCCGATATCCTGGCCAATTTGGTGGAAAACCCTGTTACGTTCCTGCTGCACGTGGCAGGCGGGTTGACCGCACTGCTGCTCGGGCCGTGGCAATTCTTGGCGTCGATTAGGCTGAACAAACCCAAGGTCCACCGTTGGATCGGGAGGACGTACGTTCTTGCCGTGCTGATTGGCGGAACAACAGGGTTTTTTGTGGCGTTTAGTTCATCCGCCGGTCCGTGGGCGACGGCGGGATTCTCAATTCTGGCTATTCTCTGGCTGATCACCACCTGGTTCGGTTACCGGCGCGCGGTCGAGAGGCGGTTCGATGCCCATCGGGTCTGGATGATCCGGTCGTTCGCCCTGACCGCCGCCGCGATCACCTTACGGCTGGGATTACCGGTTGCACCGGCGCTCGGCTACGAATTCGTCAGTGGATATATCGTGATGTCGTGGGCGAGCTGGTTGATCAATCTGGGAATTGCCGAATGGTACCTTCGCGCCACCGGTGGTAGGCAGGCTAGCTTGCGTCCAGTTTCTTCCCCAGCCGGCCGGCCAAATCCTGCATGAATTGCCAAGCCACACGGCCGGATCGTGACCCCCGTGTCATGGACCATTCCAGGGCTTCGGCGCGCAGGGTTTCCTTATCAATATCCAGGCCGAACGCGTCGGCATAGCCCTCAATGATTTCGAAGTAAGTATCCTGTTTGACCGGATGAAAACCGAGCCAGAGACCGAACCGGTCGGACAGGGAGACTTTTTCTTCCACCGCTTCAGCCGTGTGAATGGCGCTGGAGCGTTCGTTTTCAATCATGTCCCGGGGCATCAGGTGGCGGCGGTTCGATGTGGCGTAGAACAAAATGTTCTCAGGCCGGCCTTCGATGCCACCCTCTAGAACGGCCTTCAGAGACTTAAAGGTCGTGTCCTCGACCTCGAACGACAAGTCATCACAGAACAGCAGGCAGCGGCGGCCAGAGTCCTTCAGCACATGCAGCAGCCGGGGCAGGGTCGGGATGTCTTCCCGGTGAATTTCCACCAGCGCTAGCGCGTCCGGGGTTTCTTCGTTGATGCGCGCATGAACAGCTTTGATTAAGGAACTTTTGCCGGTGCCGCGGGAGCCCCACAGTAGCGCATTGTTGGCGGGCAGTCCCTCTGCGAAACGTTTGGTGTTGTCGTAGAGAATTTCCGTTTGCTGGGCGATCCCCTGCAGCAGAGAGAGGTCGATCCGGTTGACCTCGAGTACGGGTTCCAATCCTTCAGGATCGGAATGCCAAACGAATGCGTCTGCGCCCGCCAGTTCAGGCGTTTCGACAGGCGCCGGGGCCAACCGATCCAGGGCGTCGGCGATGCGATTTAGAAGGGGTTCCAGGTCCCGGTCGCTCATGATAATTCGTCTCCCGAATTGAGGGCGCGGGACACTAGCATATAAGACGAGTCCGTCAATGGCCGGAGCGGAGCGAACAACAAAATTTGGTCAAGGAATCCCGCCAATTTTTCGTGAAAATCAACGGTTTGAGTTTGCATTGACTGCCTTCGGGGCTATATTCCCGCCAGACCAGAGGTTTTATCTGTCAGGAGTTCACAGATGTTTATTTCGCCGGCGTATGCGCAAGCTGCCGGTGGCGGGGATGGCGGTTTCGCTACCCTTCTGCCGCTCGTACTGATTTTTGCCGTTTTCTACTTCTTGTTGATCCGGCCCCAGCAGAAAAAAGCCAAGCTGCATCGCGAAATGCTTGCGGCGATCCGCCGTGGCGACAAAGTGATCACCGGTGGCGGAATCCTGGGAACCGTGACCAAAGTCCTAAATGAGAACGAAGTCGCGGTGGAAATTGCCGAAGGCATCAAGGTAAAGGTGCAACGCAATATGATCGCGGGGGTTCTCTCGAAAGAAGGCGCGGCGGCGCAAATGGCCGGCCCCGCAGGGCAGCAGGAACAATCCGGCGGCGGCAGTCTTCTGGGCGGCCTCTTTGGCAAGAAATAGTCTACTTATCCGGCCAGGCGACTAAGTTTCCCAAACATGGTTTATTTTTCCAAATGGAAGGTCATTACGGTCCTGGCTATTGTGGTGCTCGGGTTCTATTTCGCAGCGCCCAATCTGCTGGATCCCAAAACCAACGACTCTCTCCCCGACTGGATACCCCATAACCAAGTCAATCTGGGACTGGACCTACAGGGCGGCTCCCACTTGCTGCTGGAGGTTCAGGTCAGCGCCGTGATTGCCGAGCGTGTCACCAGCCTCGGCGAGGGTATTCGAGACGGTTTGCGCCCGCTGCGCCGTGATCGCATTCGCTATGGGCTCAGCGTCGGCCGCGAGCGTGTGAGTGTGAATGTGCGCAATCCAGGGGCCGGTACCATGGAGCGGGTTCAACAGATTATGACTGCCGTGGAACCGAACCTGGAGGTCGCCGTCGAGGGCAATCGGGTTTCGGTTGCCTACAACGAAGAGGCCCTTGCCGAGATCAAACAATCGGCGATCGAACAATCCATCGAGATTGTCCGGCGGCGGATTGATGAAACCGGCACCAAAGAGCCGACCATCCAACGCCAGGGCGATGACCGGATTCTTCTACAGTTGCCGGGTGTCGATGATCCAGAGCGGGTGAAGCGGTTGCTTGGCCGAACCGCTAAGATGACGTTCCATTTGATGTGCCCGACCGGCAGCGTGGAAGCGGCATTGGCCGGACGCGTGCCGCCGGGATGCGCCCTGTTGCAATCAGCGGAAAGCAACCGTCGCAGCGGCGCCGGCGCGCCGCAGAACTACTTGGTGCGCAAGAAAGTTGAAGTCAGCGGTGACCGGCTGGTTGATGCTCAACCCACATTTGAACAACGCACCAATGACCCGGTAGTCAGCTTCCGATTTGACACGGTGGGCGGAAAGAAGTTCGGCGACATTACCCGCGCCAACGTTAACCAGCCTTTCGCCATTGTCCTGGACAACGAGGTCATTACCGCGCCGGTCATCCGGGAGCCGATCCTGGGCGGCAGCGGTCAGATTAGCGGCGGCTTTACGACGGCGGATACCCGCGACCTGGCGCTGCTGCTGCGTGCCGGCGCCTTGCCTGCACCGCTCACGATATTGGAAGAGCGGACCGTTGGTCCCGGCCTTGGCGCCGACTCCATCGCCGCCGGTGAGTTCGCGAGTGCGGTCGGCCTGGTTCTGGTCGTGGTCTTTATGATCGTGATTTATGGCCTGTTCGGGTTCTTCGCCTCGGTAGCGCTATTTGTGAATATGGTGCTGATCCTGGCATTGTTGTCGGCCCTGCAAGCCACGCTGACCTTGCCGGGTATAGCTGGCATCGTGCTTACCATCGGTATGGCGGTGGACGCCAATGTGCTGGTGTTCGAACGCATCCGGGAAGAAGTCCGTGCCGGACGAACACCTATTTCGGCGATTGACGCCGGCTACTCGCGGGCGCTGACCACAATTGTGGACGCTAACCTGACCACGCTGATTGCGGCCGCCATTCTGTTCCAGTTCGGCTCGGGTCCGATCAAAGGTTTCGCGGTGACGCTGATCTTTGGCATCATCACGTCGATGTTCACGGCCATTATGCTGACCCGGCTGATGGTGGTGGCCTGGATCCGGCGTAAACGCCCGACCGAAGTGCCCATTTAGGAGGATGACGTGAAACCCATAAACCTCATCCCCATCAAACCGAACCTGAACTTTATCGGGAAGCATAAGCTATTCCTGATGCTCTCGGCCGTTTTGGTCATCTTCTCCCTAGGTCTGTTTATGACCAAGAGTCTCAACTACGGCATTGATTTCCAAGGCGGTATCCTGATTGAAATCCGTACGCCGGAGACCGGCAATATCAGCCAGATGCGAAATGATCTGTCGGGCCTGGGGCTGGGTGAAGTTTCGTTGCAGGAATTCGGGCAGCCGACTGACTTCCTGATCCGCGTTCAAAAACAGGACGGCGGGGAGGGCGCTCAGCAAGTTGCCGTTGAAAAGGTGAAGTCCGCTTTGCCGGACAACGTGGAATACCGGCGGACAGAATTTGTTGGACCCAAGGTCAGTGAGGAGCTGTTATTTGATGGCGTCCTGGCGGTTATTTTTGCGATTATTGGCATCCTGGCCTATATCTGGTTCAGGTTTGAATGGCAGTTCGGCATCTGCGCCATCGTCGCGTTGACCCACGATGTTCTGACGACCATAGGGATATTCTCCCTCACCGGGCTTGAATTTAACCTGTCCACGGTTGCCGCAATCCTGACCATCGCGGGCTATTCCATCAATGATACGGTGGTGGTGTTTGACCGGGTGCGTGAAAACCTGCGGAAATATAAGACCAAGCCGCTCAAAGAACTGCTTAACGAGAGCATCAACGAAACCCTGTCCCGGACGGTGATGACCAGTGTGACTACTCTGCTGGCCTTGGGCTCGCTCTACATTTTGGGCGGAGAGGTAATCCGCGGGTTTAGCTTCGGCATGATATGGGGCGTTCTGATCGGCACCTATTCCTCGATTTGTGTCGCCGTGCCTTTGCTTGTTTATCTAAGTGTCAATCGCGGTACAGCAAACAGCAGCGGCGGTGCGCCCGTAGGTGAAACCGCAGACTAGCGATTGCCCGATAGAGGGATAGCCACGTGTCTTTGGACATTTCACCGATGGTGCCCGCCGGGCGTCAACTGATCCAAAGTTACGGTGATGGCCAATTTACAATTAGCGACATCGTGTTTACCGGCCCGGTTGTCATTTTCCCCGAAAAGACGCAAGCCTGGTCGCCTGCCGATCCACCGAACTTTACTCAAGACGATTTCGAACCTGTCCTCGCTCTGGAAGACCCGGTGGATATACTTTTATTGGGGTGCGGCGACACCGGTCAGTTCATCCACCCAAATCTGCGGGATGCCTTGCGGGAGGTTGGGATTACCATCGAGGCGATGGACACCGGCGCTGCGTGTCGAACATTCAATGTTTTGCTGGGCGAGGACCGCCGGGTAGCGGCGGCGCTATTGCCGGTAGGATGATCTCCGCCTATGGATTGGTTCGAGGATTTCTCCACAGACAAGATTGACCCCCAGGTCCGCCCACCGAAAGAGGTTGCGGATGATTTGACTGCCGAGGCTGCGTTTGAAATCGGCAATTATCCTGCAGCATTTTCACGATGTCCGAATGAAGACTTCCGCCTCAGAGCCAAGGCGCAAATTTTGTGCGGGGCCGTGGCGCCGGGTTTGGCGACACTGGAGAAAGCCGGGCTAGAGTCGGAAGAGGATGATCAAATTGCCTCTCTCGCCCGGTGGTGTTTAGGACAGGACGACGATTTTTCCCGGCAATTCCAAAACCCCGACACCGGCCTTATCGATATTTTGATCCTGAGCATGCCGAGTTCTGACAAGGCCGTGGAATACGCGAACGCCAAAGGATTTCGGGTCATCGAGAAGTGTTTGTCGCCGGAAGAGTTCGGGACACCGTTCGAGGAGGTGTTGGCGTCACTGCCGGACGGTTTTTCACCCAAACTTGTTCTGTGTCTCGATTGCAACGGGCTGTTCCTGCCGCCGGGAACTTTCGATACGGATATCCCCACGGTCTTTTGGGCTGGCGATCATGATTATTTTCTGGCGACGCGGTACGACGATTTATCCCGGGCCGACGTGATCGTCATGAATAGCGCCGCGGAACATGACGAGTTGTCGGACCTCTATTCGGGTCGTTTGGCCGCAATACCCGGACACGAAGGCTATGGGTTCGCAGATCAATTTCAGGCCGGGGGAGAGCGGCCCTGCGATATTCTCTTCACGGGCCGGGCCTTTACCCCGTATATGCGGGACAAGGCGCAGCAACTCTTTCGCATGGCGGGCGTGGATGACCCCGAACTGAACATCCAGATATTTGACGGTTATGTGCCGGATGCGGATTTCATAGAACTTATGTCATCGGCCAAAAGTGTTCCCTTGTTCTGGCGCTACGGCGGCGGGATCCAGACCCGCGCGTTCGATGCGATCCGGTTCGGCGCCCGCGCCCTGGCGCCGGAGCAGGGAATATGCGGCGCTTTGCTGGGGGACGATGAAGACTATTATCAATCAATTGGAACGGAACAGCCGGAAGAGAAAATCCGCCTTTTGCTCGCGGCCCGTCCTAACGATGATGATTTAAGCGGTTTCGCGGAGCTTGCCTGGCCGTCGCCCGAGCGGGAAGAACGGTTTCTTAAGTTCTGTTTATATCAGACTCTGTTGATCCCGGAACGGGAGGAGACGTCTTTGCCGCATGCCACGGCCATTGATCTTAGGGGCCACGATGTCGCGACCGGGGTTAACATTTATACAGCCAGCATTAAACACAATCTGAAAGACCCGACCACGGGAGCCCAGTTTAACTTCGCGGGGATGGCGGGATTTTACGCAGCCATTCTGGCCCAAACCGACCAGAAGCTGGGTAATCTCTGCCTGAACGCCTTTGAAACCGGTATCGACCGGTTTCCGGACAACGCGGCCCTGGCGTTTAACTTTGCCCGAGCACTATGGGTCTTTGGCAAGCGTGATCAGGCAATGGCCCAGTTTGAGAAGTTCCTCGATATAGAGAAGGCCTGGGAGTTTGATCCGCGCCGTGATGCCTTACTCAGCCATCGTGTAAGGGTTCTCGCCGACATGTTCCCCTATGGCGATTTTTACCACACCGCGGTGGACATTGCGCGAGGCCGGGAACCGGGGTTCACGGTGATCAATCAGTTTGCATCTACTGCGCGAACATACTTGGCGCAGGCGGCGCTGGATAACGGGGATCAGGCCACAGCGCTTCATTATGTCGAACAGGCCGTAGACCTTTGGCCGGAGAATTTTCCTGCTCACCAGTTGAGCGTCGCGGTTTTGCGCCGCACGGGAGATTTTGATCGGGTGCTTGAATCATTTTATGCCGCCGTAAATCTATATCCGCCGTTGATCCTTGATCTCCTCGCCGACGGAATAGAGGCGGAACTGTACCGGGACAATGAGGCGGCTGCGCGTGATATCCTCCGGCGGTTTGTTCTGTTTTATGGGCGTTGCAGAAAGTCGGACGGCACGCCATTGGATGCGACGGCGGACACCAGAGACGCTGCCCAAAAACATCGTGGTTTGCTGTCTGATTGGAGCCGCGACATGCTGGATCAGATGATTGAAAGCGGGTGGTTATAGGGAATGGAATTCTCGATTACCATAGTCACTTGCAACCGCGCCCAAAGCCTGGCGCGGGGCCTCAATGCATTGGCTGGTCAGGACTTTGACCTTTCCCGCTGCGAGATCATCGTGGCCGACAACGGCTCGACCGACGACACCAAACAGGTGGCCGAAAACTTCCGGGACTCGTTTCCCAATTTTACCTATTTGTTTGATGCGCGGCCGGGGCAGATGGTCGGATGGCATCGGGCGCTGGAGATCGCCCAAGGGGTGGTTACGTGTTTTATCGACGATGACGCAGAGCCGATCCCCACCTGGTTGGCCGGATTGGAAGATGCCTACAGGCATCAGATCGTGGGTATGGTTACAGGGCCAATTGAACTGGCATTCGAATCCGCGCCGCCCGACTGGTTGGACAGCATGAAGCTGGGAGAACCCGGCAGTCAGACGTTACCGTTCTTGGGAATGCTGGATTGCGGCTCATCTATAATGGAGATACCGGCAAACTTTGTCTGGGGAACGAATTTTTCCATACGGCGGGAATTGTTGCTGGAAATCGGCGGATTTCATCCCGGGGCCATGCCGCCAAGCTTGCTGCATTTTTACGGTGACGGAGAAGTGCATGTCGGGCGCGAAGTGGCGGCTCGGGGGTACAAGGCTCTCTACCATCCCCTCGCAGGGGTGAGTCACCAAATTCCGCAGGCGAGGATGACCCTCGCCGGTATTTCCGCCAAGTTTCTCACAACAGCCTTCGCTCGAAGTTTTCAGACTCTGCGTAAATCCGGTGAGGCTTATTCCCGCCCCGCGGAGGAGGAAGTGATCGAGATGACTCGCCGGTATTTCACCGAACCGGAGAAAGCGCCGGTCGAGGTTTTCGAGGCGATCAAGGACGGACTCAGCGCGGGGTTTGAGAAACACCTTTCAGAATTCGAAAATGATCCGGCTTTCCGGAAATGGGTTTTAAGGGAAAATTATCTCGATCTTGATAGCTGTTATACCCACCCGGCATTCGATGACTATCGCCAGTCGGGCAGCGGCTCCGGTGACTGGCGCCGGGGCGGGAATTAGATACGGACGACACGTCTAGATGCGGATCATCGAAAATCGGACCGGGGCCAAGCTTGACAGGCCGCTGACCATTCTTTCCATCCTGCGGGGGCGCTGGGATGCTCAGCGCGCGCCGGCGTTGCAGGCTTTGGCGGACCTGGGGCACGAGGTGGTCTATGTGGACGAGCCATTGCCGGTGGAGGGCTACCGTAAGATCGTTGATCGCCTCGATTTTCATGTGGCGGTGCTGTGGGGCTCTACGCTCCAGAATTTCCTGATGACGGAGACCGGCCCTTTTTTCTTGGACGAGGCCGGGCTGCCTTATGTCAGTCTGTGGACAGATAACCCGGTAAAACATCTTTTCCTTCTGAAAGATTTGGACAAGGCCACGCATCGCGCCATGTTCATTGCCGATACGCGAGTGATCGAGCAGATGTCAGGTCTGGGATATGATAACCTCGTCTATTTGCCGCCCTGGCATATCGATCCGGATATATTCAAACCCGTTGATCCCGTCGCTGACCTCGATTGTACGACCAGTTTTGCCGCGACGGTCAACGCGTACGGGGCAGAGCGGCAGAAGTGGCGGATGTTCTGGGACCGGCATATGAACGAGGCGGCAGACAGCGTTCTCTCGGAACTTCGGCAAATCAAAGACCATGTAGACGTGTTCGATGCCCTGGCGGTCGACTGGGATCCGCATGCCCTGCCGTTTTCATTGATATCGCACGATCAGTATTTCGAACAAAAAGCACTGATCCGGGAACTGGTGGTGGAAGCCGTGGGCGACCGCGACATCCACATCACAGGCATCGGCTCCGCCGGTTTTGACCGGCCAAACGTCACCATGCACGAAGGGCGGGCATGGCATGACCTCTCGCCGGTATTCTGTTCCGCCACCGTGAACTTGAATTGCACGCCCTGGCCCCGGTCCTGCCATCACCGGGTGTTTCAGATTACCGCCAGCCGGGCCCTGGCGGTCACGGATTGGCGGGATGACGCGGTCAGCCTCTATGAGCCGGACAACGAGGTCATTTACTTCCAGTCTTTGGAAGAGATCGGCGAGATTATTGACCGGTTTGCCGCCGTACCGGATGAGGCCGCCAAAATCGCCGAGGCCGGACACCGCCGGTTCCTGGCGCACCATACCGCCGCGCACCGCATGGCGGAGCTGAGCGGATACCTCTACGACTTATTGTAATCAGGCGGAAATATCCAATAGCGCGCCTAGGGACTCTTCAACCGAGGAGATCACCCGGGCGTTTGCTGCATAGGCGACCTTCGCGCTGGACTGCACCACGAACTCCCTGACATAGCTCGTTTCGTCCACCGGTACGGTCTTGGTGGTGACGCCGGCGGCCTGCCCGGCGGAGACCTGGGTGACCGTGCGGACGTCGTGCGCCTGGAAATTGTCCGAGTTGATGTTCACCACATTGTGGGCGGACTGCCGGAACTGTTGGGCGCTGGCAAGTAGGCCGGAAACGGCGGTGGAAAGGGCGGAAATTGTCATGGGGTCCAGACTAAAGCCCGCCCACTCCTGGCGATATGACCTGGATCACACACAACAAAAAACGGGGCCGTTTGGCCCCGTTCTCCGCCCTCCTGAGAGGGATATCTGTGTGAACCTTAGTAGAGGTTCTGCGCCGAAACCATGGCATAGAGCATCGGAATCGACAGCAAGGTGTTGGTCCGCGACGCCATGCCGGCGGCTTTCGCGGCGGCCGCCTTTTCGTCGGCGCTGGCTTCCTTCATACCCATGACCTTCTGCTGGTTCGGCCAAATGATGAACCAGACATTGAACGCCATGATCAGTCCGAACCACATGCCGATACCGATGGAGGCATGTTTGGCTGAACTGTCGAGTAGGCCAATGGCCAGCGCTTCGCCGAGATAGCCGTTCATGTGCGCCAGGATAAGGCCCCAGATCACCGTGGACAGCGCCGCCCAGCGGAACCAGAACAGGGCTTCCGGTAGGATGAACTTCGGAATCGCCGGCTTCAGTTCGTCCGGCATCTTCGGAACGGTCGGCGTCTGCACGAAGTTGAAATACCACAACAGGCCGATCCACATCACGCCGCTCAGGACGTGTAACCAGCGGACGATAAAGGTCCAAAAGTCATAACCAAATTCCATGATAACTCTCCCTTATCCCCTCTGATTAAGAACCGATGGCGTTCACGACGAACACCATGATAACTGTTAAAATCAGCCCGCTGATGATGGCTGATTGCAATGAACCTAATGGATTCATGAGATAACTCCCCTTTCTCTTCCCTATGATCGTGGATGCGTACAAAAGCTTGGCGCCATTGTAGGTCCACTCGCTGAACGAAGTACAGCAAGATCCCAACCTAGTGGCCCAAGGCTTACCGATTTATTAACGAGGCATTCCAGATGCTCAAGGATTCTGCGGCTTTCTGGCCGGATCGCACCGCGCCTTCAATGGTCGCCGGTAATTCGGTGTTGGTCCAGTCACCGGCGAGAAAGAGATTTTTCCAACGAGTCGCCGAATCGGGCCGGCGCCGGACCTGCTTTGGCGTTTGGGCGATTGTGGCTCTTTTTTCCTTGATGACCCGATAGGGCGGGATCACGGACCTATCCGAGTTCGTGACTTGTGCGATCTCCGGCCAAATTTTTTCCGCAATCGATTCCGCGGATTGTTCCGCCAATGTTTGCGCCGCGCTCACGGTCACGGAGATGACGTCGCCCCGTTGAAATAGCCAGTGACCGACGCCACCGATCAGGCCTAGGAACGGGACCCCGTCCGGAAGGGAAACACCTTTCTCCACCCTGAAATGCACGTTGACGATAGGCCGGAACTCCGTTGGAACAATCTGTTCCGGCACCAAGAGGGAGACTTCCCTAGGCGGCAGGGCCAGGATGACAGCCTCGTTCTCCTTCAGATCGTTCTTCTGCCCGTCCGCCTCAAAGCCGGCGACCAGATCGTCTTTAATGTGCAATGAGGTAATGCGTGAACCGAACTCGACCTCTCCCTGGCGTTTTTGGATGTAAGCAACCGCCGGGTCTACCAGACTCGCCGAAAGGCCTTCGGGCATGAAAAACGGCCGGGCGAACATGGGACCACGCAACATGGTGCGTTCCAGCATTTTCCCGATCAGCTTTGCCGACCCTTCCTCGGCGGAGGTATTTAATACGGCCGCGCACAAGGGTTCCCAAAACCGTGTAAAAAT
This sequence comes from uncultured Rhodospirillaceae bacterium, assembly GCA_964611435.1. Lineage (GTDB taxonomy): Bacteria > Pseudomonadota > Alphaproteobacteria > Rhodospirillales > UBA2165 > JAYPHU01. The sequence continues at coordinate 42,785 of CAZSXT010000008.1, read as the reverse complement.
GGGGGTGCTGGCTTCGACCAGCTCGCCCAGGAAATGATCTTCACGCAGTTCTGCCAGCTCCTCCATCAACTTGTAATCACTGAAAGACGTGCCGGGAACGCGCCGCCAGGGCATCAGCAGCCAAAGTGGGATTTTGACGCTACCGGGCTGTAGCGTCCACGCTTCGTTCGTGGAAAGGTCAATGAACGGAAAGGCGATGTCGCCAGGTTCCAGCAGATGATTGCTGCCGATGGTCCGAAGGTACTCAAACAAAGACGGGTTGCCGCCAAGGACCAGATGGTTGCCGTTGTCGATCAACCTCCCGATTTTGTCGTCATAAAGAGAGCGGCAGCGTCCGCCTGCATGATTGGTCGATTCATGGAGGCTCACCTGCAGGCCCAATTCCAAACAGCGTACCGCAGCGCCAAGACCAGCCATGCCCGCACCGAAGATATGGACGCGGGCGGGAAATGGGGCGGGAACTGACATGGGCTCAATCATACAGCGCACGGAAAGGTTCGAGAGAAGGGCGAAAAACTATCACGCCACGCATCTTTTTACAGGCGTGCATTTTTATGGCAATGGAAGCACATGTCAGATCAGGTCTTTCACTTAGCTGAAGAGGTCCGTCGCCATGACTGGGACCGGTTTATGTGCGCCCTGTTTGCGCCGGCGGTCCGGCGGGACGACCTGTATGTATTGCTGGCCTTCAATTTGGAGATCGCCAAAACCCGGGAGGTGGTCAGCGAACCGCTGATCGGGGAAATGCGCCTGCAATGGTGGCGGGATGTGATTGATAAAATTTATACGAGTGGTCCAGAGCCGGTGGCTGGCCACTATGTGCTGGAACATCTGCCGGGACTGGTTCACAAGTTGGGATTGAGCCGGCATTGGTTCGATGCTCTCGTCGATGCCCGGCAGACCGACCTTGATAACGAGCCGTTCGCTGATCTTCACGCCTTAATCGACTACGCGGACGCTACCTCCGCCTCACTGAATATGCTGATGCTGGAAGCCCTGTGTGGCGGGGACGCCTTGGCCGAAGACCAATGGGATGAGGTTTGCGAGGCGTCGCGGGGCATCGGCATCGCCTGGGCGCTGACAGGCTTAATGCGGGTCATCCCTCATTGGGCCGGGCAGGGACGGAGCCCCTTGCCGATCGGGCTTCTGGAAGAGTGCGGATTAACGACAGAGCAGGCCTATGCGCCGGGTGAGGACTTTGGCGCCGGCACGGCCGTGGAAAGGCTATGCCGGATCGCGCGGGAAAAAGTGGCCGCCGCCCGGCAGCGCCGCCGCACCGCGTCTCGCAGGTTCCGAAGCGTCTTGCTACCGGCGGCGCTTATCGACTCACACATATTAGCGTTGGAAAAAACGGCATTTAATCCCTACCTCATCAAGCCGGTTTATGGGCGCTTCGGCCAACAGATCAGGTTAGGAATTAAGGCCGCAACCGGAGGCTATTAGCGCTGATCGGCGAAGTGTTGTCCAAGTGATCAGATCGCGCCGTCCAATCGATATTCATGATATCGAGCGCCGTGATGATCGGGAATACCGGCGGGCCACCCGCTTCGTAGAGCCGGATGGCGCCGTGGTTCATATCCGGAAATACGTCCCTCGTGTCATCGAACTTGCGAATCTCCAGAATAGTAACCCGATCCTGCTGGGTGTCTTTACTGCGCCATACATAGGTCGGGTTGGGCTGACGGGGGCGGTCAAATGGTGCGATGATCCGCTTCCAGACGTCCGTGGGCTGGCCGAACCGGGCCCGCAGGAACGCCATCACATCGTCAAAGTCGCCGGAATTGAACATGGCGTGGAAGTGGCTCGACTTGGACTTGTCATAGCGCGCAATGGCGCGGGAACCCTGGTAGAAAGATGTGTTGACCTGGAAGGCATGTTCGATTTGCCGGGGCCAGTCGACCGGTACGATGCAAAAGGATACTTTGCCCAACTTCTTTCGAACGCAGGCATCCGGTTCCGCAATGCCCCTCGGTAGTTGCGGCTGCCCCGTGGCGATGGAATCGCCGAGCGTTAGCAGGACGTTCTTCAGGGGCTGGCGCAACTTGGAGAGGGGCGCATTGCTGGGGACCCGTCGCACGGTCGGCGTGTCGCCCCCTTGCGGGCCAGCGACTTCAGCTTGAGCGCGCCGTGCTTCCGGTGTGCCGTCGCTCAATCTAGCAATCTCGGTCACCTTTGCGTCCGAGCTCGGCCGGCTCCTCGGCGTCGGTTTCTCGACCTTCTGGGTAAAGATTTTTTTCACGCTCGACAGCACACTGTCCGTGCCGGTATTCGGATCGACAATTCTGCGCGGCGGCGCCTCATTCCGGGCGAGCTGTGGTGCAGCTTTTCGGCCAGTAATTTCCTTGCGCGTACGCCGAGGCAGGGAATTGATATCAATCCGTCTAGAGAATTCATCCGAGGAGTTTTGTTTTGGCGCGGCCTCTCTAGGCAGAGCGGACGCCACGGGGAGCGGTGTGCGAGGCCGCTCTTCGGTGACCCTGGGCGGCTCGAACGGATTGTTGGAGGTGGTTGGGTGCGGACTACCGGAGGCGGACGAAATCTCGCCCACAACAACCGGGATAACCGGCACCGGGGTTGGGCGCGCCAGGGGCAGCGGTTCAGGCATCGGGTCCCGGACCGGTTCAGGCCGAGCGGCGGGTCCTGTTTGGGAAACTGGCTTCTTGGTCTCGGCAAGCTGCGTGATTTCCTGTGCGACCTCTCGTTCCTCCGGATAGCCGTCGGGGCGTTCCTTCTTACTGAAGAACTTGCCCAGTCCACTGACCATCTTGCTGAGAAGCCCCCGATCTTCCGCTTCCGACTTGTTGGCTTCTTTGGTCGGTTTGGCCCGCTGAGCGGCGGGCATCGCCTTCGCCGGGGCCTCAGCTTCGGCGATCTAATGCGTTACTTGCGGCGGTTCCTGAGAGATTTCGGCGCGCGTTACGGCAACTTCCTGAATTCCAGGTGACTGCGGTGCGGCGCTCACGGGCGTGCCCTGGTCGCGTGGCGTCACCCGTCTCCGGCTGGGCGGTAATTTGCGTCGCAACTTTTCCCTCAGTTCGGGCGAAATGCGGCGCGCGGGCACCACGGCCTCCGGCGGTTTTGTTCCCGTCATCACGTCTTCAGCGGGGCTCAGCCGGCTGAGATTCGGCGCGGACACTCTGCGTTCTTCCACGAACTCCGGTGGTTCCTGATCTTCCATCACCGACCGGGTGGCGGCGTAGACCGGTTTTCGCCCGGGACGCGGTATCTCCTGCTCATTGGTGTCGACCCGCAGGTCTTGCCATTGCTCATCCGCACCAGGCCGCGCAGGCGCCTCGATGATCGCTTCCCCGGGCTTAATTTTGCGCGTCGATTGAATTTTACCATCCGGCCCGATGACGATCACGGTGGAAGGGGCTTCCTCGGGCTGAGGCGCGGGGTTCCTGGATGTCGTTGTGCGGCTCTGGTTCTGGGCGGCGGCAAGCGCTTCTGCGGCGGCGGCGAGTTTCTCAGCAATGCCCTCAAGTCGCTTCATCTCTGCCGATTGCGCGTTCGTCGCCGGTGTTTTGTCCTCGCGGGGCGGTTCGGAGACGATTTCGGGTGCTGGCCGCGCTGCAACGGGAACGGGCGTCTGTACAGTGGGCCGTACCGTGGGTTGCCGGTCTTCAACCACCACTTCCGGCGCAGCTTCTGGGGATGGTTGACGGATCGTCGCCGTTACCGCCGGCGCGCTGGTCGTGGCCGCCTGGGTTTTTACTTTCTGTTGCTGTTGTAGCCGTCTGGCGAGGATCAAGTATTGCGCGACTTCGAAATAGCCGCTGCTAATCGCCAAATCGAATGGTGTCTGCCCTTTCGAGTTTCTCATTGTAACGTCAGCGCCCGCATCAACGATGGAGCGAACCGCGTTGAGATTGTCATTGCGAACGGCGGTAAAGAGAAGTCTCTGCAGGGCCGGATCGGATTTAGCAGCAATCGGGATACCGGCGTTCTGGGCGCGTGCGATGGACGGCCCGGTCACCGGACCGGACAGCGCCAAGCTCGTAGCGATTGCCGCAACGGCCCACACACTCCTGATATGTGACGAAGGTCGGGAGACTTGCGTCGCCAGTTTACTTTCCCAGTTCACTTTTACTTCTATCAGCAGCTTAAAGTGAAAACTCCTGATACGAGCCTGCCAGCAAACATATCTCCCAACGCGGATAATGCCGCCTTTGCAATAGCCTGTCGATACGTTCAGGTGGATGACGTGTGGATAATGAAAGTTTTCCGGGGGAAAACTGAATTTACCTGTGGATTACAGTGTCCAGCCACTGAGGGCGTCGCGGGCGCGGGCCGCATAGGCGGCGCGCCGTTCCTTGCCCCTTAACTTTTTGATTTTCTTTCCATTTTCGTCCACTCGGCGGAATTCCAGAGGCGGGAAAAGCCCGAAATTTATGTTCATCGGCTGGTAGGTTTCTGCGTCGCCTCCGCCCGTGATATGGCCCAACAGCGCCCCAATGGCGGTGACCGATTCGGGACGGCTAATGGGGGCGCCCAACCGCTCAAAACCGGCGAATCGCCCCGCCAGCAGTCCGACCGCGGCGCTCTCCACATAGCCTTCGCAACCGGTTATTTGCCCCGCGAAGCGCAGCCGGGGATCGGCCTTCAGCCGTAAGGTCTCGTCCAAAAGCTTTGGCCCATTGATGAACGTGTTGCGGTGAATCCCCCCCAACCGGGCGAACTCGGCATTCTCCAGGCCGGGGATGGCGCGGAAGACCCGCGACTGTTCCCCGTGCCGGAGCTTGGTCTGAAAGCCGACGATGTTATAGAGGGTGCCCAGTGAATTATCCTGGCGGAGTTGCACCACGGCATGGGGTTTCTCATCAGGCGCATGCGGATTGGTGAGGCCCACGGGCTTCATCGGTCCGAAGGCCAGGGTCTCGCGACCCCGTTCCGCCATCACCTCGATCGGTAGGCAGCCTTCGAAATAGGGGGTGTTCGCCTCCCACTCGTGGAAGGTCACCTTGTCGGCGCTCAACAGATTGTCGATGAAGGCGTTGTATTGCGCCTCGTCCATGGGGCAGTTGATATAGTCGGCTCCATCCCCTTTGTCGTAGCGGGACTGAAACCACGCTTTCGACATGTCTATACTGTCTTTGTGGATGATAGGGGCTATCGCATCAAAGAACGCCAACCCGTCGTCACCGGTAAGCTCGGCAATCGCCCTGGCCAATGGGTCGGACGTCAGCGGTCCGGTGGCGAGGATGACGCTGTCCCAATCTGCCGGCGGCAGACCGGCGATCTCCTCCCGCTCGATGGTGATCAGCGGTTCGGCTTCCAGCGCCGCCTGCACCGCCTGGCTGAACGCGTCCCGGTCGACCGCCAGAGCGCCTCCCGCCGGGACCTTGTTGGCGTCGGCGGCCTGCATAATCAACGAGCCGCAGCGCCGCATTTCTTCGTGCAGCAATCCAACTGCATTGTGATCGGCGTCATCGGAGCGAAAAGAATTTGAACAGACCAGTTCCGCGAGCCCGTCCGTTTGGTGTGCATCTGTTGTCCGGTGCGGGCGCATTTCGTGTAAAACCGCAGGCACGCCGGCTGTCGCCAGCTGCCAGGCGGCCTCGGATCCGGCCAGACCGCCGCCGACGATGTGAACGGGGCGCAATACATTTGGATCGTCAGACATGGCGTTCACATACGCGTCCCTGGAGAACCGTGCAAGCGTGACGGCTGGGAAAACCCCGTTAACCGATGACTCACGATCTGTGATTTAACATACAGCCGAGCAAATTATATGTGTATTAAAGAGGGAGGACGGGAGCGTACTCCATCCGACACGGAGATAAGTCGTGAGCGACGAACAACAACAGGAAGAGTCCGAGGTCAAAGTCGTCGAAGCCGTGCAGACGCTGGACGAGCTGCTGCAGGACGAGGATGCGATGTGGACCAAAGTCTCGCAGCCTCAACTGGAGGAACACCTGGATCAGCACGACCGGTATGTGAAAGGGATACTCGGGGCTAAGCGGGCCAGTCTGAAGTTTTTGGACATGTCCTATCTGGATTTTTCCGGCCGGAACTTGACACAGGCGGATTGCACCGGTGCGCGGTGTGAGCATGCGACCATGGAAGACGCCAATTTGATGGCGAGCAATTTCTATGCGGCGGACATGCGGTTTGTGTCCCTGATCGGGGCCGATTTGACCCGGGCCGACTTGCGGGGGGCGTGTCTGCGCGGGGCCGACTTCTCCAACGCCAATTTGACCGAGGCTGACCTGCGAGACGGGCTCCTGATGAAATCCGTGGAGCGGGGCGAAATTGTGCCGGTGATGACGGAAAGCGACAGCGCGCAGTTGGACCAAGCGAAATTGCATGCCGCCGATTTGACCAATGCCCGGGTCTCCAACGCGTTTGTGGTGCAAACCGATCTGACCGACAGCGTCCTGCGGGGCACCCGGTTCGTGCGCGCCGATCTGAGTTTCGCGAACTTTACCGGGGCGACTCTGGATGGGGCCGATTTTACCGAGGCCAATCTGACGGGGGCGATTTTCCACGGCGCAACCTTGACCCATACGATCCTGGACAATGCCATCCTGGATCAGGCCAATTTGTCCGGCGCGATCTTGGATTCAGTCAATTTGGAGAAGGTGAATACCCAGGCCGCGCGGATGCCCCGCCACGTCGCCAAGCTCGACCGGGAGATCCAGGAAATCATCGTCGACCATATCAAGTGGGTGAACACCAACGGCGAGGAGGGGGTTCAGGCCGTTCTTAGCGAGGTCAACCTGGGCGGCTACGATTTGAAAGAAGTCAATTTATCCGCCGCCGACATGTCATACCGTGTTCTCAAGAGCACCGACCTTTCGAAGGGATTTTTCATGTTGGCAAACTTCTGCTTTGCCGACATGCGGGGCGCAATCCTGACCGGCGCTGATCTGCGCGGGGCGAAAATGCAGCGCGCCAACTTGTCCAATGCCAATTTGGTAGGCGCGCGGTTCCAAGGTGTGCCGGTCGGCAACCGGGGCGGCGGCCTGTGGCGCGCCAGTCTGGAGTTCGCCAAATTGCGCGGCGCCAAGTTGATGGGCGTCGATTTCTCCCAGGCGAATCTCGAAGGCGCGGATTTGTCCAACGCCGATCTGCGCAATGCCGATCTGCGCGGCGCAAACCTGGTGGACGCGGACTTCACCAATGCGAATCTGGCGGGTGCGAAGCTCAAGAAAGCCGACGTTCGCGGCGCGAAGGGCTTCCCCAAGGACTACTAAATCGCCGGTTCATAAAATAGAGGCGACGGTTCTTCTTCCGGTCATTGTCGACTAGCGGTCGAATGTGGTGATCGCGGCGAATGGCCGAGATTTGCTCCTAGCCGGTCGTTAAATCTGTCGCTAAATATTGGCGACGATGCGAACAATGTCGGCCACTATGTCAAAATTCCCAACGCTAAGCTGCATCTTTATGGCAAGAAAGAATCACGGCCGGGCCGCAAGATTGGGCATGTTACCTTTCTTGGCAGAGAAACGTTTGAAGTGGATAGTTCATTTGCCACGGTCAGCATACCGGGCTCGGCGAGAATAGGCTGCTGTTGATCCGTCGCTATCACAAATAATTGGAACTCTGCTACCGCACGACAGAATTTAGCCCTCAATGAAAAATCATGGATAACAGCGTGGCTAGGTTTTCCCGGGTATTTGACCTGTGGGTTTCAAACTTCGCATGCGCCGAAGGCGGCGCGTCTTTGCTGAGACGGATCGACCAAAGCGGGTCAACTTTGTTGGGCAGAAGTGAATAACGAACATCTATAATTCTCTCATCTACATTTTCGGCTTTGGCCACAAACTGATCGCTGAAATGCGCGAAACGGTGCACATCCGTCGCCTGCTGGGAGGCTGAATCGAGCCATGGCAAATCACGCTGCAAATTAAGCTTGGCGATGGAGCTGCCTGTAAAAACGGTCTCGCCGAAGTTCGGGCGAATGGCATCGACGTAATAGCGTCCCTGCGCCTCGTAAATGCTCTTCCAGACTATCAGGTTGCCAAAGGTCGGTTTCACTTCCAGTCGCACAGGCACGTGCCCTCTATTCTTGGCCAGTTGTCCGGCGACGGCCTCCGCAGCCGCATTTTGATAGGCGCCAACACCGAGATAGAGCAGAGACCAAACCAGGGCTACCCGGGCCAAAATCACTTTGCGCTGAATGACGGATATTGTCACCAGCACCAACATGGGTCCGGTAAACAGTGGATCGATGATAGAGATAATACTGGCGGCAAATCGGGTGTCACTGAACGGCCAAAGAAGCTGTGTGCCGTAGGATGTGGCTGTATCCAGCAGGCCGTGGGTTGCATACCCAAGCGCGCAGAATATCCAAAGAGTCAAAAACTTAGGGTTCCCCCATCGGCGAAGAACGACATAAAGGAGCGCCGCGACCACCAGACCACCGAAGGGAATAAAGATGAGTGAATGAGTAAACTGCCGGTGGAATTCCAGGTACAGCAGGCTGTCGGTGGACGATCTGATCAGGACATCCAAATCCGCCGCCAGGCCGGCAACGAACCCGGCAGCACAGGCCAATCTCTCCTGGCCTCTAGCTCGAGTGGCCAAAGGAATTGTGGCGCCAATTGCGCCTTGGGAAAGCGGATCCATGTCGTCTCTCAATGGTCGTACGGCAACGCAGAAGGCATATACCCGATGGGCAGGTTTGCATTCAACCAAGTCCGTGTCCAGCTGAGGCCAGGGCTGGGCTATTCTCGACCGGTTCTGCAACGTTCGATTATCGGCTGTGATTGCCCGTAGTACGGACACTTTCTTTTGGTAAGGCATGTGATGTCCCGGCGGCAGCGGATGGGAGATCTCCATGCGGTTCCAGGCAATCGACCTCTACACCGGGCCCATGCGGCGGGTAGCATCCGCCAGCAATGAGCGGGAGCCGGTCAATGTGCAGGTGGCCCAACCTGCTCATTCGCAAGCTGCGACAGAAGCCCCCTGAGCCAACGATGAGGTGGGCTTTTATCGACACGGCTATGCCAACAAGCGATAACCTCAAAATCGGGAATCTGTATCGGCGGCGGAAAAACTCTCAAACCTGTTGACCTGCGCGGGATCAGCCGCTGCGGCACTACGGCGATGAAATCGCCGGCGCGAACCGTATCCAACATTACGTGAAAGCTCGGCAAAGAGACTGAAACCCTGCGCCGTGCACCGGCTTGGTTTAGCGCCTCGTCTGTTGGCCCCGAAAAGCTTCCTCCGGTCGGTGCGACCAGTAGATGGTCGTATTGGCAAAAATCCTCAAGAGATAGTGTTTCGCCTTTATGGGGATGCTGGTCGCGGACAATGCAAACGTATCGCTCTGTGTAAAGAAACTCCCGCTGCAGGCTCGGGTCGGTGAATTCTGGAGTGCTGATCGCCAGGTCGACGCCGCCGTATGCCAAATTGCCCGCAAGCTCGGTGATATATGCTGGCATCACCGCAAGCCGGACGCCGGGCGCCTGTTCGCGTAGCAGCGCGACCAAAGGCACGATCAACGCCTGCTGCATATAATCGTTGGCCGAGACCGAGATCGTCAATTCAGCGGTAGCAGGATCGAAAGTTCTCGGCTCGACCAAGGCCTCCACATTTGCCAGCACAGTCTTTACCGGATCGCGCAACTCGTCCGCGCGTGGCGTCGGCAGGACGCCGTGCCGCGTGCGCACAAAAAGGGGGTCGCCGAACAGCGCGCGCAACCGGCTGAGCATTCCGCTGACGGTAGGTTGGGTGAGCGAAAGTCGCTCTGCGGCCCGCGAGACGTTACCCGTATCGTATAGCGCGTCAAAGGCTACGAGCAGGTTGATCTCGATATTCCTAATATCGATCATATGAATATTAAATACTGAAAAATACGATTAGACAAATAACTTATTTGCGCCGATCTTTCGCGGCGTAGCGAGGCCGCGTGGGTCACGCCATAACCATGGAGATATATGATGATTAATCTTAACGACGAACACACAGCCCCAGCGACCTCACAGCCGATCCTTGCGGCCGTCCGTGCCGCCAATGGTTTCGTACCGAACATGTTTCGTGCGCTTTCCAACTCCCCCTCGACACTTACCGGGTTCGCGGCGATGCTAGAGGCAAATGACAGTGGCACTCTCACGCCACTTGAGCGGCAAATCGTTCAGGTCACGGCAAGCGTCGAGAACCAAGCAGCCTATTGCATAGCTGGCCACACCACATTCACAGAAATGTCAGGACTACCGCTCACCCCGATTGAAGCAATTCGCAAAGGCCGGCCGATTGCTGACCGGCGGTATCAATCGCTGGTCGATTTTACCCGAGCAGTTATTCACCATCGTGGCCATGTCAGCGAATCGAAAATTGAAGCCTTTAAATCTGCCGGCTTCGACGATCAGCATATCCTGGAGGTGATAACCGGAATCGCCCTGAAGACGATCACGAACTACGTCAGCAGCGGTTTCAACTTGCCGCTGGATCACGAATTCCAGGCGCATGCCTGGCTCGACGACAAACAAACAGAGCCGGTGGATACGCCCAAGGTTGCGGCAGGCTGAAAACCTTGAGGGCGGCGAGGGGCTCGGTGACGCCAAGGATCAAGGTGTGATCCGGTGCTCTAATCGCTCATGCCGCCGCCCAGCCCAGATTGTCGGCCACCAAGCCTGTAGTGGCCTATGCCCTATCTGATCAGAAAGTGGAAACATGAACCCAGCGCGTGGACTTCTATCTAAAATCGGCATTGAACTGCCAATCATTCAAGCCCCGATGGCCGGGGCCAGTGGGCCAGCGATGGCAATCGCGACAAGCGAAGCCGGAGGCCTGGGCTCACTCCCCTGTGCCCTTCTCTAAGCGGATGGAGTGCAGGCTGCGATCGAACATATTCGGCAACAGAGCCACAAGCCTTTGAACGTGAACTTCTTCTGCCACCATTCCGAGAGCAGGGACCGCCAACGGGAAGAAGCGTGGAGGGATCAGTTGGGTGGCTACTATCGCGAGCTCGGCATTCCCCGCGCGTCGGCAAAAGCATTTTCATTCAGTTTCTTCGACGAGACGATGTGCGCGGTCGTCGAAAGGATGAGGCCGGAGGTTGTAAGTTTTCACTTCGGGCTACCAGCAGAACCCCTAATTACACGGTTGAAAAATGCCGGTTGTACTGTCATCAGCACTGCGACCACAGTAAAGGAAGCATGCTGGCTCGAACAGAATGGTTGCGATGCGATCATAGCCCAAGGCTACGAGGCTGGCGGCCATCGCGGTATGTTCCTAACAGAATCGGTTGAAACGCAGGTCGGCACTCTTGCGCTCGTACCCCAAGTTGCCGATGCGGTCACCGTGCCGGTGATCGCGGCGGGCGGTATCGCTGATGGGCGCGGTATTGCAGCGGCGTTCGCCTTGGGCGCCGAGGCCGTCCAGATCGGTACCGCATATCTGTTTACTCCCGAGGCATTGATCAGCAACGTCTACCAAGCTGCCCTCGACCTTGCATGCGACGACCGGACGATGATCACCAACGTAATCACCGGGAAGCCGGCGCGAAGCTTGATCAACAGGATAATAAACGAAATGGGCCCGATGATGGACGAGATGCCGCCATTTCCGCAGGCACTTGGAGCGCTGGCGCCTTTACGCGCCGAAGCGGAGCAGGCTGGTTCGGACGATTTTTCCGCTTTGTGGTCGGGACAGGCCGCTAGCCTCGGTCGAAAAATGAACTGTGGTGATCTGACGCGCCAATTAATCGATGATGCCTTATCCCAGCTCAAGATGTTGGCCCAAAGAGTTTGACTATGTGAACCGGCGCGCGTCACGGCAACTATTGGCGGGAGGCGGTATTGTCCGTTTTAGACAGACAGCAGACCTATGCGACTATCACTCGAGGACAATTCTAGCCGGTTCTGTAACATTCGATGGTCGGCTGTCATTGCCCGTAGTGCGGCCCCTTTCTTTTGGTAAGGCATGTGATGTCCCGGAAGCGGCGCAAACGCCATACCCATTGACCGGTTTTCCGATTGGTGAGACCATTCCCATAGCCCCAATGACGGCGGCGGATAAGGAGGTCTCCATGCGGTTCAAGGCAATCCAAGTCGGCGCACTCTCTCTGTTCATGGCGGCCGGTATTTACACCCCTGCAGCGGCGTCGCCGCAAATCCTTGGCCTTCTGGCCTCGGCCGAGCCGGCCAAACTGACCTGTAGCAGCGGTGTTTGCACGGCGGAGTTTTCCTCTTTTTGCCTCCAGCAGCATCGAAAGACACCGACCCAAGGAACGGCCTATGTGCCGTCCGACCAGACCCGGCTGACCGTGTCGGTGACCGATGCGACCGGCGCCGTCCGCACCCTGCCGGTGGCCGACAAAGTCTCGGTCCGAAGCTTGCGGGGCTATACAACGGTACAGATTTCCGTGCCCGCGGGCCTGGTGGCGAGCCTCGGTAAGGGCAACGCGACTCTTTCGGTGGCGCCGCACGCGTCTCTGGTGCCCGCCGCTATGGCCGGCACGGATGATCCCCGGCTACGCCAGGAAATCGCCCTCTACACGGGGCCAATGCGCAGGGTAGCATCCGCCAGTAATGAACGGGAACCGGTCAATGTCCAGGCGGCCCGGCTGATGAACAAAATGGTCAACGACCTCCCGGCGAACTCCGATCTGTCTCAGGCCGAGCGGGACGCTGTCTGGGAACAGTCGGTGAAGAAGCACACGGATCATGTGTCCACGCCGGCGCTGGCCAAAGCGGCGACAGCGTTCCGGAACTGCCGGGGCGATTACAACCGCTATGGCCTGAATGGCATGCGCGCCTGCATGGGGCACGAGCACGATCGTTCCATGATAGATGTGACCCGCGAAGTTTGGCAGGACCAAAAAGGCGGCAGCTAGTCGATCCGAATACCCATCTCGGCGACGACATCTTTGACCGCAGCCACGGCGGCTCGCATGTCGTCTGCGGTCAAATGCCCGATGCAGCCTATGCGGAAACTATCGGCTTTGGTCAGTTTGCCGGGATAGATGGCGAAGCCCCGGGCCCGAAGCCGATTATAGAAATCCTCGAAATCGAAGGCGTCGTCTGCCGCTGGGTGGAAGGTGATGATGATTGGCGCCTGGAGGTTATCTGAAAGGTAGGGACGAAAGCCCAGTTTCCGCATCCCCGCTATCAGCGCCGCCGCGTTTTTCCGGTAGCGTTCGCCCCGGCCCGCCACACCACCTTCGGCCTCATGTTCCTTGATGGCCTGGTCGAGCGCCGCCAGAACATGGGTCGGCGGGGTAAATCGCCATTGGCCTGAGGCCTCCATGTAGGTCCATTGATCATGGAGATCGAGGCTTAGGCTTCCAGCGTTCCCCTTGCACGCCTCCAGCACGGCCACTTCAATAATGACAAAGCCGATACCGGGCGCGCCCTCCAGACATTTGTTCGAGGATGCGATCACCGCGGCACAAGGCAGAGTACCGAGATCAAGCGGCAGGGCGCCGAAGGAGCTCATGGCGTCCACGATTAACAGCCGGCCCGCCTGTTTGCAGGCCTCGGCAATGTCTTCCAGAGGATTGAGAATGCCCGACGTGGTTTCACACTGCACGGCGACCACGTGGGATATCTCCGGATCAGCCGCCAGCTTTGCCGACAGATCGGAAACTGACGGCGGCGTATCCTCGTTTGTCTCCAGCATCTCAACGGCGCGGCCGTGATAGCCGCAAATCTTGACGATCCGATGCCCGTAGGCGCCGTTGACCAACACAATCACTTTGCCGTCCCTGGGCACCAGTGTGGTGATCGCCGCCTCCACGGCGAAGGTGCCGCTTCCCTGGATCGGCACGCAGGTGTGCGTCGGCTTAACCGGATCGACTCCGGCGATTGCTTCAATGTTCCGGCGGACACGGGCGGTCATCTCGATAAAGTCCGTATCGCGGGAGCCCCAGTCCTTCAGCATCGCTTCCTTGACCGAGGTGGAGGTCGTCAACGGGCCGGGGGTCAGGAGGAGGGGGGTATCAGAGTTTCTGGTCATAACGGGTTGTTGGGGAATTAAAGGTTCTAACTTGGCGGTCAATTGGATAAGTATGTGGCCAGATCATATCACGTCGGGGAGGTTCCGCCATCAGTCACAACACCTGGATTCACCGTATCGTCTCGGTTGGTGTGAAGCCTTTGGCGAAAACCTCGGTGCGGCCAAACCAAATAACCACGCTGCGGCTTTTGGGCGGCCTTGCGGCGGCGGCGCTGTTCGCCGTGGGCGATCAGGTCACGACCTATTGGGGCTGTGGGATCTTTGTTTTAGCTATGCTGCTCGACCGTGCGGACGGCATTTTGGCGCGGCTGACCGGGCGGACATCGGAGTGGGGGCATACATACGACCTGATCTCCGACTCCCTTTCCAATTCCCTGGCGTTTGTCGGAATCGGCATTGGACTGCGGGAGAGCGAGTTGGGCGGCTGGGCCGTGCCATTGGGTGTTGTGGCCGGGCTGGCGATTTCCGCTGTGCTTTGGCTGGTCATGAAAGCGGAGGAGCAAGCGGGAGGTCGCGCGGCCGAGTTGGACAGCGCCGCCGGCTTCGACGCCGACGACGCCATGCTGTTTGTGCCGCTTGCCATGGCGCTTGGATGGCGGGTGGAGTTAATTGTCGCCGCAGCCGTCGGCGCAAGCTTGTTTGCCCTTTTTTTCTTTTGGAAGTTCCGGCGATTCCTACGGGGCTGAGTTGCGGCGGCGCAGAACCAGCCAGTGGCCAACTGTCCAAATGCAGTAAATTGAGGCGCCGACGCCCGCAGCGATGAAGAACGGGGTGATGTACCCAAGCCAAGTGACCGGGGCGAGAAGGTAAATACCATCTTCTAATTCAAATCCGGCAAATCCGGGGTAACCGATGGCCTTGCCAGAATCGGCCGTATCCAATTCTTGATCAATGCCCAGGTTCGAAAAGAGTGAGATCAGCGCCGATGCCGCGCCGGCGGCGCCAAGAACCAACGCCCAGACGCCGAGCTCGGTCTGATAATGGCCGATGCCCAAGCCGGCAAAGAGGGCGGCGTATCCTATACCGCCGACGGCGTAATCGAAGTAGTAGCCGAACTTGGAGGAGCTCTCCTGCAACCGGGCCAGCTCTCCGTCGAAATGATCCAAAAAGCGGGATAAGACGAATATTCCAGCACCCCAATAGGCCATGGCGGAATCATTGAAGGTAAACAGCGCGCCGCCTGCCAGCGCAAGCACAAGCGTCAGCGCGGTGATATGATTGGGCCGGATAAATGTACGACGCAGCGGGCGAACCAGCACCCGCGCCAATCGCTTATCATAAGGTGGCGCTTTCATGGCCGCGCACAGTTGTCGAGCACCGGACCTCTGTCAAGCCGAAGTCGTCTGTCTGTAAAAGGTGGGCATCACACCTACCGGGACACGGGCAGAACCGCACCCCGGTAGACAATGATCATCAGAAGGACACGCGATGCCAGCCGTTAAGCCCCAGCCGTCGTTATTATTGGCGTCGGCCGTGGATTCGTCTTCCCAATCAACGAACATGAGATTGCCGAGTAAATCAATGCCCGGACCGAGGGAATATGCGCCGCCGAGGAATATCATCTGGACAGAGTCATCGCCAGTCGTCGCCGAGGCCAAAGGCGCCTCGCCGTGCAGATAGGTGGCGCTAACCGTGAATGGTCCTTGAGCGTATGCGATCCCGAGATCAAAGGATTCCTGCTCGGGGCTGTTTGCTGTGCCGGCAAGTCCGCTGTCAATGGCGTCGAAAACACGATAGGAGCCGCCGACAGTGACCGCGCCGAATCCAAGGTTCAGGCCGCCACGCCATCCATTGCGTGAATTGGCCGCAGTGCCGTGGGCTTCCATGTAACCGATATCAGCCGCAAGATCGACCGAACCCAATTTCCCCGAATAGGCTACTGCGACGTTATATTCTTGGGTGTCGGTGCCGCTGTTTCCACCGACGGCCGGCGGCGTATCGACGTTAGCGCTCGACGGCTGGTAAGACGCGCCTATCGAAAGACCTGAAATTGACGGCGAGATGTAGACGACTCGCATCGTGTCATTGCTTCCGAGCAACGTGTCGGCCGTGGCGGTAACAGCCGTGGGCTGCACAATGACAAAGGTCGAGTCACCGTCATTTGGTACGATAGCGCCGGCGGCCGGAGCGATATGACCCATGGCGCCTGAGGCGTTTACGGTCGAACCCAATTTCACAGTGCCGAAGCCGCCGCTCATCTGAAGGAATGACTCGTCGATATGTGTGCCGTTGCTGACCTGATCCGATTCAAGTTCGATGTGGACAGAGGTGGTGATACCGTTGTCCAAGGTCACAGATCCCGTGAAATGTAATTCAGTGTCGTTCCATTGGTTAAACGAGTCGTAACCGACCCGACTCGTGGCGTTAGAAGATGATTCAAAGCTGCCACTCTGTTCAGAGAAAGCTACAGCGGCCATGAGCGAACCACCGACGGAGAGTTTCATCGGTTGTGCCTTGCTTTGCGCCAAAGCGGGTTGCGCGGACATCGCAAGAATACCTGCACCGGCTAGGACTGTCGTCATAAATAGATGCTTTTTCATGTTGTTACCTCGATACGCATTTCTTGTCCAAAACGATGCCACGCTTCAGGCGGCATATTAAAGATGTTTAAATAATAAGCAACAATATTAATGCATAATTTTACATCATATATGCTTTTGCGACCTCCTATGGCAAGGATGTGTCACCAAATCCAGTAGTGACCTGTGATGATCCATGAATTCCTAATACCCAGGCTTTTCTAGCCTGTGGATAACTTACTCATGAATTCCGATAGAGAAGTAGAATTTTTCTCGAAATGCGGCGACAGCTCCTCATGAAGAACTGAGTTAACAAATAGGATCAATTAATTGGGGAGGACGTGCAAAAATGCGAGATAGTTTTGTAAAAATATGATCAATTGAGTCGGGATGCAGAAATACTTGCGAATCGGCGCCAATTCGGATGTTTTCAGTTCGGCTGGCGCATAACATTGCCTGGGTGGAATATGATTGGCCGGCTGAGGTTAAGGCGTGGGTAGATCTCTAAATTTGAACGGTCTAGTCGCCCGCTGGATAGCACTGATTTCCCGTCGTGCACGCTTCGTTGTTCTGTTATCAGTCCTGTTGACGGCAGCAATGTCATATTATGTCGGCGGAAATCTGGGTATGAACACTGATACCTCGGATATGCTGTCGCCAGATTTGCCCTTTCGACAAAATTCAATCGCGCTTAGCCAGGCATTCCCGCAATTTTCTGACAACATTGTTGTTGTGGTAGACGGGGCTGAGCCCGAAGCCATAAATGCTGCGGCAGATCTTTTGGCGTCTGGATTGAAGAAATTGCCCGAGATATTCGGCGAGGTTTTTGACCCCGCCGGAGAAGCGTTTTTTCGGAAAAACGGTCTTTTATACTTGGACGCCCCGGCACTGGAACGGCTGACAGACCAACTCATTGACGCCCAGCCTTTTCTTGGAAAGTTGTGGCAGAAGCCCGATCTTCCGACCTTGTTTGCGATTCTGGCTCAAATTGCTGAGCAGCGCGCTGGGGGAACCAGTGATTTGCCCTTGGAAGCCGCCGCAGCGTTTGTTGACAGCATTGCCAGTGCGGTTGCTGACGCAAACGATCCACTGGCGTCCCCGCTTTCTTGGCAGAAGCTTTTCGCCGGAGACGCCGGGCATCTATCACCGGGCCGGCGCATCATCCTCATTCAGCCGAAAACCGATTTCGATTCCCTGCAGCCTGGCGCCGATGCTGTATCGTCGATCCGGTCCCTGGCGGAGGAGCTCCGCCTCGAAGAGATTTACGGCGCGCGAGTCCGGCTTACCGGTTCTCTCGCCCTAGCCAATGAAGAATTGGAAAGCGTGGCGGACGGCCTGGGTGTGGCCGGCGTTCTTTCGTTGATTCTGGTATTTGCGCTGCTGATTATGGGGTTGCGCCGGTGGTCGGCCGTCACCGCGTGCCTGATCACATTGATCTGCGGACTGATCTGGACCGCCGGGTTCGCCACCGCCGCTATCGGCACATTAAACTTGATATCCGTTGCCTTTGCGGTGTTGTTCATCGGCCTGAGCGTGGATTTCGGTATCCATTTCACCCTGCGCTACATGGAGCAGGAGGCCCATGAGCCTGACGTGCATTCGGCTCTCCGTGAAGCGGGAAACGGGATCGGCAGCGCCCTGACCTGGACCGCCGCCGCCGCGGCTATTGGCTTCTTTTCTTTCCTGCCGACCGATTATCTCGGCTTGGCGGAATTGGGCTTGATTGCCGGCGCGGGTATGATCATTGCGCTGGTCGCCAACCTAACGCTGTTGCCGGCCTTGTTGGTTTGTCTTGCCCCCAAAATTGATCGCCCCGCGCCAGCACAATTGCCGGGGATGACATCGCGTCCGGCAATCCATCGCTTGTCGCTGTCCGCCTTCACGGTTCTAACGCTGGCCGCTGCGGCCGTGTCGTCTAACGTCGTGTTCGATTTTGATCCTCTCAACCTGAAAGATCCGAAGACAGAGTCAGTCGCGACGCTCTTGGATCTAGTTGGCAGCGAGGAAAATTCGCCCTATACCATTTCTATTCTTGCCGGCGATCTATCGGCTGCGCAGGAGACCAAGAAACGGTTGTTGGCTTTGGACTCGGTCAAAGCGGTTCGAACAATCGCCGATCTGGTGCCGAATAACCAAACACAGAAACTTGAGCTGATCTCAGACGTGTCTCTGCTCCTGTTGCCGGCCATGTCCGGAGATGTCGGCCAGCCATCCGGGAGCGTCGTGCAAGCGAATGCAGCGTATCGCGCCTTGGAGAATGCACTAGCGACGAGCCGAACCGGTGACCGGACACAACTGGATGCCAATTTGTCGCTTTTGGTAGACGCATTGAAGTCTTATCGGGAGGTGGCGCCTCTCGACGACAGGGCGCTTCGGCGGCTCCAAGATAGGGTAATAGGTGCGCTTCCGGAAAAATTGATCCAGCTAAAAGCCTCTCTGACGCCTGTTAAGATTACTGAAGGCGCCTTGCCTAGATCGTTGCGGGAACGGCTGGTCGCTACTGATGGCCGGATCAAGATGGATGTTTCGCCGAAAGGGAATATGCGTAATCAGGCCGAATTACAGGCGTTTGTGAGTGAGGTGCAATCCGTCATTCCCAACGCGACCGGCGCGCCGGTTGTGATTTATGAGGCCGGCAGGGTGGTGAAGCGGGCCTTCGGAGAGGCGGGATTGATAACCATTTTCCTGATCGCCGTATTGGTATTTCTGCTGACACGAAATATCAGACAAATCGTTCTGATCTTTGCCCCCATCTGCGTGGCCGGATTGTTGACCGTCGGCGCGACGGTTGCCTTGGGCCTTGCCTTTAACTTTGCCAACATCATCGTCCTGCCGCTTTTGTTCGGCCTGGGTGTCGCCGGGAGCATCCATATGGTCCGGCGGGAGCAAGCGCTGAGCCGCGAGGCCAATGTTTCGGAAACCAGTACGCCCCGCGCAGTGGTCTTTTCTTCTTTGACGACGATCGGTTCGTTCGGCAGCATTGCACTTTCCAGTCATCCTGGCACGGCAAGCATGGGTATCCTGTTGACCATTGCCGTCTTCTGCACTTTGGCGGCAACGCTGTTTCTGTTGCCTGCCCTCATGTACATTTGGCCAGCGCCAGACGAAATGTTGCGTGAGGTTTGATGCAGTCGCTCACAAAACCGCCCCGGCCGGAATTCCTATTTCCGCTAATCCGCCACTTGTCCACGCGAGTGTCGCCGTTTCTCGCGGCAACCTCATTGTCGGCCAACCAGATCACGTTTATCTCGCTCTTGTTTGGTCTTGCATCGGCCGTGGTGTTTTCTTTTGGTGATTACGTTTGGGATCTTTGGGGAGGGGTGTTCCTGTTTATTATGTATCTTCTAGATCATTGCGATGGCGAAGTAGCGCGGTTGAAAGGACAAAATTCCCGTTTCGGCACGATGTTTGACACGTTCGTGGATTGGATTGCCCACGTGGCAATTTTTATCGGATTGGGTATCGGGTCTCATTTTGCCTTGGGCCATGACTGGATGAATATGGCCGGGTGGATCGCAGCCGCGGGCGCGACCATCAACTACGTCATATCACTTTACGATGATCTCAAAGAAGGAGATGCAAGCGGCAAAAGTGGGGACGAGGGGGATGCCCCTGAGCGGCCCGAGAACTGGAGAGAAGCCATTTTGTTCGCCTTCCGGGAATTGGCGCGGGCCGATTTCTGGTTAATTGTCCTGGTACTCTGTATTGTTGACCAAGTTTGGTATCTTTTGCCCTTCGTCGCTATCGGCGCGCATGTGTACTGGATCACGGCGCTGTTCACCCGGCATAAGACCTATCGCGTCTGAGTAGCCCTGGATGCGCTGGCTGAAACTCACATTCCTGGTGCTTGGTTTTGCGCTGCTTTGGCTGGTCGTGGCGGATAGTGATTTGGCGCTCGCTGCCGACTATGTGCGCCGCGTCGGGTGGGGATTCGCGCTTGTTCTGGCGATCTACTTCATCGCCTTTGTCATCGATACGTTCACCTGGCAGCTCACGCTGCCGGCCTTACCCCTGTCGCCCCGATGGATTGTCCGGTTTTTTAACCTGCGCATGGCGGGGGAGGCCTTTAACAACATTACCCCGGCGGCCAGCATGGGGGGCGAGCCGGTGAAGGCTATTCTGCTGAAGAACTACTATGGCGTTTCTTACAAGGACGGTGCGGCGTCGCTGATCCTTGCCAGGACGATCAATGTGCTGGCGCTCATCCTATTTTTAGCGATCGGATTTGGCCTGATCCTCAAGGCGCCGTTTCTGACCCCGGAATACAAACTGGTGTCCGGTGTCGGATTGGCGGCCTTCGCCACTGGCATCATTCTGTTTTTCCTAGTGCAGCGTTTCCGGGTGGCTTCGTTTGCCGGGAGGTTTTTCAGCCGGGACAGTGTCGCCTCGTGGATTGCCAAAACATTGGCGGTGATCAGCGATGTGGAGGACCGGCTGGTGCATTTCTATCAGCGCCAGAAGTCACGGCTGTTGATCGCTCTGGTTCTGGCCTTCGGCAACTGGGTCCTCGGCGTAGCCGAGGTTTATTACGTGATGGCGTTTCTCGGTACGCCGATTTCCTGGACCAACGCTTGGATCATTGAATCTATCGCCCAGCTGGTCCGGGCCGGCGCCTTCTTCATCCCGGCTGGTATCGGCGTGCAAGAGGGGGCCTTTGTCCTGATTGGCGCGTCAATCACTGGATCGCCGGCGATGGGACTGGCCGTTGCCATTATCCGGCGGCTCCGGGAGATCATTTGGATCGTCTTGGGGCTTGTGATTTTTTACGTGATGAAGCCTGAGATCGGGCAGGCTGAGGGCCCGGGCGAGGACCCTAGTTCCTGCTGACCAGTTGGTCCGCTTTTTTGTTTAGCGCGGCGGCCAATCCCTCGGCGCCTCCCGACCGCAACAATGAGCGGTATTCGGAAGCACGAACCGCAAGTTCGCTGATGCCGCCATCAAGTAGCACGTCAATGATCCGCCAATCCTTGTCAAATTGACGCATGATGTAATGGAGTTTAGTGGGCGTATCATCGGGGCTGGCGATGTGGGTCTTCACCATGGTGGTGCCTTTGGGGCCGGGTTCAATGCCCAACGTCTCGAATTTCTGTCCGGAATATCCTTTGAAGCGGAACGCATAAGTGCCGACGCTGACCCGCTCGAACGCTTTGGTGAGCGCAGCCTGATCTTCAGCCGAATTTTTTTTCCAGCGGGAGCCGGCAATAATGCGGATCATCACGGGGAAATTGAACGCGCTGGTGACCGCCGGCTCCAGCTTGGCGTAGCGCTCTTTCACGGACAGGCTTTCAGCCTGTTTCATCACCTCAATCAGCGCATCGTGGAATGCTTCCACGGTTGCCTGTGGTGACACGCCGGCAGTGGCAGGCCGGACAACTGCCATCAAGGTGATTAGCAATAAAGCGGCGAAGCGCATCAAATCGGTCCCCCCTATGGCCGGTCAGCATATCTGACTGGACTATCGGGTCAATTGTTTCAGGGCCGAGGATCGTTTAAGACTATGACGAAACGATGGCGGCCGCCTGAACGGCTATAAGGGAGATCAGATTATGGCGAAAGCAATGTTTGGCGCGGGATGTTTTTGGGGTGTGGAAGCCGCCTTCCGGCGGGTCGATGGGGTCACCGATGTAGCTGTTGGCTATTCGGGTGGTCAGACTGAAAACCCAACTTATGAAGAGGTTTGCAGCGGCCGCACTGGCCACACGGAAGTGGTGGAGGTCGACTTTGATCCGGACAAAGTCTCATTCGAGACTTTATTGGATGTGTTTTGGGATATCCATGATCCGACCACATTAAACCGCCAGGGCCCGGATATCGGCACCCAATACCGCTCCGCCATCTATGTCTATGATGATGCGCAGGCGGACCAAGCGCGGGCGTCGCTTCTCAAAACGGACGAATCTGGCCGTTATCGCAATCCCATCGTCACTGAAATCACACCCGCCAGCCCGTTCTACCGCGGCGAGGAATACCACCAACGCTATTTCGAGAAGCAGGGTAGACATTGATTTATGTGGGATGCTGTGCTTCCCACCGCTAACCGTCATGCCCGGATAAGCCGCCTGGAGGCGGCCAACGGACCGGCGGAATAGGCGCGTTCCGGGTAGCTGTCCGGCTATCCTCGTCCGTCATCCCCGACTTGCGCAGCAATTGTCGGGGATCTGCCGCGTTAAGATACCCGAGAATTGTCCCCAACTAGCGCTGTGTCCAACTCGGGCATGACGGCGAGAGAGAGTGGAGCCGCTACCCCGCTTTACGCTTCTTCTTTCTCTTCTTGGCGCCGAGATAGGGGGCGAGGTACTGACCGGTGAAGCTTTCGTCGACCTCGGCCACGTCTTCGGGGGTGCCGGCGGCCACGACCCGGCCGCCCTTGTCGCCGCCGTCGGGGCCCATATCGATCAGCCAATCGGCGGTCTTGATGACTTCCAGATTGTGCTCGATGACAATCACCGTGTTGCCTTGATCCACCAGCGCCTGCAGCACCTCGATTAGTTTTTTGACGTCTTCGAAGTGAAGACCCGTGGTCGGCTCATCCAATATATAGAGCGTCTTGCCGGTGGCACGCCGGGACAGTTCCTTGGCGAGCTTCACGCGCTGCGCCTCGCCCCCCGACAGCGTCGTCGCCTGTTGCCCGATATGAATATAACCAAGGCCGACCCGGAACATGGTTTCCATCTTGTCGCGGATCACCGGCACCGCCTTGAAGAAATCCATCCCTTCCTCGACCGTCATGTCCAGGACATCGGCGATGGACTTGCCGCGGAAGGTGATCTCCAGGGTCTCCCGGTTGTAGCGTTTGCCCTTGCACACATCGCACTGGACATAGACGTCCGGCAGGAAGTGCATCTCGATCTTGATGACGCCGTCGCCCTGACACGCCTCGCAGCGCCCGCCCTTCACATTGAAGGAGAAACGGCCGGGCTTGTACCCCCGCGCTTTTGATTCCGGCAGGCCGGCGAACCAGTCCCGGATCGGCGTGAACGCGCCGGTATAGGTCGCCGGATTGGACCGTGGCGTACGCCCGATGGGGGATTGGTCGATATCCACCACCTTGTCCAGGAACTCCGTACCGGTGAGTTTTTCATGCGCGCCGGGATGCACCCGTGTACCGTTGAGCCGACGGGCCAGCGCCTTATAGAGGGTCTCAATGACCAGGGTGGATTTGCCGCCGCCGGATACGCCGGTGATGCAGGTCAGCGTGCCCAGCGGGAAATCCACATCCACGTCCTGCAGATTGTTTTCCGACGCGCCCTTGATGGTCAGCTTCTGGCCCTTGTGGCCGGGGCGGCGGTCCTTCGGCACCTCGATCTGGCGGAAGCCGGTGAGGTATTGGCCGGTCAGACTTTCGCTCGCCTTCATGATTTCCTGCGGCGTACCGCAGGCCACCACCTGGCCGCCATGGATGCCGGCGCCGGGACCGATATCGACGATGTAGTCGGCGGTGGAGATGGCTTCCTCGTCATGCTCGACCACGACGACCGAGTTGCCGAGATCGCGGAGCCGTTTGAGCGTCTCTAACAGCCGGCCGTTATCCCGCTGATGCAGGCCGATGGACGGTTCGTCCAGGACATACAGCACGCCGGTGAGGCCCGAGCCGATCTGGGAGGCCAGGCGGATGCGCTGGCTTTCTCCGCCGGAGAGCGTCCGAGACGAGCGCGCCAGGGTCAGGTATTCCAGGCCGACATTCTTGAGGAAGCCCAGGCGCTCGTTGATCTCTCGCAAAATCCGCCGGGCAATTTCGTTCTGTTTGTCGGTCAGGCGTTTATCGAGTCCAGCAAACCAGGCCTCTGCATCGTCGATGGACATCCGCGCCACCTCGCCGATATGACGATTGTCGATCTTCACGGCCAAGGCCTCGGGCTTGAGCCGATAGCCCTCGCAGGCGTCGCAGGTTGTGGTGGTCTGATATTTGGAGAGCTCGTCCCGGATCCAGCTTGAATCCGTTTCCCGCCAGCGCCGTTCCATATTCGGCAGCACACCTTCAAACGGTTTCTTCAGGTCATAGGCCTGCTTGCCATCGTCATAGCGCATCTTCACCGGCGTGTTGCCGGAGCCGTTGAGGATCGCGTCCTTGTGTTTCTTTTTCAGCTTGGTCCACGGTGTTTTGAGGTCGAACCCATAGTGCTCGGCCAGGCTTTCCAGCGTCTGGCGATAGTACTGAGAGCTCGACTCCGCCCAGGGCGCAATTGCGCCCTCTCCGAGGGCGAGGCGGTCATCGGGCACCACCAGCTCCGGATCGAAGAACATCTGGGTGCCGAGCCCGTCGCAGGACGGGCACGCGCCGAACGGGTTGTTGAAGGAAAACAGCCGGGGCTCGATTTCGTCGATGGTGAAGCCCGACACCGGACAGGCGAACTTGGCGGAAAACGTGACTCGGCCGCCGGAATCCGCATCCTCGGCGAAGGCCAGCCCGTCGGCCAGGTCGAGCGCGGTCTCGAAACTGTCGGCCAGCCGCTGTTCCAGCCCTTCGCGGACCACCAGGCGGTCCACCACCACTTCGATATCGTGTTTAAAGTTCTTTTCCAGCGCCGGGGCTTCGTCGATTTCGTAATGTTCCCCGTCCACCTTGACCCGCTGGAAGCCTTTCTTGGCGAGCTCCTGCAGCTCTTTGCGGTATTCGCCCTTGCGGCCGCGGACGATAGGGGCCAGCAGATAGAGACGGGCGCCCTCGTCCATTTCCATCACCCGGTCGACCATTTGTGACACGGTCTGCGCCTCGATCGGCAGGCCGGTTTCGGGAGAGTAGGGGATGCCGATCCGCGCAAACATCAGCCGCATATAATCGTAAATTTCGGTGACCGTGCCGACGGTGGAGCGCGGGTTACGGGACGTGGTTTTCTGCTCGATGGAAATGGCCGGTGACAGGCCCTCGATGGAATCCACGTCCGGCTTTTGCATCAGTTCCAGGAACTGCCGGGCATAGGCGGACAGGCTTTCGACATAGCGGCGCTGACCCTCGGCATAGATCGTGTCGAACGCCAGCGACGACTTGCCGGAGCCCGACAGCCCGGTGATCACGGTCAGGGACTCCCGGGGAATATCCACGTCGATATTCTTCAGATTGTGCTCTCGGGCACCGCGAACTTGGATGTCGGCCATGGGGATTTATATGGACCGCCGGACCGGAAAAAGCGAGTCCGGATGTCGGGGGAGGTCAAATACGATTGGAACCGGTGCGATCTTCGCCTAACCTTAGATTGCAGAACCGGATCAATTGAACAGCGGCTGAAATATGTCCTCGAGAGAAGACGATGAGAATCCCGATCTTCCGGTAAGAAGATCAGACACCACAATAAAAGTATGGTGGGCCCTACGGATTTTATTCGGATTAGCGCTCGGGATTATCGCGGTATCTTGGATGTCCGAAAACGGCGTAACCTTTGCGTCCTTGACGGATTTTCTATTCGGACCATTTTGTTTGTGGGTAAGCCTCGTCATTATCATGGACGGGGCATTTTGGATTGCGGCAAAAGGCCGATCTCAGATTCCGCGCTCTGACCGTCTCCATAGACCCCTCATGGTCTGGCGAAGCGTCAGACTAGCCGGTTTGCCGATAGGCTTTGTAGCGATAAGCGTTATAGTCTGGATCGAGGGTGATCCGATTTTCGCCGCGATCCCACTTATTTTGGCTGTACTTACGGTCTTTTCGGATGCAGTGGTCTCGGAAAAACTTCGGCGGAGATTTATATTCATAAGCCGTCTCCGAAAAATCCCTTGGGAACTTGTTTTGACGTTGACGTTGGGCACTGTGTTGGTAGCCTGCGGCATATGGCTGTTGGATGGCGTCGACGACAACATCGTCTTAGAAGTTATTTACTATATGAGCATCCTGACGGGGGTGTTGGCTGCTCCCAGTGGCCTACGATATTATCGGACGCTGGGAAAGCCCAGGTCCAAAGTCGGGAGGCTTCTTATCCGGTTTTACGCCAGGCCGGTTAGGCTGATCCTCGTCGGATTTACGGGCATTTCAATGACTGCCTTTTTCGCAATCCTGTTGGTCGGAGCTGAGGTGATCGTTCGCGTCGAGGACCAATGGGCCCTGATCGTAGCGCTGCTTGTCCTCCTGTTTTCCGCATTTCTTCTTGTGGCCTGGGGCGTGGGCCTCCTTATCGTCGATATTTTTAGGGCATTGAAGAAGCGGAACATTTCCCAATCGTGATTATTCCAACTCCCCGGCTTTCTTGCCGCCCTTGAGCGCGCTTGCGGAAAAGCTGAACAGCGCCATGAATACGGCGAGCCCGGCGGCGGTGAAATAGAGCACATCGAAATCATAAAACGCCAATAGGACGCCCGCACCGGCCGGGGCCAGCACGTGCGCGATGCGCAGCGCCAGGCCGTTCATGGACGAAAACGTGGAGCGCAGATTATCCGGCGCGATGTTCAACAGATGCACCTGCACCAAGGGCCGGATAATGCCGAACGCCCCGCCATAACAGAGGCCTGATATGAGAATACCGAACGGGCCCCAAGCGAGGGGCACCACGGTCATGCCGACGGCGAGGATCAGGAACCCGCAGGTGATCAGCTGGCGGGTGGTGAACCGGTCGGTCAGCTTGGCGATAAAGGTCGCCATAATGGTGCCTGACAGGGCGCGGGCCGAAATCACGAAACCGATGATCAGCGCCGGCACCCCGAACCGGTCGTTCATGAAGGTCGGGATATAAGAGATAAATGCGCCGAAGCCGGTGAAGATAAAGCCGAAGGTCATGAAGCAGAGCTCCAGCACCTCGCGCTGGCGGATATGGCTCCAAGCATGGCCGAAATAGCTGCGGGACCCGCCGGCGCTGCGCTTGGAGGTGTTGTTGTCCAAATAAATCCAGACAAAGAACCCCAGCGGGATGCCCAGCGCCGCTGACAGGAACGGATAGTACCAGACCAGCCCGGCCAGAATGCCGCCGACCAGGGGCAACAACCCGGCGCCGATATTCTGCAGCGCGCTAGTGTAACCGGTGACCGCCACCCGGTCCCGGCCGGTGAACAGGTCGGGCACCAGGGCCACATTCAACGTGGACAGGCAACTCGCCCCGACGCCTTGGAGAAAGCGCAAGACCACAATAGTCTCCGCATTGGGGGCGAAGCTGATCGCCGTGCCTGCTATGGAAAACACAAAAATCGACGGCACGATGACCATCTTTTTGCCGAACGTATCCGCCAGGAATGCGGTCAACGGCACGAACACCAGGGCGGGCAGGGCGAAGGACGACATCATCATCCAGCCGATATCCGCGTTGGCGATCCCGAATTCCTTCTGCACGGCCGGCATGGCCGGGCCGATGATGGGAATGCCGAGGAGGCTGACGAAGGTGACCGACAACACAATTTGGGTGTTGCGGAGCGAAAGAAGGTTCGACATGCGGTTTCAATATACGGTTCTTCGGCGCGCGGAAAGCGCATAGATGCGCGGCCTTTCAATGTGGCGTTCCGTTCGCTATACCAAGCCAATGATTCAAGAAGAAAACCGGCGGAATTCACGGGCCGGATCGGAGACTGATACATGCAAAAGCTGGACCTCAAGGTTGCCGACATTCAGCAACTGACCTCGGGCATCAAGCGGTTTGAATTCGTCAACGCGGCGGGCGGCGATCTGCCGGCATTCACCGCCGGGGCGCATATCGATTTCCATTTGGAAAACGGGTTAATCCGCTCCTATTCCCTGGCCAACGATCCGTCGGAAACCCACCGCTATGTGACCGCCATCCTGCGGGAAGGCTCTGGTGGCGGCGGCTCCATCTACATGCATGACAATGTGAAGGTAGGCGACACGCTGACCATCACCGAACCGGCCAACAATTTCGCCCTGGTGGACGACGCTAGCCAGCACATCATGCTTGCCGGCGGCATCGGCATTACGCCGCTGATGGCCATGGGCTACCATCTCAAGGTCGGCGGCACGCCCCGGCATCTGCACTATTGCACCAAGTCCCGCGAGGAAACCGCCTTCGCCGACACGGTGGAAGAGCTGTTTGGTGATGATCTCACCTTCTATCACGACGGCGGCGACCCCTCGAAGGGCATCAATCTGGCCGAGACGTTCAAGGACCGGCCCGAAGGCGCGCATCTTTATATCTGTGGGCCTGGCGGGTTGTTGAAGGCGGCGCGGGAGGTCACCGACCATTGGCCCGCCGGCACTGTGCATTTTGAGCTGTTCCAAAGCCTCAAGACCGAAGAGGAAAAGGCGGCCGACGCTGCGGAACAACATGACGGCGATCAAGCGTTCGAGGTGGAACTGGCGCAGACCGGCAAAACCCTCACCATCCCCGCCGACAAGTCGATCCTCGAGGTTCTCTGGGAGAACGATATCGAGGTGATGCACGCCTGCGAAGAGGGCTGGTGCGGCAACTGCGTGGTCGACTATCTGGGCGGCGGCGTGGATCACCGGGACGAGGTCTTGGACGAGGAAGAGCAAAAGACCAAGATTCAGGTCTGCATCTCCCGCGCGCTCCCCGGCGAAAAGATCATTTTGGACCTGTAGTCCGCGGGGCCTTGCGTCGTGGCCCGCATTTATACCATCGGATACGAACGGGCGGACATCGCCGATTTCGTGCGCACGCTGATTGACGCGCGAATCAATGTGCTGGCCGATGTGCGGGACGTTCCCTGGTCCCGGCGGAGCGACTACACCAAAGGCGATCTTTCCGAGGTGCTCGCCGCCGGCGGGATCGATTATTGGCATGTGAAGACCCTGGGTAACCCGACTGAAGGGCGAAATGCGGCCAAGGCGGGGGATAGGGATGCCTACCGGGCGATCTATAGTGCGCGCCTGGATCACGCGACCACGGTGCGGGACTTGGCCGCCCTGGCGGAAAGGGCGGACAGCTGGGCGATCTGTCTGATGTGTTATGAGCGGGACCCCAATCACTGCCACCGGCTGATGATCAGCGAGCGGCTGATCCGGGATTATGACGCCGAGATTGAGCACTTGTTTGTCTCCGCCGACGGGCAGATGGGGCTGCTATAGTTTAACATGGGTACGCGGATCACGGACGGCTGCGCCGCCCGGTCCGCGCATGACTAGAGAAATTAGGACATAAGATTAGTCATCCACGGGCCGGCGGAGCCGTGACCCGTGGACCCATATTGTGCATATGTGGGGCGGGGAAGTGCTCGGGCATGACGATTTTTCGCGATACTCGACAAAAACTCCCTCTGGCCCCGCCATAGGCAACTTAGTGCGTGAACCCTCCAGGGAATCGCGCTAGTAATTTTGTCCTAATCACGAATTCGAAAAGGTGGAGATAGGCCCATGGCTGGCAGCGTGAATAAAGTTATCCTCGTCGGAAATCTGGGACGGGACCCGGAAGTACGGTTCTCCCAGGACGGCAATAAAATCGTCAACATGTCCGTCGCGACGTCGGAAACCTGGAACGACAGGAACTCCGGCGAACGGCGGGAAAAGACCGAATGGCACAGGGTGGTGATCTTCAACGACCGCCTAGCCGAGGTCGCCGAGAAATACCTCAACAAGGGCTCCAAAGTGTATCTGGAAGGACAGCTTCAAACCCGCAAATGGACCGGCAACGACGGTGTCGAAAAATATACGACCGAGGTCGTGCTCAACCGCTTCCGGGGTGAGCTGACCATGCTGGATTCGCGTAGTGGCGGCGGCGGTGGCGGCCAGGATTACGGCTCGTCATCCCAGGATTCCGGCTATGGTGGCGATTCCGGCGGCAACCAAGGTGGGGGCGGCCCCGGCCCCGGCGACGACCTGGATGATGAAATTCCGTTCTAAATCCCCATATAGTGGGAAGAGCGTGACTACCTAGTGCCCGGATTTGGCCCAAGATGGAATCGATCGACAGTATCAGAGAGCGCCTGCGGCAGGTTTCTACGGCGGCGGAAGGCGATATCGACATCGCCGATACGGCGCTGTTGCTTGCGTCGCTGGACGAGCCAGCGGTCAAGCTGACGCCCTATTATGAACATTTGGCCCAGATCGCCGACGATATGGCGGCGGCGGCGAAGGGCGTCGGCCATGTGCGCGACCGGGCGGCGGCGTTGTCGGATGTGATCTTCCGCCATCACGGCTATCGTGGCGATGCGGAGACCTACGACGATCCGCAAAACGCTAACCTGATGCGGGTCATCGATCGGCGGATGGGCCTGCCGGTGGCGCTGGGCATTATTCTGATCCACGCTGCGCGGTCACAGGGCTGGGCCATCACCGGCGTCAATTTCCCGGATCACTTCGTCTTGCGGCTGACCGGTGATGGGGAGCAGGCGATCATCGATCCGTTCTATAAGGCCAAACGTCTGACCATCGATAATTTGCAAGGACTGCTGATCCAGCGGCAGGGACCGGCGGCCAAACTCAAAGCGTCCTATATACGCTCGGTTAACGACCGGGACGTGCTGTTGCGCCTGCAGAACAATATTAAGTCCCGCGCCCTGGCCGATGGGGATCAGGAACGGGCGATGGAAATTCTGGACACCATGGTCCTGTTGTCGCCGGACGACGCCAGTCTGGTCTCGGAAATGGCGGTGCTGGAAACCGAATCCGGCAATATCCGCGCGGCGCTCCGCCGGCTGCATGATTTTCTCGATGCCCGGCCGAGCCATCCGCAACAGGATCAGGTCAGCATGCTGGTGCAGAATCTAAAGCGCCGCTTGAATTGATATGAGTTTGAATTTTCTTTCCTGGGGCGACGGTCGGCCCCTGGTCATTCTTCACGGGCTGTTTGGCTCGGCCCGCAACTGGAAAACCATTGGCAAGGCGTTGGCGGATGACTACCGGGTCATCGCCATTGATATGCCGAACCACGGCTCAAGTCCGTGGCAGGACGATGTCTCCTACACGGCCATGGCGGATACCGTGGGTGATTTCCTGCAGGCCGAGGGCCTGGCCGGTGCGCCGGTGCTGGGACATAGCATGGGCGGTAAAACGGCCATGGCGCTGGCGTTGATGCAGCCGTCGCTGGTTGGAAAGTTGTTCGTGCTGGATATCGCGCCGGTGACTTATGACCATGAAAATAGTCAATACATCGAGGCCATGGAGGCGGTTGATCTGGACAACCTCTCCGGCCGGCGCGACGCGGATGACACTTTGGCCGAATGGGTGGACGATCCCAACTTGCGGGGCTTCTTTCTGTTGAATTTGGTGCGGGATGGGGACGGCTTTGCCTGGCAGATCAATCTGCCAGCGCTGAAAGCAGGATTGTCCGATCTGCACGGCTTTCCCGAGTTTGCCGGCCAGTCCTATGACGGTCGGGCATGGTTCGTCGGTGGGGAGAAGTCGGACTATATTCTGCCGGCTCATCACGACCTCATTGTTGATCTATTTCCCGCTGCCGAGTTTCAGACGATTGTGGGAGCTGGGCATTGGGTTCACGCGGAAAAGCCGGCGCAGGTGGTTGCCGCCATTCGTGAATTTATGGAAGGTTAGCCGACGCGCGAGCAGCGATTATTCAGGCCGATCCCGTCCCGCATACAACATACTGTCCCGCTCTGCGAACCACAGGTCCGCATAGCCGCAGTCTTTATATTCGTCGAAGTACGGCCCGCCGGTGGTGAAATGCAGATTAGAGAGTTCTTCCGGCGGCAGTTTTGGGTCATAGTCAACCAAATGGTTCCACTTGTGCGGAATTTCGCCGATCTGGTCATCGCTTTCCAGCCAATGGAAACGGTGTAGTTCCAAGCCCGATGCCGTATTCACATAGTCAGGCGTGAGCGCCCGGCATTTTTCGTTGTTGAACAGCATGACGCTGGACCAGTTTTTTTTCTCGTAGGTGGTCTGGACCTGGTCTAGGAATTTCCTTTCCTCCTTGGGGCGATGGTCGTGTTTCACGCATTGCACGGCGTACTGATCGTCCCGCATCTCCCAAAGGGTCGCCATGTCGTCCAGGACCAGCATGTCGCAGTCCATGAACAAAGCCCAGCCCTCATAGCCGCATAAGTGGGGCGCCAGAAATCTGGAGAAGGAAAAGTCGGTGGACTGAAGATTGTGCCGCTCCCGCCACATCAATTGGCCGAGCTGGCTTAACATCAGGGGGGCAATGGTCACCGGCTCCGAGCACCGCCGGTGGATCGAGTGGCAGAGGACGTTGTAGGCGACCGCCTCTCGCGGGTCATATCCGATGAATATCCGGATCATATCTGAGAGCTTGGCTCCGAGCGATTATCACCAAGCCGCAGTATACCGGTCCAACCTGATCAAACTCTTAACGTTTATTCTTTTGGCGGCAGTGAGCCGGCAAAGGACACGCCGGCATCGATCCAGCAGCCCAGTTCGCCGTCATCGGCGATTTTCTCCGGCGCCACCATAACCCAGCCCCGCATGGGCCGGCCGGTGATATCGAACTCCTCCACCAGGTCTTCTTCGAGCGCGGCTTTATAGGCATCGGGGCCAACGCGGACGATCAAGCTGTCCTTGTGGACGCCGCAGGCTAGATTGCCGTTTAAAAAATAGGCGATCCCGCCAAACATTTTCTTTGACGTGATTTCAGGGCGGGCGGCAAGGTAAGTCTCAATGCGTCCGCCAAGCTCCGTGTCGTAGGCCATGTCTTATTCTGCCGGATTGGAGGCGTCGTCAGCCTCACGCCGGTTAATGATGGAGAGCCAGGTGGTTGCGGTCAACACGATCAGCACCATCGGCAGCACACCGTAGTTTACCCAGGTCCAGCCCATGTGGTGATACAATGTCCCTGAAAACAGCGCCGACAACGCCATGCCCGTGAACACGATAAAATCGTTGGTGCCTTGGACCTTGGCGCGTTCAGACGGGGTGTGTACCTGGGTTAAGAGCCTTGTGCCGCCGGTGAATGCAAAATTCCAGCCAACACCCAGCAGGAACAGCGATATCCAAAAATAGGTGAGGGAATCGCCATTGAGGGCGACAAGGATGGAGAGAAACTGCAGGATCGACCCGGTCATGATGATCTTTAATACGCCGAACCGGTTGATCAGTGAACCGGTAAAGAACCCCGGTGCAAACATGCCGACCACGTGCCATTCGATCACAAACGCCGTGTCGTTAAAGTCAAAACCGCCGCCGACTTTCATGGCGATGGGCGTGGCCGTCATGAGGAAATTCATCGCGGTGTAGCCAAACAAGGCGGAGAGCACAGCGACAATCGCCGTGGGTTGTTTGAAAATTTCACCCAAGGGCCGGCCGCTGTCTTCGTATTCCAGCCGGCTCAACTTGGGGATATCCACGCCCAAAACCGCAAATCCGGTGGCGAGGGTGAAAAGCATTAACGCCGTAAAGGCGCCGGCAAACTCCACATCAAACATATCCTTGCTGAACTTGGCTGATTCCGGGCCAACGAACGCCCCCACAACGCCAGCGGCCAGAACGAGTGAGATTGCCTTGGCTTTAAAATAGTCTGGTGCGGCGTCGGCAACGGCGAACCGATACTGCTGGGCCGCGCCCGAATACAGGCCAAACACAAATATTCCGCTGTTAAAGAGCCAAAAGTCGTTTTGGTTCACCCCGTAAACGCAGACCGATGCGCCAGCGGCTCCGACCATCGACATGATAAAGAAGCCCCATTTGCGGCCGATCCAACGCATGAGATAGGCAGACGGGATCGTGGCGCCGGCCGTGCCCACCAGCATCAGGGTAATCGGCAGGGTGACCAAAGTCAGATCATCTCCCAGCATATTGACCCCGACGAGGGCTGCGGAGAGGAAGGTAAGGCTACGGGCGCTATTAAAAATGGCCTGACAAACCGCCAGGACCGCCACATTTCTTTTGTCACGAGAGGAGGTCATGAAAGGGGACTTAAACCACGTATGGGGCACTAGCAAGCACTAGCATCGGATGCCGGAAAAATAGTCTCAACTGAGATGAGCTTGGCGTCGAACGGTCTTAAGATTCGCCATTTTTGACCACAATATATGGGATTCCCGGCAAGAACATATGCGGCAGAAAAGTCACAAAATTATTTGTTTAAAATCAATGTGTTATAAGAGTTTTTTTGGGCGGATTTAAGCCTTGCGCAAGTTGTCCGAGCCCCCAGAATTTGCTATAAATTTACATGGTTTTCGGGGGCGTCGAGGCGCCTGAAAATCACCCGAAAACGACTTGGTATACAGCTTTTGACGACACCGCCTGACACGCCAGACGATATCCCGGAAGACATTACTCCCGGCGATATCGCCGCCGATGATTTACCGCCCGAGGGCCCGCCGAACGATCCGCCGGATGGCGATGGGGCCGGGGCGATGCCGCCCAATTTCGACATCACGCCGGTAAGCATCGAGGAGGAGATGAAAACCTCCTATCTCGATTACGCCATGAGCGTGATCGTCAGCCGGGCGCTGCCTGACGTGCGCGATGGTTTGAAGCCGGTCCACCGGCGGATCATCTACGCCATGAAGGAGGGCGGTTATGATTATAATCGGCCCTTCCGCAAGTCGGCGCGCATCGTCGGTGACGTCATGGGTAAATACCACCCCCATGGCGACTCTGCGATTTATGACGCGCTCGTCCGCATGGCGCAGGATTTCTCCATGCGCCTGCCGCTTATCCAGGGGCAAGGCAATTTCGGCTCTATGGACGGAGACCGCGCCGCCGCCATGCGGTATACCGAGGCCCGGCTGGCCCGCTCCGCCCATGATCTGATTGAGGACATCGACAAGGACACGGTCGATTTCCAGCCCAACTATGACGAATCCGTCCAGGAACCAACGGTCTTGCCGGCCCAGTTTCCGAACCTACTGGTCAACGGCGCTGGCGGTATTGCTGTCGGGATGGCGACCAACATCCCGCCCCACAATTTGGGCGAGGTGATTGACGCTTGCTGCGCCGTTATCGACAACCCGGCGATCGAGATCGACGAGTTGATCGAAAACCACATCCAGGGGCCGGATTTCCCCACCGGTGGCATTATTCTGGGCAAGGCGGGCATCATTTCCGCCTTTAAAACGGGCCGGGGCTCTGTTTCCATTCGCGGCCGGGCGACGATTGAAACCTTTGGCAAGGATCGGGAAGCTATCATCGTCACCGAGGTGCCGTACCAGGTGAACAAGGCCCGGATGATCGAGATCATTGCCGAGGCCGTGCGCGACAAGAAGATCGAGGGAATTTCCGATCTCCGCGATGAGTCCGACCGGGACGGTGTTCGCGTGGTGGTCGAGGTCAAACGCGACTCGATGGCCGATGTGGTGCTGAACCAGCTCTATAAGTTCACCCCGCTCCAATCGAGTTTCGGCGTCAACATGCTGGCGCTCAATGGTGGGCGGCCGGAGATGTTGAATCTCAAGCAGATCCTCCAGGCGTTTATCGATTTCCGCGAAGAGGTGATCACCCGGCGCACCGCGTTCGAACTGGGTAAGGCCCGGGATCGGGCCCATGTGATGGCCGGTCTGGCCGTCGCGGTTGAAAATATCGACCCGGTGATCGAATTAATTCGCAACGCCAAGGACGCCGAGGACGCCCGGACCAAGCTGATGGCCAAGCCCTGGCCCGCCAAGGAAATCGCGCCGTTGATCGAGCTGATCGACGATCCGGAACACCAGGTGGTCGATGGCAAGTATCAACTGTCCGAAATCCAAGCCAAGGCGATCCTCGATCTGCGTCTGCATCGCCTGACCGGGTTGGAGCGGGATAAAATCGCCGAGGACCTGAAGGAACTCTGCGAGAAAATTTCCGAATATTTGGCCATCCTGGCATCCAAGGAACTGCTGTTCAAAATCCTCCGCGAAGAACTGATGACCATGCGTGACCAGTTCGCCAATGATCGCCGGACGACTATCGAAGAAGGGGATTTCGACCAGGACATCGAAGACCTGATCATGCAGGAAGACATGGTCATTACGGTCAGCAATTCCGGCTATATCAAGCGGGTGCCACTATCGACCTACCGTGCGCAGAACCGGGGCGGCAAAGGCCGTTCCGGGATGAGCACCAAGGACGAGGATTTTGTCTCCCAGGTGTTTGTCTCACACACCCATCAGCCGGTGTTGTTCTTCTCCACCAACGGCATGGTTTATAAGCTCAAGGTTTACAAGCTGCCGCAAGGCACGCCTCAATCCCGTGGCAAGGCCATGGTGAATGTGCTGCCCCTGGACGAGGGGGAGACCATCACCACCATCATGCCATTGCCGGAAGACGAGGATACTTGGGACGATCTTTTTGTCATGTTCGCCACCGCCTCCGGTGGTGTCCGTCGCAATCGGCTTAGCGACTTCACCAACGTCATGGCCAACGGCAAAATCGCCATGAAGCTTAACGAGGGTGATCATTTGGTCCGGGTCCGGGTGTTCGAGGAAGACCAGAACGTGTTTCTGGCCACCCGACACGGCAAATGCATCCGCTTCCCGGTCACCGATGTCCGGGTGTTTAGCAGCCGCAGTTCCACCGGCGTGCGCGGCATCAATCTGGCCAAGAATGACGAGGTCATTGCTATGTCGGGCCTGAAACATGTCACCGTCGATGTGCCGGTCCGTGATGAATATCTGAGGGCGGTGAATGCCGGGCGCCGGTTGGCCGGTGGCGACTATACAGACCGGGACGACGACAAGGCCCGTGATGAAGAGTTGGCGGCTCAACTTCAGGAGCCCTTGTTCACGGAAATGGGTCAGGAGGAAGAGTTTATTCTGACGGTCACGGCGGACGGGTTCGGCAAACGGACCTCTGCTTACGACTATCGAATCTCCAAGCGTGGTGGCAAAGGAATTGACAGTATCGACCTAAAACGTGGCAAAGGTGATCCGACCGAGGTTGTGGCGGTCGCGCCGGTCACACCGACGGACCAACTTGTCATGGTGTCGGATGGCGGCCAGTTAATCCGAATGCCGGTGGACGGGATCAGCTTTACCGGCCGGACGGCACGGGGCGTGACACTCTTCAAGGTGGCCGATGGAGAGGCCGTCGTTTCTGTCAGCCGGATCAGGGAAGTTGAAGCCGGAGAAGAGGAGGGCGAGTTGTCTCCCGAAGGCGAGGCGCCCGTCGAGGAAGCGGAAGAAGCCGTTGCTGAATCAGCGCCCGAAGACGCGCCTGAAAATATGGACGACGAGCCCGGTGAGGGGTAAAACGTCTTTATGACGAAAAAAATCGGTATTTATCCCGGTACGTTCGACCCTGTGACCAATGGTCACATGGACATCATCACCCGTGCCACCCGCGTGGTGGACAAACTCATCGTCGGTGTGGCCATCAATGCCGGCAAGGGACCCTTATTCTCCCTGGACGAACGGGTGGAAATGGTGCGCGACGAAATCGCCGCCATGAAGGACACCAACGGTTGCGAGGTCGAGGTTCGGCCGTTTGAGGGGCTTCTGACCGCTTTCGCCGCCAATGCGGGCGCGTCGTTAATTGTTCGGGGATTGCGCGCCGTGTCCGACTTCGAATACGAATTCCAGATGACCGGCATGAACGCCCAGCTCAACCCGGATATCGAGACCGTGTTCTTGATGGCGTCCGAAGGCCAGCAGTTCATCTCGTCCCGCCTCGTCAAGGAAATCGGCATGCTCGGCGGCGACATCAGCCACTTCGTCAGCCCCCGCGTCCGAGAACGCACCCTGCACCAATTCGGCAAGGACCAAGCGGCGGAGTAATTCCCCCCGGTACGGGGCGTCGGACACTTTCCCCTCATTCCCGTATTGACCGGGAGGGAACACCTCCCTATGTTGCGCCCCGTCCATTCGGACATCTTGCCGGTATGACGGCTTCGGGTGCATAGCTCAGGTGGTAGAGCAGCTGCCTTTTAAGCAGCGGGTCCAAGGTTCGAGTCCTTGTGCACCCACCAATCTTTTCAATGACTTAAGTGTCATCTATACTATTTTTCCCAGGCACAGTAAAAATAATTGCCACGTTTATTGCTACGTTGAGCACTCAAACTTGTATCCTCAGCCCCCCCCTTTGGGTCGAGGGGGGGCTTTGTTAGGCGGCTACGGGCTATATTTTGTGCGCTCTATTTCTATAAATTTATATAAGGCGTTTTGCCGCTCAAGGATGTTGATATCATCTCATCTAGTTCTATGTCTCTGTCTGGGTATCACCATTTGGCTTTGGGCTTTCTTTGGGGACATTTTCGTTCTTTGGAATTCTACGAATGATAATGTCCCCGTTCTCTAGCACCTCTGGAGCTTCATACTGAGGAATGGATTTCAATAGTAGTTCTAGAGCATTGAGAATGGTCTTCATTCCCTGCTCCAACATCTCTTGGGGATCATTTTGCTGTGGTGGAGGCGTCTGAGCATTGAGGGAAAATGTGGAGAGTTGAGCGAAGAAGACAAATGCTACGATAATAGAGATCGATAGAAGTCGTTTGGACATTGGTTTGAATCCCAAATCGGTTTGGTCTAACTATTCTAACTACAAACAATAAGATTGTGGATTTTACGAGGCAACATGACCGACGAAGAACCAAACATTGTTATGTCTCACCTTTGCTGCACGGAAACTCGCGAAGGGATGTCTGTGGAGATTATGATCTATAAGGGTGAGAAGGATGATGTCTGGATTCTAGAAGTCGTCGACGAAGAAGGTGCTTCTACAATTTGGGATGAGCCCTTCAAAACCGATCAGGCAGCTTATGAAGAAGTTATGAGGACAATTGATGAGGAAGGGATATCCACTTTCCTGCATCCTCCAGCTACTCAGCTTCATTAATTAGGGCCGCTAGGGGTGCTCTGAGGACTTAAGGATCAGTTCGTTTCTTTTTTAGAACTTTCTAAATCGATTCCTGATACTGATGGTACGGTCTACGAAGAAGTCTAAATGAAACGCACCTTATCAATAGCCATTACCGCTACTGTCCTTCTTGGGGCTACTGCCACCCTGTATCACTCCGACAATGCAGTTATCCCACTTGTCCAAGCTGCAGAGGGGCCATTTAAAGTTAG
Source organism: uncultured Rhodospirillaceae bacterium (assembly GCA_964611435.1). GTDB lineage: Bacteria > Pseudomonadota > Alphaproteobacteria > Rhodospirillales > UBA2165 > JAYPHU01. Next base: position 3,579 of record CAZSXT010000008.1, on the reverse strand, counting down.
GCCTGATCCTGAGGGATTTGATGTTCCGCTCAGCGGCTACGTACTTGATCAGCTAGCTATCCCCTATATCAAAGATAAGAAAATCAGGGACGACTATGCCAAAACGTATTGGTGCGGGACACCGACAGGGTATTATCTGGAAAGAAACCCTGCACCTGATCCGGCCATTCTAAAGTTGCATGCCGAGACACTGGTCGCACGTTACCGGCAAGATTAGGAATTGCGCAGGGGCAGGGTGAAACACGGGCTATATTCTGCGCGCTCTATTTTCAAAACTACACGAAACTAGACTGGTAACCTGTGCATTAACCTTGGTCGGCTAACGGATTCTTAGCCGAAGTGATTTAGCGGGCTGATTTACTTCTGAGATTAGCCAATAGGGGACATTCTCTCGTTTGTTCGTGCTGTCTTTAGAATATCAGCACACTAGCTCCAGTCGCGATTAGCAACCAAATGGCCACGGGGCGAAACCACGACGCAGGAACCCGCTCAAAAAGTTTACCACCTACATATGTGCCAAATATGTAAGCGGTGCTAACCAGTACCGCTCGAGCAATAGCCTCAGGGGTAACCACTCCGCTAAAAGCCAGAGAAATGGTCAGGGCTGCAATAAAGACCCCCATAGAAATAAGAATATTTGCTCTTTGAACATTCGAGGCGTCAGGCGCAGATAAAAAGTAAATTACCAGAAATGGCCCACCTGCACCGGCCGCTCCGGTGATGGAGCCAGATAAAAATCCTGCGATAGAACTACCAAATATCCCCTTGGCCCTTTGTAAACCCAGCCTGTCAGCATTATAAGCGCCGATATCAGGACGAAGCCACCAATCCCACGGCGAGCAATCTCAGGATCGGCAGACACTAAGAACAATACGCCAAAGGGTGTTGCTACTAAGCCAACGATCATTGCAGGCGCTAGTTCGTGCCAATTGGCAACGCGAGCGGCCTTTGGAAGGAGTTGCAACGTTCCGGCAACTCCGGCCACGCCAGCAACAAAAACCCCTTCAACAGGCCCAAAAAGGATAGCCAGGAGCGGGACGATTAGTAATCCGCCACCAAAGCCGGTATATCCATGTAGTAGGCCGCTTGCCAATGCAACAAGAAGGCCAAGTGCTAGCGTAACATTGGCAATATCATTGATGATCTCCAACCGGCTTTCCCTCCTGCACTTCTGGATTGTCGAATTACCGTACTGATTTCATCGGCTGTTACAATCGAATTTCAAGGTGATCGCGAGGCAGTCGTCCACTCATTGCTGGTCGGGACTACTCGTAAGTTTCAGTCTCGAAAGGCTGTTGGAAGATGACGAGCGGACCTTCAGAACTTGTTCCTGGATTTCTGCGGATAGCCAATTTCTGACATCGTCTGCGGCAGGTTTGTAAATTAAAGCGTGTACCTAACCCCAAACCCGCTCGAAACACCACCAAGCCCCTATAAGCGATATGCAGAGTGAGGCCGGTATTGAGATGGCTTGGCGATACCAAGACTTGTGCCTAAACCACAATCCCGCGACAGCAAAACAGGCGGCAATTACTGTCAACTGTCCGAGTTCCACACCAACGTTGAAAGCAATTAACCCGGCGACAAAATGATCTGTGCTTAGACCAAACTCCGTCAGAACCCCAGCGAACCCGAGTCCATGTAGAAGGCCAAAGAGAAAGACGACGATGGGCCGCCAGCGATGAAGACTCTTAGTGAGAATATTTTCGACACCAACGTATACAATGGACGCGGCAATTAACGGCTCTACGATAGCAGGCGAAACCGAGACAATACCGAGCATGCCTAATGCCAAGGTCACCGTATGCGCCACTGTGAAACTTGAAACCTGCCATGCCAAAGGCCCAAAACGAGGCGACAAAAGGAACAAGCCGACCACAAACAAAATGTGATCCAGTCCCAGGGGCAAAATATGTTCAAAGCCGACGACGATGTACTCGGCGAAGACTTCGGATGCGGTTTGCTTCGTAGCGGAGGAAACTGCGAACGGTGGACTGGCCGCTCCGTTCTTCAAGTATACAGATTGGACCACCTCTCCCGGCGCTCCATCAGGGGTAATTGGCGTACGTAGGCGGAGGGCTACAGGCCCAAACGCTTCACTCCATGACACGACCAGGGCCTCGGTACCGGCCTCCAATTTTCCGCTCAGGACGACGGTTGACTGTCGAGCCAAGTCTACATCGCCTACAGGCGGAATATCTACGGCTACAACCTCAGACTGTTGCCGTGTTTTATTTCTAAGAACGGATACTGCCTGAGAAAATGCGTCTTTCTTTGGATCAAACACCGCACGGAGTTCTTCAGGTGAAAGCGTGCGCAACCGATCATAGGTTTTGGCGGAAGGAGAGTCGTTTGTATCCTGGTGCTGTGGACCAATGCCCGCAATGAAGGCTTCCAGGTTCAGAGAAACAGAGATTTGATACGTCTTGCCCTCATTAAAAGATAACTCGGCAATGGCAGGACGTAGTTCATGGGCAGAGACGCTTGTAGGGCCAGAAATGATGCAGGCCAAAAAAGCAAAAGTAGCTATCCAAACTTTACGCATGATCTGTGTCGCTCCACGTCAGCTAGGCAGTTATCGCCACTATTTTTTCAGAGCCGTTAATGCTTATGGACGTTATGTTTTACTGGTGCCATAGCCTGACCAACACGCACAGTGGCGGCAACCATCTTGCCATCGACAAAGATATCCCGGTGATCATTGGCGTTTAGGGTAACTTTTACGTCTGCCCCGGTCTTCGGAAGGCTGGCAATATGGAACCATTCGCCATAGAGCCGGGCGATTTTCTTCCCATTGACATAAATATGGCCGTGGCCTTCACCATCCACGTGTATGCCGCTAGCATTTTCTGGGGCAAAACGAAAATTTGTGACCATGATATGCAAATTGTAGCCGCCGACCGGGTCAGCCTTTATAGTCGCCTTGACGCTTGGTGCATTCGGTCCTGCCGTTAAGTGCAAGGCTTTATCATGCATGTGATGGCCATGGTCGCCATGCTTGGATTCTGCGAAAGCCGGAACCGAAGATAGCAAAGCGACCGCAAGACATGCCGCAAACAGCGAATTGATCATTTTTAACCTCAATCTGTATACCAGGGGCAATGAAACCCACATGCGATACTCCATCGCCCATGGGTAACTGCAATCAATCTAGCCTAATAAGGCATGGCCTCAAGTCTCTTGTGGCTTTGCTTGCGGGCATGGAATTGGTAGCTATTCCTTCTAGATTGCAATTCCATAGACTGTCCGAATTGGGTCAGGAATCGACCCGAGGCTAGCCGGCGCCGCCGGGCCGTTCCTAGTCAATTAAGGATGATTACGTTGGGAAGCTTGATCTTGCCCCTATTTTTTTGGCTAGGCATCTATCGCGTCTAAATTGTTTGAAATATTATAACCACTAGAAATTTCGTTCGATGCTGATCGTTTGGGAGAACGATTTTGAGAGTCGTGGTTGCAGTTCTCGTCGGTCTTTATTTGTGGTTTTACGTAAACCCAACTCTGGCTGGCAATTTGAATGTACAACCCGTGACGAATAGTGTGTATGCCATTGTCGGTCCATTGGGAAATCGTGACGAAACC
>CAZSXT010000007.1:6284-131579 GCA_964611435.1 uncultured Rhodospirillaceae bacterium | reverse complement strand
CGTAAGTTGGTCGAGGAAGCGGATGTCCTGGTGGAGAACTTCAAGCCCGGTACGCTGGAAAAATGGGGATTGAGTCCGGACGAGTTGCACAAAATCAATCCCGGTCTGATCATCGGCCGGGTGTCGGGCTATGGCCAGACGGGTCCCTATGCCGATCGGCCTGGCTTTGCCAGTGTCGGCGAGGCGATGAGCGGCCTGCGCTATATCAACGGTTTTCCCGACATGCCCCCGCCGCGCAACGGCATTTCCCTCGGTGACACGCTCACCGGCATGTTCTGTGCGCAAGGTATCCTGATGGCGCTCTATCAGCGGGATGCACTGGGCGGGGGCAAGGGCCAGGTGGTCGATGCCGCCATCACCGAAAGCTGCTTTGCGCTTTTGGAAGGCACCCTGCCGGAATACGACAAGGCGGGCATTGTCCGGAAACCGTCGGGCACCGGTCTGCCCAATGTGGCGCCATCCAACATTTATCCGACCAAGGACGGCAACTATGTGGTGATCGCGGCCAATATTGATCCGATGTTCCGGCGGCTTTGTGCAGCTATGGATCAGCCGGAACTGGCCGACGATCCCCGATTTGTGAATCACAAGGCGCGCGGTGAAAATGCCGCCGAATTAGACGGAATCATCGGCGACTGGTCCAAGACGAGAACCCCGGAAGAAATCACCAAGCATCTGGATGATAATGGTGTGGTGGTCGGCCCGATCTATTCCATCGCCGATATCGTCGAGGACCCGCACTTCAAAGCGCGGGGCATGATACGGGTCATGAAGGACGACTTTTTTGGCGATTTCACCATTCCGGGAATCGCGCCGGTGCTGTCAGAGCCCAATGGCGACATCGCTTGGCTCGGCCCGCCCGAAGTTGGTCAGCACAATGACGAAATCTATGGCGGCCTGCTCGGCTTCAGTGACAGCGAACTGACCGCTCTTAGAGACGATGGGATAATCTGATATGGCGAAACGCATTGAAATATGTGACGTGGGTCCCCGGGACGGGCTGCAAAGCGAGCCGCGGCTTTGGTCCGTTGATGAACGGGTAGAGCTGATCGACAGGTTGGCGGGGACAGGCTTGCCCCGGATCGAAGCCGTCAGTTTTGTGAACCCCAAGCGGGTGCCCCAGATGGCCGACGCCGAAGAGGTCATGAAGAAGATCAAGCGGCCCCACGGTGTTGTTTTCGCCGGCCTTGCCCTGAACGCACGCGGGGCCGAACGGGCGATTGAGGCCGGCGTCGATGAAGTGCGCTACGTGGTGGTCGCTAGCGAAACCTTCAACCAAAAAAATCAAGGGGCGTCCATCGACGAGACCATGCAAGGTTATCAGGCCATCGCCGACACGGTGACCCAGGCGGGGCTCAAATTGTCGGCCACTATCGGCGCGTCTTTTGCCTGCCCGTTCGAAGGGGCGGTGCCGGTGGAGCGAGTGGCCGGATTGGCCAAGCGGTTGGCCGACGGCGGGGCGGGCGAGATCGGCTTGGCGGACACCATCGGGGCCGGTGTGCCCACGCAAGTGACCGAGCTGTTGGGCGCTGTGCGGGATCAAGTGGGCCGTGATGTCGGCCTCGGCTGTCATCTCCACAACACCCGGAACACCGGGTTTGCCAATGCGGCGGCCGCCGTGGCGGAGGGGGTCGAATTCCTGGACTCATCTGTCGGCGGGTTGGGCGGCTGTCCCTTCGCACCGAAAGCCACCGGCAATATCGCCACCGAAGATTTGGCCTTCATGCTGCGGAATATGGGTTATGAGACCGGCATCGACTTAGAGGCGCTCATCGACGTCGCCACCTGGGTGGAAAGCTTCTTCGAGGCGCCCCTGCCGGGCCAGGTGATGAAAGCCGGCCTGTTCCCCGAAGTCGCGCAAGTGAACGCTTAGGACCGTGGTCAACGCCTTTTCTGCCGAGACCAGTTACGGCCGTCGCGCCAAGATCGGCGTGATCGTCCCACCCACCAACACGGTTAACGAAGCCGAGTGGCAGATGATGGCGCCGGCAGGGGTGACCATCCATTCGGCGCGTATGCCCCTGCACACGGACACCAGCTCGGACGCGGGTAAAAAGGCGCTCTACGAGGATATCGAAAAGGCAACCGGTGATCTCGCCCAGGCCGGGATGAGCGTGATCGCCTACGGCTGCACGGCGGGATCCATGTCACACCCGATGAACGCGATTCCGGATTTTATGAGCGGTGTTTCGGGCACGCCATGCGTCACCACGGCGGCTTCCATCGTCGCTGCATTGGAAACATTGGGCGCAAAGAGCGTCGTCGTTGCGACACCTTACGCCGATGCGCTGAACGAACATGAGCGGGCGTTTCTGGAAACGGCTGGTTTTCGGGTGGCCGGGGTGGCGGGCCTGGGCATCGGCGCCGGGGGACCACAGGAATATATCCAAATCGCCCGAACCCCGGCGGAGACGATTAAGACGCACGTCCTGGCAGCCGATCACAAGGACGCCGATGTCATGCTGGTGTCGTGTACGGATTTTCCGGTGCTGGAGATGATCCCTGAACTTGAGGCGGAACTGGGCAAGCCCGTGGTCACCAGCAATCAGGCGACGTTCTGGGCGGCCTTGCGGGCGGCGGGGATTGAAGACCGGTTCGAAAAATTCGGGACGCTGCTGGCCTGAGTTACTTGTCCTCCAGGGTCCAGACCCCATCCCAGCCCACATCCGGCGGTGTTTCCCGGAAATGCCTGATCCGCTCCAAAAAGACTTTGGCCGGTCCGTCATCGGGATGGTGCGCGAGGGCCGCATTGAACGCGGTTTCCGCTTCGTCCCATTCCCGGGTGCGGTAGTGTTTGAGCCCGGTTTCGAACCGGGACGCCAAATCGGTCAGCTCCTCGGGTGCATCAACGCTGTGGCCTAATACTTCATAGACCCGGACCGGCAGGACCTTTCCCTTGACCCGCAGGACATCGACTTCCCGGAATACCAGCCCGGTCGACGCTTGCCGGGTGGAATCAGAGACAAGAACCCGTGTGCCGTAGTCTTTATTCGCGCCTTCCAGCCGCGCGCCCAGATTGACCGGATCGCCGATCACCGTGAAGTTCTTGGAGACGTCCGAGCCCACCGTGCCGACGATCATCTCCCCGGTGGAAATGCCAATGCGGAGATCAATGTCCAGATTCTCCGCCTGCTCGCCTATTTCGCGGCGCACATCCCGGCGAAAGTCCTCCAGCCGGCGAAGCGCCTCGATCGCCGCCTGGCAGGCGAGGCTCGCATGCTCCACATTGTTGGTGAAGGGCGGCCCCCAATAGGCCATCACCGCGTCGCCCATGAACTTATCAACCACGCCATTGTATTTGGAAATCGCCAGGCTCATGTGATTAAAAAACCGGTTGATCAGCGCCACCAGATCATCGGGCGACAGCACTTCGGATATCGGGGTGAAGCCCTTGAGGTCGATGAACATCACAGTCATTTCCCGGCGTTCACCGCCCGGATCAGTGATCTCCGGCTGATCCAGAAGATTTGAGACGATACGGGGGTCCATGTATTTGCCGAACGTATCCTTGATCCGTTCCTTCAGGCGCAACTCGCCGACCATATGATTGAAATTGCCGGTGAGGTAGCCCATTTCGTCCTTGGAACGCGGTTCCACCTGGGTATCAAGATCACCCATTTCCACGGCCTTGGTGCCTTCGACCAGATTGCGGACCGAAAGCGCCAACCCACGCGTCACCAGACTGCCGAACAGAAGGCCCAGCAGCGCCGCACAGGCGGTCAGAATTGTGTTGATCCGGAGCAGCAGTTTTTCGTTATGATCCGCCTTTTCGGTTAGCTCCTGAACCGATGCCTCAAGATGGCGGTAGAGGGTTTTGATATTCGAGTCGGTGCGGCTTTGGATGGCGTTCAGCTCAGGCAGCAGGGCCTGAAACGTGTCCCGATCCCGCGCGGCCAGGGCATCGGCCAGCAAGGGCGCCAGTTCGCCGAACGTTTCATATTCACCCCGGATGGCCTGGAGAGGTTTTTCAAAGCGTCTCAGGATGGGATCGCGCTCAAGCGCTTTGAGGGCTCCGTCAAATTCTTTCTCGATCTCGTCTCGAAGCGCATCAAACCGCCGCCGCTCAGCGGCGGCGCGGGCGAGGTGTTCTTCCGTGTCTTCTTCCAGGGTGAACAGACGCTGAAGGATGAGACCCTGGCCCAGCACATTGACCGCGATATTGCCGGCGGATTCAGATATCGGTAAATGGTGGCCGGCGATGCGGTCCAGATCGTCGCTGATCTCGGCGATCATGCGCTGAGAGATGGCCGCCGCCGCGATCATGAGGATCAGAATCACCGCCGCAATACTAAAAATCTTTTTGCCGATGGTGAGCCTCATGTCGGATCGCGTCCTGGGCTATTTCACGGCGACTCTGTCGCCCGACTCAGCCGATGAAATGATGGCTTCCAGCAAGGCTGCGCCGTGCCGGATTTGATCCGGCGGGATGGGGAAGGGCGGGCCGCCCTCGCAGGCATGGCCGAACGCTTCCATCTCATCGGTCATGGTTTTGGCGCCGGGATATTCGTAGCCGTCCCAGTGCTTGCTGTCGCTGGTGCCGTCGGACAACAGATACGTGATGTTATCGTGGTCGCGCACCTCGGCCCAACCCTTGGAGCCATAAACGCACAGCCGGGTCAAGGCAGGGGTGGCGGATACGGTGCCGAGATAGCCGACCGGTCCATCCTCGAAGTTCATCAGGATGCCTGTGGCGTCGTCCACGTCCACTTCCATAACTAGCCGCCGGCTAAAGCAGGTCAGGTCTTTGACCTTGCCGCCCACATTGATCATGGCGTCCATTATATGTACGCCGAGCGACGTCATGCCGCCGGCCGGGCTTTCCCCTTCTGCGGCGCGCCAAACCTCGGGCTTGATGGGCAGGGGCGAAGAATAGTTGCCTTCAATCTGCAGAACGGTTCCCAGTTCTCCGTCATCGACCATGCGCTTTAATTCGCAAAAACTGGGCGAAAATCGGCGGTTATAGCCGACCGCTGCGACCAGTCCCTTGTCGGCCAACGCCTTCAACGACGCATCTGCCTCGGCGGCCGTCATGGCAAACGGCTTTTCGCAGAATACATGTTTGCCCGCATTGGCGGCGGCCATGATTTGATCCGAATGTTGTGTGTGGGGTGTGGCGAGCACGACGGCATCCAAATCGGGGTCGGCCAGCGCCTCTTCCAGATTATCGGTCAGGGTGAGCCCGCGTTCATCCGCGAAGTCGCGCACTTTGTCCGGTGTCCGCGCGACGGCACGGGTGAAGTTGATGTGGGAGCATTCTTGAGCGGCGTTGACCAGGATTTGCCCCCAGCGGCCGACGCCGACGATAGCTGCATTTGTCATGGCGGGTAGGCTAGCGGCTTAATCGCGACGGCTCAATCATGAATAGCCGGCTCGACTAAATCGGCGGGGACAGGTGAAATTTGGCGTGGCCAGGACCGGTTTCCCATGGCAAAATCCCGGCAACTCAAAACAACGTTAAGACAGGGAAGGACTCGAGATCCATGAAGTTCGGCATCGGACAACCCGTTACCCGTAAAGAAGATCCCAAATTTCTCACCGGCCGCGGCCGGTATGTAGACGATATCAAGCTGCAAAATATGGCCTATGGCTATGTGCTGCGCTCGGTCCACGCCAACGCCAAGATCAACAGCATCAATTCTTCGGCCGCCGAAGCGGCGCCGGGCGTGATTGCCGTTTTGACCGGCGACGACTACGAGGCGGACCATATCGGCGCGATCGCCTGCGCCTCAATCAATCCAATGATCGTGCGCGGCGAGCCGGTACAACGGCCGCACGGCGCGGTGGTCAAAGATGTGGTGAAGGCCGTTGGTGCGCCAGTGGCGTTTATTGTTGCGGAAACCTTGGCCCAGGCCCGGGATGCGGCCGAACTGGTCGAGATCGACTATGAAATTCTGCCGTCGGTCACCGATATCGCCGAGGTGATCAAGCCGGATGCGGTTAAGGTCTGGGAAGGCACTGACAGCAATCTCTCGTTCACTTTCGGGATGGGCAATGTAGACGGCGTGTCAGACGCGATCGCCAAAGCCGCCCATGTGACCAAGGCGACCATCTTCAACAACCGGATCACCACCAACTCCATGGAGCCTCGGGCCTGCATTGGCGATTATGACGCTGGTGAAGACCTGATGACCCTCTACGGCAGTAACCAGGGTCCGCACCGGGTGCGCCAGGAACTGGCCCATATGATCTTCCATATGCCCGAACACGGCATCCGCGTGATCTCGCCGGACGTGGGCGGCGGCTTCGGCATGAAGGGCGGCTTCTATCAGGAAGATATTCTGGTTCTCTGGGCCGCCAAAAAGCTCAACCGGCCGGTCAAATGGGTCGGCGACCGGGTGGAATCCTTCGCTGCGGATTCTCATGCCCGCGACGTGATGAGCGAATGCGAAATGGCGTTCGATGGTGATGGCAAAATTACCGGCTTCCGGATCGTCGGCCACTACAATGTGGGCGCCTATCTGACGGCCGCCGGCGGCGTATCGCCCATGTTTTTCACCTTTCTGCAGTCGGGCGTATACGCTATTCCAGCGATTGATGTCACCACCAACTGCTATTTCTCCAACACCACGGGCACCGCGCCCTATCGCGGCGCGGGCCGGCCGGAAGCAGCCTATGTGCTGGAGCGAATGATTGAGATTTCGGCCCGTGAAATGGGCGTCGATGCGATTGAACTCCGCCGTAAGAACATGGTGTCCTCTGATCAGATCCCCTACCAGACCGCGCTGATGTACAACTACGACAGCGGCGAGTTCGACAAGGTCATGGAAGAAGCCTTGAAAGAGGCAGATTGGGACGGGTTCGACGCGCGCCGCAAGGAAAGCGAAGCCAACGGCAAGCTGCGGGGCCGGGGTCTCGCGTCTTATTTGGAAGGGGCCGCACCGTTCAACGAGCGGATGGAAATCCGTTTCGACGCTGGCGGGGATGTGACCGTTTTGGCGGGCACGCACTCCCACGGGCAAGGTCATGAAACCGTCTATGCGCAGATGGTGTCCGAGTTCCTGGGCGTGCCGTTCGAGAAAATCCGGCTGATCCAGGGTGACACGGAAAAGGTCGCCATGGGCCGGGGCACCGTCGGATCGCGCTCCATGACCGTGGGTGGTTCCGCGCTCCGGATCGCTGCCGATAAGATCATCGAGAAGGGTAAGCAAATCGCCGCGCACCTGTTGGAAGCGGGCGAGTCTGATATCGAGTTCGAGGATGGCACGTTCAAAGTCGCCGGTACGGACAAGGAAATCGGTATTACCGAAGTGGCGCAAATGTCCTACACGCCGATGATGTGGCCACCCCATTTGGGCATTGGCCTGGAAGGCATCGGCGACTTCAACCCCGGACCGGGCAACTTCCCCAACGGCTGTCAGGTCGCCGAGGTGGAAATCGACCAGGACACGGGCAAGGTGGAACTGGTCAGCATGAACATCGTCGGCGACGTGGGCACGGTGATCAATCCGCTTCTGCTGAACGGTCAAATTCACGGCGGCATCACCCAAGGGGTGGGCCAAGCCCTGTTCGAGAATGTCACCTACGACAGCGAGTCCGGCCAGCTTATCTCCGCATCATTCCAGGATTACGTTATGCCGCGGGCCGATGACCTGCCGTCGTTCAAGACGGCCAGCCATCCGGTGCCGACCAAGACCAACCCGCTGGGCGTCAAGGGCGCCGGCGAGACGGGTACCGTGGGTGCGCCGCCGGCGGTGATGAACGCTGTGATGGATGCCCTGTCGTCCGCGGGCATTAACGACATGCCGATGCCGGCCACGCCGGAGAAGGTTTGGCGGGCCCTGCAGGCGGCTTAAGTTAAACGTCTAAACAACCGGCAACGGGTCCTTAATCGTGGTCCGGTGGATGTAGCGCCGTTTTGTCGGATCATAGGGCGTCGCGTGATGGATGGTGCTGCGGTTGTCCCAGCACACATAGTCGTTGAACCGCCATTTATGGACATAGCGGAATTCCGCCTTGCGGCAGTGCTTAAAGAGCGCCTCCAGGATTTCAGTGCTTTCATCCTCATCCATGCCGACGATTTGATAGGTAAAGCCTGAATTAACATAGAGCGCCTTGCGCCCGGTGCTTTGCACGGTGCGAACGATGGGATGGGTCACGTCTTCCAGGGTGGCCAGCTGATCATCCCGCAATTTGGGGCGCAAGCCTTTGACGCTTTCGTTTTTCTCGTAGTTTCGCGTGTAGGAATGATAGGCGTGTTTGCCCTCGATCCTCTCCTTGATGTCGTCCGGCAGGGTTTCATAGGCCCGGTACATGTTGACGAACATCGTGTCGCCGCCTTCCGGCGGGATATCGATGGCGTAGAGCATAGTCGCCAGCGACGGAGACTTTTGATAGGAGAGGTCGGAGTGCCAGTAGCGCCCCGCATCCTCGAACCCGGTGGGCGTGCCGTCGTCATCCTTGTCGTTGGACAGCACCAGGATTTCCTTGTGGCCCGGATACTGAAACTGATCCAGCACATGGATCATCAGTTCGCCGAAGCGGCTTGAAAACGCCACTTGGTGTTTCGGTTCGATATGCTGATCCCTAAAAACCAATATCCCCCGGTCAAAGAAGGTCTCGCGCAGTTTGTCGAACGTCTCGTCGGAAAGAGGTTTGGATAGATCCAGGCCGGTGATCTCCGCGCCGAAATGTTCGCTGATGGGTTTAACTTCGAAGTCCATGGCTACCCCATAATTCCTTGCTAGCGATCCGAGCGCCTTCGACCAGGGATTCAAACTTGGCCCACATGACCGTTGGGTGAACTCGCTGATAGCCCTCGACCTGGGCAAAACCGCAATCGGTGCCGGCAATGACGTTTTCTTTACCCACCAGGTTGGCGAAGCGGATGATCCGGTCGGCGACCAAGCGCGGGTGCTCTACCGTGATCGTATGGTGGGTGATCACGCCGGGGATCAGAATTTTACCGTCCGCCAGTTTGGTGGTCTCCCACAGCCGCCATTCGTGTTCGTGGCGCACATTGGCGCTCTCGATGGAATAGGCCCCGGCGTTCACTTTGAGGATCAGGTCCAACAGATCGCCCAGTTCGGCATCCGCCACATGGGGCACATGCCAGCTGCCGAAGCAGATATGATAGCGGACGTTGTCCTCTGGGATGCCGTCCAGCGCGTGGTTCAGGGCCGCGACCCGCAGCTCCGCCCATTCCCGGTAACGTTCCGGGCTTTGCTGGACCAAATGGTCGTACATGTTGGTCAGCACCGCATCGTCCACCTGCACGACCAAGCCCGAGTCGTAAATGGCCCGGTATTCGTGACGGAGCGCCTCGGCGATGGCGTAGATATAGTCGTGGTCGTTCTCATAGAACTCGTTGATGCCGTCATAGGCCGTGCTGGCCGGCGCGACCGCCGTGACAAATCCGTCCACCACATCGACGTTGCTAATGGCGGCCTTCAGGTTTTCGCAGTCCCGTTCAATGGCGCCGGGATCGCTATAAGTGATCTCGCCCACGCACGCGTCTACCGGCCGGCCTTTGACCGCCGCCGGCATGACGTCGAGGATATGATCGCGGAACCGTTCCAAATCCCGGCCCATCCAGACCACAGGACGTTTGTCATCGGGCCGGTGTTCGAACCCGGTCATCCGTTCCAATGCGTAGCCGGACCAGCTTGATTTGCCATACTCGCCGTCGTTGACGATATCGATCCCGATGTCGGCCTGCTGTTTGACCACATCGTTGACCAACCCTTGCAGAACCGACTGGAAAGCGGCAGTGTCGCCGTCTTCCCGGAATTTTTCGGAGGCCGCCAGGAGTTCCGGCGGGCGGATCAAACTGCCCACGTGGGTCGTGAGTATTCGGTCTTCGCTGCGTTTCAACGGCCCATTCTCCCTATATCTCCCTGTTCTTTTACGCTTGCCGGCGGACGGTTATTCCGCCGCGAGTTTTTGGTCAAGCGCCGGCGCCTTTAAGGCCTCGCCCAAAGCCGTCCCCTCCGGGTCGGCCAGAGCGGCCTGCTTCGCGGCGGCGATCCGGCCGGCTAGATCGGCGGGCAGCGCCGCGCCGTCCAATGCCGGCAGAACCAGCGTGTCCATGATGGTGTTGTAGTTGCGGCTGCCGCGCCGATGGGTGCTGCCATAGCCTTTGATCAACCGGGCCAGTTCCGCGACTTCATGGGCGACGCCGGCGTCTTTGTCCGCCGCGCGTTTGACGGTCTGCAGCCAGGCGTCGATCTGAGCCTGTTCCGCCGCCCAACGGTGGGAGCGGGGCCGCCACCAGCGCAAGCCGGCCAGCAGCCGGACCTTGAGGAAGCCGAAGATGGTTGTCGTCCGCACTTCCATGCCCCAGTGCAGCTTGTTCAGCCGACCCGTCCGTTCCGCCCAGCCCAGCAGACTCTTTGCCAAGGACGGAGGCAGGATATCGGCAATTTCCTGGACGCCGGGCTTAAAGAACTCGGTGACGTGGAACGGCTCGTGGGATTCGGCATTGAGTTCGCCCTGAATACGGGTTGTCCGGGCGCTGCGCACCTTGGCTTGGGCGACGCGGATGATGTCTTCGAACGACATGCGGACGGCCAGATGCCTCGCTACTTCCCGGCACAACTGTCCATTGCCGCCGGCAAATGCAGCCATTCGGTCCAGGTACGTGGCGGCATAAGCGGCATTTTGGTAATCGGAAAGCCGTCGCACCCCATGGATCAGAATATCGTGAGCCTCGGACGGGAAATCTGTTGTCACCCGGCCTTCGAGCGCCTGTTGCGCCGGGCTGGTGAGATCGCGTTTGGCCGGATCGCCTTTCAGTTCGGTGGTCCCGGTCCGCGCCACGTCGAGGCCGGCGGCAAAGCCGGCCAGGTTTGGCTCGACCGCCTTGCCTTCAGCTTTAATCGCGCCGGTCAAATCGTCGGCGCTCAGCGGCAGGCAGTCCGCACCGGCCAGCGCGCCCAGCATGACCGAGTTAATGACCGTGCCGTTTTTCTGCGCCAGCTCTGCGCCGTCGAACAGAATGGCTTTCTTCGCGCAGGCTTTCAGCGCTTCGAACAGTTTCTTTTCCTCCAGCCGGCCGTCGCCCATGGCCATTTTCTCGACATTGAGGAACACCCGGTGGGTGGAGCCGATCAGTGTGGTGCGCTCATTGGTGATGAAGCCATTTTCCAGCGCCCGGCCGCCTTCCGCCAGTTCGGTGGCGATCATCACGTCCACTTCGCCCACCGACGGGTTCAGCGAAAAGATCGGACTGGGGGAGCCATCGGGCAGAACCTCCGGCCACAGCTCCACATAATAGGTGGTCGCGCCCGTACGCTGCGCCACACCGGGGATGGAGGTAGCCTGCACCGCCAGACCCTTGGCGTTGGCGGCGCTGACAATCCAGTCCATTAAAACGCCACCGCCTTCACCGCCCATGGCGGCGATCAGGATGGTCAGGGGCCGTGTCGTTACCGTGGTCATGCCGCCGCTCCATCACCATTGGAGAACATGCCGATGACGCCCCGGCGGAGTTTGTGCAGGGCCTTATCGAACGCATTGGCGTTCTGCACCCGCTCCGCCTTATAGAAAGACGGGCAGAGCACCGCCGCGTGAGACACCTCTCCGCACAGACCGCAGCCTACGCAGCCATTGTTCACGTGCGCCACCGGATCAGTGCGCAGTGGATCGGGATTCGGCTTGATGGTCAGCGACGGGCAACCGGACAACCGCATGCAGGAATGATCGCCGGTGCAGACCTCGTCATCCACGCCAAAACGGGGCGTTATGACCTTTTGACCTTGTTTCAGTTTCTGGGCGTTTTCGCCGCGCAGCCGCCGCTGGCGGGCCAGCATGCATTCCCCGTCGGCGATGATCACTTTTAGGCCCGTATGCTTGCTGGTCATCGCGTCGCGCAGCGTGTCCAACATCTTGTCGACACTATAGGTGCGGACGGTCCTAAGCCATTCCACGCCCAGGGATTTAAGTGTGCGCTCAATCTCCGTATTCAACGGCTTGTTCTCGTCCCGGTCGATGGAAGACGGGATATATTGCTGCCCGGTGGCCGAGGCGTAGCCGTTCTGCATGATGATCAGGATGGCGTCGCCTTTATTAAAGAGCGTCGATAGTACGCCGGTCTGCAGGCCGTTATGCCAGAACCCGCCGTCGCCCATGATGCTGATGGTGCGTTTCTTTTGAATGCCGCGCACGCCGGCCGCACTGGCCAGGCTCATCCCGTAGCCGAGGATGGAGTTGCCCATACTGAACGGCGCAAATGTGCCGAAGGCGTGGCAGCCGATATCGGCTGAAATGTGAATTTCGCCGATCTCTTCCTTTAGCAGCTTGATCGCCGAAAAGACCGGACGCTCCGGACAGCCAGTGCAGAATCCCGGCGGCCGGGGCGGCAGATGATCGCCGATCTTGCTTTGACCGAAGGCTTTGGCGTCCAGCACTTTGGCCGCCTGATCGCGTAGGCTTTCCACATTGACCTCGGCCGGCAGGTGGGTCTCAAACTCGCCCAGGAAATCGATCAGACCCTGATCCAGCACTTCGGCCGAATACTCGCCGGCTTCGGGCAGCACGTCCTTGCCGTGCAGCTTGGTCTGCAGATCGGCCCGGCGCAGAATTTGGCCGATTTGCTGCTCGATGAATTCCGGATTGCCTTCTTCGACCACCAGGACCTTGTCCTTGCCGGCGCAGAATTGGGTGATTTCCTCGGGCACCAGCGGATAGGTGACATTCAGCACATACAGCGGAATGCGGCTGTTGCCGAACGGATCGGCCAGCCCCATATTGGAGAGCCGCCGGATCAGCGTGTTGTAGAGGCCGCCCTGCACGATGATGCCCATCTGCGACAGATCACCGTCGAAAAGCTCGTTCATCTTGTTGTCTTGAATGAACTTGCGGGCGGCAGGGAGGCGGTTCTCGACTTTGTGCTTCTCCTGCTTGAAGGTCACCGGCGGGTGGGCCAGCCGGTCATAGAGGAACGCCGCCGGTTCGTCCGCCTTGTGGACGGTGCTGAGCGCTGGCGCGGTGTTGTTCTTGGTTTTGAATTCGCCCTGGAGGTGGCACGCCCGGATGCGAAGTTCCAGCATCACCGGCGTGTTTGACGCCTCAGAGAGCTCGAATCCTTTCTCCACGATATTGACGATGGATTCCAAATTGGGGCGCGGATCGAGCATCCAAAGGGTGGATTTCAAGGCAAAAGCGTGGGTGCGTTCCTGAATAACACTTGCGCCTTCGCCATAGTCTTCACCGGAAATAATCATCGCCCCGCCGACAACGCCGGGGGAGGTGAGGTTGGAGATCGCGTCGGCCGCCACATTGGTGCCGACCACGGATTTCCAGGTGACCGCGCCCCGAACCGGATAGTTAATCGACGCGCCCAACATGGCGGCGGCGGAAGCCTCGTTGGAGTTGGCTTCGACGTTGATGCCGAGCTCGTTCATCAGGTCTTCGGCCTGCACCAGCACATCAAGGAGATGAGACACCGGCGCCCCCTGATAGCCGCCCACATAGGCGACGCCAGATTGCAGCAACGCCTTGGTCACGGCCAAAATCCCTTCCCCTTGGAAGGTGTCGCCGTCGCCGAGCCGCAGCAGCTCTATTTCCTTGGCAAATGATCGTTCCATGGTTTCGGGCCCCGATTTCTTTGTTCTTTTATGCGCGGTATCCTAACCGATTAATCGTAGCCGATCACGCATTTTACCCCATGTGTCAGGCCGCTCGCCAGCGCCGCTCCGACAAGGTAAAACCCGTGTATGGATCTCCATCCGAAAGAGTTTCTGCGTCGCTTGTTTGACGAGGCGGTCGCGGCGGCATTGCCGGAAGAATGCGTGCCGGCCAATCTGCCCGCCAAGCCCAAAGGCCGGACGATCGTCATCGGCGCCGGCAAGGCGTCTGCGGCAATGGCGGCGGCGGTCGAGCGCCATTGGGGCAGTCATCTCGAAGGTCTGGTGATCACCCGGTACGGCTTTGGCCAGCCCTGTGACCGGATCGACATTGTCGAGGCATCTCACCCGGTGCCCGATCAGGCGGGCCTTGATGCAGCGCTGGACATGCTGCGCCGGCTGGAAGGCCTGACCGAGGACGATCTGGTGATCTGTCTGATCTCCGGTGGCGGCTCGGCGCTGTTGACTTTGCCGGCGGACGGGATCGCCTTTGCCGACAAACAGGCGGTGAACGCCATGCTGCTGCGGTGCGGGGCAACAATCACCGAGATCAACACGATCCGCAAACACATGTCGGCGATCAAAGGCGGCAGGCTGGCCCGCGCCTGCGCCCCGGCCAAACTGGTCTCGCTGATCATTTCCGATGTGCCGGGGGATGATCCGTCGGTGGTGGCGTCCGGGCCGACGGTGCCCGACAAGTCCACCTTCGCCGATGTGGCTAGGATCGTGGCCAAGTATGACCTTGATCTGCCGGTCTCGGTGAAACAGCACTTCGAGGCGGCGGAAGATGAATCTCCCGGCCCGGATGACCCGGCTTTTGACGGTAACGAGGTGAAGGAGATCGCCGCCGCGCGGCAGTCTTTGGACGCGGCGGCGGAGGCGGCCAAGGGCGCCGGGATCACGCCGATCATTCTGGGCGATGACCTGGAGGGGGAGGCGCGGGACGTTGGACGTGACCATGCCCGCCGGGCCCTGGCGCAAGATGGCCCCATCGTCATTCTGTCGGGCGGTGAAACCACGGTGACCGTTGACGGCAGCGGCAAGGGCGGCCGAAATACGGAATTCCTTTTAGGCCTGCTGTTGGAGTTGGACGGCGCTGCGCATATCCATGCCATTGCCTGCGACACGGACGGAATCGACGGCAGCGAGGACAATGCCGGCGCGTATGTCGGCCCGGACACGTTGGCGCGGGCAAGGGAGGCCGGCTTGGACCTGGAAGCCTATCTCGCCGACAATGACGCCTATTCCTTTTTTCAGGCGCTGGATGACTTGATCATCACCGGGCCGACATATACTAACGTCAACGACTTCCGGGCGATCCTCGTCTTGCCCCGATAGGGCTGGCGGCGGAGAAATTCACTCCCTAGACTGGCGGCTCATGACAACCGATCTCACCTATCACGGCGGCAATCTGGCGGCGGCCGAAGCCTTGTTCGGGAAGCCCGCCGCCGGCTGGCTTGATCTCTCCACCGGCATCAACCCGTTCGCCTATCCGAATGTCGATGTTGATCCGGCGTTGCTGCACCGGCTACCGACGGAGAGAGAGGTGGACCAGCTTTTGCTGGCGGCCAGTGGCTATTACGGTGTGCCCGATGAGGCGCATATTCTGGCCGTGGCGGGCAGCCAGGCTGCGCTGCAATGGCTGCCGCGTCTCCGGGAGCCGGGCAAAGTGGCGGTCCTCTCGCCGACCTATAGCGAACATGCGCGGACCTGGCGCGACGCCGACCATTCGGTGGAGGAAACAGGTGATCCGGAGAATTTGCGTGAGGCGGACGTGGCCGTCATCTGCAATCCCAACAATCCGGACGGGAAGTCATTGTCTCCGGATGAAGTTCTTGCCATTGCGGAAGGATGCACGGACAGCGGCCGTTGGGTTGTGGTGGATGAGGCTTTTGCCGATACCATGCCCGGGAACAGCACCGTTCCACATACCGGGCGCGAAGGAATTATCATTACACGGTCCTTCGGCAAGTTCTTTGGCCTGGCGGGCGTGCGGCTCGGTTTTGTCATCGGCAGCCACGGTTTGATCGATCGGTTGGCGGAGGCCGTGGGGCCCTGGGCCGTGGGCGGCGCGGCGTTGGAAATCGGTACACGGGCGCTCAGCGACAAGGATTGGATTACGGAGACCTTGGCGCACTTGGCGGCGGCGCGTGCCTCGCTGGACGCGGTGCTGCGCCAATCCGGGTTTGAGATCGTCGGCGGGACGGACCTGTTTAGATTGGTCCAGCACAATGAGGCCCAAGCGCTGGTCAACTACTTGGGCGAATGCGGTATTCTGGTCCGGCCCTTTGCCGACACGCCGCAGCTCCTGCGCTTCGGCCTGCCGGGTAACAAGGAAAATCTGGCGCGGCTTAAGATCGCGCTAGGCGATTTTTCCGACTAGACCCGATCGATCAGGTGAATGAAGGAGCCGGCGACGCTTCCCACTTGAAGGCCGGCTGATTGTTCATTTTCGCTAAGTGCATCGCTTACCGTGAAGAGAGGCTTGGCGCCTTTGCCAGGTGTTTCGGCATAGCTCGCGTAATGGAATTCGTGGCCGCGCAACTTCGTACCGGCTGGTCCCAGTGCGCCATCGCTTAGGACGTCTATCTGCCGATAGCCCAAGTGAAGTTTGCGTTTGGCGAAGTCGGACCTCAGCGGCAGCAGCCTGGCCATGGTGTGGGTGTCGCCGTCGGCGTCGGTCAGGTTTTCCCCCAGCACCATATAGCCGCCGCATTCTCCGAAGATGGTTTTACTATCTGAAGCGGCGTCTCTCAGGCTCGCGAGAAAATTCTGGTTGCCCGCCAACTTTCCCGCATGAAGTTCGGGATAGCCGCCAGGCAGATAGATCGCGTCGCAGGTCTCGTTCGGTGCGTCATCGGCCAGGGGTGAAAAGAACGATACCTCTGATCCGGCGCGTCGCCAGCCATCCAAGATGTGTGGATAGATGAACGCAAAGGCGTCGTCCCGGGCCACGGCAATCTTCTGGCCGAGAGGCGGGATCGGCGGGGAGTTGGCAGCCACCGGCAACTCGGCTGATGTGGCAAGGCTGACGAGTTGTATCAGATCAACCGCACCGCCGATGATCCTTGCCGCCTCATCCAGCCAGGCCGCCAAGTCATCGTGTTCGCGCGCCTGCACCAGACCCAAGTGCCGGCTTGGCAGGTCAAGTCGGGAGTCGTTGGGCACGTATCCCAAAACCGGCACGTCCAACCCTTCCATGGCGCGAGCCAAGATGCCTTCGTGACGGGGGCTGCCGACCCGGTTAAAAATCACGCCGCCCAGGCGCACACCCTCCCGATGACGGGCGAACCCCTCGACCAGAGCGGCCGCCGAGGCGCTTTGTCCTTTGACGTCAGCGATCAGGATCACCGGCCAGTCCAGCTTGGCGGCGGCGTCCGCTGTGCTGCCCGTGCCGTCCAATGCACCGTCGAACAGACCCATCAACCCCTCGGCAATGACCAGATTCGCGCTGTCGCCGGCGGCAGAGGCCTGCGAGATAAGCGTTTCTTCCCGCATGGCCCAGATATCGAGGTTGAGGCAGTCCCGCCCGCTTGCCAGCCGGTGGAAATCCGTGTCGATATAGTCGGGCCCGACTTTTAGGGAGCTGACCGCGTGTCCGGCCTGTGACAGAGCCCGGATGAGCCCCAGCGTAAGGACGGTCTTGCCGTTGTTAGAGGCGGGCGCGGCGGTGATCAGGCCTTTGGCCGCACCCGGTGTCATTTGTTGAACCAATCCAGTTGACCGCGCAGCCCCACGATGGGGCCAACGACAATAAGGATCGGCGTGGGGAGATCAGCCTCTCGCAGGGCATCGGCACAGTCGGCCAGCGTGGAGACGAGTACCTGCTGGTCGGGTAGGGTCCCCCGGCTGATGATCGCCACCGGTTCATCAGCGGTCCGTCCGGCCTCCATTAGCAGGCCTGCGATGTCTTCCAGGTGCGACGCGCCCATGTAAAAAATAAGCGCCGGCGAAGCATTGGCGAGCGCCGGCCAGTCGATATCGTCGGGTATCCCGCCAGAGGCATTGTGGCCCGTGATGAAGGTAACCGCCGTGTTGGCGCCTCGCGTGGTCATCGGAATGCCTGCATAGGCGAGTCCGCCCACACCGGCGGTAATGCCGGGAACGATTCGAAACTTGATGCCGGCTTCGCCCAGGCGGAAGCATTCCTCGGCCCCACGGCCAAAAACAAAGGGGTCGCCCCCCTTGAGCCGCAAGACACGCTTGCCTTCCTGCGCCAGTACAACGAGGCGTTCGGAGATATCCTGCTGTTTCGGAGAGGGCCGCCCACCCCGTTTGCCGGCGTATTCCAGCTCGACGCCCGCCGGGGCCAGCTTAAGGATATCGTTGCCGACCAGCGCGTCGTAAACGATCACGTCGGCCTGCTGCATGCCGTGATAAGCTGCCAACGATAACAATCCCGGGTCGCCGGGGCCCGCGCCGACCAGCCAAACCGTGCCGGCTTCGAAATCAGGAAATGTGATCGGAAGGTTTTCCATGGGCGCGGAATCTATCAGAATGACGGCACCCCCAAAAGCCAAGAGGCTGCAAAGTTGGATCAAGAGGATATTCCGCCGGAAGACGACACCCGGGAACTCCGCCGGGGCTGGACCACGGGCGCTTGTGCGGCCGCCGCGGCCAAGGCGGCCTATGGCGCGCTGCTATCGGGGGCGTTTGAAAAAACCGTCTCTATCCGGCTGCCTAAGGGGGAGACGCCGACATTCGATCTGTATGAGTCTCGATTGACCGGCGGCGCGGCGGAAGCGGCGATCGAGAAGGACGCCGGTGACGATCCCGACGTGACCCACGGGGCGATCATCCGTACCCGCGTGGAACCCGGCCCGGCGGGCAGCGGGCTGGTATTTCAGGCGGGTGATGGTGTTGGCACGGTGACCAAGCCAGGCTTGCCGTTGGCGGTGGGGGAGCCGGCGATCAATCCGGGCCCCCGGCAGATCATCGCGGACAATCTGGCGGGCCTGAACGGGGAGGGGGCGCCGGACCTGGTTATCACCATCTCCGTCGATAATGGAGAAGCCCTGGCGCAGAAGACCTGGAACCCGCGCCTCGGCATTGTCGGGGGGCTATCGATCCTGGGCACCACCGGAATCGTCGTGCCTTATTCCTGCTCTGCCTGGATCGCGTCGATCCACCATGCGGTGGATGTGGCGCGGGCGACGGGGCTTGAGCATTTGGCGGCGGCGACCGGCTCTGTGTCGGAGGCGGCTGTCTCTGGGAAGTATGGGTTCTCACCGGAGGCGGTCGTCGATATGGGGGACTTCGTCGGCGGACTCCTCAAACATGTGCGGGACCATCCGGTGGCGCGCCTGACCATCGCCGGCGGCTTCGGCAAGTTGTCCAAGCTGGCGGCCGGGCACATGGACCTCCATTCGAAGCGCTCGCGAGTAGATCCGGCGTTTTTGGCCGGATTGGCGGTGGATGTAACGCCTGAACTTCGATCACAGATTAAAGCGGCGGACAGCGCCGGGCAGATCCTGGAACTGGCGCAGGCGGCAGGGGTAAACCTGGGCGACGCCGTGGCGGCGAAGGCGCGGGCCGTGTCGCTGGATCAGCTTCGGGGCGCGGGCGATGTTGAAATCCTGATCTATGACCGACAGGGCAATCAAGTCGGTCACGCACCCTTTGGAGATGGCTCATGAAGCTGTTGATCCTGGGAGGCACCAAGGACGCGGTCGATCTGGCGGAGGCGGCTGCCGGGTTGCCGGGCGTGCAGGTGATCTATTCCCTGGCCGGTGTCACCCAAAACCCGAATCTGCCCAACTGCGGTGTGCGGCAGGGAGGTTTCGGCGGCGCGTCGGGGCTGCAAGAGTATCTAAAAGCCGAGACGTTTGATGCCGTCATCGACGCCACGCACCCTTATGCGGCACAGATCGCTCAAAACGCGGCGGAGGCGTGTGCGGCGGTAAACTTACCGCGCCTGAAATTCCTCCGCCCGCCCTGGACGCCGCAAATCGGGGAGAAGTGGGAAGCCGTGGCGGATGTCCCGGCGGCGGTGACGGCGCTGGCCGGCGAGGAGAAACGGGTGTTTCTCACCATTGGTGTGAAGGAACTGGCGGCCTTTGAGCAAGCTGACGGGGCGCCTTTCCTGGTTCGCTATATTCATGCACCCAAGGCGAGTGCGCCGTTGCCGGAGGCGGAGGTCATCGTCGACCGGGGCCCGTATACCGTCGATGGGGAGCGGGAGTTAATGGCCAAGCATAGGGTGGGTGTCTTGGTCTCCAAGAACAGTGGTGGCGACGGCGCGTCCGCTAAACTAATCGCGGCGAGGGAGTTGGGCGTGCGGGTGATCATGATCGACCGGCCGGCATTGCCGGCGGGCGAAGTCATTGGCCGGCAGGCGGACGCCCTGGCCTGGATCAGAGACTTAAACTAGCGTGGTCTCAGGATATGCCGGTGGCTTTCCGCATAGAGCCGGCTTTCCGAGAAATCTTCGGATCGGAACACCTCGCCCACCAGAATAAGCGCGGTGCGGGTGATTTTCTCTTCCCGCACTTTTGACCGGATGTCCTCCAGCGTGCCGGTGATCACCTGTTCGTCCGGCCAGCTCGCCCGGTAAATCACAATCACCGGGCAATCGTCGCCGTAGAACGGCGTCAGTTCCCGAACAACCTTGGCCAGATTGCGCACTGATAGATGAATGGCCAGGGTGGCCCGGCTGGCGCCCAATGTTGCCAGGTCTTCGCCCTCCGGCATGGGGGACGCCTTGCCGTCGGTGCGGGTGACAATCACGGTTTGAGAGATTTCCGGCAGCGTCAGTTCCTTGCCGATGGTGGCCGCCGCCGCGGCAAAGGCCGGTACGCCGGGGGTGATATCATAGTCGATGCCGAGCGCGTCGAGCCGGCGCATTTGTTCGGCAATGGCCCCATAGAGGGACGGATCGCCGGAATGCACCCGCGCCACATCGTGGCCCGCCGCGTCAGCTTCCTTCATCTTGTCGATGATCTGATCCAGGTGCATCGACGCGGTGTCGATGACCTCTGCATCCGCTGGTGCGGCGGCGACAACCTCCGCCGGGACAAGCGAGCCGGCATAGAGACACACCTGGCAGGCCTTGATCAGGTTCAGGCCCCGGACCGTGATCAGGTCGGGTGCGCCCGGCCCGGCGCCGATGAAATGGACGGTCATTTCTTTTTGTCTCCGTATCCCCTGGGCGTATAGAGATGGAACGATCCATCCGCCCGGTCAATCACTCTGGTCTCCGAGCTGCCGATAATCACCACGGTTAACATATCGATAATATCGGCATGGACATCGTTCAAAGTGGTCAATGTCAGCGCCTCATCTTCCCGGCCCAGATTGCGGGCCAGTAGCACCGGCGACTCGCCCGGCCGGCTTTTCAGCAGGATGTCTTTGGCGATGCCGAATTGATCCCGCCGGCGTTTGGACACCGGGTTATAGAGTGCAATGACGAAATCCCCTTCGCCCGCCTTGGCGAGCCGGTTTTCGATCACCTCCCACGGGGTCATCAAATCGGAAAGTGAGATCGCACAGAAATCATGTCCCAGGGGGGCGCCGGAACGCGCCGCCCCCGCCTGTAGCGCTGAAATGCCGGGAACGACCTCAACGGCCAGGCGTTTCCAGGCGTCGTTCTCGCCTTGGTCGATAAGCTCGAACGCCAGGCTGGCCATGGCGTATATACCGGCGTCACCGCTGGACACCAGCGCCACCTGTTTGCCCACAGCAGCCAGATTGAGCGCATGGGCGACCCGGTCGGTTTCTTCGCCCAGGTCATAGTCGTGGCGAATTTTTCCCTCTGTGAGCCCGCCGAGCAGATCAAGATAGAGCCTGTAGCCGACCAAGTCCGTTGCACAGGCAATGGCCGAGGTGGCTTCCGGCGCGCGCCAGTCCGCCCGGCCAGGACCGATGCCGACGATAGACAGGTGTCCGGCGGCACGGCCGGTCGAACTTGGATCGATAATTTGCGGCGACCGGGCGATGGCGCAGGTGGCCCGCGCGCTTTTCATCTTCGGCACAGCCAAGCCGCTATCCGGTCCGGCGCTTGCGAGGGCCGCGGCTTCCGACACGCTGTGACAGCCCACGGTCTCGAACACATAGTCGCTGGGCTCGGTTACACGAGGTGTTTCCGCTTCCAGTTCCGCTGCCGTGAACAAGCGGAGAGGCACGCCGAAATGTGCCGCCGCTTGGCGTAGCGCCGTTTCGTCTTCCTTGATGTCGATGGTGGCGAGCGCCGCCAGGGACTGAGGCGCGATGTTCTTTGACGCCAGACTCTCGGTGATCAAAGAGATAACCTCTTCCGACCCCACGCCTCGTTCGCAACCAACACCGGCCACGTGAGTTTGCGGATGCAGCGTAAACTGTTCCGGATCGGTGGCGGCCTGCTCGCTGATGACAATACTCAGCGATCCGCCATCGTCGAATGTCCCGTCCAAGCCATCCAGCCACGCCTCGTCAATGCTGCTGTCGTTGATCAGTTTCACCGGCTCGTCCGCGAGCAAAGCCGCCATCACCGGCTTGGCTGCATCAACGTTGCTGCACCGCCAGCCCGGCGGCGGATCGTCGAGCGCGAGGCCAAACCGAGAATCGCCGCCCGTGGTGATTGCCGCCGCAACGCCAAGCTTCGATGCCAACTGCGCCGCCAGCCGGTTGCCGCCGGAATGACCGCCCAGTAACGGCACCACCGAGCTGCCGGTATCGTTCATGCAGATCACCGGCGCTTCCCGGCGTTTGTCCATAGCCAAGGCTCCAATAGCCCGGACGACAATCCCGGTGGACATGATGGCGACCATAGGGCGTCCATCGGAAAAAATCGCCCGCAGATGATCCTGCACCCGCTCGAACGGGACATCGCTGTCGCTGACCCTGGGCGCATAGCCGTGTAGTTCCGCGCCGGCGATATCTGACATCAGCCGGCGGGACAGGGCTGCCCCGCTGTCGTTCAATGCGACAAAAACCGGCGGCGTCATAGGTCCACCGCGTCGCCGTCCCGGCGGACGATGATCATGGAGAAATAGGGCGCGGTCTCATCTTTCAGGTCAGCCAGCGGTTCGATCCGCTGATTGTCCATGGTGGCGCGTTCTATGTAACGGGCGTCCGTCAGCAAACCCAAGTCGGCCAGGATGCCTCGAACCTTTTCCAGGTGCCGGCCAACCTTGATAATGGCGGCTACATCCGTTGCCAGCAGCCGGTTACGTAAATCGGTTGCTTCCAACGTGCCAGGAATGACAGAGACCACGTCATTGCGCGCCGCCAGTGGCAGGCCGAGTTCGGCAGAGCAGGCGGCCAGAGAACTGACACCGGGCACCACGCCCACGGGCCAGTCTTCCGACAGGCGGGAAAACAAGTACATGAAAGAACCGTAGAAAAACGGATCGCCCTCGCACAGGATCGAAATTTTCTTTCCCTCCCGCGCCTTGGCGAGAATATCCGCCGCCGCTTGATCGTAGACGTGCTGTGCGGGGTGGCGCTGCACCTCCATGGGCGTGGAGATCACATATTCCTCGGCGCCTGTGGGCAAGTGAGGTTTGGCGATGGACCGGACCAGACTTTCACCGCCGGCAGGCGCTGGATAGGCGACGACGTCCGAGCCCTGCAAAATCCGGTGCGCCTTCAGGGTGATAAGTTCCGGGTCGCCGGGGCCGACGCCCAGGCCCCAGATGACCTCTTGGTGATCTTCAGTCATCCTTGGTGGCCCGAAGTTGGGTGACCGGTTTCATGGGCTCCCACCCTGTGAACTTGCCGACTTTTTTGCTGCGGGAAATTTCGAACCGCACCAGCTCGCCACCGTTCTTTTCCACCCACTTGATCAGTTTCTGCTCGCCTTCGAGGGTCACACTGTTCGCGACCAGACGCCCGCCCGGTTTCAGCGCCGACCAACAGGTTTCGATCAAGCCCTCAGCGGAGAGCCCGCCGCCGATAAAGATTGCATCCGGCGGGTCGAAGTCGTTTAGGGCATCTGGCGCGCTTCCCTCGACGACTTCCAGGTCCGGCACGCCAAGCGTCAGTGCGTTGTCCCGGATCATGGCCAGGCGTTCTTCGTTTCGTTCCAGCGCAATGGCGCGGACCCGGGGTGAAGAACGCATCCATTCGATGGCGATGGAGCCGCACCCCGCGCCCACGTCCCATAATAGCTGACCGGGCAAGGGCGACAACGCCGCCAACGTCGCCGAGCGGATTTCCCGTTTGGTCAACTGGCCGTCATGATGAAACGCTTCATCGGGCAGACCAGGCGTATGTGAAAACAGTTTGGTTTCCGGTCCGGCAATGCATTGCACGGCAATGGTATTCAGGTCTGCCACGTCAAAATTGTCCCAATCCTTCGCCGATGCGGTGATGATTTCTTCCAGCGGACCGGACATATGGGTCAGTACATTTACCCGGCTGTCTTCATAACCAGTGTCGCAAAGAATCTTGCAGATATCCGCGGGTGAATTGCCGTTGTTGGAGAGGATGATTAGCTTGGCGTCCGGGGCCAGGAAATAGCGCACCCTTTCTATGGCGCGGCCGTGGATGGTGAGACATTCGGCGTCGGCCAGGGGCCATCCCAATCGCCCGGCAGCCAGGGAAAAAGCGGAGGGGGCGGGGATGATGCGGAGTTCCGCCGGCTCAATATTGCGGCAAAGGGTCGCGCCGATTCCGTACCACATGGGATCACCGGTCGCGAGCACGGTCACCGCATGGCCCCGCTGGTCCTGAATTTGTTCGATCGTGGAAGAAAGTGGCCGGCCCCAGGTGATGCGCGGGCGGTCGTCGTCCGCGATCATGGCCAGGTGGCGTTCGCCGCCAACCAAGATTTCCGCGTCGTCCAGGGCGGCCCGGGCGATGGCGCTGAGCCCGTCGATCCCGTCCTCGCCGATGCCGACCACGGTGAGCCAGGGGGTCATGATCCGATGCCCAGGCTGCTGTCGGGAAGCAGGCACGCATTCACCGCCGCCGCCGCCAGGGCGCTGCCGCCCCGACGGCCGCTGACCGTGACAAAGGGAATGCCCAAATCCGCATCGATCAATGCCTGCTTGGATTCCGCCGCGCCGACAAAGCCGACCGGGAAGGCAAGGATGGTCTCGGGTTTTGGCGTATCTGGTTCGTTAAGCACTTCCAGCAGCCGAAACAGGGCCGTCGGCGCATTGCCGATGGCGATGATCGCGCCATCCAGATCGGCGGTCCATAGGTCCACGGCAGCGGCCGAGCGAGTGGTGTCCAAGTCCTGGGCCAGTCCCGGTGTGCGCTCGTCATTCAACGTACATATCACCCGATTGTCCTGGGGTAGGCGGGCGGACATGATCCCGGCGGCGACCATGGTAGCGTCGACGATGACGGGCCGACCGTTCTGCAAAGCGGTTCGGGCTGCACTTAATACATCGCCATGCCAGGCGAGATCATCGACCAGATCGGGCATGCCGCAGGTGTGCACCAGCCGGATCGCGATCGGGTGCAGGTCTTCGGGCAGGCGGGTGAGATCAGTTTCCCGCCGGATCGCCGAGAAGCTTTCCCGATAGATCTCGTCCGGATTTTTGAGATAGCCCACCAATCCCATTCCTTCGCCGGTTATTCCGCTGCTTCCGGATTACGCTTGCCCGGTCCGTGGGGATGTTCCGGGTGAGGGTGGGGGGCATGATGATGGTCATGATCGTGGTCATGAGCATGATCGTGTGAATGGTCATGGTCGTGAGAGTGGTCATGCGCATGGGCGTCGCCGGTGCCGATGCCTTCCACATGGTGATGATGGCTCATCTGCGGCAGGCCCTTGTGCGCCTCGAAGCCGACCACTTGTTCCCGATATTTGCAGAGCTGGCAGTTCATATTGTTGTCGCCGCTCAGGATACCCCGCACCCGCTCCTCGAACGTGTCGATGACCTTCGGGTGGTCGTTCAGGTAGCCCGCCTTGACGAATTCAATCTCGGGGAACCTTTCCGCGATCTGATCGGTGATGTCGTAGATGCGACGGACCAGCACGCCGGTGAACAGGAAATAGGGAAAAACGATGATCCGCTTGTAGCCAAGCTTGGCCGCGTGTTCCAACCCCGGCGCCACCAAGGGGAAGGTGACCCCGGAATAGCACACCTCCGCCCAGCCAAAGCTCATCCCTTCCCACAGCATGCGGCAGACTTTGCTGATATTGCTGTTGGCGTCCGGATCAGAGGTGCCGCGCCCGACCACCATCAGCAGCGTTTCCTCCATCGGCACATCGTTGCCGGCGGCATCCAAGGCCTCTTTCACCCGGGCTTCGGCCGCGTAGAGCATCTTTGAGTCGATATCCAAGGGCCGGGCGTATTCGATCTTGAATGCGGGATCCGGATGATTGGCCTGGTACTGGTTGAGGACCGAGGCGATGTCGTTCTTCACATGCCCGGCGGAGAACAGCATGCCCGGTACCGCGAGGACATGGGTGACGCCTTTCTCACTCAGCCGGTCCAATCCGTCGCGGATGATCGGCGTGGCGAATTCGAGAAATCCGTATTCCACATCGTATTCCGGAAAGCGTTTGGCGAGCGATTGCTGCAGGGAAGCGAACTCCGTCACAGCAGCTTCATCGCGGCTCCCGTGGCCGCACACCATCACGCCGATTTTGCCCATTTTTCCGTCCTGGTATTGATATGAGTATTATCGTTGGAATTTGAAGGGATCATAAAGGATCACCGCCGTTTCCTAAAGCCCCGGAACGCCCAAATTCATGCTAAAATGCATTGAAAATCAGATATTTGACCAGGATTGCCCCCGCTGATAGGACTGCCGGATGCTGCTCGACAATATTCTACCAATTTTGCTGGTTGCACTGGCCGTTGATGCGGTGATCGGCGACCCGCCCGCGTTCTATCGGATCGTCCCGCATCCGGCGGTGATCATGGGTCGCTTGGTCGGTCTGATGGACGATACGCTGAACCGGCCAGCGTTGGCGCACTGGCTCCGCCGGTTGTTGGGGTTGTTTGCGATCATCGCCCTGTCGATTTTTTGGGGGGCGGTCGCCGTATACCTCACCCGCTGGTTGGATGGCGTGCCGTATGGTTGGGTGGTTCTGGGCGTCGTTATGTCGACCCTTTTGGCGCAGAAGAGTCTCTATCAGCATGTGGGTGACGTGGCGTCGGCGCTGGAGGCGGACGGTCTGGAGGCCGGGCGCGCCGCCGTGGGTAAAATCGTTGGCCGCCAAACAGATAGTTTGGACGGGGCCGGTGTGTCGCGGGCCTCATTGGAAACATTGGCCGAGAATTTCTCCGATGGCGTAGTCGCGCCGGTGTTCTGGGCTCTGTTATTCGGGTTGCCCGGCTTGCTGATCTACAAGTCGCTCAACACGGCGGACAGCATGATCGGGCATCTCAATCAGAAACACGGGGACTTTGGTTGGGCGGCGGCGAAGCTGGATGACTTCGCCAATCTCATTCCGTCGCGGCTCGCCGGGCTGTTGATTGTCCTGGCCGCGCTGGTTCACCGGCCAGGCGGCGCGGCGGATAGTTTCAAGACCTTGTGGCGGGACGGTCGCAAGCACAGGTCCCCCAACGCTGGCGTGCCCGAAGCGGCGATGGCCGGCGCGCTGGATGTTCAGCTGTCAGGCCCAAGGATCTACGACGGGCACGCAGTGGACGAGCCCTGGCTGGGCGAGGGGAGAGAAGATGCAACCCCCGCCGACATCCGCGCGGGACTCCGTGTCTATGTAAATGCGTGCCTGTTGATGTTTGTTTTGCTGGTGGGGCTGATGGCTGCATCCTAGTCACCCACCCCCTAGAAGCGTCGCCCCCGACCTGCGAAGCAGTTGTCGGGGGTCCATTCGGCGTTTCTGCTCAGGTCGCTGTGTCTCATGGTCCCCCGAGACTTGGCTTCGCCAACTCGGGGGTGACGCAGGGAGGGGGCTGGGAGAGTGCTGAGACTGGGGAGCAAATCGGGGTTCCAATATGGATCCACGGGTCAAGCCCGTGGATGACGTCAAAAAAGAGAGGAAACCCCCAGCATCCCCTCAACAGCCAGGTGTTCCTCAATCGCGTCGGCCAGTTCATCCAACGCCGTCTCCACCTGCGCTTCATAGGCAACGCCGGACGCCGCACGGGTCTTCAGCCGGTTGAGGAAATTATGGCGGAAGGCATCGCTGGAGAATAACCCGTGCACATAGCAGCCCATGATCCGGCCGTCTGGGGAGAGGGCGCCGTGAGGAACGCCGCCCAATCTCAGGAAGGGCGCTTCCGTCGCGGAGGATGATTTGCCGATATGCATTTCATAGCCTTGGACCGGCCCCAATCCATCACAGGCTTCCCCAGAAACCTCTGTCAGGGTCTTGTCGCCGACCAGCATCGTGTCGTGGGAGAGATGGCCAAGCCCCTTGATCTCGCCGGCACTGCCTTCCACCCCGTCCGGATCGCTGATCGTTTTGCCCAGCATCTGATAGCCGGCGCAAATGCCCAGCACCGTACCGCCTCGCCGGATATGCGCGGCCAGGTCAATGTCCCAGCCCTGCCGGCGGAACTCCTCCAAGTCCGCAATGGTGGTTTTGGAGCCGGGAAGAATGACCAGATCAGCATCACCGGGCAACGCCTCGCCCGGCGGAATGATGTCGAGGGCAACGTCGGCTTCCGCGATTAACGGATCAAAATCGTCGAAGTTGGCGATATGGGCGAGGCGGGGCACGGCGATTTTGGTCGGCCCATCGCCGGCCAGCCGCTCCCGATTCTCCAGCGACATGGCGTCTTCCTGGGGCAGGCGCGCCGCTGCCGCCAGATGGGGCAGGATGCCGAAGGAGGCGAGACCGGTCTTGTCCGTGATCGCTGTCAGCCCGTCATCGAACAGGGACACATCGCCCCGGAACTTATTGATGATATAGCCTTTCAGCAGCGCCCGTTCGTTATCGGGCAGTAGCGCGTATGTGCCCACCAGGCTGGCGATCACCCCGCCCCGGTCGATGTCGGCCACCAGGATCACAGGGACCTGCGCGGCAATGGCGAACCCCATATTCGCGATGTCGTTCTCGCGCAAATTCACTTCCGCCGCGCTGCCGGCGCCCTCGACCACAACAATGTCGGCGTCTGCTTTCATGATCTCGAAGCTGGCCAGCACGTCAGCCATCAGGTCCTTCTTCACCGGCTGAAAAGCGCGGGCGTTGTAATTGCCCCGCACCTTGCCGTGGACCACAAGCTGCGCGCCCACCTCCGATTGGGGTTTCAGCAGCACAGGGTTCATGTGGACGCTCGGCGCGACACCGCAGGCGCGGGCCTGCAACGCCTGCGCCCGGCCGATCTCTCCGCCGTCCGGCGTCACGGCGGCATTGTTGGACATGTTCTGGGACTTGAACGGCCGGACGGTGAGCCCCCGTTTCACAAACGCCCGGCACAACCCGGCGGCCAACAGCGACTTGCCGACGTCCGAGCCGGTGCCTTGCAGCATGATGGCTTTGGCGGACATGGTCGCGCTCGGACCGGCTAAAACTCGATTCCCGCCTGGGCCTTAAAGTCGGCGCGGAAGTGGTGTTTTATTTCGGTCATCTCGGTGACCAAGTCGGCGATCTCGATCAGTTCCGGCTTGGCGTTACGGCCGGTGCAGATGACATGAACATTCGCCGGTTTGTCTTTCAGAAACGCCACCACCTCGTTGATATCCAAATAGTCATTGCGAAGCACAATGTTGATCTCATCCAGCAGCACCATGTCGTTTGCCGGATCCAGGATCATTTCCTTGGCCCGCGCCCAGGCGGCGTTGGCGGCCTCGATATCGCGCGCGCGGTCCTGGGTTTCCCAGGTGAAGCCCTCGCCCATGGCGGTGATCCTGACCTGATCGGGGAAGGCTTCCAGCACGACCCGTTCGCCGGTCTCCCACTTGCCTTTGACGAACTGCACGATGCCGACTTTCATGCCGTGGCCGATGCAGCGGGCGACCATGCCCATGGCGGCGGTGGTCTTACCCTTGCCCTTGCCGGTGTGAACGGCAAGCAAACCGCCTTCGTTGACCTTCTTGGCGAGGATGCGGTCCTTGGCTTCCTTGTGCTTGCGGCGCTTCTCGTTGGCGCGCGCGTTAATTTCCTCTTCGGTCAGATTGTCGTCTGATGTGCTCATGCCGCTTCTCCCTGTCTGAGCCGGGCCAGCAATTGCCCGGCCGAATTGGCGCGCGGATGCCAGAAGCCCCGCTCGATGGCCCGCTCAAATGTCTCGGCGATTTCCCGGAGCGCGTCCGGATTGTGTTCCTCGATGAAATCCCGCACCCGGTCATCGTCCAAATAGGCGTCGAACAATTGTTCGAAGTGGTGATCCTGCACCACTCTGGCGGTGGCGGCAAAGGCGTAGAGATAATCCACCGTGGCGGCGATTTCGAAGGCGCCCTTATAGCCGTGGCGCATGACGCCATCGATCCATTTGGGATTGGCGGCGCGGGCGCGGACCACCCGGCCGATCTCGTCTTCCAGCGTTCGCACCTTGGGCGATTCAGGCCGGCTGTGATCGTTGTGATAGACGGCGGGCTGACTGCCCGAAAGGTGCCGGATTGCGGCGGTGATCCCGCCTTCAAATTGGTAATAGTCGTCACTGTCCAACAGATCATGTTCCCGGTTGTCCTGGTTGTGGATGACCACTTCGACAGCCTTCAACCGGGTTTCGAACAGCCCATGTTCGGCAGCGCCCTCGACCCCGCCGCCATAGGCGTAGCCGCCCCAGGCCACATAGGCCTTGGCCAGGTCCTCGTCGCCGTCCCAGCCGTTCTCGTCAATCAGCGCCTGCAGGCCTGCGCCGTAGGCGCCCGGTTTGGAGCCGAACACCCGATGCCCCGCCTTGCGCGCGGCGTCTTCCGCCTCCAGTCCGCCTTTGGTCAGCTTGGCCTGGTCGGCGCGGAACTGCGCCGCCATGGGATTGGTCGTGTCGCTTTCATCCAAGGCGGCCACGGCGCGGGCGGCGCTGTCGAGTAGGTCCACCTGCGCCGGGAACGCATCCCGGAAGAAGCCGGAGATACGGAACATCACATCGACCCGGGGCCGGCCAAGGACATCCGCCGGAATAACCTCGAAGCCGGTGACCCGCTGGGATTGCTGATCCCACACCGGTTTCACGCCCATCAGCGCCAGCGCCTGGGCGATATCATCGCCGCCGGTCCGCATGTTGGCTGTGCCCCAGGCGCTGACGGCGAGGCGGCGCGGGTATTCCCCGTGATCCTGGAAATAACGCTCGATCAGCAACGTGGCGGACTTCCAGCCCAGGGACCAGGCGGCCGGTGTCGGGATCGCCCGGCAATCAACAGAATAGAAATTGCGTCCCGTTGGCAGTGTGTCCAGTCGGCCCCGGGTCGGTGCACCGCTAGCGCCCGGCGGCACGAACTTGCCCGCGAGCCCGGCGGCGAGGCCAGACAGTTCTTGTTCGCCGCAACGGGTGACCAAGGGGCGGAGTTGCGCGTCGATGTAGGTGAGAACAGCGCCTGTTTGGTTCCAGGCTGGGTCAGCCGGTGTCTCGCCGCTTACCAAACCTTGGGCCAGTAGTTCCAGCCGTTCCACCGTGTCACCGTTGGTGCGCCAGGGGGAGCCGCCTGCCAAAGCGGCAGGTGTTGGCCCGGTCCAGGGCGCGCCCATCTCGCAGTCCAGCGGATCGAACTCGTTTAAGCCCAGGTCCGCCGCTAACGCCCGGATGAGCGAGGCGTTGGCGTCCTTGCCGTCGCCACGGGGCAGGCGGGTCAGCGCGATGAGAAGGTCGGTAAGCAGCCGGCCGTCGGGCGACTGACCGAACACGTGCAGCCCGTCCCTGATCTGCATTTCCTTTAGTTCGCAGAGATAATTGTCGATTTTGGCCAGCGAGTCCGTTTCCGTATCACCCTCTATGATGCCGGCGTCCCGGTCCAGCCCGATCCGCTTGCCCAGATCGAGAATCTGTTCCGAGAGAAGTTTGAGACGGCGCGGGTCCATGCCGGCGGCCAGGTAGTATTCGTCGACCAACTGTTCCAGATCGCGCAAGGGGCCATAGCTCTCTGCGCGGGTCAAAGGCGGGGTCAGGTGATCGATGATGACCGCCTGGGTGCGGCGCTTGGCCTGGGTGCCTTCGCCGGGGTCGTTGACGATAAACGGATAGAGGTGGGGCAAGGGGCCGAGGGCCGCTTCCGGAAAACAGTCTTCACTGAGCGCCAGGGCCTTGCCCGGCAGCCATTCCAGATTGCCGTGTTTGCCGAAATGGATGACGGCATGCGCGCCGAAAGATGTTCGTAGCCAGGCGTAGAACGCCAGATAACCATGTGGCGGGACCAGGTCCGGGTCGTGATAGCTTTCCACCGGATCGATGTTGTAGCCCCGGGCCGGCTGGATCGCCACGGCCAGATTGCCGAACCGGTGGGCCGGTAACACGAACGCCCCGTCCACGAAAAACGGATCGGCTTCCGGCGCGCCCCAGCGTTCTCGCACTTCGCCGTGCACCTCGTGGGGCAGGCTGTCAAAGAACCGGCGATAGTCTTCGAGTGAAATACGCTCGCCGCCCTCCCTGTCACCCGGCGCGTTGGTGGGGCCTTCGAGCAGGATATCCATCAGGGCTGCGCCATCTTCAGGCGCGTGGCCGGCTTTATAGCCGTCCGCTTTTAACCGGCGGATGGCCGCCGCCACACCGGCCGGCGTATCCAAGCCGACCCCATTGCACAACCGTCCGTCCCGGTTGGGATAGTTGGCAAGCACGATCGCCACCCGCCGCTTTGCTTCTTGCGTTTGGCGAAGCCGGCACCAGTTGGCGGCGAGGCGCGCGGTGAAATCGACGCGATCCGGGACCGGTTCGTGGCGGACCAAAGCGACTTCCGTCCGCTCGTCAAACCCGTCCGCCTTCTTAAACGAGATGGCGCGGGTGATAATCCGGCCATCCACTTCCGGGAGCGCCACGCTCATGGCCAGATCGCGGGGGGCAAGGCCACAGGCCGTTTCCCGCCAGCCGTCTTCATCGCCACCGGACAGGATCACCTGCAGCACCGGGCAATCAGCCTCGGTGAAAGGCGTTTCACTGGTTTCCGCCCCCGGTGTGGAAACCGCGAAACCGGTCAGATTGAGAACGATGTTGACCTCGGTGTCCGCCAGATAGGATTTGACGATCTCCGCACAGGCGGCGTCTTTTAGACTGCCGACGAACAGGGGCAGCGGATTGATCCCGTGGCCCCGAAGCGCCTTGATCAGCGCGTTCACCGGGGCAAGATCGCCTGCCTGCACGAGCGCTCGGTAAAACACGATGGCGCCCACCGGCGCATCCGCTTCCCAATACTCTTGAACGTCTTCCAAGGCGGGCAGGGAGGCGTTGGGCCAATAGAGCCCGGCCCGGACCAGGGGCGCCGGTTCCAGCCAGGTGGTCTCGTTCCCCAAGAGCGACGAGCAATATATCAACAAGTTTTTCGCATTACCTCCACCCCCATGAGCACAGTACTGCCATATGCGGTGGCAGGCGTCGGAGGGGAGGGTGGAATAGGATTGAAGTTCCGGGTCGGGGTGATCGTCACCGGGGATGACCGCGAGGCTGATGCCGTTCTCTCGGCAAAGCGCGCCGATCCTTTCCAGTCCATAAGGCCAATAGCCGGCGCCGCCCAGCAGCCGCACGATAATCAGCTTCGCCGACGCCAGTGTGTTTTCCACATACACATCAACCGACATGTTGTGGCTGAGTTGCATTAGGTTTGCGAGACGGAGGCTCGGCAACTCCCCCTTCAAAGACCCATAGGTTTCCGCCAGAAGCGTCAGATCGCTGGCCGCCGCTGAGAGGAAAACAATGTCCCCAGGCGATTGGCCGAGATCGACGGCTTCGCTGCCGTCGTTGATCTGGCCGGGCTGGGTGACAAGAAGGTGCATCAGACCGGGGGCTTCAACGCGGCCTCGGCTGCCGCCCGGTCAAAATCGTGCAGGCCGATGACGACCAGCCGGCTTTGCCGCGTTTCACCATCGTTCCAGGTCCGGTCGAAGTAACAATCTACACGGGGGCCGACGCCTTGAACCACGAGGCGAGCGGGCTTGCCGGCCACGTCCATTACGCCTTTGACCCGCAACACGCCGTCCTGCGCCAAAGTATTGGTGACCCGTTGTTTGATGACGTCTTGGTCTTCGACTTGGTCCAGGGCGACCACGATACTGTCAAAATCGTCGTGGTCGTGTTCGCCGTCCAGTCCGTCATGATGAGATCTACGGTCGTCCAGATCATCTTCGACCGCCGCGCGCATACCCAACAAAAGCGCGGAATCGATTTTGCCGTGCGCAGCGCTCAGCATCTTGACCGAGGGCCGGGTCTCCTGGCGCACGGTGTCCATGACACCCTGGCGTTCCTCGCCGGTCATCAGGTCCGATTTGCTGATCACGACCAGATCGGCGCAGGCCAGTTGATCTTCGAAGAGTTCTTCCAGCGGGCTTTCATGGTCGAGAGAGTCATCGGCATCCCGTTGCGCCTGGACCAGGTCCGGATCATCCGCAAACAGCCCGGCTTTTACGGCAGGACCGTCGACAACCACAACCACCCCGTCCACGGTGGTGCGAGAGCGAACCTCCGGCCATTGGAAGGCCTGGACCAATGGCTTTGGCAGCGCGAGGCCCGATGTCTCAATCACGATATGGTCGGGCCGGTCTTCCCGGTCGAGAAGCGTTTCCAGGGTCGGAATGAAATCGTCCGCGACCGTACAGCAGAGGCAACCATTGGTCAGTTCCATCACATCGTCTTCGCTGCAGGTCTCGTCCCCGCAGCCTTTGAGAATATCGCCGTCCACGCCGAGATCGCCGAACTCGTTGATGATCAGCGCCAACTTTTTGCCCCGCGGGTTTTCCAGAAGGTGGCGGATCAGGCTGGTTTTGCCGGCGCCCAAAAAGCCGGTGACGACGGTGACGGGAATTTTTCCGAGTTCTGGCATGCGTATTTCCTATTTCAATTGTTGGGGCAGGCCAGCGGTGACCAGAAACACCTGGTCGGCCGCTGCCGCGAACTTTTGGTTCATGATCCCGGCGAGGTCGCGAAAATTCCGGGCCAGTTTGTTTTCCGGCACGATGCCCCCGCCGACCTCGTTCGACACAAAAACAATGGGCTGTTTCATAGCGGAAAGGGCGGCCAGTAGGGAGTCGATTTCCGCCTCAATGTCCTTTTCATGATGCATGAGATTGGAGAGCCAGATGGTCAGGCAATCCACCAGTACAGGCGACCCAATATCCGTCATTGCGCCGGCGAGATCGAGGGGCGCCTCCACCGTCGTCCAGGCATCTCCGCGCCGGGATTGATGCTGTTGGATGCGATCAGTCATCTCGTCATCCAGGGCTTCGGCGGTGGCGATATAAGTCGCGGCATCGCAAGACGCGAACAGGCTTTCAGCAAAGGCGCTCTTGCCGGAACGTGCCCCGCCTAGGACCAATGTTATGCCGTTGAAGGTTGGCGTCGCCGCCATGGAACGTTCCCCTCCCTCCGAGGTTTCTATTGCGTTCAAGCGCGCCCGAGAGGAGGTCTCCTGGCTTGGGCTTTCGGATCGTTCACCTTCCCAACGTTGGTCAGTGGTTGCGGCGGCGCCGCGCGGACGATCCAAGGCCCTTACAGTTGCGGGGGCAGCGCCGGTCTCGCACCGGCTTCCCTGTCCCTAAGGCGCGAGGACGATATCAGGTCGGCGGGGAGGTAGCAAAGCTTTAGAGGGGCGCTTATTCGGGTAGGAGATTGACCGACTGGACCGCCCATTTGAGCCCGTCATCCATGGGAATAGCGTTGATCCGGGTGATGGACAGGTTGCCGACCTGAACCGAGAGCGCTTTCATCGGCGCCAGGTCCAGGGCGAGCCCGATGGCGGAGCGGATGGTGCCCGCATGGACCACGGCGATGACATCCCGGTCAGGATATTTGGGGTTCAGTTGCAGGATCGCTTTCGAGACGCGGGCATATTGTTCCACATAGCTTTCGCCTTCGGGCGGTTTGTTGTTGGCGAAGTCCTTCCAGAAGGCCTCGGCGTCTTCGCCTTTAAGGTCGTTCCAGCGCTGGCCATTCCAAATGCCGTAATTCTGTTCGTCCAGGGCTTTGATCTCGGTGGTCTCGACGCCTGGCTGCAGGGCCTGCGCCGTTTCCTTGGCGCGGCGGATGGTGCTGGTCAGCCAAACGGCATCCTGGGGGAGTTTGGCCGCCGTGGCGGCGACCGCGTCTTGGTTGGTCAGATCAGCCGCGACGTCATCTTGGCCGTGGACGATCCCCTGGTCGCCTTCACTCGGCGCATGCCGGATCCACCACCAGCGGACCATAGCGCTCATGCCGCGCCGCCGGAAGCCGCCGCCAGGATAAAGCAAACTTCGCTGATCTGTTGGACCGCGCCCAAAATGTCACCGGTCTGGCCCCCGATCTTACGCGTGACCCACCAGGCAAAAAGGCCGGTGACAACTATCGTCGCGATGATAGCGACAAGACCCAGCCAAAAACCGAAAACAAAGTACACCACCAACAACGAGATGCCTGCCGACACTGCTACCCGGTCGAACGAGGGCTGTCCCGCGCCGGCTGACAGCCCGTCTTCTTTTGCCGGCGGCACATATCGCATGAAAATCGGCAGCAACCCGCGGGATGCGACGATCGCCCCGAATAGGGTCAGCGCCGCCCCGTGTTCCGGAAGGCTCCCCAGGCTGACCCACTTCAACCCGACACAGAAGATCAGCGCCAGAACGCCGAAGCTGCCGATCCGGCTGTCGGACATGATCTCCAAGGAACGTTCTTTGTCGTAGCCGCCGCCGAGACCGTCCGCCGTATCCGCCAGACCGTCCTCATGCAGTCCGCCGGAGATCAAGGTGATCGATAAAAGCGCCAACAAGATCGCCGCCGCATGGGGGAGGCCGAGAGTTTGCGCGCCGACCAGAACAAAGACCGAGATGGCGGCGAGCAGAATGCCGATAACGGGAAAGAAGCGCGATGCCTCTGCAAGGGAGGGATTGTTGACCGCCGGGCCGCCGGGCACCGGAATACGCGTCAAGAAGCCCAAACAAATCTGGAGATCATCCATCCAGTCTTGTTTGCGCGCCTGTTCCTCCGGCGTTTCGCTTGGTGTATCGGGTTTGTCCGCCATGTTCCCTCTCGCCAGTTTTGGCTTTGCAGGTTGTTCTACCCTCTATATTACAGCCCGGATGGTGAAACGAACAAGAAACCCCGGCGAGGTATAATTGATGACCAGTTTTTCATCTCTCTCCGAATTCGGGTCCGCACTCCCGGGCCTTCCCGGCGTCGATGAGAAATCGACGGCAGCCGCGGCTGAGCGGGAGCCGAACCTGACCAAACCGGCGGGCTCGCTCGGAAAATTGGAGGAATTGTCCGCCTGGTTGTCGGCCTGGCAGGGCAGTCATCCGCCGGCATTGGACAACTGCCGTGTCCTTGTGTTTGCAGGGAATCACGGGGTGACGGCCCAAGGCGTCTCCGCGTTTCCAGCGGAAGTCACCGTGCAGATGGTGGCCAACTTTTCCGCCGGCGGGGCTGCGATCAATCAGCTTAGTGGCGTGGCCGGGGCCGAGTTGGACGTGATCGCGTTGGACCTGGAAACGCCGACGGCGGATTTCTCGCAAGAGCCGGCCCTGGACGCTGCCGGCTTGCTCGCCGCGCTGAATGCCGGCGCGGACGCGGTGGGCAAAGGCTGTGACGCGCTATGCGTCGGTGAAATGGGTATCGGCAACACCACGTCCGCCGCGGCGATTTGCCACGCGCTGTTCGGCGGGACGGCCGAGGACTGGGTCGGGCCCGGTACCGGTGTGGAAGGTAGTGCGCTCGACAATAAGATCAGGGTTGTCGGCGACAGCGTTGCGAAACATGGGATTGATTCGAAGGATGGGTTGGCGGTTTTGCAGACATTTGGCGGGCGGGAGCTGGCGGCCATGGCCGGCGCCATTGTCGCCGCCCGGCAGACCCGGACCCCGGTTGTTCTGGATGGATACGTGAGCGGCGCAGCGGCGGCGGTGCTCCATGCGCTTGATCCAGCCCTGTTGGATCACTGTGTGGCCGGCCATGTTTCGGCGGAGCCCGGACATCAACGGTTGTTGGACCGGCTCGGCAAAGCTGCGTTGATCAATCTCGATATGCGCTTGGGCGAGGCGTCGGGCGCGGCGGTGGCGCTCAATATTCTCAAATGCGCCGTGGCCTGTCATACCGGCATGGCGACCTTCGCCGAAGCCGGCGTGTCCGATAAGGATTAGTCGGAAGCGTCTGCCGAGCCAAGCCGTTGCTGCAAGTAGGCCGCCATCAAGCCGATGGCCAGCCACATCAGGGCCGCCGCCGTCATGGTGGCGGAAACAAAGTGGGCGGCCAGTTCCGGCGGTGACTTTCCCACAGCGCCGGCCGGCGGATGTGGCGCGCCGATGATATGAGGCGCGATCAGCAACACCGCGCCAATGGCTTTCCAAATTGGGTTCTTGCCAAAGACCACCATGGCAATACCAAAGACACTCGCCGCTGCCGTGCCCAGCCACCAGGTTTGGCGGTCGAATAAGTCAGCCGCGGCGGCGGCAGGCAGTTCGGGCGGCAGGCCCAGGCCGGGTAAAAGAGAAAAACTGGCGAAGCCGGCCAATCCCCAGAGAGCGCCCTCGGTGTAGCCAATATTCCGGCCATAGAGGGTCAATGCGGTGGCCAATAAAATGCCGTACGCGATGCCCACCAAGATATTGGCGAGCAACGTGAAGCCGCTGCGTTGGAGGCCCTCTTTCGGTTCCCAAGCATCGTGTTCGTGTACCGAGCCGTCTTTGTGGACGTGAACCGCGCCCTCGGCATTGTGTTCGTGGGGTTTGCCGCCCTCTTCATGAGTGTGCGTCACCCCGGACCCATGGGAATGTTGAACGACGGTTTCAGCCGCATGAAACGCGGCCTGATCCTCGTACTGTTCGGCGGCGAAGATGAGCGGCTCCACCATCAAAAAATGGAAGACCGTTAAAACTACGCCCGCTACGGCCCCGGAAACGAGGCCTGTCACCAGCAGTCTATTAAGCATGAGGTTGGCTTAGTGGCAGGGGAAGCCTGTCGCGTGCCGGGTATCGTGCGTCGCGTTGTGGGCGAAACCGTCTTGGCCGGCAAAACCGACGCCGATCAAAAGAAAGACGCCCAATAATCCGCCGACAGTCGCGGCGACAAGGCGTTGTTGCAGTCCAGCCTGTTCTTGGGCCGCTTCTTGGACCTGGGCTTGAATTTGGTTCGACATGGCTCACCCTCCGTGTGTCGCGTGCCCCGCGACGCGACGGACAATTGAGTCCCTGCGGGGCTGATGGCCGGTATCTGACTCGCCGCGGACATCGCGGCCTACAGTTGCGGGGGCAGTTGCGGGATTGCTTAACTCAAGCGCACCGCATTCCCATTTCATTCCAGCGAATAGTCGCTGAAAACCATCGGAAGTATGGTTACCGGGAGTCTGTGGAGGTGTCAATTCTCAATCTACGGCGGGGTCCGCGGTGCGGCCGGTTTCTTTACCATAGGTCTCGCGAACCAGCTCCAGCGCCTCTTGACCGTAGTTCATGGCGCGCTGTATGAATCCGTCAAAATCGTGCGCCAGGCCGGCGGTGCGGAGGTCTGTGAGTGCATCCAGTTCGGCGTTGGCCTTTGCAAATCGTTGGCCAAGCTCGTCGTCGGCAAAATCGCCGGTGGTGACCGATCTGAAGAGAAAATCGCCTTTGGCCAGCAACGCTTTGTAGTCGGGATGGGCGAAAAAGGCGTCTTCCAATGTGCCGCCCGGCGTAAAGGTGACCTGGTCCGGGACGTCCTTCCACTCAAAGACGTCATCCTGTCCCCAGTCATTGGTGAAATACGCAGCCACCAACCGGTAATAGAGGGCCAGGATCAATACGTAGAGCTGCTCGCCGAGCATCTTTTCCAGCACGGCGTAACGGTAGTCGTTGGGAAATTCGACGGTCGCGCCCAGCACATGGGCCACGTGGAGAAATTTCTCCAGGATCGGGAATTCATGGATAAACGGGTGGATAAAGCGGCGGATATGCACTTTCTCCTTGGTCATGTTGTAGAGAAAGTCGTAGCGCACATCCATGTTGACCAGCTTCAACATGTCCGGTTTGGACGCGAAGAAAAACAGATCGTGCATGTAGAAGGGCGATGTGGACTCCACACCCCAGACACAGACTTTCTCTCCGAACACCGGCGCGCCCGCTGTCATGTTTTCGGGCAAAGAAATAGCCCGGTCTTTGGCAAAGACATGCTTGAGCGCGTCCGGCTCGATAAACACATCGGTGCGGGTTTTCAGGATATTGCGGCAGGCCGCGTGATTGGTCCCGACATAAAGCGCCAGCATCTGGCTCAACAGATTACCGCTCCACTGCGGCGGTTCCGGCACGGCCAAGACGTTCAAATCAAACCGATGGGCGAGGCCCGCCAGTGTTGCGGCGTTGTCCGCCGCTTCCTCTTCCCAGGTCGCCAGGATGACTTCTTTGACCTCCCGGATGCCGGTCAGACTGTCCAGGCTGCGGGAGAACAAGTCCACATCCCGGACCAATCCGGTCACAACAACCGAGACATCGGTATGATTGGAATCAGTCATCGGTTTCCTCGGCGAACAGCGCTTCATATTCCGCCGGTACGCCGCAAAACGTTACCGCGTCCGCCGGAATTTGATGGTAGCGGATATCCGCCCCTTCCGCGATCAGGTCGTTGTAAATGGGCGCCACGTAGAATTCCCGCGTGTCCGGCTTGCGGATCCGGTGCGCCATCAACGCGCGGCGGAAGGTCTCGGCGTTGCGGAAGTAATAGAGCCCTGTACAACAAAGATTGGAGATCTCGATCTTTTCGGCGGTCTCCAAGACCGTGCCGTCACCGAACCCGGAGGGCCGCACATAGGACCAGTTGGGGCCGCTGCCCTCGAACACTTCCAGATAGCCATCGACGTCATCCCAGTTCCAGTCATGAGGGAAGGCAAAGCCGGGCCGGAATGTATCAATGTTAAAGATGGCGAGGCCGTCTTCGGCCGGCAAACCCGACCGTTCCAAACCCATCCTAACCGAGTCGGCCTGCCCTGTTGTCACCGCCTCCAATTCCACGAGATACGGGTCGGCAAGACCGAGGTCGGCACAATGTTCTTCGATGAAAAGCTTTGTGTCCTGAATGTCCCGGTAGATGAACAGGAACTCGTGGCCGGCAAAACAGTCCTCGAAACTGCCGACCGCATGGTCAAAGACCGTGCCGTCCTTCAACGGTAGCATGTACTTGGGCTGCTCGAAGCCCGCGTCACGAAACCGGCGGCTTTCGCCCGCCATGGGGATGGTAATCAACATGGTCTAGCCGTCCAGATCACGAAACAGCCGGAGAGCGCAGGCCAGCAGGGCGCGTTGCCGCTGCTCATCGTCCCGGTGCAGGGGCAGCATGGAAAGAAACAGCAAGATGGCGATCGGTTTGGCGGCCGCCTCGTCGAGGGTCAGGCCGTTATAAGTCCCGGCGAAGAATGCATCCCGGCAGGCGCCGCCGGCGTTGTCTGGCAGGCTAAGGGATATATCGGCGCCGCTGCCGCCTAAATCGTAGCGGCCGGCGATCACCTGATCGTAGCACCCAGCAACCGAGTGATAGAGTTTCGCGATGTCATAGCGGACGTCGCCGTAAATCGAGGCCTCGGCCTCACCCAGATACCCGCGTGGATCGACGACCCGGATCGTGTGCGCCCGGAAATCATAGAAGATATTGCTGAAACAGAAATCGCCGTGGACGATTTGCTGATGATGCGGTTCAACCGGCGGAATAGCGGTGACGCATATCTCGACGATTTTTGTCAGGCCGGGTAGCGACTCGCCGTTGAAGGTCCACCCGCCGGCCAGGTTCGTGCCGGACTGAGATGCGTATTGATCCAGCCGGGCCAGGGTTTTCTCTCCGTACAGCGATTCCGTGGACAGGTTGGTATCCGGCCGGTGCCGGGCGCAGGTTTGCAGAAATTCGTCGCAGGCGGTGAAGATGCGTTGCCACACATAAGTTGGCAGCCGCCCGAACACCATCAGG
This sequence comes from uncultured Rhodospirillaceae bacterium, assembly GCA_964611435.1. Lineage (GTDB taxonomy): Bacteria > Pseudomonadota > Alphaproteobacteria > Rhodospirillales > UBA2165 > JAYPHU01. The sequence continues at coordinate 90,199 of CAZSXT010000007.1, read as the reverse complement.
TCCGCCAGGGACGATAGATAGAGATATTCGGTCTGATAGCCGGCGCCATCCGCACTTCGCCCCAGATACTGAGGGGCAAAGACCTTTATGTCCGCCGGCACGTTCTCGAACCAATCGACCTCGGCGTTGATCTTTTCGGCGTCGGCGCTGGTCTTTTCGACCGCGCGGCGTGAAAAACGAAAGTCGTTGAATGCCCGGCCATTGGTCAGCTGAGCCTTGGACTGGAAATAGGTGTCCAGGTGACCGAAGTCGAGCCACTCGCCGTCCCCGATCTCGGAAAGCGGGTGTGACCCGGCATAGACATTCAGTGACTTGATGAAATTGTTGCCTGAGGTCTTTAGGGCATCCCGGTACACGGATATTTCCGAGAAACCAAAGAAGCCCGATAGCACTGTTCGCTCTCCTGCCGCCGGGGCGCCGCCGTCGGGCAGGCCGTCAAAGAACGTCAGCGCGCCTGTCTCGTCCAGGCGGGATTCGGCCCAGGACGTGTATTCACTCGTTCGCCCGGTGGAAACGCAATCAAGCTGATCGTAGGGAAATCCGGGCAGCAGGGTATCGCCGTGCAGGATGTGCAGCGGGCCGCGGTCTATGTCCGCCGTTTCGAGCACATGTGAAACGGATTGCCCGAGGCTCAGCCCGCCGGGGACGGAGATTACGTCGAAGCCCAGTTCGGCGAGGATACGACGGTCCTGTTCCAGAATGTCAAAGTCTTCCGGCAGGGATAGAATCCGCCGCCCCGCAACGCCACCGATATGGCCGGCTTGCACCTGATAGAGGCGTTGCGCGCCCGCCGGTAAAAAGGCCGGGGGCAGCTTGCCGAAGATCGACGTGAACTCAGGCCCGCAATAGGCGCCCGAGGTGATGAGGAATGTTCCGCTCAAGGGTCCTGCCAAATCCGCTGTCTCTTCTCAGGTGATACCAGAAAATCCTTAAAAATTGCAGAACTACAGTTTACCGGGATAGCGTTCCTGAAGCGCCCGCTGCAAATGATCCGGCAGCCTGTCAAAGAGGGCGTGGACGCATTTCCAGGTGGCGTCTGGGATAGGGTGATCGTCATCCTTCTCCCAGGTTACCCGGGTGGCGAAGTAGGCCCAGGTCTTGGCGAGGGCCGCCGCCCCGTCTTCGTTGCCGCGGGCCAGTTCCGCCGAAATGCCGAAAGGCACAAGCTCGCTGATTACCGGGGGATAGAGCTCGACCGCATGGTCAAACGCTGCGACGACCGCGTCCCAATCAGATTGGCTTCCGCTCTCGGCCATGGCGTAGAGCGTCTTGCAGCGCAGCTTGGCCGCCGGCCAATGGTCCGGAAAGTCCGACAAGGCCTCGTCAAGGAGGGTGTGTCCTTCGTTGAAATTATTGTTCTGCAAAGCGTTCAGCGCCAAGTAGGTTTTCGCCGTCGCGGCGATAACAGCGCGGCCTGTCGGCGCTCTGGTGAACCCGCGTGACAGTTCCAACGCGTTCGCCATGAAATAGTCTTCATAGGGCATCATCTCGTTCGTCCCTTTGAACAGATGCAGCCATATGTCTTCGTGGCGTGGATCGAAGTGTCCGGTCTCACTGTTATCGACGGCCTGTTGTAAAAGTCGGATTGCCGTTTGCCGGTCTCCCAGCGCCCAAAGCGTCCTACCCATATTGAACGGCAGTGTCAGAGACTGAGGATGTAGAGCTATCGCCTTATCGAAAGTCGCCTTGGCCTGATCGACCAAGGTTTGATCCGCCGGCCGTTGCAGAGTTTGGGAGAGTAGATGAAACAGACCGGAACAGTCACGGCTATGATCCATCGCGGCGGCTTTCGTGCCGACTGTCTGTGCTGTAGCCTCGGTCTGCCGCCGTGCCGCCTCGAATAAACAATATTTAAAGAGCGCCTCCGTTCGCGTTGTCGACTCGCCCAGAAGTTCGTGAAGCTCGCCCGCAATCTCCGACCAATCCTGCACGAGCTCAGGCCAGGTGCTTGTCCAATTCGCGAGCGATTGTTGAAACCGTGATTCAAGATTCGCCTCTGGCGTTTCCACGATGGCGCTAGAGCCCTGATCAAGCAGGCGGCTCGCGACATCGTCCTCCGGGACAAAAAGCACGGCGCCGCTGCTCAAGCCATCAGCGACCCGATCGGTAAGGCCGCCGATGCTCCGGCCGTTGCACACCGGCCAGAATTTCGCGCGGCGGACTTTCTCCAGATAGTCTGCCTTGTCCAGAAAGCCGTGATGGATCTGAATGTTTAGCGACTCATCATCCAATACCGCCAGCCGGAATAAAAACTGGGTCTTTTCCCGCATGATGGGGGTGAAGGAGAGTCCGGTATGTATAACGTCCAGGTCTTTCTCGGCTGCGGGTTCAGCGATCTCGCGGTTGGCGAATGCAGTGCCAAAAGCCGGATAGGCCGTCACCGGGCCAGGATAAAGACCATCAGCATAAGCGTGCTCAAAGGCGGAGTTCACAACGATTAGATCGGCGCGGCATAAATCGTCGTATTGATGGTGCAGCTGGAAGTCCAAATCATAAGGCAGGAAAATAATTGGCGCGGCTAGCTCAAACAGTCCGTCCGGCAGTCGCGGGCCGTAGACATCGAATACAATGACGGCGTCGATTTCAACGTCATTGGGAAGGGCAGCCTCCAACGATGGCGCCTTTTTGTCCCGATTGGTGCACAGGGTGTGGAGGGTGAAGCCGGGCGGGGCCGGGTCGGGCACGGCGCGGTCCGTGTGCGGGCCGCAAATGATCAGGAGATGGAGATCATCCTTGCCGATCAGGTTGATCAGCGCGGTATCTGTGGCTTCCTCAAGACTGCTGTGAGCGGCCGTCTTATCTCGGGCGATCCAGTGGCACAGGGATTGAAACCGAGCGACCTTCTCTGAGGGGGCTTCCAATGCGGTGAGCGCCGCCATGCCGCCGGCATAGTTTCCACACATCAACCGGGATAAGGCCGCGATCTCCCGATCTCCCTCATCTTCCGCTTTCAACAGCGCCACATAGTAGTTCCCGGCATCAAACGCCGCGTGCGCGGACGTATAGGCGGCGCAAATCTCAAACAGGTCCGGAGAACGGAGATAATTGGGCCGGAAGCGGGGTGCGGTCGTCGCCATCATCCGCCAAATTTTATGTCGGCTTCCATGGCCAGGTTGCCGTTGGCGTCCGCCGCCCAGAGATCGGCTTTATTGTCAGCGGCAGGCGCGCCGGCCAGCGTAAACGGTTCGGTATCATACAGCGGCGACATGGCCTTGATGCGGAACCAGGAGACGTTCTTGTCCGGCTGCTCCCGCCGCGCCAGGTCCAGCAGCAACGTGGCCGTCAGCGGGCCATGCACCAACAAACCCGGATATCCCTCTACCTTGGTCGTATAGTCGCGGTCGTAATGAATCCGATGGCCGTTGAAGGTCAGTGCGGAATAACGGAACAGCAACACCGGATCGGGAGTGATGGTGCGGCTCCATTCCTCATCTGTCCGCGCCGGTATTGGCTGTCTCGGCGGTTCAGATTTTTTGGGGTCATCCCGGTAAACGGCGGTTAGAACATCGTCGAGATCAGCGCCCCGGTCGCCGGTGATCGCATTCCGGATTTTCAGAAAGACGAGGGTGCCGCTCCGGCCATCCTTCACGCTGATGTCATCGATGGTAGCAGTGCGCCGGATATTTTCACCCACCTGGATGGGCGCGCGCACGGTAACTTCATTGCCGGCCCACATGCGCCGGGGCAGAGGGATCGGCGGCAGAAACTCACCCCCATTTTTACTTGAGCCGGGATGACCGTCGCGGCCGAGTTGTGCATGACGGACGGCCGGGGCAAAGTACATCCAATGCCAGGCGGCAGGCAGAATATGGCCGTCCTTGGCCGGCGCATCATCCCGGTCCAGGGTTGCGGCCATAGCGTCCAACTGCCGGGGCAGAACGGTATCATTCGCTTCTTCGGTGCGGCCGATCCAATTCCGGAGCTCGTCAATATCCGCCATGGCTAGTACGACCGGGGCAGGCCGAGGACATGCTCGGCAATGTAGGACAGGATCAGGTTGGTGGAGATGGGCGCCACCTGATACAGCCGCGTCTCCCGGAATTTTCGTTCCACATCATATTCTTCTGCAAATCCGTAGCCGCCATGGGTCTGCAGGCACATCTCCGCCGCCTCCCAGGAGGCTTCGGAGGCGAGCATCTTGGCCATGTTGGCTTCTGCGCCGCACGGCTCGCCGGCATCAAACAGCGCGGCGGCTTTCTTGGACATAAGGTCTGCCGCCTCGCTGGCCGCATAGGCGCGGGCGATGGGGAACTGGATGCCCTGGTTTTCGCCGATGCTGCGGCCGAACACATTCCGGTCCTTGGCATAAGTTGACGCCTTCTCGATAAACCAGCGGGCGTCGCCCACGCACTCGGCGGAGATAAGAATTCTCTCCGCGTTCATACCATCCAGGATATAGCGGAAACCCTTGCCTTCTTCGCCGATCAAGCTATCCGCCGGAATGCAAAGATCGTCGAAGAACACTTCCGTCGTCGCGTGGTTAATCATCGTTGGGATCGGCCGAATGGTGAGGCCGCTGTCTTTGGCCGCACGCATGTCCACCAGAAAAACCGACATGCCTTCATGGCGCTTTTGCTGATCCTCGCGAGGCGAGGTGCGGGCCAACAGCAGCATCAAATCCGAATGCTCGGCCCGGGACGTCCAGACCTTCTGGCCGTTGACCACATATCTGTCGCCATCTTTGACCGCCATGGTGCGGATGCGGGTCGCGTCGGTGCCGCTGGAGGGTTCTGTGACTCCAAACGCCTGAAGGCGCAATTCTCCACTCGCGATCTTCGGCAGGTACTCGGCCTTTTGCGCGTCGCTGCCGTGTCGCAGGACGGTGCCCATCGTATACATCTGGGCGTGGCAAGCGGCGGCATTCCCCCCGCTTTTATGAATCTCCTCAAGGATCGCGCAGGCGGCGGCGATGCCGAGCCCGCTGCCGCCATATACTTCCGGGATGAGAACGCCCAAGAAGCCCGTCTCAGTCATTCTTTGGACGAATTCCGCCGGATAGGCGCGCGCGGCGTCCAGCTTGCGCCAATATTCGCCCGGAAATTCCGCGCACAGTGCACGCACCGATTCCCGAATGTCCTGGAAATTGTCGTTCATCAACGCCCGGCCTCCGTGCCGCATCCGTATTGTTCTTTCGCTAACCGGATATACAATAATTCCCTCAGTACCAGCAAACGGCCTCAATCCCGCCCCATGACAGAAAATTCACTATCGCGCCTCAGCCGCGCCAACGCCGTTCTCGAGTCCTGGGGGCCCTGGCCATATATGGCGCTCACCCTGTCCATGCTGTTTTTCGCCAGCAACCATATTCTCGGCCGGTTGGTGCCTGGCGAAGTGCCGCCGATCGGTCTGTCCCTCTGGCGCTGGGTGGTGGCGACGTTGGTGATCCTGCCCTTGACCTGGCGGGAGATCGCTCGGTCCTACAAGCTGATCCTGGGCCACTGGAAATATTTTGTTGTGATGACGTTCTGTCTGGTGGTCCTCGGCAATACGACCATCTATATCGCGCTCCATTACACGACGGCGATCAACGGCGGTATGGTCGCCATGGTGCAGCCGGTGGTGACCATGTGCATCGCCTGGGTTTTGTTCCGGGAACTGGTCACCCGGTGGCAGGTCGTCGGCGCGATCATCGCCGCGGCGGGCGTCATGACAATCCTGACTCGGGGCGATCTTGCTGTCCTGACGGGGGTCCGCTTTAACATCGGCGATTTGTGGATGATGTCATCGGTGATCGGTTTTTCCTTCTACGCGGTTCTATTGCGCGAGGCGCCGAGGGATATCTCGCCGCTGGCCTTTCTCAACGTCACGCAGTTTCTGGGAATTGTTATTCTCATCCCCTTCTATTGGTGGGAAACGGTGAACATCCTGCCCACGTCGCTGAATACGACCACCGTGATCTCGGTGCTGTGGGCGGGGATCATCGTCGCCGTCGGTGCGTTGGGTTTGTGGAACATCGGCAACCGGCTGATCGGGGCCAGCAAGGCCAGCGCCTTTATCTACGTGCGGGTGCTGATGATCACGGGTCTCGCCATGGTGTTTTTGGACGAAACGCTGGAACTGTATCATTTCCCGGCCTTCGTGCTTATCATAGGCGGGGTTTACTTGGTCTCGGCGGCCAAGCGTAAGAAGCAAGGAGCCTAAGCATATGCCTATCGATCGCGCCTCGGCGGCGCTCACCGATTACCTGGTATTGGATTTGACCCGGGCGCGGGCCGGACCCACGGCAGCGCGCCAGCTCGCCGATTTCGGCGCGGACGTGATCAAGATCGAGACCCCGGGCGATCCGATGTATGGCGATTTGGGCACGCGGCACGGGCCGGACTTTCAAAACCTGCACCGAAACAAGCGTAGCTTGTCTCTCAATTTAAAAGAAGAGGACGGCAAAGCGATCTTCTTCAAGCTGGCGGAAAAGGCCGACGTGATCGTCGAGAACTACCGCCCGGAGGTGAAGTTCCGCCTCGGCATCGACTATGAAACGGTCAAAAAGATCAACAAAGGCATCGTCTATGCCAGCATTTCCGGTTTTGGCCAGGACGGGCCCTATGCCTATCGGGCCGGTCTCGACCAAATTGCGCAAGGCATGGGCGGACATATGTCGGTGACCGGTCAACCGGGCACCGGGCCTTGGCGCTCGGGCGCGGCGATCTCCGATATGATGGCCGGCGTGCTGACCGCGACCGGCATTCTGGGGGCGCTGTTGGAGCGGGAGAGATCCGGGGAGGGACAGTGGCTCAATACTTCGCTCCTCGAAGCGCAGATTTTTATGCTCGATTTCCAGGCGGCCCGCTGGCTGGTGGATCAGGATGTGCCACCTCAAGTCGGCAACAACCACCCGACCAATGTGCCGATGGGCACTTTCAAATCTGCGGACGGCTACGTGAATATCGCTCCCATGGCCACCCATTGGCCGCGTGTCTGCAAAGTCCTCGACAAGGAAGAGCTGGAAAAAGACGACAGGTTCGTCGACAACGCCGCCCGTTTCAAAAACCGTGACGAGCTGGACGAGATCATCGCCGGGGTATTGGCGACGGAAACCACGGCCCATTGGGTCGACGCTTTCAACGACAAGGGCGTGCCGTGTGGTCCTATTAACAAGATGGATCAGGTGTTCGCGGACCCGCAGGTCAAACATCTGGGTGTCGCGCAAAAGGTCACCACCCCGGCCCGGGGCGAGATCGAGATCATCGGCCAACCCGTGCATTTCAGCCGGACGCCGTCGAAACTGGCGGCGCCGAGCCCGGAACTGGGACAGCATGCCGATGAGATACTGACCGATCTCGGCTACGATCAGGCGGCCATCGATGATCTGCGGGCGCGCGGCGTGATTTGAGGACTGTGTGTCTCCGGTCAGTTTCCCCAACCTGAACGTCGTCTGGGAGCTTCCGGACAATTGGTGTGAGTGGGATCATCTGGAGCAGACGCTGCTGCACGCGGACCGGTTTCTGACCGGGCTCGGTCTGGCTGATCGGTTTATCTTCGTGGTGACGTCCGTTGGCGACAGGCTGCCGATCAGCCATGCGGAACGCGTCGTGGTGCTGCAGACCAGCGACGAAGGTCACGAAATTCCCGCCTATGCCGGGGATGCTTTCATGGTGTTCAAGAACTACCGCCCGTTTGATCCCATGCCGGACAACCTCCGGGTTATTCCGCTGGGCTGTAATAAGGATGTGCCGGTGGTGGCCGCCAAACCCATGGCGGCGCGCACGTTGGATATGTTTTTTATCGGCCGGCAGGAATTCCGCGAGCCGTTCTTCACCGCGATGAACGCCTGGCTCGACGGCCGGGATGATCTGATGGTGGAGATCGAGCAGGCCCCGGCTTTTCGCGAAGGTTTGGCCCCGGATGTCTATGCGGCGCGGCTGGTGAACACCAAGATCGCTTTGTCACCCAGGGGCGTCAGCCATGAGACTTTCCGCACTTATGAGGCGATGCGCGCCGGGTGCGCGGTGATCGCGGAGCGGCAGTTGCCGTCCTGGTTCACCGACGGCTGGCCGGTGATCGAAGTGGACGATTGGATTGAGGCCGGCCCCCTCATTGAGGGTTTGCTGGCCGAACCGGCGCGGCTGGAAGCGTTGGGCCAGGCCTGCCAGGCCTGGTGGCTTGAGAAATGCAGTGAGGAAGCCGTCGCGCATTATATCGTGCGGGAGTTGTCGTTGCGGCTGATGGGCAAGGGCTAGGTCATGGCGGACCGGATCGAACATGTGCCGACGACGCTCTTCACCGGGTTCTTCGGCACCGGCAAGACCACGGCGATCACGTCCATGCTGGCGCGCAAACCGGCGGGTGAAAAATGGGCCATCCTGATCAACGAGTTCGGCGAGGTGGCGGTGGATCAGGCCGCTGTCCCGGCGGAAGACGAGACCGTCGCCATCAATGAAATCCCCGGCGGGTGTCTATGCTGCATGATGAACGTCCCGCTGAAGGTGGCGGTGGTGGATATCCTGCGCCGCGCCCGGCCGGACCGGCTGATCATCGAGCCCACCGGCATCGGTCACCCGGCGGGTATCCTGGATCAGTTGCGGGACGAGGAGCTGGCCGCGGCGGTGTCGCTGCGCGCCGTTATTTGTCTGGTCGATCCCCGCCATATCGGTGATCCGCGCCTGGAGGCGGCGCAGGTCTATCAGGATCAAATGCATCTGGCGGATGTGCTGGTGGCCGCCAAAGCGGATTTGGCGAGCGGTGACGAGCTTGCCAAGTTTCACGAGTGGGCAGGGTCCCTGTTTCCGCCGAAACTGCGGATTACCGAGTCCCGGCACGGGGATTTAGACCTGGCGCTGCTGAATCTGGACCCGACCGAAACACGAGCGCCGCTATTCCCAAATGCTCATGATGGCGCCCATGATCACGATCATTCATCTTCAGCGACGCAAGCTATCGCCCCGCCCGAACAAGGTGCGCCGGTGCGCCTTGAAAATGCCGGCGCGGGCTATCAGGGCTGTGGCTGGATTTTTTCGGAGACGCAGGTATTTGACCGGGATGCGCTGTTGGACCTGTTGGGCCCGCCCGGTCTATCCGGACTTCCCAAAGGCACAGCGGTCGAGCGCCTAAAGGGGGTGTTCCGCACCAACAATGGCTGGCTACTGATCGATAGAGTGGACAACGAGATCACCGTGAAGGAGATCGCCTACCGCCGTGACAGCCGGATTGAAGTGATTGTGACGGACAGCGCGGCGCCGGACTGGGATACCCTGGAAAACGCCTTACAGGCCTCGGCTATTTCAAGTTAGGAATGGGGTCAGTTGGGACTCGAAGTCTCGCCAGCGGCCAACGGAACTGCCGTAGATCGGTTGGCGGACCTGCCATTTGGAGGCTGATTTCACCAGATTGTCCGTCTCGTAGAAGCGCAGCACCCGATCATCCCACTCAAGGGACAGGTGAGCCAGCAAGCTGAGGCACGTAGCATCGAAATTTTTGACTAAGTCCTCATAGACGATTGTGTGCAGTTCCTTGCCGTAAATGTTACGCCAGTGCGCCATTAACCGGGCGTAGCATTCGAAATAGTGTTTTAAGTCCGTCAGGGTCGTGGACCAGGGATGGTCATCGGCAAAATTTTGGAAGTAGCAAGAGAGAGCCACGTCTCGCGGGTCCCTCTCGGTGACAATGATCGATGAGTCCGGAAAGACGGTCTTGATAAATCCCAAGTGCCAAAAGTTAAACGGCAGACTGTTGACGGTTCGTTTGACGCCTTCATGATTGGTTTCAGCCAAATAAGCAGCGGCAATTTGGGAGAGTTCTTTTTGGTACGCGTCAGGCCACCGTGCCGCATCCAGCTGTTGCAGATAATCGTTGCCAAACGCGTCCAAGATGCCTCGATAGATGGTTTCGTTCTCACCCAGGCTGATGACGGAAGGATGCGCAACCAGGATCTGCTCGATCAGCGTTGTGCCGGAGCGCGGGAGGCCGAGAACGAAAATTAATTTTTCCCCTTGGCCGGCAGGTGCGGACATGTCGGCTGGCTTGCCGAAAAACGCCATCAGGTTCTCCACCAGCCGGTCTTGGGCTGTTGAACTATAGACAATCCCCGCCGCCGATTGCGCTTCCCGTCGATGCTGATTGCCTTGCTTGTAGAGATCGAAGGCCGCCGTCTTATCTTTCTCGGCCATCGCCGCCTTGGCGAGAACAAAGAACACTTTTGCCTTATCCGCAGGGGAGGTGCCGGCATCCCGGCCCAGTTTATCCAACTGCTGAAGGTTGCTCTCCGTCAACTGGCTGAGGTCGGTATCGCTCAAAGAATAGTATGCGTCCACGTACGTTGGATCATGAGCAAGTGCGGATTTCAATGCGTCGCCGGCCCGCTCCTTATCCCCCATTTCGCTATAGGTCGTGCCCAACCCATGCAGCGCTCGTGTGTTGACCGGCTCCAAATCCAAGACGTGTTGGTAGACCGTGATCGCTTCGGCCGGCCGGTCGCCAAACGCGAGGGCTGCTGCGAGATTTAAGAGGACGTTGGGGTTATCTGGTTGAAGCGCGGCCAATTGCCGATGATGGTCGATGGCTGCACGATAGTCCTTGGCGCGAATCAGCAGGCTGCAGATGTTGGTCAGCGCTCCAATGTGGTTGGGATCAATCGCCAGCGCTTGGCGGCAAGCATCTATGGCGGGCTGGATTTTATTTTGGCGAAACAAGGTGGCGCCCAAATTGGCATGTGCGGAGACAAAAGCTGGATTGGCGGTAACCGCGGCCCGAAAATTGCCTACGGCCGCGTCTAACTGGTTGCCGCTTGCCTGCAATATGCCCAAGGAATTCAGCGCATCGTGGTGATTGCTGTCCAACTCGATTACGCGCGTCAACATCTTCACGGCGGCCTCCGTATTGCCGGACTCTTTTGCGACAAGCGCCAAGAGATAGAGTGCACCGCAATTATCCGGCTCTGCGGCCAAGACCTCGCGCAACAGCGTCTCGGCTTGGGGTAGCCGCCCGTCAAAGAGATGTCTTTCGGCGTCCTGAATTCTTGAGACAGTCATGAGGCGTGCGCTCAGATGGTTAGGGGCCGGGCCCTAGGACGAATGAGCTGCCGGTTCAGCCTACCATAGTGTGTGGCTCCGAAAGATTCCAGATCGCGAGGCCGTGGATGGATCGTTGGCCTTCAGCCGTTCTCGCTATTGGACGTTGACGATCAGGATCAACACCACTGCGGCGATGATCGCCGAGGCCGGTACAGTGATAATCCAGGCGGCGGCAATGTTCATTAAGTGCCGTCGGCGAACCAGTTTGCGGTGCCGCGCCTTCACCAGCCGCTTTTGAACTTCCCCTTCGCTCGGCGGTGTACTCAGACCGGCAGACGGCGCCGGCGGGATATGAGCCAATCGATTCGAAACGAACTCCCGGAGGAAGCCTACGCCAAACACCGCGCCGACGGCGATATGGGTTGAACTCACCGGCAGGCCCAATGTCGAGGCAATGATGACGGTGATGGAGGCTGAGAGCGCGACACAAAAGGCGCGCACCCGGTCGAGCCTGGTGATTTTTTCGCCGACGATCTCGATAATTTTCGGCCCGAACAACAGAAGGCCCACGGAAATGCCAACCGCGCCGATGGCCAGGACCCAGAGCGGCAACGCGACCTTGGCCGACACCGCCCCGCCGGAGACCACGCTAACAATCGCAGCCAATGGTCCGACAGCGTTGGCGACATCGTTGGAGCCATGCGCAAAAGACAAGAGCGCCGCTGCGCAAATGAGGGGGATGGTGAATAACTGTCCGACGGATTTGCGTCGGTTTTCCATACCGACCGCCGCTTTTGCCACGCGCGTAAAGACAATGAAATAGGTTACCGCGAAGGCCGCCACACCGATGAGAGCAATGGTGGTGGTGTCAGGCTTCCAAATACGCTTGAAACCTTTCATCATCAAGTAAACAGAGAAGGCGCAGGCCATGATCGCCACCAGGATCGGCACCCAGCGCTGTGCCGCAGCAATCTTATCGTCCTTATACAAAACGAAAAATTTGACGAACGCCAGGAAGCCTGCGGCGATCAATCCGCCCAATACAGGCGAGATCACCCAACTGGCGGCAATCGCCGCCATCACCGGCCAATTCACGGTGGCGAATCCCGCAGCCGCGATACCGGCGCCCATCACCCCACCGACGATGGAATGGGTCGTGGAAACGGGCGCGCCCAGATAAGTGGCCAAATTGACCCAAAGGGCGGCGGCGAGCAGGGCCGACAACATCGCCCAGACAAACAGCGTTGGATCGCTGAAGGAATCCGGTGAAATAATGCTCTTGGAAATTGTCGTTACCACGTCGCCGCCAGCGATCAACGCGCCCAGGGCTTCGAAGATGGCGGCGATAAACAGTGCGCCGACAATGGTGAGCGCCTTGGAGCCGACCGCCGGACCGACATTATTGGCGACATCATTGGCCCCGATATTCATGGCCATGTAGCCGCCAACGATCGCCGCGATAGACAGGATCATGTAATTGTCTTGGGTCTCTGCCTGGAAGAAAGTAAATATCCAAACGCCGATGAGGAACAATAGCCCGAAACCTAAATTAAGATTTCGCTGGCCGATCCGGTTCGTCGCCTTTTCGAGCTGCACGATACGCTTGAGATCTTTATCGACTGTTGTCTTGGATTTTAACGCTGCCACCGTCTTGCCCCCTGCCGATTGCCAGTGGCCATAATATTGGGCCACGCCAGATTTTAACGTCTGCCACAGACGAGGATCGCCGCGGAGAAACGTTTGATCTTTGCACTTTTATTACAAAAATATGACAGACTTCAAAATCACCGGCGACGTCCTGTGGAAGCCGCCGTAACGCATCCGGGATATCCATCAATAAATAAATAAATTCAATAGTTTAGTATGCCACCAAGTCCATGATCCCCTTATCCTTTGACAAACAGTCCGGTGTGCTGCCGTACAAGATTATCGAGAATCGGCTTTGGATTCTGTTGATCACGTCTCAGACGACCCGGAGATGGATCATTCCGAAGGGATACGTGGAACCGCAATTGTCCGCCCGGGAATCCGCCGAGTTGGAAGCCTTTGAGGAGGCCGGGATCATCGGTACGGTAAAGTTTCTCAGCCTCGGCGCTTACAGATATCAAAAGAGCGCTGAGAAAGGCGGGCGGTGGTGCCGGGTGCGGGTCTATCCAATGAAGATCGCCAAGATGTTTGACGACTACCCGGAACGAAATACCCGCTCGCGGGAATTGATGCCCATCGGAGAGGCCCTCTCGCGGGTGGCCAATGAGGAATTGCGGGAAATTATTGAAACCTTCGCGTCGAAAAATCCCACTTAGGGAAATCTAAAACGCCACATCCAGAGCGCCGGTGATGAACTTCATCAACGGCGTCGCGGCTTTAAAGGTTTTCTCGACCTCGCCGACGAAATCCTTGGACCGCGCCAGGCTAGCCTTTTCATGGCGCATGGCGAAGAAGCTGATCCGCTTGATGTCGTCGATATTCGGCGTTTCGGCGTCGAAGCCCTTGGGCGGACGCTTCAGCGCATCGCCGGCGACGCCGCCGAACGTGTCTTTCAGCCGCTTGTTGCCGGTGACTTTCTTCCACGCCGCCGGGTCTTTGGCGATCTTGTGGCGGATCAGCGCCAGCTTATCGGCCGGTGGTTTCCAGATGCCGCCGCCGAAGATCACTTTGTCAGGTTCCAAATGCACATAGAATCCCGGCGCGTGTGCGTCCCTGCCGGCGCTGTGGCGGAACTGGCAGGCCGCGTGTTCCTTGTAGGGCCGCTTGTCCTTGGAAAACCGTACATCCCGGTAAATCCGGAACATGGAGCCGCCGTTGCGTTTCGGATTGGCGATATAGTAGGGCGAGATTTTTTCCAGCCGGGGCGCTATGGCGGTGATGAACTCGATCATCTCACCTTGCACCACATCCTGGAAACGGGGTTTGTTCGCCTCGAACCAGGTACGGTCGTTGTTTCGGGCGATTTCCTCGAAAAATTTGAAGAAGTCCTTGGAAAAACCGGGGAAAGCGGTGGGCACGGTAGGGGTCCTCTCTAGATGCTTTTGTGGTCTTCGACGCCCTCCAGCAGGGCGAAGCGGACGGCCAGGATATCACGGGTTTTGGTTTTGCCAGCGGTGTCTTTCTCGACCAGGAGCAATTGCTGTGCGTCATCTAGGCCCGCGGGGACGACCATCTTACCCCCGGGCTTCAACTGTTTGATCAGCGCCGGGGGCGCCAGTTCGGAGGCCGCGGCGACAATGATCCGATCATAGGGCGCATGCTCCGGCCAGCCGTTGTAGCCGTTGCCGAGTTTCCATTGAATGTTCGTCGCGCCCATTTCTTCAAAGTGCGCCCAAGCCAGTTCTGCCAGGTCTTCGACAATCTCCACGGTATAGACCAGCTTGGCGAGCCGGCTGAGAATCGCTGTGTGATAGCCGAGCCCGGTACCGATCTCCAACACCGTGTCGTCTTCGCCGACGTCCAACGCATCGGTCATCAGCGCCGTGATAAACGGCTGAGAGATGGTTTTGTCGAAGCCGATCGGCAGGGGGCCATCCGAGTGGGCATAAGCGCGGATTTCGGCAGGGACAAATTCATGGCGGGGAACCTCTTCCATGGCGGCCAGGACCTTCGGGTCAAACGCGGATCTGCCGGTCACCTCGCCGGTGGCGGCCGCATGAGACGCGATAATCTGAACCATCATCTGACGAAGCGGCGAATACGGGTCCTGTTCCACGAGAGACTTTCCTCCGGCCGGCGCGAACCATTTCGCAAATTACAGCACAAACAAACCCGCCCGGAAACCGGGGTCAAATGCCGCACGGGAACAATTCTGGCTTTTCTGCTTGTGCGAAAGATGCATCTGCGCGAATCCTCTGTGGTGACTGAGTTAGATCATACGGGACCGGGTGAGGATTGGCCGCCGGACGTGCAGGCGAGGCTCATTCTTGCGGCGCGGTATACGGAGACCGGCTTTCATTTAGAGGCGGCGGAGACTTACGAGGAGCTGGCGTCGATCGACGAGTTGAGCAAAGAGCAGCAGGGTCGGATGTATTGGGAGGCCGGGCGTGCGTATCGTCAGGCGAGTGATCCCGCGAGCGCCGCCGTCTTTTATCAAAGGCGTGCCAGACATGGGTGGTCCGCAATCATTAATGCTGGTGACCATGCCGCGGTCCGGCAGCGTATATCTGTGGCGGACTTTGGCGGAAGGGCTTGGGCTGCCCATGGTGCGGACCTCTCTGTCCGATTTTCCGGATGATCACCTGGTGCTGGCCCAGTTCCAGTATCTGATGACGTTCGGCGGCGTGTCCCAGGAGCACCTGGATGCAAAGCCGGTTACGCTGGAGCTGTTGAAGGCCGCTGGCCTGGCGCCGGTGGTCAATGTCCGCGATCCCCGACAAGCCATGGTGTCCTGGCTGCACTATCTTGATGCGGAGTTTCAGACCCATGGTCAGAAGATGTTTTTCCAGGACGCGCCGGCCGATTGGCTGGGCCATTCGTTCGAGGAAAAAGCGGATTGGTGTGTGGATCATCATTTGCCGAAACTGGTGACCTGGGTCGAAGGCTGGCTCGCTGCCGAAGAACAGCTGCCGGGAATATTGTTCTCCAGCTTTGAAGATATGAAAGCGGATGAAGGCGTCTTCTTTGACAAGCTCTTGGTCCATTGGGGGATTGACCCGGGGGGGGGTCTCCCATCCTCATCTGGATGAAACCACGCGGCGCGAGACGGCGAATTTCCGGAGCGGGCAGACCGACGAATGGGTCTCCGCCCTATCCGGGGAACAGAAAGCGCGGGCGTCCGCCGCCATCCCCGGTACGATGAAGTCCCGGTTCGGCTGGATCGACTAAGCGGCCATGCCGGGATAAGCTAGTACCCAAATGACACATAAATTAATCCGTCCCGACTACCGGCCTTATCTGCCAGACCAATATCCGGCTGGCATGACCGCTGAGGCGCATACGGCCGAGCGCATTGATCGGCCGCGTTTGCAGGGACTGATCAATCTATGGGCTGAGCTGTCGGCGGACCCGTTCAAGGGCGTAACGGCGACGGGCGAGGTCCTTCCCGGTCTCTATTCCATCCGTGGTGAGAATGCGCCCACGGCAGCGATGGTGGAAGCCGCCGGAAAGCTCCTTTCCGCCTTGTCCCCGGAACAGCGGGAACTTGGCCATTTCCCGATCGACTCGGAAATGTGGCAGCAGTGGCAAAACACGGAACTCTTGCTGGAGAAGCACGGACTGCGGCTCGACGGCAATGGAGAGTCCGTTCGAGGCGAGGTCATGAACGTGATCAAGGCGAGCCTCAGCGAAATAGGATACGAGCGCACACTCGGCGTCATGCGGCTCAATGGTTTCCTAGGCGATCTGATCGGTTATTCGGGCGTGCTTGGCGAGTGGAGTTTTAAATTTTGCCTGTTCGGCATACCCTCAACGGAGGAGCCCTGGGGCTGGCAACTGTTCGGCCATCATCTATGTCTCAGCTGTTTTGTCTTTAAGGATCAGATGGTGCTGACGCCGTCCTTCTTCGGTGCAGAGCCGGCCTTTGCGGACCAGGGGCCTCACGCGGGCCTCAGTCTGTTCGAGGATGAAGAGCGGCTCGGGCTTGAATTGATGCGGGGGCTGCCGCCCAAAAAGCGGGACCGAGCCATCGTGTATCAGTCCGTGATCGGCGGGGATTTGCCCGAAGGCCGGTGGCACTATGCCGATCATCTGCATATGGGCGGCGCGCATCAGGATAACCGGATCGTTCCTTATGAGGGGTTGAAAGCGGGCGACATGTCGAAGGCCGAACAACAGACCCTGCTGGACCTAACCCAAGCCTACCTGAATATATTGCCCGCCGGACCGCTGGCGGCGAAAATGGGCGATGTGGAACGGCACTTGGGCGACACCCATTTCTGCTGGATTGGCGGTATGGGGGAGGCGGACGCCTTTTATTATCGCATCCAGAGCCCGGTCGTGTTCATTGAGTTCGATCTGCACACGGGCGTATTCCTGACCAACAAGGAACCGCAAAAGTTCCACGTGCATACAATCATCCGCACGCCCAACGGCAATGACTACGGCATTGATCTGTTACGCCGGCACTACGAAGTATCCGGTCATCACCACGATCACGATTGATTGCGCCGCCTAACCGAAATAGCCGATAGTATTGGCGTGGGCGGACAGGATGCCGGGCACTCGTTCCGGCGCACCCCGGCCCCAGCCGCATTCCGTCGCGACGCCATCGACCCTGCAGTGGGCTTGAGCACGCTCCAGCCGCGTCCGATTACCGTCGTCATCCCCGTCGTGGACTAATCCCAAATAGAACTCGGTCACCGCCGGCAGGTTTAAGGCGTCCAACGGCTGGTAGTAGGCGTTATCGGTCCTATCCTTTGGTACCGGGATATGGATGAATTGCATCGGCCGTTTCACGTGATCAACGATGCCTTGGGAAATTTCCGCCAGGATCGCCGCATCTTTCGGTTGGATCACGTGTTCGTCCATGGGGCTGCCATAGCAGAGGTGGTAGCCGACCTCGACATCCGCCGGTACGGCGTCGCCGATCCGGCCAAACTGTTCAAAGGCCTCTTGTTTATAGTCATCGGGCCGGGCCAGGTAGTAGTCCTCGAATACCAGGACTTCCTGACAAATGTCCCACTGTATCGCCAGTTTGTCGTGGGGAATGGCCGCGGCGATCCGGTTAAGGTCGGCGATCAGGGACCTCTCGAAAATGCGCAGGAAATTCGCCCGGTGCGCCGGCGAGCAATAGTTATAGGTGGGCGCCAGAGGGCTTGGCAGGCTAACCTGGAACCGGACGCCCGCTGGAATTTTACCCGCCGCCTGCATCTTCTCGAACTCGGCAAAGGAAGCGATGGCGTCATCCGCATACCCGGCATCGAAGGTGACACTATCAACGTCCGTACCCTCGGTGAGACGGATCAGCGGATATTCCCGGACCACTTTGCCGTCCCATTGCTTGAACTGAAACGGCGGGATGGAATCGTCGGGTTCAAAATTTGGGTGATCGGCGAGGCGGCGCTGAATTTGCGCGATCCAACCCTTGCGGCTGCCGGTTTCCCCGTCGGGGAGGCGGCACAAATGGGTTCCCACAGCGGCGCTCACTTGGGTGAAGACTTCCTCCGCCGTGTTCAATGGCACACTACCGACAAGGTGGACTTTGGGCCCGGACGCTACTGCAGTCATTTTGACTTCCTTCCTCTGATTGGTGGATCTTGATCTTGCGAGCACCTACTCGTCGTATGTGACCAGCGTGTCGCACGGGATATCCAGCTTATCCCGCCCTTTCAGGAAGCTGAGCTCCACGATGCAGGCGCTTCCGACCACTTCGGCGCCGACTTTTCTGAATAGCTCGACCGCAGCATTCAAGGTGCCGCCGGTCGCTAACAGGTCGTCCAAGATGACCACGCGCTGGCCCGGTTCAATGGCGTCGGCCTGAATTTCGATCGTGTCAGTGCCATATTCCAGGTCGTACTCGTGGCTGACCGTTTCACCTGGCAGTTTGCCCTGCTTGCGCGCCATGATGAAACCAAGGCCTAATTTCAGCGCCAGCGGCGCAGCGACCAGAAATCCGCGAGATTCGATCCCGGCCAGCACATCCGGCTGATGCCGGCTGACAATCTTGGCCAACCGTCCCATGGTAACCTGCCAGGCGTCCGGATGGGCGCAAAGTGTGGAAATGTCATAGAACAGGATTCCGGGTTTCGGAAAATCGGGAATGCTACGAATATGGTCCTTAATGTCCATGGAGATAAAAGCCTTTTGATGGTCCCTCGAAATGGTGACGCATCCTAACTTTTTGTATCCAGACGGGCAATCACGCGACCGTCCGGATGTCTTCCGTGGAGGCTGCGTTAGGGAATTCCCTTGTCGGAGCGGTTTGTGCTGGTCTAGGCTGAATTAGAAGTGGAAGTCGTTTTGCCTGGGCTGATCATCAGGCCAGGAAAAAGGAGCGCTACACCATGAAATTTTCCGGTAATTTCGCATTCGGACTGAGCCTGTCAGCGGCCATGCTGATCGTCGGCAACGGAATGGCCGAAGCCCAAACACAGCGGATCATCCAAATTGGCACGGGCGGGCCCACCGGGGTCTATTTTTCTGCCGGCAATGCTATCTGCAGGATGGTAAACACCAAGGCCAAGCGGGTGACGCACCGAGGCAGAGTCGTCAACCTTCGTTGCTCTGCCCCGTCGACGGACGGATCAATCTTCAACATCGGCAAGATCAAGGAGGGAGTTCTTGATTTTGGTATTGTTCAATCAGATTGGCAGTATCACGCCTATCGGGGCAGCAGTAAATTCAGGGGGAAGAAGTTCGACAACCTTCGGGCCGTGTTTTCTATTCATCCGGAGCCGTTCCACTTGATCGTCGGGCTCAGCACCAAAATCCGGCGCTGGTCGGACCTGAAGGGGAAGCGTGTGAATGTCGGCGACCCCGGTTCCGGACATCGCGGAACAATGGAGGCGCTCATGCGGGCGCACGGCATATCGTTCAAGGATTTTGGCCGGGTTACCTAACTGACGTCGACGGAACAATCCAAGGCGCTGTGTGACGGCAAAATCGATGCCTATGGTTATACAGTTGGCGTCCCCAATATCGGCGTGGCCATCGCCACGGATAATTGCGGTGCGCAAATTATTGATCTCAATAGCAACGTGGAAAAGGCTCTGGTCGCCAAGTATCCCTACTATGCTTTTGCGACAATTCCCCAGGGCACTTACAAAACGAATAGGAAACACGTCACCACGTTTGGTGTCATGGCCACGTTGGTCACGCGGTCAAGCATGAACTCCCAGGTGGTCTATGAGCTGACCCGCTCGGTTATGGAAAATATGAAGTCCTTCAAGAAGCTGCATCCGGCCTTTCGGACCCTGACCCGTAAGAAAATGGCGAAGGATGGATTGTCCGCGCCGATGCATCGGGGCGCCGTGAAATATTTCAAGGAAAAAGGCCTTCTGTAGTCCCATGCGGAAGGGCCGGTCCTTGTGGGAGCCGGCCCTTTGAAACTGTCTGCTTGCCCGCGAATGAGCTATTTCAGGCTTTTCAGATAAGCAATCAGATCGGCCCGTGTGGATTTCCGTTTTGTTTTGACGACCATCGCGGAATTCTTGCCGGTTTTGGACTTTGTGAATTTCTTTGGATCGGTCAAATAGGCGTCCAGGGTTGCCTCGTCCCAGGTCCAATCGGCGCCCTTCAGCCCCTTGTAGCGGGTAAAGCCACCCGCCGTGCCGGCTTTGCGGCCGATCACGCCGGCCAGAGACGGGCCGGTCTTATGCTTGCCGGCCTGGACGGTGTGACAGGCTTTGCACTTGTTGAAGGCTTTCTTACCCTTAGCGGCATCGCCGGCGGCCGACGCCGGGTTGGCCAGTACCAGGGCGGACAGCACCAGGCCGGTAGTGACAACAGTTTTACGCAACATCATTTTATCTCCAGTTGAATGCTCTATTCGGGATGCCGGTTCTTGCGCCCGGGCAATGCGTATCGTCTAACAATGTGTTCCTAATTTGGCAACTGCTCACGATCAAACCACGATCCTGTGTTGGGTTTAGAGATACCCAAGTTCCCGCCAAATCGCATAGTCTTCCCGGAATTTAGTCAAGGACCGCCAAGTCTGTTGGAAGGCCTTGTCATTGGTTTTTAGCCGCCGGCGTTCCTTTTGCCAAGCCGTCCGGAGACCATCGGTGATATTGCTGGGCCAGCGCTTCACCACCACGTCACGTTTGACCAGAAACTTAAGGATGGCGAAGCGGCGTCCCTCGCTTTGGGCGAGGCTGTCGATCACCGACATGGAGCAGACTTGCTCGATATCAGCGCGGATTTTGGCAGGCAGCGCGTTCCATTTGCCGAGATTGATCAACAGATCCAAGGTGCTGAACGGCTGTGACCAGCCCGGGAAGTAAAAATGCTTCGCTGCCTTGGGCAAGTCCTCGCTTTGATCCAGGTGTGGTATCGGAAAGGTCGCCCCGGCGATTTCTCCCCGCCTCAGCGCCGGAAATATATCCTGACTGGCCAGCCGGACAGGTTGCGCGCCGAGCCGTTCCAAAACTTTTGCCGTCAAACCGACCGCGGCGATGGTCTTATCTTTCAAGTCTCTGAGTTCCCGTATATCCGTTGTGTACCAGCCGCCGCCGGTGGGACCGGAAACCCCGCAGAGAATGGCATGGATATTGTGTTCTCGGTAAGCGGCAGTAAACAGCCGATTACCGCCGCCGGTCTCGAACCAGGCCAGGAATTCGACCACGTCCGGGCCAAAGGGAACGCCGCCAAACAGTTGCAGCTCGCCGGCCTTGGCGCCCCAATAGGCTGGGCTGGAAATACCTGCTTCAACGGTGCCCGAGGCAACGGCGTCGAATACCTCCAAGGACGGGATGATGGCGCCGCCGCCATGGAGTTCCAGGGTGAGTTTTTTGTCGGTAACCAGAGATAGACGGCTGGCGAGGAGCTCCGCTACACCCGCCGAATGGAAATCTTCCGCTGAAAATGCGCTAACCAGCCGCCACTTCTGAGGTTCCTCCGCTTTCTCGGTACCGGTTTCGGATTCGATTGGGATCGGAGTGCGTCCGCCAGGGCCGGTCACCGCCAGGATCACTCCTAATATCAGGCCGAGAACGCCGCCCACCAAAAATCCACGCATGGATATACCTCCGGGCGCGATTATCCAGGGACGGAGGTCCCGGTCAATGAGGGAATCCGTGGAGGCTTATAAAATAAGTGGCAGAATCCAAAGAGACAGGGCCGGCACATAGGTGATGATCAGCAGTCCGGCGATGGCCAGCAGGATAAACGGCGCCAAGCCTGGATAGATGCTGGACAGGGGCGCCTTGAACACGGCTTGCGCAACAAAAATGTTCAAACCAAAAGGTGGTGTAAAGGTGCCGATGCTTAAATTTACAACGACGATGATGCCGAAATGAACGAGATCGAGCCCTAGAGTTTGAGCGATGGGCACCAGCAGCGGTGTGAGGACCAGGATGGCAGAGGCGGTGTCCAACACCGTGCCGATCAGCAACAGGAAGATGTTGATGACCAAGAGGATCACCCAAGGCTCGACATTCATCGCGTCGATATACTCGGTGGCTGCGTTGGCGGCGCCGCTGATGGTCAGCAACCAGGAATAGACCCCTGCGACGGCGACAATGATGAAAATCTGTGCGGTCAGGAACATGGAGCGGGAGGCCACATCGAAGAGTTCCCGCAAGGTAATCTCCTTGTACATCGCCATGGTCACAAACATGGCGTAGACGCAGGCCACGCCGGCCGCCTCGGTCGGCGAGAAAATGCCGGTGTAGATGCCGCCCAGGATGACGACTGGCGCACCGATGGCCCAGGCCCCGTACTTCGTCGCAGCGAAAAACTCGGCAAGACTGAACCGGCCGGTAGCCTTGATCCCGTTCCGCCGTGCATGAAGATAAATGTACAGCGCGAATAGAGCGGAGATCAGCAAGCCGGGGATGATGCCGGCGGCGAAAAGCTCCACCACCGATGTCTCCGCCGCCGCACCATATAAAATCATGGCGATGGAGGGCGGGATGACGTTGGAAATCGCACCGGCAGAGGTCAACATGCCGGTCGAAAATTTCTCGGAATAGCCTTCGTCGCGTAACGGCTTGTAGATCAAACTGCCGACCGCCGCGACGGTGGCGGCCGTGGAGCCCGAAATTGCACCGAATACGGTCGCCGTACCCAGCGCCGTTAGCGGTAGGTTGCCGCGTACACCGCCGACGATGGAGGTGACCCAACGGATCAGCCGGGACGAGATGCCGCCCCGGGCCATCAATTCGCCGGCAAAGATGAAAAACGGAACGGCGAGCAGGGCGAGCTTGTCGATGCTGCCGAACATGACTTGATGGAGCGCCGTCGTCGGCACGCCGGCGAAGAACAACAGCGCGACAGCCGAGGTGCTGAGCAGGATCAGGAAAACCGGAAATCCTAGCACCAGCAGAATGATCGGCATCAGGACCATGACCCAAACCATGATCAGTCGCCTCCCCGTTGCCGCCGGCTACTCAAAGTCGCCTCGTAGATAGGCGCGCCAGCGCACGATCACCGCGAGCACAATTAGCACAAAGCCAATTAAGATGGCCGAGTGGGGGATGACCATGGGGACTTCGGCAGTCACGCTCAGCTGGCCGTTCTTGCCCAAAAGCTGCAGCACTTCGATGGATTGCAAAATAGCGAATATCCCGCAGAGGATCAGCGCAGTGATGGTCAGGCCGTTAATGATGGTTCTCCAGGGCTGGCCGATGCGCGCCGAGACCAAATCCATTTTCAGATGTGCGCCGCGATAGGCGACGGCGACAGCGCCGATAAAGACGCTCCAGACCACGATGAATATCAAGATCTCTTCAGCCCAGAAAATGGCGGTCTGGAAGATGTGGCGGCTGACCACGTTGGAAAAATTAATGGTGATGCCGATCAGGATCAGCGTACCGATGATCGCCATTGGTAGTTTGAAGAAAATGATCTCGGCCGGGCCCTTCGGGTTCTCGTCCCGCGGTGTCGGGGTGTCGCTCATCTGAATGCCGCCTCCGCGCGCTACTGTAATCCGATGGGGGCTTTCGCGCCTAGCCTTTTGCGTTTTGGATGGCCGACCAAATGACCTGTGGGGTGGCCGGCATTTCTATATCGGTGACGCCCAGGGGCTTCAAAGCATCCAGAATCGCGCTGATCACCGCAGGGGTCGCGCCGACTGTGCCGCCTTCACCGGCGCCTTTGACACCGATGGGGTTGGTCTTGCAGGGCACCACGTGAAATTCGACGCCGATATCGGGCACGTGATGAGCGCGGGGTACGCAGTAGTCCATCAACGAGCCCGACAGGAGCTGCCCGGTCGAACGGTCATAGTTGGTGCATTCGTAAAGCGCCTCCCCGATACCCTGGGTGACGCCGCCGTGCATCTGACCGGTGGCCAGCATCGGGTTAATCACCACGCCGATATCGTCCACCAGATTGTAACGGTCGATCACGGTCTCGCCGGTGTCTGGGTCAATCTCCACCTCGCAGACATGACAGCCGTTCGGGAAGCTCGACATGGAGACGCTGAATTCGCCATTGGCTTCCAGGCCGATTCCCAGTTCCGGCGGGACGCCGAACGGTTTGAATGACAGCATGGCGACCTGCTTGAAGGGCACGCTTTTATCAGTTCCGGACACGGAAAATTTGCCGTCCCCATACTCGATATCGGTGACGCTGGCTTCCATCATGAAGGCAGCGAAGCCTTTGCCCTTCTCGATGATTTTTTCGACGGCGTCTTTCAGCGCGCCGCTACCGACTACCATGCTGCGGGATGCATAGGTGCCCCGGCCGACCGGCACCCGGTCCGTATCGGTTTGAACAAAACGGATGTCCTCGAACGGAACGCTCAGCCAGTCGGAGACCATCTGTTTATAGACAGTTTCGTGGCCCTGGCCGTGATTTGCGGTGCCGGCATGAATGGTCACGACGCCCGACATGTCGACTTTGAGGTCCATACGTTCGTTCAGCGCGCCGGCGTCTTCGATGTAATAGGAGATGCCAATGCCGCGCCGTTTGCCCTTTGCTTCGCTATCCTTCTTGCGCGCGTCCGCCCCGGCCCAATCGCCTTTCCTCAGCGCCATGTCCATGACCGTCTCGAACTCGCCGCTGTCCCAGACAAAGTTCATGTGGGTTTTGGCGGGAAATTCATCCGGTTGAATAAAGTTGCGCCGCCGGATTTCGGTGCGGTCGAGGCCGATCTTGTCGGCGGCCAGGTCGAGCAGTCGCTCCACGGCAAAGATGCCTTCCGGACGTCCCGCGCCACGATAGGGCGCTGTCGGCGAGGTGTGGGTCAGCACCGCGTGCCCGGTCACATCGACGGCGGGGATTTTGTAGACGCTGGTGAGCAGGCGCAGATAGTGGGAGACCGGATTGGCGCCAGAGCCGATGATATAGGCCCCCATGTTGGTTTTGGCCTCACAGCGGATGGCCAAAATCTTGCCGTCCGCATCCAGGGCCATCTCGCCGACACCCCATTGGTCGCGGCCGTGATCATCGGTGGTGATGTGTTCGGTCCGGCTGGCGACCCATTTGACCGGCCGGCCAGCCAGCTTCGCGGCGATGAGAACCAGCGCGTCTTCGGGAAACGGATTGGTCTTCAGGCCGAACCCGCCGCCAACATCCTTGGCGACAACCCGCATTTGCGCGTCGGGAATGCCGAATACCATGCGGCACAGTTCGCTTCTGAGAATATGGGGCAGTTGGGTGTTAGCGTACAAGGTATAGCGGTCATCGACGGCGTTGTATTCGCCGATGGCGCCCCGGGTTTCCATGGCGTTGCCGTTGAGCCGGCGGTGGGTCAGCTCTGCGCTGACTACATGGGCCGCCTCATCGAAGGCTTTTTTAACCGCGTCTTCGTCGGCAACGCGAATAGTGAAAGAGGTATTGTTCTCCGCGTCTTCGTGAATGGGCGCGGCGCCGTCAACCGTGGCGTCGACCACGTTTACCATGCTTGGCAGCTCGTTGTAGGTGATGTCGATGAGTTCGGCCGCCGCCTCCGCCTGATCCAAGGTCTCTGCGACGACCATGGCGACTCTTTCTCCGATATGCCTGACGATACCCTCCGCCAAGACCGGCCTTTGGGTGCGGAAACCGGGCGGGCCGCCGACATCTTCCGGCATGAAGCGCGGCAGCACCTTGCCCAAGCCCATATCGGACAAGGTCTTGCCGGTCAGAACGGCAATGACGCCGGGCGCGGCTTCGGCCTTGGACGTGTCGATTGAGGTAATCTTCGCGTGCGCGTGAGGTGAATAAAGGACACTCGCGTGGGCTTGGCCCGCCAGATTGATGTCATCCAAATATGTGCCCGTTCCCGTCAGGAACCTGGGGTCCTCGCTTCGCAGAACTGATTGGCCGACACCATATTGCATCGCAACCTCCCCTGATTGCCTGTGTGCTCGCTTGCGTGCCTGCGTACATGGCCGCCCAGCACTTTTGCCGCCCCGTTCTGGACCGGCGGAATTTCGTTTGAGAGAGTGGGGGAGGGGACGAACCCCTCCCCAATCCGTTTGGCCTAGTACTTGGCCGCGACCGCCTTTACACGCTTGTAGAAGGCGTTCAACTTGGGATTGTCCTTGGTGACCTCTTCACCGACATCCTTCAGCAGCTCGCGCATCTTGGCGATATCGGCATCCGGGACCTTATGCAGGCTGCCGCCCATCTTGGCCCAGGCTGCGTTGTACGCCGCGCCCTTTTCCATGGAGAAGGCGGTGATCTTCGGCTGCAGGCCCTTGCCGACCTCGACAACGGTTTTGCGCAGATCAGCGGGTAAGCCGGCCAACCATTTCTGGCTCACATGGGCTTGCGAGATGATCATCGTGTCGTCCGTCTGGGTCACGACCGTGCCGATCTTGTTGTATTTGAACACCACGTAGATGACCATGCCGCTCATCGTGCCGTCGATGGCGCCCCGTTGCAGGGACGGCAGCACTTCACCCAAGGGCATCGGCACGCCGGTCGCGCCGAGGCGGCTCATTTTCAGGCGTTCGGCTGGGGTCGCATTGATCCGTAGCTTTTTGCCCTTGAAGTCGGCGATGGACCGAATGGGGTCCTTGGCGAAATAGTGGGCCATGGAGTGCGGGAACACGGCCACGCTTTCCATGCCCTTGTCGCCGCCCAGTTGGAGAATTTCCTTGTTCAAATCGGCATCGGCCAAAACCTTGGCGGAGTGCGCTTTATCCTTGAACAGAGTCGGAATGGAGAACACGCCGTAGCGAGGGTCAACACCGACATAGAAATCTGTCGGAGAGACGAACGCTTCAATCGTGCCCAACTGTACGCCCTCAATCTGACGCGGTATCGCGCCAAGCTGGCCCCGCGGGAAGACCTTCACTTCGATCCGTCCATTTGTGGCTTTTTCGAGAGCGGCCTTATACATGTTGGAATATTCGTGCTGTTGGTCCTTGAACGTTACAAAGCCGATTTTCATGGTGTAATCGGCAGCGGACGCTTGTTGAACCACCGCCGAGCAGGCGACCACAGCCGTCGACAGGGCAGTTGTCAGTATTAGTCTTCCTAGTTTCATGATAACCTCCGAGTTAGACCTTTATCGTTGGGACTGAGTTGATATTAGCAATAAAATTTTATGATTATCAAATCTCTTGAGGCGGGCTTCCGTCAAATTTTCCGTTATTACGAAAGTCTTTTTGGCAGAGACATAGTCTTTTTATTCGCTCCCTGGGAATGTTTGCCCGGATCGAATGGATGTTTGTATAATCAATTAGTGTTTGATCAGATGAACGAATCATATTTTGCGGGGTGAGTGAACGATGAACCTGATCGGGATCGATAAACTGGTTTTCGGCGTCGAGGATATGGCGCTCTGTAAGAAGTTCTGGCTGGATTGGGGCCTGACCCAGATCGCCGATGCGCCCAACAGCAATATCTTCGAGACCGTGGACAAGTCCCAGGTGGAAATTCGCCCGATTGACGATCCAAGCCTGCCGCCGCCGGTGGTGGAAGGGTCCACAGTCAGGGAAACCGTCTGGGCGGCCGCTGATCAAAGTGTTGTTGACGAGATCGCCGCGGAGCTCTCCAAGGACAGGGAGGTCACCGTGGATGATGACGGGACGGTCCATGCCCTGGATCCGGAAGGCTATGGCATAGGATTCCGGGTGGCGCACATGCAGGAACTGCCCCAGCGTGAATCCAAATACAATGCGCCCAGCCGGGTGGAACGGATCGACGAGCCGGCGATGTTCTATGACCGGGCGACCCCGCAGAACCTGGTCCACGCCGTGTTTCATATCCAGGACATCGAGGGCACGCCAAAATTCTATATCGACCGTCTGGGCTTTCTGTTAACAGACAGCTATGTGGAGCGGGGCGCGTTTTTGCGCTGTGGCGGCGCCAACGATCATCACAATTTGTTTTTGTTCAAATTGCCCGACCAGATGGGCTTCCACCACACGGCGTTTGAGCTGCGCGACGTCCACGAGGTGTTCGGCGGCGGGCTCCGCATGAAAGAGCTCGGCTGGAACACCCATTTGGGCCCAGGCCGACACAATGTCACCTCTGCCTATTTTTGGTATTTCCGCAATCCCTGTGGCGGTGCGGCGGAATATGGGTTCGACACCGACCGGGTGAGTAAGAACTGGGTCCCGCGGGAAATTGTGCCCTCCGACGGGGCGTTTGCCGAATGGTCCCTGGAAGAAGGGCTGGACCGCTTTGCCGGGCTCCAGCGGCAGGTCGAGGAGGCTTAAGGGGTTATCCTATGCTTGCCATTTGGGCAGACGGGTCATAAGAACGACGTAGATTGAGAAGGCAGGACAGACAGTGAAAATCGGTGAGCGCCTCCGGCAGACCCGGCAGACCCGGAACCTGACGATCGATGAGATCGCCACGGCGAGCGGACTTTCCCGGCCGTATATCTCCCAGGTGGAGACCGGCAAAGCGTCGCCGTCAATCCCGTCCCTGGAAAAACTGGCGCGGGCCCTGGAAGTGCCGCTGTCCACGCTGTTTGCCGAAGACGACGACGAATTTACCTATAAGCTGATCAAAAAGGACGCCCGGCAGGTCCTGGTGTTCGGCTCGCCCGACGGCCCGGCGCACGAGCGCAAATCCATCCACTATCTGTCTGACGCCGGGCAGGCCATCGAGTTTTGCATGCTGGAACTGGCGCCCGGCTATGTTGCCGGCGGGGACGATCACCACCACGAAGGTGAGGAGATTTTTTACGTCCAAAAGGGCAGCATTAAGGTGCAGCACGGCTCCGACGAATTTGTCTTGGAAGAAGGCGACTCGGTGCACGTCAATGCCACCATCGTCCACCAAATCGTCAATGTCGGCGACAAGACAGCCGAGGTCTTGGTGTCCCGCACACCGCCCGGTTTCTCGGATATCCGGATCGACCGCACCGAGGGCGAGGCGTAAAGCCCGACCGCGCTGTCTGTCATGAAACTTCTCTCTTTTAAAATCAATGGTGAAGCCAAATACGGGGTCGAGTCTCAGGACGGTGTGATCGATCTGAGCGCCCGGTTTGGCGCGGACCATCCCACGCTGAAAGACGTCCTTGCCGATGGCGCGCTCACCAAGATCGAGGGCGCGGCCGGCGAAGCACCTGATCATCAATTGAGCGAAATCGACTTCGACCTGCCGATCCCCAATGCCGACAAGTTTCTGTGCGCCGGGCGCAACTACCGCGCCTATCACGAAGTGATAAATGAGGGAAAGCTGGATTATCCCAACATCTTCGCCCGGCTGGCCCACAGTTTCGCGCCTCACAGTCAGGACATGCTAGTACCCAAAGTCTGCGAGCGGCTGGATTACGAGGGCGAATTGGTGGCCGTGATCGGTAAAGGCGGCCGACACATCGCGCCGGAGGACGCCTACGATCATGTCATGGGTTACACCATCATGAACGAGGGCAGCCCGCGAAAGTGGGAACGGACGGGCACCCAAAATTTCGCCACAAAGAACTTCGACCGCTGCGGCGGTCTCGGCCCGTGGATTGTCACCGCCGACGAGGTCGGCGACCCGACAAAGCTGCACATCACCACACGGCGCAACGGCGAGGTGGTGCAGGACGGCGGCACGGAGCTGATGATCTACGACATCCCGGCGATCATCGCCCACGCGTCGAGTTTCCTGACCCTGCAGCCGGGCGACATGATCGCCACCGGCAGTCCCGGTGGCACCATCGCCGGCGCACATGATCCGAAATGGCTCAGCGCAGGTGAAGTGCTGGAAGTGGAAATCCCCGGCGTCGGCACGCTGTCCAACGGCATCCGGGACGAATAAACCCCGGTTTACTCCCCGTAGCCGAATTCCTCGATAAACGGTTTGAGCCGGGCCGCGGCGCCCGCGAGCTGGTCCTCGTAGTGGGTCCAGCGGTATCGCGCCTCTGTATAGATCGGCCGTGACACCTGGTCATAGCTTGGCGTGCGGATGTGGCTGCGGTCCCGCGCCGTCTTGTCGAACTGTTTAACCTCGACCATCCAGTCGAGACCCAGGAAGGCCAGCAAGGACTTTACCGTGGGGTCAAAGTCGGCAACCACGTCTTCATACCGATTGCGGTGCACCTGCAGGGGCAGGATCTCCTGATAATGCAACCAGAGCTTCATCACTTTCTCATAGAGATCTACCGTGTCATCAATGGTGAAGAAGTTGGCCATCGCGTCATTGGGCTCGAAATCCTGCATCAGGCAGGACAGGCAGGCATCGCAGGGATGACGGAGCGCCAGGATGAATTTGGCGTCGGGGAAGATGCGGGCGAGCGCCGCCCCGTAAATCAAGTTCAGCGGCAGCTTGTCGACGATCAGCACACCGTCCGGAATATTCTCCTCCGCCAGCGCATCGAAATAGGCTTTTTGGGCGGCGGCGATTTGTTTTTCGCTGATCGACGTCAGGCAGTCGGGATAGCCGCCCGGCAGCCCGTGCAGCGCGTTGATCATGGTCTGCACGGCCGGCAACTCGCTCAACGTCGCCACTTTCGGATGACTGGCCAGGATATTGTCCAGCAGCGTGGTGCCTGACCTGGGAAAGCCCACCAGAAACACCAGGTTATCGCCCGTGTAGTCAGGCGACCGGGGCTCCCATCCGGCGATGACGTCTGCCGTGAAGGCGGCCTGGATGGCGTCGATGCGGGCCGCGTATTGCGTGCCCTCCGTAGTGCTGGCCATGGCGGAGCCGGCGGAGATTTTGTTGGCCTGGGTGAAGGCCTGAAATGCGCCCGGATAATCGCCGGTCAGGTCCAGCAGCCGGCCCTGCTCGAACAGGAATTTTTTGCGCAACGGTCCGGTCCGGTCGATGGGGTCGATCATCTGGGTGAGCCGATTAAGCCCGTCCTCATAACGTTTGGCGCGGCGGTCCAGGCGGACGGCGATCAGGTTCAGCATGGGGTTGAACCCGTCGAGGGTAAGGCCCGTGGTCACATAGTCCTGGGCCTCATCGACCCGGTTGCGTTCCTCGTAGAGCCGGGCCAGATGACCGTAAGTTTCCGCCGAGTCCGGCTGGAGGGTCAGGATTTTCTGGTGGGCCGCGATGGCGTCGTCGTCCCGGCCGAGACCTTGATAGACAATCGCCAGATTGTGCAGGCTGGGCAGCGCGCGGGGCTCGGCCGCGATGGCGCGTTCGAAATAGGTGACCGCTTCCGGATAGCGGCGCATTTGCACGTTCACGGTGCCGAGACGGTGCAAAACCTCCGGGTGGCGCTTCTCCAGTTTCAGCGCCCGCAGGTACTGTTTCTCCGCAGCCTCAAGGTCGTTGGCCTGTTGCAATTCCAGGCCCCGGTCCAGATATTTTTCGAATTTACTCTGCATGGCTCACCCAGAGCGGAAGGTACACCGATTCCCCCGCGACACAATAATCGTGTGCGCTGGATTGACGTAAGCGATGTGAAAGAAAATTGGTCGGGGAGAGAGGATTCGAACCTCCGACCCCATCGTCCCGAACGATGTGCGCTACCAGGCTGCGCCACTCCCCGACTCTTAGGAGGCGGCGTTATAGCGCCCCCGCCGTTCCCCGGCAAGAGGCCAGTCGCTCCCTAAATTGGATTGGGTTTAATACGCCCGGTGGATGCAGAAATCGACAGCGTCGATCAGCGCCGCTTTTTCCGGGCAGTCGTCGAAGATGCCGATGGCGTCGCGGGCGATAGCGCCATAGTGCTTGGCCCGTTCCACCGCGTCATCAAGCGCGCCGTGCCGGGTCATCAGCTCGATCGCGTGTTCCAGGTCGCCCTCGTTCTGGTCCAGGTCTTCCAGAGTTCGCCGCCAGAAGGCGCGTTCCTCGTCATCGCCCCGGCGGAAGGCCAAGATCACCGGCAGGGTGATTTTGCCGTCGCGGAAATCGTCGCCGACGGCCTTGCCCAGGGTCGCCTGCTTGGCGGAATAGTCCAGTGCATCGTCGATCAATTGGAAGGTGATGCCGAGGTTCATGCCGAAAGTTTCCAGCGCGTCTTCTTCCACCTTGGGCCGGTCGGCCACCAGCGCGCCGATGCGGCAGGCGGCGGAGAACAATTGCGCGGTCTTGGAGCGGATGACCTCCAGATAGGCGGTCTCCCCGGTTTCGGTATCGTTGCTGGTGGTGAGCTGCAGCACCTCCCCCTCGGCGATCACCGAAGAGGCTTTGGACAGCACGGCGAGGACGGCCAAGGAGCCGTCCGCCACCATCAATTCGAACGCGCGGCTGAACAGGAAATCGCCGACCAGGACGCTGGCCTGATTGCCCCAGACCGCATTGGCCGAGGCGAGGCCCCGGCGCAAATCGCTTTCGTCCACCACGTCATCGTGGAGCAGGGTCGCGGTATGAATGAATTCGACGCAGGCGGCCAGGCCCTTGTGCCGGTCGCCTTCGTAGCCGCAGAGCCGGGCCGAGGCCAAGGTCATCATCGGACGGATACGCTTGCCGCCGGCGGCCACAATGTGACCGGCCAGTTGCGGGATCAGCGCCACCGGGCTGTCCATCGAACGCACGATAAGCTCGTTAACGTCCTTCAGGTCTTGTTCGGTGAGGGCCGACAGGGCGTCCAGGGATGGTTCCGGTTTCTGGCCACTGTCGAGGTTTACGACGATTCCCAAGGGATGTTCCTTTTCAGGCCTTGCTGCAACGACAGGCTTATTCAACTTGACGCCCGCCGTGTCAACCCGGAGCATAGGTGCCGAACTCCGGCACGGTCAAGGCAGGAAGGCCGGCAAGACCGGTCTGTGAAACCCTTGGGGTGGGCGCGTGAAAGAGCTTCTAAAAACAAATGATCCGGTGCTGTTGTCCTGGGTGCGCGCCGTGCTGGGCGAAGCCGGGATCGAGCCCTTCGTCCTGGACACCCAGATGAGCATCCTGGAAGGCAGCGCCAACGCTATCCCCCGCCGGGTCATGGTGGATGAAGCCGATCATGCGCAAGCCGTGCGCGTATTGACCGAGGCTCAAACCGAGGTCGAGGGGCTGAGCCTGTTCGATGAGTGAAGACCGGCTGCTGGACGGGCGAGTGGTGTTGCGCCAGCCCGACGCCGGCTACCGCGCGGCGATCGATCCGGTTTTCCTGGCGGCGGCGGTCCCGGCCAAAAGCGGGGAGCGGGTGCTGGACGCCGGCTGTGGCGTGGGCGCGGGGGCTCTGTGTTTGGCGTCCCGGGTGGCGGGCGTCCAGGTTGTGGGCATTGATGCTCAATCGGACTTGATTTCCCTGGCGGCGGAGGGCGCACGATTGAGCGGTCTGTCGGACCGGTCGTGGTTCATCGCCGGCGATATTCTCTCACCGCCGGGCCTGGGAGCTCCGTTCGATCACGTCATGGCCAATCCGCCCTATCTGGCCGAGGGCTCGGCCATCCCGCCGCCCGATCCGGCCAAGCGGCAAGCCAATGTGGAAGGGGAGGCGAAACTCGCCGATTGGGTGGCGTTTTGTTTGGGACAAGTGAAGGCCGGCGGGTCGGTCACCTTTATTCATCGCGCCGACCGCCAAGGCGAAGTCATCGCCGCGCTGGAAAAAGGTGCGGGCGGGATCAATGTCTTTCCCCTGTGGCCGAAATCTGCCGGGGAGGGGGCCAAGCGGGTGATCGTCCAGGGCGTAAAAGGCGGGGCGAATGGTGTGAGCATGTGTGACGGGCTGGTCCTGCATCAGGAAAACGGCGACTTCACCCCCGCTGCCCAGGCGGTCCTGCGGGCAGCGCAAACTCTCACCCTCTAAGCGGCGGTTGCGCAAGCGCCCGGCCCGTCCTACCTTTTAATGATGATCAGACGAACACTTGAAAAATGGCGGGTGTCCGGCTTTCGTAATCCGAAACCGGTGGTTGCCGTGGTGCGCCTCACCGGCGTCATCGGCAGCGCGCGGGGGCCGTTGCGCCAAGGCCTGACCGCCGCCGGTCTGGTGCGCACGCTGGAACGCGCGTTTGAGCTCTCGAACCTCAAGGCCGTGGCCTTGCAGATCAATTCCCCCGGCGGCAGCCCCGCGCAATCGTCGCTGATCTTCAAGCGGGTGCGCGCCCTGGCCGAAGAAAAAGACATTCCGGTCTATGCCTTCGCCGAGGATGTGGCGGCATCGGGCGGCTATATGCTGGCCTGTGCGGCGGATGAGATTTACGCCGATGAAAGCTCGGTCGTCGGCTCCATCGGGGTGATCTCTGCCGGCTTCGGCTTTACCGAGTTGATGAGCAAGATCGGTGTGGAGAGGCGTATGCACACCGCCGGCGAGAGCAAGGGCATGCTGGACCCGTTCCAGGACGAAAAGCCGGAAGACGTGGCGCGGCTCAAGGACCTGCAACAGGACGTCTACAAGACCTTCACCGATCTGGTGACCGCCCGGCGCGGCGATAAACTGAAAGCGCCTGAAGCCGAACTGTTCACCGGGGCCTTCTGGACCGGTCGCCGGGCGCTCGAGTTGGGACTCGTTGATGGCCTTGGGGAAATCACCGCCGTGCTGCAGGAAAAATTCGGCGACAAGACCCGGTTTGTGCCCGTCAAGGAACGCAAAGGCTGGCTCAAACAAAAGATGGGCGTCTGGACCGCACCGCAGATGGACACCCGCGCCTGGGCCGACAACCTGATCGCCGCCGTCGAGGAACGGCTGATCTGGAATAGGTTCGGGCTGTAGCTCCTGTTCGTCATCCCCGACTTTAGTCCGTCTTGCCCGCCGCTCTATTTTCGTCATCCACGGGGGCCTGTGCGCGGACTTGATCCGCGTATGACCCGTGGATCAATTTTGAACGTGGATGCCCGGATCAAGTCCGGGCATGACGGAATTGTGGGTGAGCGCCTGACAGGAGCAGAGGTACGGCACCCTTCGTGAACTTCGTGCGCTTTGTCGTTAATTGTTAATCCCGTTGCGCTCTTTAACGCGTCGCCCCCGAGTTGGCGCAGCCAAGTCTCGGGGGGCCATTTGCCAGCATCCATGGTTCCCCGACAGCCGCTTCGCATACCCGGAACGGGTCCGGGCACATGGCCCGGGGATGACGCAGAGTAAAGAGACCAGCATAGAGTTGACGAAAACCTCGCCGGCGGGCACAACCATGGCCATGTTTGGTTTCAGTCCCCTCAAGATCATCGTCCTGTTGGCGATCATCGCCGCCGTCTGGTACGGCTTCAAGGTCTTCGCCCGCGGCAAGCCTGCCAAGAAGGTGGAGAACGATGCGCCGGCCGAAAAAGACGAGGGAGCCGTCGATATGGAGGCCTGCGCGGTCTGCGGCGACTATGTGCCGGCCGGGGCCTCGGCCTGCGGCAAGGACGATTGCCCGTACCCGCCGGGCTGAGTCACGCCCATGACCAACATCCGCCACGTCCATCACACCGCTGTCGCGACCAAGGATATCACCGCGTCCGTGGCGTTCTACCGGGATGTGCTGGGGCTTACGGCGGGCGCGACGCCGGAGGCCAAAAACCCGCTGCAGTGGATGTACGCCGGCGACATTCCTGTCGTCCACATCTTCCAGCCCAAGGCGGAACGGGGGACGGCGGACGGGCCGGTCTACGGCAACGCCCATGTGGCCTTCGAGATTGCGGATTTCGACGCCGCCAAGGCCCGGCTGGAAGAGCGGGGAGTCGAGTTTTCGTTCAATATTTTCGAGGACCGGGGCAGCCGGCAACTGTTCTTCGACGGCCCCGACGGTGAACGGGTCGAACTGATCGAGTTTATGTAGGGACGGCTTCGCCACTCAGTCCGGAATCCCTGCCCAAATCACAATAAAGGGTGCGGCGATTAACGCGATGTTGAGAATCGCGCCGGTGGCGCTGAATCCGGCCAAAACCTTGCCGTTCTTTTTGTCTGTCACCAGCCCCCAAATCACGCCGGCGATGCCGTACATGAGACCAAATATTGGGATGAATGCGGCGGTGCCCAGGGCGAACGCCATGAGGCCGAGGCTGTCCTTATTTTTCTCGAAGATGTGGCCCAAGACGTAGGCAACAAACAGCGCGACAATGGAAATGATAAAAACCATGAAGAACGTGATGATGAATATCTCCGAAATGTTGGAAATATCCGTCTTGGTCAGGCCGAAAAATAAATTCATTTCTTCTTCGTTTTGCATGGGGCGGTGTCCCGGGGTTTCAATAATGAGGCGTTTAATAATTAAATCCTATTACCAATAAGTGCAATATTCTGTGAACCTCCTTACATCGGCAATGTCATTCATAGGCCAAAATCTCTCCCAACCCGCTTGATTCTCCAGCCCCGTCCAAGTATCAACCCACCAGCAAATTCCACATAAAAATCACTGGAACGAACGATGGGGACCGAACCCCAAAAAGTTCAGGCGTCGGGCGTGGATTTTCAGTCCCTAATCCTGAAATTACAGGCCTATTGGGCCGATTACGGCTGTGTCATTCTGCAGCCCTATGACATGGAAATGGGCGCGGGGACCTTCCACCCGGCGACCACGCTGCGTGCGCTCGGGCCCAAGGAATGGAACGCCGCCTATGTGCAGCCCTCCCGGCGGCCGACCGACGGGCGCTACGGCGAAAACCCCAACCGCTTGCAGCACTATTATCAGTTCCAGGTGATTCTGAAACCGTCCCCGCCGGACGTTCAGGACCTCTATCTGAACAGCCTCTATGAGCTGGGCATCGACAAGGATCATCACGACATCCGCTTTGTCGAGGATGACTGGGAAAGCCCGACGCTCGGCGCCTGGGGCCTCGGCTGGGAGGTCTGGTGCGACGGCATGGAAGTCAGCCAGTTCACCTATTTCCAGCAAGTGGGCGGTATCGACTGCGCGCCGGTGGCGGCCGAGCTGACCTATGGTCTCGAACGGCTGGCCATGTACATCCAGGGCGTGGAAAACGTCTATGACCTGGATTGGAACGGGAAGGGCGCGAAGTACGGCGATGTGTTCCTGCAGGCGGAACAGGAATTCTCCGCCCACAATTTCGAACACGCCGGCACGGCGATGTTGACCCGGGAATTCGAGGACGCGGAGCAAGAGTGCGAGGCGCTGCTGGCGGCCGATCTGGCGCTACCGGCCTATGATCAGTGTATCAAGGCGTCCCACCGGTTCAACCTGCTGGATGCGCGGGGCGTGATCAGTGTGACCGAACGCCAAGCCTATATCGCCCGGGTCCGAGCGCTGGCCAAAGGCTGCTGTGAGAAGTGGATCGAAAGCCAGGGGGACGCGGGATGAATCATTCATCGTCTTGCGCGGGCCTGACCCGCGTATCTCTCCCCACAAATAATCGCGTCGTCCCCGACCCGCGAAGCGGTTGTCGGGGAACCATGAGGCAGAGGCCCATGGGTACCCTAGAATTGGTCCCGACTATCGTCGGACCCAACTCGGGCATGACGCTGTTAAAAGCGGGGGAGGGTGCGTAGATGCCTGAACTCCTTCTTGAAATCCTGTCAGAGGAAATTCCCGCGCGGATGCAGAAACAGGCTGCCGCCGATCTGAAGCGGCTGGTCACCGAGGGGTTGAAACAGGCCGGTCTGGAATTTGACAGCGCCGACTCATACGTCACACCCCGCCGGTTGACCCTGGTGGCGGATGGCCTGCCGGAGCGCACGCCCGATATTTCCGAAGAGCGCCGGGGTCCCCGCACCGACGCGCCGGAAAAAGCGGTGGAGGGGTTCCTGGGCTCCATCGGCCTCACCCTGGATCAGGTGGAAAAGCGGGCAACCGACAAGGGCGAGTTCTACTTCGCGGTGATCGAGAAGAAGGGGCAGGCGACGGCGGAGTTGTTGAAGGACGTTATCGAAGACGCGATGCAGAAGCTGCCCTGGCCGAAGTCCATGCGCTGGGCCGACTATGCAGAACGCTGGGTGCGGCCCATCCACAGTATCCTGTGCCTGTTCGGCGGCGACGTGGTGCCGCTGAGCTTCGGCGCGTTCGAGGCGGGCCGCCACACCCGCGCGCACCGCTTCCTGACCGACGCATTGGTCTCGGTCAAAGACTTTGCCGATTACCGGAAATCCCTGGAGACGGGCTTTGTTCTGATCGATCCGGAAGACCGCAAGGCCAAGATCAAAACGGATGCGGAGGCCCTGGCCGCCAACGAGGGGCTGGTCTTGAAAGACGATCCGGCGCTGTTGGACGAGGTCGCCGGGCTGGTGGAATGGCCGGTGGTCCTGATGGGCGGCATCGATGACGAATTCATGGACGTGCCGCCGGAAGTGCTGACCACGACCATGCGCAAGAACCAGAAATATTTCTCCCTAGAGACAAAAGACGGCGCCTTCGCCAACAAGTTCATCCTGGTGGCCAACAAGGAAACCCCGGATGGCGGCGCGGCGATCGTCGCCGGGAACGAGCGGGTGCTGCGGGCGCGGCTCGCGGATGCCAAGTTCTTCTGGGATCAGGATAAGAAACAATCCCTGGCGTCCCGCGCGCCGCAACTGAAAGACATCACATTCCATGCCAAGCTGGGAAGCCTGGATGAGAAGGTCGACCGGGTGCAGGCGCTGGCCGCCGAAATCGCCGGCGTTATCGGCGCGGACAAGGACAAGGTGCGTTCCGCTGCCCGGCTCGCGAAAGCGGATTTGGTCACCGGCATGGTCACCGAATTCCCGGAAGTCCAGGGCGTGATGGGCCGCTACTATGCCCAGCACGACGGCGAAGCGCCCGAGGTGGCCCAGGCCATCGCCGAACACTATTCGCCCCTGGGCCCGTCCGATGCCTGTCCGACCGCGCCGGTCAGTGTCGCCGTGGCGTTGGCCGACAAGATCGACACGCTGGTCGGCTTCTGGGCGATTGACGAGAAGCCCACCGGCTCCAAGGACCCGTTTGCGCTCCGCCGCGCGGCGCTGGGCGTGATCCGGTTGATCGTTGAGAACAAGCTCCGCCTTCCGCTTCGAAAGACCTTCATTCAATCTCTTCTGGGTCAGGACATCCGGCTGGAACGGGATGGCGAGGCGGAGTTGGCTGATCTGTTGTCGTTCTTCGCCGACAGGTTAAAGGTCCATCTGCGGGAACAGGGCGTTCGTCATGATCTGATCACCGCTGTCTTCCTGCAGAAAAGTGAAAACGGCGCGGAGGATGATCTGGTCCGGCTGTTGGCCCGGGTCGAAGCCTTGGGCGGGTTTTTGGAGACCGAGGACGGCGCCAATCTGCTGACCGCCTACAAGCGCGCGGCCAATATCCTGCGAATCGAAGAGAAAAAAGACGATGTCAATTATAACCACGAAGACGGCATCGACGATAAGCTGTTGAGCGAAAAGGCGGAATCCGAACTATATGAATCGTTGGTGGAATCAGCCCCGAAGGTTAAAACCGCCTTGGACGATGAAGACTTTGCCGGTGCGATGCGGGAACTGGCGTCAACCCGCGCGCTGGTCGATAAATTTTTCGATGACGTCACCGTTAATGCGGACGATGCAGGCGTCCGGGCGAATAGATTGAAACTGTTGAGTTTGATCAGATCTTCCATGAACCAGATCGCCGACTTTTCTCAGATCGAAGGAGGAGAGCGTTGAGTAAAAACGTTTATGCCTTTGGTGGCGGCTCCGCCGAGGGCCGCGCCGATATGCGCAACCTGTTGGGCGGCAAGGGCGCGAACCTTGCCGAAATGTCGAGCCTTGGCCTGCCGGTGCCGCCGGGTTTTACCATCACCACCGAGGTCTGCACCTACTACACCCAAAACGGGGAGACCTATCCCGACACATTGAAAGACGAGATCAACGCCGCGCTCGCCCAGATCGAAGAGATCATCGGCGCCAAGTTCGGCGATCCGGAAAACCCGCTTCTGGTCAGTGTGCGCTCCGGCGCACGGGCCTCGATGCCGGGGATGATGGACACGGTCCTGAATCTGGGCCTCAACGATCAAACGGTGCTGGGCCTGGCCAAGGCCAGTGGCGACGAGCGCTTCGCTTATGACAGCTACCGCCGGTTCATCCAGATGTACGGCGACGTGGTTTTGGGCGTAGAGCACTATCACTTCGAAGACATTCTCGCCGATCACAAGGACGACAAAGACCTGGACCTGGATACGGACCTGACGGCCGAAGACTGGAAAGAGGTCGCCGCCGCCTTCGCCGAGAAGGTGGAGGAAGAGTTGGGCGCACCGTTCCCGCAGGACCCCCACGATCAACTTTGGGGCGCAATCAGCGCCGTGTTTGGCAGCTGGATGAACGACCGGGCGAAGATTTACCGCAAACTCCACGACATTCCCGAGGAATGGGGCACGGCGGTCAACGTGCAGTCCATGGTGTTCGGCAATATGGGCGACACCTCGGCGACCGGGGTCTGTTTTACCCGCAACCCGTCCACCGGCGAAAACGCCTTTTATGGCGAGTATCTGATCAACGCCCAGGGCGAGGACGTGGTGGCCGGTATCCGCACGCCGCAGCCCCTGACCATCGCCGAGAAGAGCCAGAACCAAACCGATCTGCCGGCCATGGAAGAAAGTATGCCGCGTATCTTTGCGGAGCTCTGCGAAATCCGCGAGACCCTCGAAGGCCATTACAAGGACATGCAGGATATGGAGTTCACCGTGCAGGACGGCACGTTGTGGATGCTCCAGACCCGCAACGGCAAGCGCACCGCCAAGGCGGCGCTGAAGATCGCCGTGGAAATGGCCGAGGCCGGCTTTATCACGAAGGAAGAGGCCGTGGGCCGGGTTGATCCGGCGGCGCTCGACCAGTTACTGCACCCGACGCTGGACCCGGATGCGCCCCGAAATGTACTGGGCAAGGGCCTGCCGGCGTCCCCCGGTGCTGCGTCTGGCAAGGTGGCGTTCTCCGCCGACGATGCCGAGGTGATGGCGTCGAAAGGCGAACGGGTCATTCTGGTCCGTGTGGAAACCAGCCCCGAAGATATCGGCGGCATGCATGCAGCCGAAGGCATCCTGACCACGCGGGGCGGCATGACCAGTCACGCCGCCGTGGTCGCTCGCGGCATGGGCCGGCCCTGTGTTGCCGGCGCCGGTGATCTGCGCGTCGATTACAAGGAGCAGATGCTGTCTGCTGGCGGCCTGAAAGTGAACGCCGGAGAGGTGATCACCATTGACGGCTCCCGCGGCGAAGTGATGATGGGCGCCGTTGACACGATCCAGCCGGAACTGACCGGCGATTTCGGCACGCTCATGTCCTGGGTGGACGACATTCGCACCATGGGCGTGCGCACCAACGCGGAAACTCCGGAAGATGCGGAAACCGCCATCAAGTTCGGGGCGGAAGGCATCGGCCTCTGCCGGACCGAACACATGTTCTTTGATCCGGAACGGATTATTAACATGCGGGAGATGATCCTGGCCGGCGACGAGGACGGCCGCCGGACGGCGTTGGCCAAACTGCTACCCTATCAGCGGGGCGACTTTACCGAACTGTTCCACATCATGAAGGGCCTGCCGGTGACCATCCGGCTGCTGGACCCGCCGCTGCACGAGTTCCTCCCCACCAAGGACGAGGAAATGGAAGAAGTGGCAGACGCCGCCGGCACGGACGTGGCCGAAGTTCGCGCCCGGGCCAGTGCGCTCCATGAATCCAACCCGATGCTGGGGCTGCGTGGCTGCCGGCTGGGCATCATGTATCCGGAAATTTACGAGATGCAGTGCCGGGCGATCTTCGAGGCCGCCGCTGCCGTCAGCAAGGAAACCGGCGACACGGTCGTGCCCGAGGTGATGATCCCGCTGGTCGGCACCCGCCAGGAATTCGACATTCTGAAGGAGATGGTGGACCGGGTGGCGGCCGAGGTGGGCCAAGAAACCGGCGCCACGTTGGACTATCTCACCGGCACCATGGTCGAACTGCCCCGCGCCGCGTTGATGGCCGGCCAGATTGCCGAAGGGGCGGAGTTCTTTTCCTTCGGCACCAACGACCTGACCCAGACTACGTTCGGCCTCAGCCGGGACGATTCAGGCTCCTTCCTGGATCGCTACACCGATCAGGGCATCTACGAGAAAGACCCGTTTGTCACCATTGACCGGGATGGCGTCGGCGAACTGGTGAAGCTCGCGACCGAACGCGGCCGCGTCACCCGCCCGGACATCAAGCTGGGCATCTGCGGCGAACATGGGGGCGATCCGGCCTCCGTGCATTTCTGCCAGTCGGTGGGGCTGGATTATGTGTCCTGTTCGCCGTATCGGGTGCCGATTGCGCGTTTGGCGGCGGCGCAGGCCGCACTCTCGCTGGTGAAGGAACCGGTGGACGCTTAGGCGTCTACCCGTTCACATCCACCACAATGCGGCCGCGGACTTGGCCGGCGAGGATTTGATCCGCATAGTTTGTGATCTCGCTTAACGGTACGACCGTTTTCGCCTCGGCCAGCTTGTCGGCCGGGAGATCGGTCGCCAGTCGGGCCCAAGCAGTCTGGCGGCGCGGCAAAGGGCACATGACGGAATCAATACCCAACAGATTTACGCCGCGCAGCAGAAACGGCACCACCGTGGTGTCCAGTTTCGGTGACGCGGCAAGGCCGACGGCGGAGCAGCTCCCATGGGATTGGAGCGATGCCAACAGGTTGGCCAGAATCGGCCCGCCCACATTGTCGATGGCCCCCGCCCAGCGTTCGGAGCCCAAGGGACCTTTGGGGGCTTCTTCCAGTTCTTCCCGGCTGACGATGGTCGTTGCCCCCAGGCTTTTCAGATAGTCGTGGGTTTCTTCCCGGCCCGTGCCGGCGGCGACCTTATAGCCCAATTTGGCCAGGATCGCGACGGCGACACTGCCCACACCGCCGGCCGCCCCGGTGACCAGCACCTCGCCGTCCGTATCCGGCGTGAGCCCGTGATCTTCCAGCGCCATCACGGCCAGCATGGCCGTGTAACCCGCCGTGCCGATGGCCATGGCCTGTTCAGTGGAGATGGCGTCCGGCAACTTGACCAGCCAGCCGCTTTCGGCCCTGGCCCGCTGGGCATAACCCCCCCAGCGCATTTCGCCGACCCGCCAGCCGTTCAAGACCACCCGGTCGCCCTCGCCGAACGTGCCGGACGTATCCGTTGAAACCGTGCCGGCGAAATCCACACCGGGGACGTGCGGATAATTGCGCACCAGCCGGCCCAGGCCTTTCAGGACCATGCCGTCTTTGTAGTTCAGCGTTGAATAGTCGATGGAAACGGTGACATCGCCGTCGGGCAGATCGCTGTCGTTCAATGCGGTGATCTCGGCGGCGACGCCGTCGTCGGTCTCTGTCAGTAGTAAGCCGGAAAAGGTGTCGGTCATTTTATTACTCCTTCGGATTTGCCTGATTGTGTTGGGCAGCGGCACAATTTGCAAACCTGTCTTGCGGGCAGTTCACAATTTTAAATAGTATTTGATTATATAAATTCTAATTCAATTAATTTTTCCAAGGCCCCCAGATGGCAGACGAACCCAGCTCCACCGAACCCGAGTCCCAACCGCCGGTCCCGGCCACGCCCATACCCCAATCGCCGGAGCCGGTCCCAAGCGGGGCGGAGAAGGAAGAGGAGTGGAAGCCGCTGTTTTCGTACCACGGGGACGGCGGAGACCTGTTCAAGATTTTTATCATCAACTACGTGCTGTCGATCATCACTCTCGGTTTCTACCGGTTTTGGGGAAAGACCCGGATTCGCCGCTACGTCTGGAGCAATGTGGAAATATTCGGGGACCGGCTGGAATATACCGGTACGGCCAAGGAGTTACTGATTGGGTTTCTGGTCATTCTGCTTTTGGTGTTGGTGCCTGTCTTCGTCCTCCCGGAGTTTATCCTGACACTTTCGGAGTCACAGGATGTCACCCTTCAATCCATTGTCGGTACAGTCCAAGCCCTCCTCATCTACTTTCTGATTCCCGTCGCCATCTATCGCGCCAGGCGCTACCGCCTAACCCGCACGCAATGGCGGAGCATCCGTGGCGGCCAGACCGGCAAGGCCTCGGTCTACGGTCTATCCACAGTGATCCTTTATGCCATGGCGCCCCTTACCTTGTTTCTGGGACTCCCGTTCTTCCGGCGAGTTTTGTCGGAATACCGGATCGGCCATACCTGGTTCGGCGCCACCAAGCTTGAGTTTGCGCCGCGGACCATGCCGGTATTCAAGGCATTTGTTTTGGCGGGGTTACTCTATATTTTGGTCCTGTTGGTTTTGGGCATCCTGGCGGCTTTCTTGACATCCATGCTTCCCAACGCGAGTTGGACGGATGACAAGGTGCTTGAGGACTTGCTTCACGGCAAATTTAGCTAGATAGCCATGGTCTACTTTTTCGTGTTTATCGTGCTCGCAGGCATCGTCGTTACTGCGCCGATCAGTTTCTACAAGGCACGGGAGTGGCAGTATTTTGCCACCTGTATCAAGTTTCAGGACCTGAATTTTCGGTTCAATATCACCGGCTGGGGGTTCATGCTTTTTGCTATGGGCAACAATCTCATGATCTATTTTACCCTGGGCTTGGCGACACCTTATATCTACACCAGATACATCCGTTATTTTGAAGAACGGCCTGAATATCAGGGTGATGCAGAAGCGCTTATCGTTGAGCAGTCGACAGAAGAGGGGCCGACACGAGGTGAGGGTCTGGCCGATGTATTTGACGTTGGCGGCATTTAACTATGGATTTTTCGGCACGCTTTAGCGACGGCAAGACTAGCGCCGTCACCGAAGTGACCATCCGGCTGGTTGGTGACGTGATGGAGGTTGTCGATACAGCCGGTGGTGACCGGCTCATGATCTGGCCGCTCAATGCAATCATCGTGCACGACGAGTTTCGGGAGGGTCAGGCCG
Source organism: uncultured Rhodospirillaceae bacterium (assembly GCA_964611435.1). GTDB lineage: Bacteria > Pseudomonadota > Alphaproteobacteria > Rhodospirillales > UBA2165 > JAYPHU01. The sequence goes on along the minus strand of CAZSXT010000007.1, from coordinate 45,752 downwards.
TCCGGCTGTCTGCCGAGAGTGATCCTGAGTGCCGCGTTACCGTTTCCAATCCGACATATATCCAAGTCCTTCGAGAACGATTGCCGCGTCGTTCACAAACCGCCCTTCGCCAGGTTCCAAAGTGGCGGCATATCGGCGCGTATGGCGTTCTGATGGTGGCTGCGGTGGTCGGTTTGTACTTTGCGACCCCGGTTTTAATAAAGGCCGCAGTCAATTTCCTGCCTTATTCTTGGGAGAAAAAGCTCGGCAACCGGTATGCTGGACAGTTCGAGAAGATATTGAACACCGGAAAAACCAGCACGGCCTGCCGGGAGCGAGCGCAGGCTATGGCCGACAAAATTGTTACGCGCATAAAATTGGAAAACCGGCTAAAGCAGCAGTTTCATATTTCTGTGTGGTCCAACAATATGGTGAACGCCTTTGCCTTTCCCGGCGGTCGGTTGATTGTCATGGAGGGGTTGATCAAGGCCGCATCGTCGCCGCAGGAAGTAGCGGGGGTCATCGGACATGAAATGGCGCACGAAATACAGCGGCATGTGGCGCAAGCCTATGTCCGCAGTCTAATCCTGGATTATACGATCAACTTGATATTCGGGACGGGCGTGTCAGCTGACCTCACGCAGACATTGGCGTCAAACGCCTATAGCCGGGATGCGGAACGGGAGGCGGATGAAGTTGGTGCGCGGCTTCTCGAGAAAGCAAGAATAGATACTCACGGAATCCGGACGTTCTTTGAGAAACTGGCAAAGCAAGAAAAAGGCTTTGCTGAAAAGTTTGAGTACTTTTCCACCCATCCACGCTCACAAGACCGTGCGGATCACGTCAAGACAGTGTCACAGCAGACAATCCCGGTCATGCCCAAGGAGGATTGGCATCGATTGCGGCAAGTTTGCGAGTTTGATGAGGCTAAGTAGTCTGCACCCGCCAATGTAAGACCTCGCCAGCCATGAACGGGCGGACGGCGCGGCCATCGCCCACATCCAGGCTCTCCGGCACGGTCCAGTCTTCCCGTTTTAGGGTGAGGGCGCCGCTGTTGGGCTCCAGCCCATAAAACGCCGGCCCGTTGAGCGACGCAAAGGCTTCCAGCTTGTCCAGCGCGTCCTCTTCCTCGAAAACTTGAGCATAGAGTTCCATGGCGTTCATGCCGGTGAAGATGCCGGCGCAGCCGCAATCGGTTTCCTTGTCGCCGACCGGGTGGGGGGCGGTGTCTGTCCCTAAGAAAAAGCTGGCCTCGCCGGAAGTGGCGGCCTCCCGAAGGGCGAGCCGATGCTCTTCCCGTTTGGCGATGGGCAGGCAGTAAAGATGCGGCCGGATGCCGCCCTTGAAAATATCGGTGCGGTTGATGATCAGATGATGAGCGGTGATGGTCGCCGCCAGCCGGCCGTTCATCGCCCGCACGAACTCGACCGCCTGTTTGGTGGTGATGTGTTCCAGCACGACGCGCAATGCCGGGAACATGGTCAGCAGCGGCCGCAGGACTTTCTTGATGAACACCTCTTCCCGGTCGAACACATCTACGCTGTGGTCCACCACTTCCCCGTGGATCAGGAGCGGCATGCCGATTTCCTGCATCTTCTCCAGCACGGGATGGATTTTACTGACATCCGAAACACCATGCGCTGAATTGGTGGTGGCGTTGGCCGGATACAGTTTGGCTGCCGTGAACACCCCGTCCACATACCCTTGGGCGAGGTCGTCCGGATCGGTCTGATCGGTCAAATAGCTGGTCATCAACGGCAGGAAGCCGGCGTCGATGGCGCTGTCGGGCAGGGCCTGTAGGATACGCCGGCGATAGTCGGCGGCCTGGGCGGCTGTGGTCACCGGGTCGGGCAGGTTGGGCATGATGATCGCCCGGCCGAACTGCCGCGCCGTCCAGGGGGCGACCGCTTTCAGCATCTCGCCGTCCCGGAAATGGACGTGCCAGTCGTCGGGCTTGGTGATGGTGATCTCGGTCATCTCAGCCATTTCTTGCCGCCCCTCACTGCGCCAGCCGGATGAACATAACGAACACCACGATGAACTGGATCATGTGGAGCATGATGCTGACCCGATGGACCATGGAGAACTTCTTTGTGTCGCCGGCTTCGCGGGCGGTGTTGGCCATGGGCGCCAGCACCCGGGCGGCGAACAGGAACGCCGCCGCCACCGCCAAAAGGCTCACGACCTCCACCATATAGGCGTGCCCGGCGACCAGGATCAGCGCCGGGATGATCGCCATCCCCGCCATCACCCGGTGATAGTCCGGGAACACTTGGCGGAGGAATTTTGCCGCATCTTCCCGCTCCACAAACTTGAAAACCAGGGGCGTAAACAGAAAGGCGAAGAACGCCATGCCGCCGAATAGCGCGGCGACGAAGATCAGCGCCAAAACGTGGAGTGTGAAGTAGTCAAGCATGGGCGCAGACTACACGATTCGAGCGCGATTTCAGCCCCTTTGTTAGCCTGCCGAGAGTGTCTCGAAGACATCGCCTATGGGGGCTTTGCCCTGGATGTTTGCCCGATGCCAGAGCGCGTAGAACAACAGCCGCCAGGCCGCCTGGCCGGCATGGCGGGCGGGGCTGCCCTCCAGCGAGTTAAACAAAGCACGTACTTTGTCCGGCTCGGCGATTTCGTCGATGGCGTCCTGCGCGGCGACCAACTCGCCCGCCTGTTTGGCTTGCCTGCCGATCCATTCAGCGACCGGGACGGTAAACCCGCGCTTCTTTGCGAACGGGTCCGCTTCGGGCAGTTTCTGTTCCAGCCACTTGCGCAGCAGGTACTTGCCCAGCCCGCTTCGGATTTTCAGATTATTCGGCAGGCGCATGGCGACATCGGCGACCGCCGGGTCGAGGAACGGCGTCCGGCCCTCCACACTGTGGGCCATCAGGCACCGGTCCAGTTTGATTAGAAGATCATTGGGTAGCCAATCCTGACAGTCGAGCGCCTGCGCCGTCTGCAGCTTGGTCCAGTTCTGGGATGCCGGCGCGGGTATCGGGGGCGGGGACGCCTCGTCGCGCAAAATGCCCAACCCTTCGAACAGGCCGTTCCGCCGCATGTCGCGGCCGCCCAGAAGCCGAGGGCGCAAGAGACGCCGATAGCGGCCATAACCGGCAAACAATTCATCCCCGCCTTCGCCGCTCAGGATCACTTTTAGCCCATGTTCCGCCGTCAGGCCACCGAGCAAGTAGGTGGGTAAAGTCGCGTAGTCGGCCGTAGGGTCATCGAGGATTTCGGCGATGCGGGGCAGCAGCGCCCAAAAATCATCCTCGCTGAAATCCACAGAATGATGCCGCGCGCCGGCGGCCTTGGCGACCCGTTCGGCATGCTCGCGCTCGTCGGTAGCGTCGGTGCCGGAGAAACCTGCCGTGAAACATTCCACCGGTGTCTCATTGAGGTCCCGCATGGCGGCCAGGACGGCGGACGAATCCACGCCGCCCGATAAAAACATGCCGTAGGGCACATCGGACCGCTGGTGTATGGCAACACTGTCCATGAAAGCCTCGTCCAGCCGTTTGAGCGCCTCGTCTTCGGTCCAATCGGTCGGTGCGCTGTCAGGCAGGGCGGGTTTGAGCGCGGTCCGCGCGATCCCCCCTGCCGATACCGAGAGGGTCTCTCCCGGCAAAACACGGGAAATGCCGCGATAGATTGTTTCGGCGCCTCGGGTGAACTGGTGCTGCAACAGGTCGTGGCGGGACTCGGGGCGGATTTCCGGTGTGATGAACCCGGCCTTGATCAAGGCTTGGGGCTCGGACGCAAAGGCAATCCCGCGCGCGACCGGCGTATAATACAGCGGCTTGATACCGAACGGGTCGCGGCTCAGATGCAGGTTCTCGCCGCCGGCTTCGATGATGGCGATGGCGTACATGCCCCGCAACTGTTCCGCATAGCCGTTGCCGTTCAGATCGAAAAGGCGCAGCGGCGGTTCGCAATCCGAGTTGGTGGAGAATTTTTCACCGCCCAGAGCGTCGCGGAGCTCAATGAAATTATAGATTTCGCCGTTGGCGATCAGAACCGTCCCATGCTGGCTGACAAATGGCTGGTCGCCGGTCTCCAGATCTATAATGGCAAGGCGGACATGTCCCAGAGAGGCGCCGCCGACGGAAGCCTTGGCCCGGCCGTCAGGCCCCCGGTGCGCCAGCGTTTCCAGCATACGGTCCATCGGCCCGGTGTCGGGGGCGCCTTCTTGGACCATATAGCCGGCGATGCCGCACATTAATCTTTATCCGAATTCCGTTTTGTCCCGGCGACGCTTTCGAAGAAGGAAAGGTACTTTTCGACCACGATTCGTTCCGTGTGATGGGTCTCGTAAGAGTCCATTCCGCCCTGCGCCAAACTGGCCCGGAGGTCGTCGTCTTCTACCACACGTTTTAGGGAACGCGCCAACGCGCCGGCATCATCGACCGGCGCCAGCACACCGTTTTCGCCGTGATTGATCAATGTGCCGGGGCCGAGGCTATCCGCCGCGACGACCGGTATGCCTTGGGCCCAGGCTTCGATCACCACGTTCCCAAGCGGTTCGTGCCGGGAGGGGCAGACAAAAATATCGGCTGCGGCGAACAGGGCTTCGGTGTCTTCCCGCCAGCCTAGAAAGCGCACCCTGGGCTTGATCCCCAAAACTTCGGCCTGCTGGTCCAGTTGTTGGCGAAGATCACCCTCGCCGGCCAGCCAGAGATAGGCGTTTGGCACCCTGGCGATGGCTTCCAATAGGACATCAAAGGCTTTGTTTTCGTGGAGCCGGCCCAACGCCAAGACCAGCGGCGCTTTTTCCGGCGTAAAAAACTCCCGGCGGTTGATCGGCGGGACACGCTTAGCGCCGACGAAGTTGGGTAGATAGTGAACCTTCTCCGCCGGCCAGCCGTTATTCCGCAGGTAATCAGCGATATCCGTCGTGTTGGCGATGAGATGGTCGCATTTTCGGTAGTACTTCAGATTGTAATAGCCGCCCAGCCGGCCGACATGGACGATGTCCTTCATGCGGGGGCACATGGAGGTGGCCCGGTTCATCCAGCTGAGAACCACATCGGGTTTGAACTCGTTAATCCGGCGGCGCAGCGCCATCCGGGTCGAAAAATCCAAAAGCCCGCCGAATCCCAGCTCGATGGGCTCGACCCCGCCGTCGCGAAGTAGGCGAGCGCGGTCGGCATCGCGCCGGATCACAACCCGTTGTTCGATATCGGTTTGGTTGAGCGCCGTGGCGAGGCGAGTGAAAAAGGCTTCGGCGCCGCCGTACTGCGCGCCGGCCATAACTTGCATAATTTTCATGTAGGGATCAGTTTCTCAAAAGCTGCCGCGGCGGAGGCCCAGGTCCAGGACCGTTGCTGCGCCTGGGCGGCTTCATGCTGTCGCCGCCAAAGTGAGTCACCGGTCAAAAGCGAAACGGCCGCCGCCGCAAATTGTTGATCATTCTCCGTAATCGTACCGGTGGCGCCGTGAATGACCCGTTCGACCACCGAACCCAGTTGTTGAACCACTGCCGGCACACCGGCCGCTTGCGCCTCGCCGACCGCCAGACAGAAAGTTTCATTTTCATCGCCCTTATACAGCATTACGCGGGCCTTCTTAAACTCCTCAGTGAGCTGCTGTTTGGACACCGGATCACGAACAACGACACCGTCATTTGCCAGCGATCGGGCTTTCTCCAGCACCATCTCCATCGGCGTTGCCTTGCCGTCTCCGATTTTGCCGTAGGTGACCGCGCCGGAAAAGATGTGGAGTTCCGCATCTGGCGCCTTCGGCCGGATGTCGCTTATCCAAAGGTCCAGCAACCAATCCAACGAGCGCAGGGGATTGGACGTAAAAATCGCCCGGCGGGGTGGGATCTCGCTGAAAGGTGCGACCTCCCGGAAGACTGTCTCGATCCCATAGGGGATGACGATGCGGTCTCCGCCCGGGGCCCAGGCCGGGTAGGTGGTCGCGTGATAATCCCCGATGAAAATGATTGCCGGCTTTACCTGCCAAAGTTTGGAGAGATAGCGCCACTTCATCAGATAACGGGCCGGATTATGAATCCAGAACACCGTGCGCGTGGCTTGGGGCATCAGGTTGATCAGCTTGTCGCCCCGGTTGGCGATGTAGAGATCGGCGCTATCGGGAAGGCCCTGGCGGAGCGGCGCCCAATCGACGCCGTCGATCTCCCGCGCTTCACGGCACATGTTGCGAACATGAACACTGTGACCGCGCGCCGCCAATTCGCGGCACAGATTGACGATGGAACTTTCCACGCCGCCCAAGGGGCCTTTCGACGGGCTGTCGCCGTCGAATTCTATGCCGTCGTCGGCGAGAACGATGCGCACCATGGTCAATCGTCCTCGTGCCGGGCCTTGATGTGGGAAACCAGCGGAAACAGACCGGCAAATAAGGCGATCAAAAATCCATAGCCGCCTTCCTTGTAGCCCTTGCGCGCCACGTAGCATTTGAAAAACCGTGAAAACAGCCGGCGGATATTGTTGGGATAACTGCCGATATTCCCTTCTTCCCGCATGTCTTTGGCCCGCGCGGTGGAATAGGAATCGAGCCGGCGGATCATGTCGGAGACGCCCCGGTCCACATAGTGGTTCAACCGATTGGTGAGCATTGGTCCCTTGCGCCCGGTCCAGGTGAGCCGGGGATGCACCCGCTGCAGGCCCCAGGTTTTAAAGCCTTTGCGGAACAAACCGGGATAGGCAGCTTTGCCATAAGACGCCCCCCAGCCGTGCCGCACCAGCTTGCCGCCGATGAAATTATCGACGGGGATTTCGTGCCAATCAAAGCCGGTGGTCTCGATGGTGCGGCAGATTTCCTGGGCCAGCTCTTGGGGCACGTGTTCGTCGGCGTCTACTTCCAAAATCCAGTCGCCGGTGCAGGCGTCGATGGCCGCGTTGCGCCGGTCGCCCTCTTTGTCCCAGCCCCCGTCGACCAACCGGTCGGTAAACTGGGCCGCGATTTCCTTGGATCGATCCGTGCAGCGGTCCAGCACGACGACGATTTCATCGGCAAAGGTCAGTTTTTCCAGACACTCGGCCAGCCGGTCTTCTTCGTTGTGGATGCTGATCACGGCGGAGAGTTTGGGCGCGCTCATTCCGCCGCTCCCCGGCAGCGAGCCCACAGATCGCGCGCGCGCGTCGCCGCCATTTCTACCGTCAGGCTGTCCATCAAGGAATCCGAGGTCCGATGGTCAAAATCCGGCGGGAAAATCTCGTCGAACGGCACTTTGGTGCGGACGATGCCGGTATGCTCCCCCCAGGGCGCATAGAGCGCTTCCTGTGTCGGGCCGAACAGGCCCAGGGTCGGCAGGTCGGAGGCGGCGGCCAGATGCATGAGTCCGGAATCGTTACCCACATAAAAATCGCACCGCTTGAGACAGGCATGGACGGTAAGCAAATCAAGCCGTCCGACCAAATCGATGCACCGGTCCGCCGGCAAGGCGTCAATCAGGCGCAACACCATCGGGCGCTCATCGTCCCGTCCGAAGATCGCCACCCGGGCGCCGGGTAAAATGCCGTTGTCACCGGTCAGCTCAGAAATCAGCTCGGCAAAATACTCGCTCCGCCAGGTCTTCGCGCGCCAGTTGGCTGTCGGCCCGACCGCCAGAACCGGGCCGCCATCCGGAATCAGCTGCTTTGCCGCCTGTTCTTCTGCGTCACCGGTCCAGAGTTTGGGCGCAGCGACCTCGGGCAAGTCGAGGACCCGGGCGATCATTTCGACCCGGCGTTCGGCTTCCCGGGACTTCGCCATGCCGCGCCGTTTCTTGCGCAGCAGCAAATAGGTCACCGGCGCGTTTCGGAGATCAATAATCAGAGTCCAGAATGTCCCGGCGCAGATCAGCCAGAGCCGCAACCAATGGAGCGAGAACAGCATTTTATCCAGAACGATGATGCGCTGGAGGTTGGGCATGCGCTCGAACAATGGGGCGGCGGCAGGACCGCAGGCGACCGTGATCCGCGCGTCCGGGTGGTCGGCCAAAATCCGCTCCAACAATCCGGTGGAGAGGATGGCGTCGCCGACGCGCGTCGAAGAAACGAACAAAACGTTCATAAGACCGGTCCCTAGCCCCAAAGTTCTTCAAATTCGATGGCGGCTTCCCGCCAGTTCGGTCCGCGCTGCAAGGTCAGCGCATCCCGATGAAGGGATTTATACATGATTCCTTCATCGGCCAGAATCTCCAGGGAAAGATTTTCAACCGCCGAGTCATCCGGCGCAATATAGGCCGATTGACCGTTGCGGACCCGCTCCCCAATCAGCCTCGTGTCCCCACCACCGCCCAGAACCACGGCGGGCAGGCCCGCCGCCTGACTCTCCGCCAAGGTGGAGGCATAGGCTTCCCCGGTGATCAACGGGTAAAAATGCAGCCGGGCCGCCCGGTAGGCATCGGCCATTGCCGCGTCGGCCATGGGCGCCTTGATGCGGATGCCTTGGGATTCAGCCGCCGAAATCGCGGCGAACACGCCGGCCAAACGGGGATCGACCTCGCCGCTGGCTTTAGCGCGCATCAGGGCTGCTGAGTAAATGTGCAGCTCGGCGGCCTCGTTTTCCGGATGAATGCCGCGCCGCCACAGTTGTACGATCTTGTCCAAACCATGTAACGGATGCGTGGTGGTGATCGCGACGGGCGGCGGAAGGACCTCCTCCTCAGCCTCTCCCTGATCGATCAGGTACACGTCGCCGACGCCGGGCGTGATCGCGATGTTCTTAAACTCCCGCCAGGGTTTCCAGCTTCGCCGGTGAAACTCCCCGGTGAAGACGATGGCTGGACGCACGGCTTCCAGCACTGCCTGCGCCACCGGTTTGTTCAGGTAATCCGGCTTGTTCCAAACCCAAAGTGTCTTTTTCTCCGCGTCATCGATCTCCTGCAACAAAGCGGGTTTGCGGAAGGCCAGCAGCACGTCTGTCCAGGGCGGGCGCGGCGTATCCCACGGCAGCCAGTCCACGCCGTTGACGGTTTTCGCCATCTCGCAGCGGGTAAAGGCGGCCACTTCGTGTTCCCGCATGGCCAGCGCTTCGGCCAAGCGGACAAAGGCTTTCTCGGCGCCGCCTAAGGGGCGCTCGTCCGGCGTTTCGCCATCAAAGGCGATTGAATCGTCCAACATCGTGATATGCATGGCCGCCGTTTATAGGGATGTGGCGGCAATTGCAATCTTCGGGATCGAAAGTGGGCGGATGACAATTGCCCTCCGCCTCAACGGGACTATATTGGGGGGATGAGCGATCTTCACTATGCCTATTTGCCGTCCCGCGCTGTCCTTCGGTTATCCGGTGCGGATGTTCGCCCGTTCCTGCAGGGGCTGATCTCCAACGATGTGGAGAAAGTCAGCCCAGACCGGGCCATCTACGCCGCCTTTCTGACGCCTCAGGGTAAGTTTCTGCACGATATGTTTATCGCGGCGGACGGGGATGATCTGCTGCTGGACTGCGAAGCCGGGCGCAGGGACGACCTGATCAAACGGCTGAAGCTCTATCGCCTGCGCTCAAAGGTAGAGATATCTTCGGCGGAAGAGTGCCGGGTGGTTGCGATCTTCGGCGATAGCGCGTTGCCTGCGCTTGGTCTGACGGCGGACGCCGGCGCCGCGACACAATCCGGCGGCACCGTGGCGTTTGTTGATCCGCGATTGGCGGCCGCCGGCGCGCGCGCCTTTGTACCGGCCGGGTCGGATGCCAGCGGATTCGGTGATGAGGTTTCGGCGGACGTCTATGATACCCACCGGCTTCGGCTCGGCTTACCCGACGGCAGCCGGGATATGGTGGTCGACAAGGCCATTCTCCTGGAAAGCGGGTTTGAGGAGCTGAACGGCGTGGATTTCCAAAAGGGCTGCTACATGGGCCAGGAATTGACCGCCCGCACCAAATACCGGGGCCTGGTCAAGAAGCGTCTCCTGCCCGTGGTGATTGAGGGCGAGGCACAGTCGGGCGCCGAGATCACGGCCAATGGCAAAAACGCCGGCGAGCTGCGATCCGTGCACGAGGGCAGGGGCATCGCGCTCATTCGGCTGGAAGCGTTGGATTCGGGCGCGCCGATGACCGCCGGTGAGGCGCGTATTTCCGCCGAGACGCCGGACTGGCTGTCCCGCTGAGATGTTCCGTTTCCGGCGAGACGGTTCTCCCAAATATGACCGGTCGCTTCTGGGGCCTATCGACGATGTGTTCAGCCGGGCGGTAAAGACCTACGGCTCCCATCCCAAATCGGTCGCGTGGCGCGATGAGGAACGGCAGTACCGGCGCTTCCAGATTTTTGCCGGGCTATTCGATCTGGCGGGCCGGCAGGACGGATTCAGCGTCAACGATCTCGGCTGCGGCTATGGGGCCATGTTCGACGCCTACAAGGACCTGCCCGAATTCCGGCACGCGCGCTATTTCGGCTATGATATTTCCGACGAGATGCTGCGGCAGGCGAGGCGCAGCATCCGCGATGAGCGCGCCATGTTCATCCGCAGCCATGTGGCGACGGAGGAGGCGGATTTCTCGCTGGTCTCCGGCACCTACAATCTGAACATGGGGGCGGCGGATGATCCCTGGCTGGACTATGTGCAGGAAAATATCATCCATCTGTGGGGAAAAACGCGGCTGGCGCTCGGCTTCAATATGCTGAGCATTCACGCCACACGGCGGGAGGACACGCTCTATTATGCGGACCCGGTGGTGATGCGGGCATTCTGCGAGGAAAACCTGGATGGGACCGTGCGAATGGTCGACCGGCTAGAGCCCGACGAGATGGTGATCTTCGTGGTGCGCTAAAACAGCGCGACCGAGACGCCGAGAACGACGAGCGCGATCAGCGAAAATTTTTTGAAGGTCTCATCCGGGACCACCTTGAACAGCCAGGCGCCGAACGCGCCACCGGCCATCTGAAACGGGGCGGCGATCAGTCCCCGATAGACGCCTTCCAAGCTCACCCCGCCGCCGACGCCCAAGGAAATCAGGATGACCAGGGTCACCACCGCCATGGCGATCAGGATGTTGGCCCGCTGTTCCGCCGACGGCATGTTGGACGCCAACATGTAGATCACCAGCGGCGGACCACCCAATCCGATAAATCCGTTGATGACCCCCGAAGCGCAGCCGACCAGCGTGCCCGCCAGGGCGTTCATCGGGCCCCGGTACCGCCATCCGGTGAGCACCAGGATCGAGGCGGCGACAATCACGAAGCCCATGATCCGCCGGGTGACGTCCGGGTCGAGGAAGAACAGCATCCAGCTGCCCGCCGGGACGGTGACCACCATGGCGATGAGCAGGGGCATCATCATTTTCCAGTTTGTCTGACGAGCGGCATCGGGCACCAGGCGGGCGATCACGAAGCCGGCGCCGATCATGACGATCAGCAGCGCCTCGACCGGGCCGAACAAAAACACCAACAGCGGCATGGCGACCAATGCGCCGCCCCAGCCGGTATAGCCGAGCATCAGGCCGGACAGCAGCGAGATAGCGCAGGTCCAAACCAGATCCAGGTTCAGGACGGCAAGGAAGGTTTCATACATGGCAGTGGTTTAGCCGCCGAAAGCCGGGATGTCCCGCAGAAATGGGGGAGGGGAGATTATACCCGCCCCTCATCCTCCATGGAGGTGCGGATGGCCTCGTCATAACTGGCCTGGCCCTCATCCGGGTTTTGGCCGATTTGATCCGCCATCATGCGCCCGGCCGGCGCCAGCGCCTTGCGGTCCACGTGATGCTCAGGGTCCCACAATTTGGAGCGGATCATCGCCTTGGCGCAGTGCAGGAAGGCTTCTTCCAGATGCACTTTCAGCGCGGTCACCGGTGGCTGGCCTTTAAAGGAGAGTGGCTCCAACACGTCGGGATCGGCGATGATCTCGGCGCGGCCGTTGACGCGCAGGGTCTCGTTCACGCCGGGGATGAAGAAGATGAGAGAGACCCGCGGGTCCTCGACGATGTTCTGAAAGGAATCGATCCGGTTATTGCCCTTGCGGTCCGGCAGCAAAAGCGTGGTGTCGTCCAGGACGGTGACAAAGCCCGGCGCGTCCCCTTTGGGCGAGGTGTCGCCGACCGTACCGAGCACCAGAAACGGCGACAGGGCGATGAAATCCTTACAATGCTTGTCCAGCTTGGTCAGGGTTTTCTCCGCCGGCCGGCCCTTCGGCGGCGGATAAATTTCGCGGAGGGCTTCCAAACTTGTGAGCGGCGTATCGTCGGGCATGGTGGGCTACCCCTTTCGAATAGAATGCAAACGCAACGCAGCTAGTTTATGGCCTTGGCTCGTTAGATTCCAGGGCAATGGATTTTCCGTTGGCGCCGTTTCAATTCAGTGCGGCGGTATTCAAGGCCGGAATTTTTATGCCTTGGATCGGCGGCGGCAATTCCTGGCCCTCTGCTAATTCACGGCAAAGGGACGGTGAAAGGCGTCTTTTTAAGGCCTCCGCGACGAATATCTGAAAGGCTCGATTACTTGCCCAGCCCGAATTACCGACATTGTGCAGTGCAAAGGCACACAGCTTTTTGCTCTCCCAACCACTCACTCTGACCGCATTAAATTCGTGAAAGGGATCAGGCAAAGGCTCCTCGAATATTCTGCCCACAGCAAGTTCCAGTCTGGAAAGCGGAACATCGCCGCCAAAGCATTCGCCTCTGCGATAAGCCCGACCAGCTGTTTTGTCATAACATACGCCATCCGGACTGGTAGTCTGATCATTTCCGGATGAGGGGATCGATCGTAAGATAATTCTGCAATTGCCGACGGGAATTTTCCGCCACTCAAGCTCCCTTTGGGCATGACTCGCCGCTTGGGTCAACTTTCCGTCCGCTGTTGTTCTTTCCTTGTATGCTTTTATGCATAAATCGCGATCTTTTTCGGCACGAAAATTATGCGGGACAAAAGGCCTTTCCCAGATGGCTCTATACGACGACAAGGAGGCATCAAATTCACGAATACGTTCTCGTGAGGGTTGAGTAATAGCCGGAAGGCCGACGTGTTGTCGCCACAGTGAGGCATGCCCAAGAAACTCTAACCTACCAAGCCGTGCGAATTCTCCGTTGTAGTACACCTCGAGAACAGCGGCCCATCCAAATTTTTCCACCAGATATCGAACGAAGGATCCTGAATAGATGTATGCGGCATAGTTTTTTACCTCGGCACCATCGTAATCCGGCTCTTGGGAGAAAACTTCACGGTTTCTGAGCAAAAACTCCAAGCTAAAATTCATTCGGTATTTCTGGTTTACGGCGAATGAGTAAGTATGCAGTTGATGATTGCGCATCGTACTTGAGCCAGCGCCGGTCATTGTACCCGCAATGTAAACGGCCAAACCCTCTGCCATCACAATATTCATACCGTACGGAGAACCTGCCAGGGCGTGCGCAATTTCATGTGCAACGGAGGTAAACACCTTCTCTATGGAGCCGTTTAGTGCCGGAAGGATCACCAAGCACCATTCTGTGCTGGCCCTGGGGAAACTTTCCTTTGGTTCTTCCTGGGCGACGATTGTCACTCGAGGCGCATTTCGCAGGCCCAACATACCCCTTACGAATTCGTAGCTTTGTTCTGCTACTGTGCGCAGCTTCTCGATTTCCGTATCGGAAACCTGATCATAAAAGATATCAATGTTTGTGGTGCTGACGTGCCGATAGCCTTTTGACTGCACGAAATAGGCTTGGCCGGGGACCGAACGACAATCTCGTTCCGTGGGAATGTCATATCCCGCAACCTCCCCGACTTCCGATGGGTCATAGGTCTGAGGCCGTTGTGTCGTATTGCATCCCGCAAGAAGGAGAAAAGAGAGGATGAAAACCGGAACTTTCATGCCGCTGGAGCCTAATAAATCATCAATCTATGAGAGCATAACCCGCTGGTCGGGCTGATCAAGACGCCCGCCGCACCCCCGTTAACCGGTTCTTTAGGCCTTTGTGCAATTCTGTATTTCCCTGAATATTCCGGTCGCGATGCCGGTTTGCTTTCTTTACCCAGGAGAAAGACCCATGTTGAAATCTGCGAAAGTAATCGCCTTGCTCGTGGCGCTGAGCGGGTGCGGTTACGTAGATGCCTATGAAGAAGCGGTGTATGACCGCGAACCCCTCTATTGTTACCAATCCCTCGGGACGGTCCAGTGTTTCAAGGAGCCGCAGCATCATGACGAGCGGCGTCTGGTGAACTATTTCGGCCCGCATCCGAGCCGGTATGATCCGCCGGACCCACCGGACGTGCCCGATCTTGAGGCGCCTGAGGAAATCGATCATTGGGTGAAAGATCCGGAACCGGTGCCGAAGCCCGCCGTGCGGATGCAGGATTTGCCCAAACCTAAAAAGGCTGAGACCGCAGTCCCTTCCGGCGCGCAAAGCTCATTGGGCCATGAGATGGCGCCGGCGGCTACGGTTCATGAGGTCAATCAACCTCTCGAAGAGGTTGTATCGACGCTGCAAGGGGAAATATAACCCCGGTGTGGCCATAAACCTCTGAATTGTTTATATTTTCCGGCGCGTACTCCGCGCCGGAATTTTTTTGGGTTCTATGTTTCGCACGATTGCCATTGCCGCCGTAATTATCGCCGCCACACTAGGCGGAGAGCGGGCCGTTGCCCAGGTGGCGCCGCCGGATAATTTCGGCCAATCGCTGACCTGGCTCGAACGGGCCGCCGACTCCGGAAATATGCGGGCGCAGTACAACCTCGCCCGGGTGTATGATTTCGGCCTCAAGGGCGCCAAGGATCCGGCGGAAGCCGCCCAATGGTACGGCCGCGCCGCCGGCCAGGGCCACGTGCCCTCTATGATGCGGCTGGGGCAGATGTATCATGACGGCGACGGCGTCGCGCTTGATAAGGGAAAGGCGGCCGAGTGGTACCGCAAGGCTGCCACGGCCGGCGAGCAACAGGCGCAGTTCAATCTGGCCGTCATGCTGGAAAGCGGCAGCGGGGTTTCCCGAAACCTGGAAGAAGCCGCGAGTTGGTACACCAAGGCCGCGGCCGCCGGCTATGGTCCGGCACAGCTTAACCTGGCTATGCTGTACTTGCGCGGCGCGGGTGTTGAGAAAAGCGCGGCCAAGGCTTTGCACCTGCTGGAACAGGCGCAAGCCAGCGGCGTGGCCGTCCCGATCGGCGTCCTGGACTTTGCGCGCAAGCAGTTACTATAGATCGAAAGAATTATTCAGCCGCCGCCGGGTCGCCGGTGGTAACACCGGCTTCCGCCGATTGGGCCAGGGTTTCTTCGGCCCTGCGGACTTCTTGCTGGCGTTCCCACATGCGGGCATAGACGTTATCCTTGGCCAGAAGGTCGGCGTGGGTGCCACGCTCGGCGATTTTGCCTTTCTCCAACACCAGGATTTCATCCGCATTGACCACCGTGGATAACCGGTGGGCAATCATGACCGTGGTCCGGTCGGCGGAAACTTCGCTGAGGGATTCCTGAATTTCCCGTTCGGTCCTGCTGTCCAGCGCCGACGTCGCCTCGTCGAAGATCAGGATTTGCGGGCCTTTCAGGATCGTCCGGGCGATGGCGACTCGCTGCTTTTCGCCGCCGGATAGTTTCAGCCCGCGCTCGCCCACCCGGGTGTTGTAGCCTTCGGGCAGTTCGCTCACAAAGTCATGGATGCTGGCCAACCGCGCCGCTTCTTCGATTTCCGATGGGGTCGCACCGGGCCGGCCATAGGCGATGTTGTAGAAGACCGTGTCGTTGAACAGCACCGTGTCCTGGGGAACGATGCCGATAGCGCGGCGCAGACTGTCCTGGCCGATGGTTTTGATGTCCTGTCCGTCGATCAGGATGCGGCCTTCGGTCGCGTCATAAAAGCGGTAGAGAAGACGGGAGATGGTGGACTTCCCGGCACCCGACGGGCCGACAATCGCCACGGATTTACCGGGCGGCACGGTGAACGAGACGTCGAACAGGATGCGCCGGTTGGGGTTATAGTCGAAGCTGACGTTTTCAAATACGATCTCACCGCCGTCGACCTGGAGGTCCGGCGCGTCCGGCTTGTCGGCGACCTCTTCATTCTGGTCGAGAAGGCCAAACATCTCCTCCATATCCGCCAGGGATTGTTTGATCTCCCGGTAAACAAAACCGAGGAAGTTCAGCGGCAGAAACAGCTGGATAAGGTAATTGTTCACCATGACAAAATCGCCCAGCGTCATGGTGCCGTTCTTCACCCCATAGCCCGCCATGATCATGACCACGGTCAGCCCAATGGAGATCACCACGCCCTGGCCGATATTCAGCAGCGACAGCGAGACTTTGCTTTTGACGGCGGCGGTTTCGTATGACTTCAGCGCCTCGTCAAAGCGCCGGGCCTCGTGGTCCTCATTGCCGAAATACTTGACCGTCTCGTAGTTCAGCAAAGAGTCGATGGCTTTGGTATTGGCCTCGCCGTCCATCTTGTTCATATGCCGGCGGTATTTCAGCCGCCACTCGGTCACCGCGACGGTCCAAAGGATATAAGTCCCCACCGTGACAAAGGTGATCAGGGCGAACCAGATATTGAACAAGCCCCACATGACCGCGCAGACCAATAGGATTTCCAGAAGCGTCGGAATGACGTTGAACAGCATGAAGTTCAGCAGGAAATCGATGCCCTTGGTGCCGCGCTCCACGGCGCGGCTGAGGCCGCCGGTCTGCCGGTCCATATGGAATCGAAGCGCCAGGCGGTGCAAATGGCGGAAGGTGCGCAAACCTGCTTCCCGGATGGCGCGCTGTGCAACCTTGGCAAACACCGCGTCCCGCAATTCACCAAATGCCTGCGCCAGCACCCGGGCGACGCCATAACCGATCAGCAGGGCGACGGGTACGATAATCACCGCATCCACGGGCGAAGAGATCGTATCGACGGCGTACTTGTAGATGATGGGGATGGCGACCGTGATGCCTTTGGCCGCCGCCAGAAAAATCAGCGCGATGACTACACGCACCCGCATTTCCGTGGCGTTTTGGGGCCACAGATAGGGCAGCAGCGTACGGATGGTCTTTAGATCATTCCGCTTGCGCGACGGGTCGGGAGCATCGGCGGAGAGCGAGCGCATACGGCTAATTTGTGTCAGCCCGGCCCGATCCGCAAGGAATTAACGTGGGGCGCGGCTACTCGGTCCGGTGAATCAGGTGATAGCCGAAATCGGTCTCGACCACGTCGCTGACCTGATTGACGTCAAGATCAAACACCGCCTGATCGAATTCCGGCACCATCATGCCGCGGCCGAATCGGCCGAGATCGCCGCCCTGGCCCGACGACGGACAGTCGGAATGTTCCACCGCCAGCGCGGAGAAATCGCCGCCGGCATCCACCTCTTCCTTGAGCTTCAGGATTTGGGCATGGGCGTCGTCTTTGGTGAGCTGCGAGCCGGTGCCACTGGCTTCGTTGTGGCTGACGAGGATGTGTGAGGCTCTGACTTGGTCTGACATTGTGACTTCCTTGGTTGGTCTTTTCCGATGGGGCGCATACGCCGTTGTGGGGTATTTATAGGTTGAGCGCCTCGTTTGCGAGCCCTAATTTTGGCGACCAGTCACCTTCCGCTTCAAGGAACATCGCTATGACCGTCAATCCGCAAGCCCAGACAATCCTCGATGCCGCCGCCAAGGCGGAGGCCGAGGGCATGCCTACGCCGAAGGAATTGGGGGCGGTTGCGCTCCGCGATGTGTTCAAGAAAACAAGGGGCGCCATGAATCCGACTGCGCCGGATGTGGGCCTGATTGAAGACTTGGTCATTCCCGGCCCCGGCGGTGATATTCCGGCGCGTTATTACCGGCCGGCAGGCGCTGATCCGGAAAAGAAATTACCGGTGCTTATGTATTACCATGGCGGCGGCTGGATGGTCGGCGACATCGAGACCCATGACGTGATCTGCCGGATGGCGGCGAACCGGGGCGGCTTTGCCGTGGTCAATGTGGATTACCGTCTGGCGCCGGAGCACAAATTTCCAGCGGCCGTCGATGACACATTGGCGTCGGTGGAATGGGCGCTGGCGGGCGTGGACGGACGGGCCATCGATCCGGCAAAGGTGGCGGTCGGCGGCGATAGCGCCGGCGGCAATCTCTCCGCCGTCGCTGCGATCATGGCGCGGGATGCCGGGATCACATTGGCGTTTCAGGCCTTGATTTATCCGGCCACCCGAATGGCGCTATTGACGGAGTCCCACAAGAAATTTGGCAAGGGCTATCTGCTGACCGCCGACTATCAGGACTGGGTCCATGAATGCTATCTGCGGAGTGACGCCGACCGGGACGATTGGCGCGCCTCGCCGGAACTGGCGGCGGATTTGACGGGCGTCGCGCCCGCCTATGTGATGACCTGCGGCTATGATCCGCTGGTGGATGAAGGTAAGGCCTATGCGGATAGATTGAGCGCGGCGGGCGTGCCCTGCACCTATCGTTGCTTCGAAGGGCAGGTTCACGGTTTTATCACCATGGGCGGGGTGATCGACGAAGCCAACGAGGCATTGTTCGAGGTGTCCGACGCCGTTGCGACGGCGTTTAGGTCTTAACGCCGCTGCCGGTAAGCCGTTCCTTGCCTTCCCGCCACAGCGCTTCTTTACGCTGATCGGACTCAGAAAATGCGAAAACCACCGGTCCCAGCACCTCATCTAATGCAGGGGGGTAGCTGATACCGATGCCCGAGGGCGTCCGGTGAAGCAGCGTGCTGCGCAGGTCCGGGCTGGCTTCGGCAATGGTGGTAAAGCCCGGCGTCATCTGGAAATTGATGACATCGTGGAAGACGTAAACGCAATTCTCGGCGGCGACCTCCCGGCAGGCGGCGAAGTCGGCCAGGATATGCTCATTTGTGTGCCCGCCATCGATTAGCACGAAATCGATCTCGCCGCCCAGCTCCTGCTCCACCACAGGGCGCACGGCTTCCGGGCTGCGTCCCTCCAGCGCGACGACCTCCGCCGGAACATACGAGCCCAGCATGTTGGTGACTTCCAAGCCCCGGCGCTCCGCTGGCCGGGGGCAGAGATCAATCGCCGCAACTTTGGCCTGCGGATTGATCAGCGCTAAAGCCAGGGAGCTCCAACCGTAGGAATTGCCGATGACGAAGATGCGCTTCGGATGATAGTTCTCGAACAAGGCCTCCAAGAAAGCGATTTCGGCCAGCGCAATGCCACCGCCTTTGCTGAGGCACTCATCGCCGTCATAGATATAGGTAAAGGGAATTTCGGCCAGATTGAATCCCGGGAAATGTCCCGGCGACAGACTGGTCTGGACGGTCAGGCCGGTTTGCTCATACAGGCTGACCAATTTGACGAAGGTGCTCATATTTCGAATTTGCCTCTTCGAACCCAGCTTACTCCCACTCGATACATTATTGTTGTTGTTTGTTCCAATGAAAACAGAGGGTTAGGTTTACGTTTGTAAGTTGTATTATGGTTGACACCCCAACGAGCGTTGGACGCAGAACTATTTCAACTACCTGATTAGTTTCGACAGGATAACCAGCCTTCACCTGAGCAACGTTTTGCAGAGGGCATCTGGTTTGAGAATTAGTTTTGCAGACTTACACAAAAAAGAAAGAAACATTGTGACCCAGATCACTTTATGCTAACACTAAACTTGGTATTTAGTATCTAGAGAATCTGGTATCTATGCTCGCAAGGCCTTAAAATGGAACAAAGTTTGTCTGACATCCTAAGATTCTCATTTGAGGCCAGAGCTACAGACTTTTCTCTGGTTGTGGCCATGCAGGAACACTAAGGACTCTGATGATAAGGCGTCCCCCACAGTCGGAAGTAGGAAACTTGTACGCTGATCCCGTCGTTTTGGACGCATCGGGCGTGGCGGACTTGTTTATCACCGATGGCAGTTGGATCCTGACCGCAAAGTTTAACCGTCAAGACTCCGATCTGATAATCGTCGGCAAAGATGGACAGGTTATCATTGTCCAGAATTTTTTTGCCGTTGCAGCGGCTCCCGATCTGCACATCGACGGGAATATTTTGCTCACGGGCCATCTAGCGACTCGTCTTGCTGGCCCAATCGCGCCCGGTCAAACCGCACAGGCCGACGCACAGGCGTCACCCAACGAGCCGATTGGTACAGTCGTAGAAATAGAGGGGCAAGTTGCGGCTGAGAGGGCTGATGGAACGCGGGTCTCCCTAAAAAAGGGCGACCCTGTATACCAAAACGATGTGATTGAGACAGGCAGTAAAGGTGCGGTAGGGATCGAATTTGCTGACCAGTCAACCTTCTCGCTGGGCGACTCGGGTCGGATGGTCTTGGATGAAATGGTATACGATGCAGGGGGAGATAACAATTCTCTCTCCGTATCTCTGGTCACTGGGGCCTTCTCTTTCGTCAGCGGTCAAATCTCAAAATCTGATCCAGACGCCGCGGTTTTGAATACACCGGTAGCAACGATAGGCATCAGAGGAACAACTCTGGCGGGAAGTATCGGGGGTGATGGGCAGGAAAACTCTTTTTCTCTTTTGCAGGATCCCGATGGGGCGGTTGGTGAGGTTGTTCTAACCAATAACGGCGGAACTGTGGTTCTAAACCAAATTGGGGCGACTGTTGGTCTTTTGAGCATCAACCAGCCGCCTCCTGCACCTGTTATTCTCTCCGCCCAGCAGCTATCCGCACAGTACGGCGCAGTACTATCAATCAATCCTGCAAAACCCTCGATATCGCCCTCGGGGAGCACGGGCGGTCAGGGGCAGCCCGTTCCTGACGATGGCACCACCTCGGGTCCCGATGGATTTAAGCCGCCAGCGCCCGGATCTGATTTCGGCCAGAGCACTCAAAGCGATATCCAGGCACTAAACGATCAACTTGATAGAGCCAAGTTAGATCAGTCACGTTTGTTGGACGCTCTAAAGAACGTAAATGAACTTTTCAACCGATTTAGCGATCGTTTTTTGAGGCAGGTGGAAGATCGGGCTCAGCAAAATATTCAAAAGGCCTTAGATGAGTTGGCGCCTAGAATAGATGCACTCACCACTGATCAAAGTGCTGATGCCGCGCCAATTTTGGCCCTTATACTAAAAGCTCAGGCGGCAGCGACCAAGGCAAGTGCTGCTGAGCAATCAGCGGCGACGAAAAAAGCGGCCGTAGAGGCGGAGGTGATAGCAAAAGGCACTGCTTATGGCCTCGATCAAAGTTCCGCAAACTCCCTCAGTTCGGCAATTACGGCGCCCCTTGACGCGCTTGGCGCTGCAAGCGCGTTGGCTGCAACCGCCTCAGGGGTGATGCTGTCGGCCGGCGCGATGCTGGGCAGCCTGAGTGCAGGCAAAAAAATCAATCCTCAGTTGCTCGCAAGTCTGGAGGCTGCCGCAACAGAAACCGAGTTAGCGGCTGCAAAAATTGAAGTTGCAGTTAAAGGTTCGGTTGCTGCAATGGACTCGGTAGTATCGACGGTCATCAATACCGTCAAATCAACTTCGGGTTCAGGCAAGCTTGCCGCTGCCGAAAGTATGGTTGTGGCGGTCCTATCTACGAAGATTAATGAGAAAATGGCCGAAGAGGCGGCCAAGGTGACAGATGCTCCGGCGGGAGCAGATCTGGCCTCGATGACCGTCGATAAGATTTCAACGGTCGTCGATAAAGTCCAAGAAAAAGTTGCGGAGGCGAAACAGCAAATCGCCGCCCTTCCGGCTGAAGAAAAAACTGACACCATGTCAGATGCTCTAGCGAAGGCGGATGCAACGGCAACAAAGGCAAAAGAATCAGCGGAAAAAGCATCTGCCACAATCACCGCAAAATCAGCAGCTGAAATTCGGGCGCGCTCGGAGGAAGCTCTTGAGGCGGCAAAGCAGGCCAGTGCTTTTAAGGAAGAGGCTGAAACGCTTGTCAATTTTAAAGAAATTGTTCAGGAGGTAGATGCGTCTATTGCGGAGGAAGCCCTGTCAGCCTATGAGGCCTTCTCTGAAGCTGAATTAGCTGTGGAAGCTGCGGCAACTGCTATTGCCTCTGCGGATAGTTCTCAGGAATTGGCGCTTGATTATGTCTCCGGCGTTTTAACGCAAAAAAAAGAAGCGCTCACAGACGGGGCGAGCGATGGTAGCCAGGGAACAGTCGCCGTCGCGTCCGATGGCTCTGTCACATACGTGGCAAATCAAGACAAGTTCGTCGGAGGCTTTGTCTCGCTGTCGGCGAGTGATGCGATTGAGGCGGGGGATACTTTTTCGGTTGTTGTCTCCATTGGCAACACGGACACGACAACAGCGTTCACGGCATCCGCGGGAAATACGCTCGCGAATGTTCAAGCAAAGCTCGCCTCCGATATTAATGCATCATCGTCGATCAATTCGAGCATCGAAGCTGTTGCGATCTCTCGGATCGAATTAACCGGCAATTTTGGTATAGGCGACGAGTTCGCGGTGACGATTGGAGGCGCCACGGTCACTTTTGCGGCGGCGGAGGCCAAAAGTGAGGCCTACACAATTGCCGATATCAGGTCGGGTTTAATCGATGCGATAAATGGTGACTCAGTGATCAGCGCTTTAGGGATTGCCGATCGCGGATCGAGTGTTGGGGGCATAAACTTTACGCTTTCGGGCGATAAAAATGCCGATGGAGAGCTTTCAGACCCTGTCGAGTTTTCTTCGCAAAATATCTCTTGGACATCGCCAGACGGTGCCACTAGCCCAGGCGAGTACGACATTAGTCTGCTTACGCTAACCGATGATGTTACGTTCGAGGCTGCGGCTTCTGCGACGGGCAGCGGCAACGCCGCTCAGACCTACGACATCGATAAATTTGTTTTTTCAACGATCAATGACGCGGGGAACCTGACCGCGAAGCAAGCCATTGTAACGGTGACAAATAATGGCGGGTCGATTGCCGCTGAAAATAGCATAATTGTAACGGATCTCTCTGACGACACGGCATTGGCGGAAACGACAACCCTGTCTTCGATTTCAGCCTCAGGATCGAGCCAAATCGCGGCCGCCTCGGCCGTGGCAGACTCGGCCCTTCAAGTCAAAGCAAATGCGCTTCTGCAAGCCCGCGCAGATCTGGCTGGAAAGCTAGTTGATGATGCGATGGCAAAAGCCAAGAAAGAGGCCTACCAAGAAGCGCTGGCTGAGGCGACTGGTCGGTTAACAACTGACCTCAAGGATATTTTCTCAGGCGACGATAGCGCAGACCTGGGACCTCTTGATCCGGAATTGAGTGTATCTGAAAACTTAGCGGTCAACGCTGCAAAGGTTGATGGCGCGAGTGATGGGGCGCTAGGGACAACAGCGGTTAGTAATGGTGCGGTGACGCTGAATTTGACTGAGGCGCTCGCGGATGGTTCGAGTATCAGTGATAGTATCACGATTTCTACTCAAACGGGCTTAATTACGCTCTCAGGTGCGCTAGAAGAGGGCGACGCCTATCGTTTGACTGTCGATGGTTACCCTGTGAGCTATACCATTACGGCCGAAGATGTCGCCGGCGGAATGACGCTTAATGATGCCGCGGTATCTTTCGTTCAGGCAATCAATGAAGACGAAGATATTAAAGAAATCCTGCAGGCTGTAGCAAATGCAGATGGAAGCATTTCTCTAGTTCCAGAAGTTTCCGGTCAGCCCTTCATTGCCTCTGTTAGTGCGCAAAATGGTGAGGGGAACACGACAGACGATAACGATGCAACGTATACGGACGTATT
Source organism: uncultured Rhodospirillaceae bacterium (assembly GCA_964611435.1). GTDB lineage: Bacteria > Pseudomonadota > Alphaproteobacteria > Rhodospirillales > UBA2165 > JAYPHU01. Next base: position 22,297 of record CAZSXT010000007.1, on the reverse strand, counting down.
TAATACACGAGACTATACCGTCACATATATCAACGATACCGGTGCTTCCGTATCTAGCGTACAAATTGCGGGTTTAAAAGTTGTTGGAGCTGAGCAGGTTTCGACGTATTCGACTGCCTTGTCTGCGGCGTTTCCTGACAACGCCCTTCTCGAGAGCCAGGCGACCCTTGCAGACCAATTGGCTAAAAATGCTGCCCTTGTCGAGACATTTTCAGAGAATTTCTTAGGTCTTTTCAATAGTGCGATCACTAAAGTTCAAGGCAGCTATGACGCTGCGGTCGTCACCGCTAATGAAGCGGCTTCGGAATTAGCAACAGCAGAAACCGCGCTCACTGACAGCCAGTCCGAATACCAGGCCGCATTTGATCTTGCTATAGATCTTAAGTCAGACGCGGCCAATGCGGCATCCGACCTTGCCGCAATTACAGCCGAATTGGCTGTCGGGGAAGCTGCTGCCCGGGCCCAGGCGAGTGTGGGTCTTGAGCTTTCACTTGAAGACGTAGCGGAATCGGCGGCCTACGCCTCGGCGCTGACCTTTGGCGCGAGCAATGGTGTTAGAACTAAAGATGCGGATGGAACAGAGCTTGAACTAGTTGGCGGATCGGTTGAGGTCAGTGATACCGGCGCCATTAGCTACACGGCAAATGAAGAGAGTTTGGCAAGTCTCAGCGCCGGAGAGAGTTTTGTTGATACAATTTATTACTCTGTTCAAACCGCCTCAAAAAGCTATTCCCCGACGGCGTTTGAAGTCGTAGTTCTAAAAGCCCAGGACGGCTTCACTATCAATGGCGTTAAGGCGGATGCCAATAATGCCACTGTACTGGATGGGGTCACGGCAAAAGGTGCGAAGCAGCTGGCGTTCGACGCCACAGCCGCCGGTTTATCTGCGGCAGAAGCACGGGCGCTGCATGAGGAAGTCGATTATCTTTTAGGGACCGAAGCCGAGCCTGGGCTTGTCCGTCAGCATGTAACGGCCGTCAGTGATTCATTAGATGGTGCCAGTGGCTCCGTTAGTCTTATTCTCGGTACTTTGGGGATCACGGCAGATAGTGCGGCTGCCCAATCAAATCCAGCAGCTGTGGAGGCGCTGGCTTCTCTCGCTGTCGGTGAAAATTACCTAGCCGCTTCCAATGCTTCACTGACGTCACTCGCGTCATTCGAAAAGAAGGCCGACGCCTTTGCCGATCTCGCGGATGCGATTGAAGCAACGGCAAACCCAGCCCTTCAGGGCCTCAATATTGGGCCGCAGCAGCAATCCATTGATCCTGCAAAGATTGCTCAGGCAATGATCGATTCTGCGCGGCAAATTGCCCAGAACATGGCAGAAGGCGCGCTGAATGCCGAAGCTGATGCAGCTCAAGAAGCTGAAAAAGCTGCTGCTCAGGAAGCTGCTGCCGCAGCTGCCGCCGCAACAAGTGCTGCTGAGGATGCGCAGGCGGCCACCGAAGTCTTGAAGGCTCTCGACGAAACCATGGCGGCGGCGGCGAAAGTTGCCGGCTTCACGTCGGGTCTCAAAGGTACCGTCGAGCAGCTCGAAGGTGGAGGCCTGAGTTACACCGTTGATACGACCAAGCTTGGTGGCTTGGAGAACGGCGCGTCGACCACCGACACGTTTTTCTTCGCGTCGCAAGGTGATGACGGCAAGCTTTTGGCGCACAAAGCAACGGTGACCATTTCTCTGACAAATAACGTGGTCGATGTTGGAACCGGAGTTCAGGCTGAAATTTTTGGTGGTGACGGGGCTTCATCGCAAATTTCTCTCACTGCGATCACACCAGTTGGGGCACTTCAGCTAGCATCCGTGTCAGAGGCTCTGGTCAGTAGCCACTCTGAAAAAGCGCAGACAGCAGAGGCTCTGGACAGTATCGGCGATGCAAATTTTGATCTCGATGCAGCTCGGGCGAATGCATCGGTGGTTGCGTCAAGTGCGACGGCGGCGTCGCTTGAATTAGCGACAACGGAAGCGGCGCAACGAATGGCAAGTGCGGCGGCTCAGGAGGCGGCTATTGCCTTTGGTGCTGCGACAAATTCGGCAAGTGGTCGAAATACGTCAATCCAAGTCAATGCGAGCCTGGCATCAGTTTTTGAGAGTGCTGCTGCAACCGCGCTTAGTCAGGTTCAGGCATTGCTGGAGAGTGCCTCTTCCAAGGCAACCGACGCCGTTGCAGCGAGAGACTTACAAGCGGCAGAGGTAGAAGCCAAAGAATTTGCAATCAATGCGGCGGCGGATGCGGCAAGTGCTGAGGCCGCGGCGGCTGAGGCCGCGCGTCAGGTTGCCAATCAAACAATCAAAGACAAAGTGGATGCGGACAATGCCGCGGCTGAAAATGCGAAGGAGCTTGCAGACACTGCCGTTGCAAAGGCTCAAGAGGCAGCCCAGAAACTCGTTCTTACCCAGCAAGCTGCGAAAGACGTCGATGTAGATACGGCTAAAGTTGCTTCTGAAGCTGCCCAGCAAGCGGCAGACCTTGCGCAAGCAGCGGCAAGTGCCGCCATTGAGTCCGCTGCGGGTGCGGGTAGTGAGGCGTTGGCCCAGGCGTCTCGCGCGGCGAGTGCGGCAATACAGGCTGTGACCGATGCGGGTGCTGCGTCTGCATCATATGAAGTCGCTGCAAATGCAACTATCGCAGCTGATGGCTGGGTTGCGGGCACGGCAACCGCTGACCGTATTTCAGCCGTGAACGCAGCATCAATAGCTGCGGGTAATGCTGGAAAGGCGAATATGGCGGCGCAGCTTGCAACTCAGGCGTCAAGCGCAGCTACAGACGCAGTTGTGCAGCCAAGTATTGACTTGGCATCAGCGCAAGCCGTGTTGGTCGCGCGACAGCGCGCTGTTGCAGAGGTAACAGCAAAGCTCAGCGCTGCCGATGATGGCAAGGACACGGACAGTCCGATTGAGACCATTTGGAAGTCAGCGTTGGCGCAGGCTGAAAGTGCTCTCGCCGACGCAACGGGCTCTGTGGCGGCCGCCCAAGCTTCGTTGGATGCCGCACTGGCTGCCCAGACTTTAGCGCAAGCAACAGCGGCGAGTGCGGCCGGTGCAGCGGCTGCGGCCTCACGTGTTGCCGCAGAAGCTGCTGCAAAATCTGGTTTTGCGACGGCCTTTGAAACCGGTGCGCAAGGGGCGGCTCAAGCGAGAGCTGATAACGCGATTGCGACAATTGTGGACGCATTGTCGACTGCGGTTGATACGGCAGAGATAAAATCGGCAGAAGTAGCGGCGGCGGTTCAAACGGCGAAAACGGCAGCCGATGATGCAGGCAATTCCGCAGATCTTTTGGATGCAGGTGATGCGAGTGCAGAAGCAGATATTGACGCAGCAACCCTAGTTGCGCAGTCGGCTATGGCAACCGCTGAAGCGGCGACAGATGCTGCCCTTGACGCCATCATTGCTGCTGCCCAAGCCCTTGGTGATTTGAACGAGGGCATGCTCCTTCAAATTAAGAGCAAGCTGAATATCACGCTTGATGCATTTTCCAACACTGAGGCAGATGCGCTTAGGGCGCTGTTCGATAATTCCGAGGCAACAGCTGAAGAAAAGGCTGAAGCTTTAAGTGCACCCATCAAATTAATTAAAGATGCTGCTGCGGCCGTTCATCAGTTTGATGATCCGCCGGATGATTTGGCCGCGCCCGAATCGCTGCTTACTGCACAGTCAGATGCCGACGCATCGCAACTTGCGGCGGTTGCCTCAATCGACGCCGCGGCCGAGTCCGCGCTTCAGGTCATACTCGCAGCCGAGGCCAACAACCTCGTTGCGGCAAAAAATTATACGGTTGCGGTGTCAGCTAAGGCGGGAGCGGCAGCAAGAGAAGCAGCACGTATCGAGGCGGCGACAGAGGACCTGTTGTCGGCAAAGGCGGCAGCTACAGCAGCTTACAATCAGGGATTGGCGGCAAAAGCGGACGCAGCCTCGTCTGAGACAGCAGCTCAAAGTCGTCTTTCCGATGTTCGAGCGACAAAGTCCGCAGCGGAAGCCGCTGAAAAATCGGCTGCTGCTGCGGCAATCGCGTCATCGGCTGCTGCCGCAACTCTATCTGAAGCCAAAATCGTTCATGAGGTCACTGTCGGCGAGGCCGCGGCGGCGGCGGCAGCTCTAGCTTCTGTCGCATCCGCAAAGTCAATTGATCCAGAAGCCTACTCGGCCGTCGATCAGGCAAATACGCGTGCACAAAATGCGCTGGCTAAGTCTGTAGCCGCATTGGAAGACGCAGAGGAGGCCGCGACCGCTGCGGCAACGGCCTTGACCGAGGCGGCAGCTCAGTCTGCTGTAGCGATTGCAGCTGCCGCTGGGGTTGATGAAGCCGTTGCAGAGGCGGCATATTTAGCGGCGCAGGTTGCAAGGACGCAGGCCGAAACGGCTGTAGCGACAGCACTTTCGGCGAAAAATCAAGCGGATGCAATTACAGTATCTGCTGGCAGTAACTCCACCGCGGTAAAAGCCGCAGCGCAAGATGCGGCCACACTGGCTGAAACCACAAAAACTGCCGCAACGGACGCGGTCACAGCGGCTACGGCTGCATCTACGGCTCTAGCGACAAGTCCAAGCGCCTCATCGGCTAGAACCGAGGCTCAGTCTGCAGCTGATGCTGCAGCATCAGCTGCAGCGACGGCAGGAGGTGTAGCACAAGTTGATACAGTAACGCTCGGTTTCTCAGGTAGCCTGGAGTCCGGTGATGCATATACAATAATTGTCTCTGGAAATTCGGTCACATTTACGATTACAGATTCGCATGTCAGTGCTGGGATTACACTTTCCGGTGCCCGAGATGGCCTTATCGAGGCAATTAATCAGTCGGCAGCAGCAATCGATGTTGTAGCGTCATCCGGGTCTAGCGCCGGCGAAATACTCCTGACCTCGAATTTTCCAGGTGTTGCGTTCAGCACATCGGCATTAGCCTCAGATGGCGCCGATGCCGGCAATGAAAATACCGCGGTTGTTGCGACGACGGTCAACAATTCCAGTGGTAGCACTCAAGTTGCGCAAGTGGATAACGTTACCTTAGCTGGAAGCCCCAGTGCAGGGGATGCATTTGCCATCACCATTGAGAGCGTCACCATTACTCACACTGTATCTTCTGGCGAAACGCTTGGTGATATTCGAGACGCTCTTGTCGCAGGCATTAATGCCGACGCTGCACTAAGTTCTGTTGCAACGGCGGCTGTGGGGAGTGGAAGCGGGGCTATTGTCCTAACGGCCGCCTCTGCTGGAACCGGTTTCTCATCTTCAGGAACGACCGCGGGAGGTGGAAATAATTCCATAACTGTTGTGACTGCTGTTGCCAACCTTGAGGGCTCTGACGAACTCGCCGCATCTGCGCTCACCGACATCAAAGTGCAAAAGGATATTGCTGTCGAACAAGCCGCGGAAGCCCAAACTAATTTGGGTGCGGCCTTGATTTCAGCCAAAGCATTCGACATTTCATCGGCTCTGTATGACGCGACTGTCGAAGTCGAAGTGCTTTCTATAACGGGCAGCCTTGAGACAGGAGATGTCATCACGACAACTCTAAGCAGTGGCCAGACATCTATCGATGTGGCGGTTACTGTTGCGAGTGGAATGGATGCGGCCGCCCTCCAATCGGCGACCATAACAGCTATTAATGCAGCACGAGATGGTGACGGTAACCAGCTGGTGGTTGCCTCAGCCGGTAGCGCAGATGAATTTGTTGTTTTACGTTCCAACAGCGCCGATACCTCTTTTTCGTCTTCGGTTTCTATAACGGGCGGTAGCGATACGACAAATGTGTTTGCGTTCTCTGCCGCTGAGGCGATGGCGGCTGCCGATACAGCAGCGAAATCAGCTAAATCTTCGGCGGAAACGGCCATCAGCGCGCTGGAAATATTGTACGACTTTGCATCGGGCGACAAAGGTCTCGCTGCAATCGAAAGTGTTGGCGCCAAGGCCGCCTTGGAATTGGCTGTTACTGAAGCGCAAGAGGCCTCAGCAATTTCCGCTGAAGTTACTCTGGCAACCCAGGGAGTTGTGCTTAATGCTGTTCAAGCCATCGTGGATGGCGGATATTTAACTTCGCTTCCATCCACGGTAGCTGATGCGCAAACGAAAGTTCTTGCTGCGATCACAGAGCTTACCTCTGATCCCAACGTTAATTCGATGGCAACAGCCTTGTTGTCAGATGCGCGTGACTTTATCTCAACCGCAACCTTGAACTACAGCACCGCGAATCAGTCTTCGGTATCTGCAAATGGTTCTTTTGCAAATGCCAATGCGCAGCTTGACGTTGCCTCGGCGGGTGTTGAGGAATTTGCAGCAAAGCGGGCCGCGGCGAATGAAGCTGCGATCAATGAGGCAAAGCAGGCGGCTTTAGGTGCTAAGAACGCCATTGAAGGTTCGGAAACAGATGCTCTTGATGCTGCCAACGATGCCTTTTCGAACGCGGACACGGCGATTACAGCTGCCAAAACGACCATTGATCAGGCGTACACATATTACAGGGCAAAGGCCATAACTGAAGGTGCGGAAGAGGCTACGGTCAGTGCCATTGAGGAGTATGTCCGCGGCGAACGAGATGCGCCTCCAACCGACCTAACCAATATTCCAGAATTTCTGTTACCGATGTACGACCTCCAGCAATCAATCAATGCCGCAGAGACATTGATTGGTGAAAAGGTTGGCGGCGATGACAGTGTCACGGCGAGTTCTGTGTCTTCAAAACTGTCTGATGTTGTGACAAAAACCTCTGCGCTTGTTGAGACGACCTCTCAGGCCTTTTCTGTGGTCCTTGATGGCGCTGTTGAGGCCGGCGATGTTTTCAAGCTTACGATTGGCGGGACCGAGGTGGCGTACACGGTTACCAGCGCCGATGTAACCGCGAGTGCGTCCCAATCAACTCCAATGTCGGTGGTCAGAGACAAGATTGTTTCGGCAGTTGAGGCTTCTAACAGTATCGGTGTTACGCCATCGGCAGCTTTCTCTGGAAATGAATTGGTCCTCACAGTGCCTGCCGCGTCTGACTCGGTCGCTGTCACAGCTACAATAACTGATAGTGGTGAGAGTTCCGGAATTACAGTCAGTGCGACCGGGATCGAATCGGCCTTGCGAGGGTTCGAGACCAGTTTGATGGCGCTGGCGGATGTGACAGGAGCAATTGGTGATGCTGTAAATATTGTTGTTACGAATGCAAATTCTGCTGAGAATTATTCTGACATTGTCGCTGCCGCTGAAAACGCAATGGCAGCAACCGATGACAATGCTGCGATTAAAACAGCTTTAAATAGCGCAAGTGATGCGGCCCAGAGCTCACAAGCGCTCGTAGATACCACGCAAAGCCAAGCTGAATTGGCGAGGGCGCAGGCGATCTATTCCGAGAGCTCGGCAGCTCAGGCATCTGCTGGTCAAGCACAGTTCGCCCAAAGTTTGGCAAAAACGCTTCAAGAAGAGGCTTTGAGGATTGCGCAAGAACTTGCCAACGCAAGGCCAGTTGCGCTTGATGATGTGTTAGATGGAAATGACGCTATTGATGAGGACACATCCGTCGTCGTCAATCTCCTGGAAAATGACACACGCGCCGATGGAGATCCATTGGTGGGTGCTACGCTCTTGTCGGTTGGGGCAGCGACAAATGGCAATGTTCAAATTCTAGCCCAACAAGAACTTCTGACATTTAGTTCTACTGGCGAGTACACTCTCGTTATCAATGGTCAAGAAATTTACTATAATGCGCTCAGTGGAGAGGATGCAGCAGCGGTCGCGCTCAAAGTTGTTGGGGTTATCAATAGTAATGCTGAGCTGAACGAGTCGGTTGTTGCTTCATCTGAGAGCATTGGTGTCATTCGAGTTTCTGCGCTTCAGGGTGGGCAACCGTTCACATTAACCGAGAGTGATAGCAAGATTGCCGTGAGCACTGATGTTGCGAACGGAAGCGTTAGGTATACTCCAAACCCGAATTACAACGGTAGCGACAGTTTCACCTATACCGTCGCTAACGACGCTGAAGTTCCTAGTTATAGTTCGGCCACGGTGAGGGTCGAGGTATCTGCTGTAAACGATGGTCCAACGACTGTAGCTGATTTTGGTACAGTCGTATCCTCGGCGGGGACCTCCGTCAGGGTTCTCAGCAATGATACCGACATCGATGGAGACGCCCTGTCGATTACAGAGGTGACATTCGAGGGCGTAACAACAGCTATTTCTGGTGAGACGACGATCACTGGTGCGACAACGGGGAGCCAAGTTGTTGTTAATCCCGCGAACGGGCGCATTAAGTTTGTTCCTGAGAGCAATTGGTATAAGGGGCTCTCCGCTGGGGATGTTGTTCAAAAGGTCCTTACGTACAAAGTCGAAGATCCCAGCGGTGTCGAGTCAGATGCTACAAATCTGACCCTGACCGTTCAGGGCGTAAATGATGCTCCTGAGGTCACAGCCAATGCCGTATCATTCAGTGGAACGGAAGATGGATCTGCCGTAACTGGCGACCTCTCTAATTTTGCTTCGGATCCGGACACAGGCTCACAACTAACCTATTCGGTCGCGGCTGGTGGTAATCCAGAGAATGGAAACCTGACCGTAAATGCTGATGGCACATTTTCTTATGCACCCAATCTAAATTTCTTTGGATCAGATACCTTTATCTTCCGTGTGGTCGATGAAAATGGTGTGGCGGCCACGAAGACCGTGTCTGTAAATATAGCTTCGGTCAATGATGCGCCAACAGTAGTCAATGAGTCGGTGGAATTAGCGGCCGATAAGTCCGTTGTGCTGCGCGTATTGGATAATGATACGGACGTTGAAGGACAGGATATATCCCTCAAGCTAAATAGTGTCGCCTTCAATGGTGCCTCGGGAGCTGTAACAGCTGTCCAGAATTCCGATGGTACAATCACGATTACACCAGATCAAAATCACGCTTTGTTTGTCGATTTGGCTAAAAACGCCGCCGCTGCAGTTCAGACGATATCATATACGGTTCAGGATACAGAAGGTGGAGAGACGACAGGTCAAGTCAACCTAACGGTACTGGGGGTTGAGGGGCCACCCGTTGCCGGTGATGACACGGCGAATGTTACTGAAGGCGGGAATGTCACCATCAACGTACTAGCGAACGATAGTGACAAAGATAATGACGTTTTGTCGGTACTGACGCCAACAGCAGGTGCTTATGGTACCACGACGCTGAATGATGATGGCACTATTACTTACAATGCGTCTGCGTCAACGCTCGAGAGCTTGGCGGTTGGTCAGACACTGAACGATACTTTCACATATTCTGTGACGGATGGGACCAATTTCACGGATGCCACGGTTACGGTAACGATCGCTGGTGAGAACGACGTTCCCATATCGACGGCCGATGTCGCAAGAGCGAGAGAAAATGGTGACGTCGTTCTCATAGACCTTTTTTATAACGACCGAGACGTTGATACCGGCGATACGCTGACCCTCCACTTGCCGGAGATGACGACAGCACACGGCGCAACGTTGACAACCCTAGCAGCAGACCGTGTGACCGTTGGCGGCACTCTCGAGGCCGGTGACGCTTACGCCATTACCGTCACGATTGATGGGACGGCAACAACTGTATCCTACACTACTCTGGCGACTGACACGGAAATTACCGATATCGAGCTATCCTTGATTGAGCTCATAAATTCAGATGAGACCCTCTCAAGCGTTTTGACAGCCTCAAGTGGCCCGGCCAATGGCGTTATTTTGATCAGCGCAAAAAGTTCTGATACCTCGTTCTCGACAACCGTAAATGCGACAAATTTCACGGGTGGCGATTTTAACGATGCCTCTGCCAGTGTCGTCAGAACGACGGTTGTTGGCTATGATCCCGACAGTGTCAGCGACTTTAATACGATGACCACCGGCGACAAAGTGGTGGACACGTTTTCATACAAGGCCCTTGATCCGACAAGCGCGGCCAAGGTTGCTGTAAAAATCGATGGTGAATTTATCGCTGACGATACAGTTTCTGTCACCCTAACTCATGGCAACATTAGTCCCGTTACCGTTACATACACTGTGACAGGTGATGAAGCCGATAATGCGGCGATTGAAGCCGGTTTATTAGCGACGCTGACCTCACACGGAACACTGGGAAGCTTGATCGATGTGACGGTTGATGAGGCGAATGGTGGTCTCACGATCACTTCGAAAACCACTTCGGCGGTCGTGGCGAGAGCGGCCACTACGCAGGCGTCAGAAGATTCCAGTCGACCGTTAACAGCAGACGTCAGCATTCCTGGCATCGCGGCAACTCGGGTAAATGTGACGGTGAGTGGCGCGAATGACCGTCCCGATGCCGTCAACGAGACAACACCCGTTCAGGTTGTCGAAGATGGTGACGCAGTCAGCATTGACGTTCTGGCAAATGATACAGATGCCGACCTGGTGGATACTGTCGACACGCTGATTATTAACTCGGCGACTTCAGCAAATGGTGCAACCGTCTCGATCATAGATGGCGAAGTTTTATACGACCCCTCAGGTGTTGAGGCATTTCAGTCCCTTGGCGTCGGCGAGACGATGACGGACACCGTTACCTATACTATCCGCGATGTTGGTGGTGCGGTCTCCAATGAGGCGACGATTACAATGACTGTGACAGGAACCAATGATGCTCCTGTTGCGAGTGCGGAGAGGTACTCTGCGTTCAAGGGGAGTGCGCTAAGTGTTGATCAGGCTGCGGGCGGTCTTCTTGCGAACGACTCGGATCCTGATACGAGTGATCAAAGCAGCCTAGAAGTGATCGCTGGAGATGTTGTCAGCTCAAACGGTGTCACAGTCACAATCTCTAGTGATGGCACATTTGAATATGATCCAACGACTTCGACCGCCTTCGATGGTTTGGGAAATAACCAAACCCTCATAGATACCTTCAAGTATACGGTTACTGACCCTCAGGGCGGAACAAGCGAAGCGACCGCAATTATTGAGGTAACGGGCACGCTGCCAACGAGCGAAGTGACTCTGGCTGGGGGGGCGCAAACGGTCACGCTTGATGCGGTTGTCCAAGAGATTTTGAAGGGTGCGTCAGGAGACGATGCTCTAACCTTGAGTGGTCGTGCTGTATCCGGAGATGCATTCGATGGTGGTGCAGGAACGGACACCCTAATTCTTGACGGTTCCGGCAATAATGAAATTGCAATAGAAAACACCGAAGTTATTCGAGGAGGTGCAGGAGACGATCGAATAGAAGTCCGTGGGCCGGGCACCGGCGGGATCTCGATTTCGACTGGTGGAGGCGATGATGGGCTCATTCTTGGCGAGGATTTCAATTTTGTTTCTGCCTCAGTTAGTGGTGATGACCTTGTAATATCGGCCGAGTACACCGATCCAGACGATGCTGCAGCCTCAGCTGAAACAGTGTCCATTACGGTTGATGATCATGCAGCATCGCCAATCAATACGGTTGAGATGGATCTCGATGGCGACGGCGAAATCGATGCAGCTACGGAAGTCTTCTCGGTTAATACAACTGGCGACGCAAGCACCTCGACAAACGATACCCTGGTTGTTGGTGGTTCAGGAACAGATACCCTTATCGGTAGCGCCAACAATGATTTGCTTGTTGGAGGTGCTGGTGATGACAGTGTCGATGGTGGCGCTGGCGATGACACCATTCAGATGGGGACAGGTGCCGATACAATTGATGGCGGCGAGGGGACCGATACCCTCAGCCTTTCAGCACTTGATGCCGGTGCGACAGTAAACCTAGCAGATGGCACTGCATCTGTTGGCTCTGACACCGATACGGTCACTGGGATTGAAAATGTAACGGGTGGTGGCTTCGTTGATGACATCACTGGTGATTCGGGCGACAACGTTATTGATGGCGGTGGCGCCGGCGATACAATTGATGCTGGTGGTGGTGATGACCTTGTTATTGGCGGTGATGGCTCAGACACACTAACAGGTGGAGCTGGTGACGATGTTATTTATGGGGATGCCCTCGACTCCGAGGTTGGCAATGCAGGCGCCCAAACAGGCCTAGCCCTCTCCCAATCTCTGGATCCTATGGGTATGCCGGCGTCCGAGTTTGGTGACGTCACCATTCTCTCTGACAAGGAACTACGTGGATTTGATGCTGGCGACGGGTTGGCGGGGCCAACTACGGCAATGGTGCCCGATGATGATGGTTATGGGTCGCAATGGTATCTCAGTAATCCGAACGCAGCGTTGGGTGGTGTTGACATTGATATCGAAACCGTCTGGGACGAGTATTCGGGGCTCGGTGTCACATTAGGAATTATTGATGACGGCATAGACTATACGCATGCCGATATTGTCGGAAATTACGAGACTTCAATAGATTATGATGCCCTCGATGGAATACTGGGCCTTGGTGCTGACGATCCAATCTCTGATGGCCTTGATGATTTCCACGGAACAGCGGTCGCCGGCGTTATGGCTGGTTCTCTCGGTGGTGGCGATATTGTCGGTGTCGCCCACGGAGCCTCTTTGGCCATGTTCCGCATGGGCTTTGGGTTTGAGGCGAGTGTTAGTCAAACGGAAACTGTTTTGGGGCAGATGGCGAATGTCGACATCGTCAACAACAGTTGGACGTATGGCGCGGCGTTCACCGACAATAAAAACGAACTTAAATCGGCAGAATTCTTTAAAGAGATAACGGATGCTGTCGATGCCGGCCGGGAAGGCCTCGGCACGGTTATCGTTTTTGCTGCCGGTAACTATGGTGAAAGTGGTGACAGTAGCAACTACCACAGCTTCTCCAGTACCCATGAAACAATTTCGGTTGGCTCTGTTGGTCTCTTTGGGAGTGCATCTGCATTTACCTCGGCAGGATCTTCAATCCTTCTATCGGCTCCTGGAGAGGATATTGTTACCGCCGATCTCTCGGGCCAAGCGGGCTTCTCTGTAGGCGATTACTTCGACGCCTTTAGTGGGACCTCAGCAGCGGCCCCCATCGTTTCTGGTGTCGCAGCTCTCATGCTCGAGGCCAATCCTGATCTTGGTTATCGCGATGTTCAGGAAATTTTTGCTTATTCCGCTTCAAACCCAACCGGAAACATATGGAGCAGTAACGCTGCGGGAAGCTCAAATGGCGGTGGGTTGACATTTACGGATCAATACGGCTTCGGGATTGTAGATGCTCACGCGGCCGTGCGTCTCGCGGAGACATGGTCACAGCAATCTACCTACGACAACTTGGTGACATCATCATCAGCGGTCGAAACGGTCGGCGCCAACATAACAGATGGCGGCAGTATCTCCGACACAATTACCGTGTCCGGAGATCAAATGAGCATTGACCATGTTGAGGTTAACGTTCAGCTCACCCATGAATTCATTGGTGACTTACTAATCGAAATTACGTCACCAAGTGGAACCACCAGCACCCTCCTGAACCGCGCATTGAACGGACAGTACGAGGGGGCCGGGTCACTCGATTTTGCTTTTGATAGTGTTCAGTTCTGGGGCGAGACATCAAATGGTGACTGGACGCTTACGGTTACGGATACGGAAACGGGTGATGTTGGTACGCTTGATAGCTGGTCCATCAATCTTCTAGGCGATCTCGCGACGACTGATACCAATTATATTTTCACCGATGACTGGAACACACTTGGTACCGATGCGGCGCGTAATACAATTGAAGATGTTGCTGGGAACGACACCTTAAATTTCGCGGCAATGACCAGCGCCGTCGATGTCGATCTGACGCCAAGCGCAGTGAGTTCTGTCGGAGATCTGTCGATGATTATCGACGGCGACACAACAATCGAGAACGCGATCGGTGGAGACGGCGCCGATACCTTCTCCGGCAATGCTGCCGATAATACCCTGCGGGGTATGCGAGGGAATGACCGCCTCGAGGGCCAGGCCGGGGATGACCAGCTGATCGGTGGCGCTGGTAACGATGTGTTGCTGGGTGGATATGGGACCGATACAGCGGTCTATAGTGGTGTCAAATCCAACTATGCTGTTCTCACTCAGGCAAGTGGCACGACGATCGTATTTGACAAAACGGGTGTCGACGGCATCGACGAAGTAAGCGGCGTCGAAAAACTCGTCTTTGCAGATCAGACGATTGTGTTGGGTGCTATCAGTGAGATTGCGGGCACATCTGGAAATGATACGAATCTCAAAGGTTCCTCGGGGGGTGATATCATTACCGGCCTTGCTGGTGATGATTCTATCTCGGGGCTTGCTGGCGATGATTATATTACGGGTGGTGCCGGTGATGACACGATCCACGGCGGGCTAGGTGAGGATGCCGCCGTTTATTCAGACGCTTTCAATGCCTACACAATTACAACAAATCAAAATGGCTCAATAACAGTCACTCACGACAGCGATGGTGCGGATGGCACAGATACGCTTACTGGAATTGAAACGCTCGAATTCTCGGACGCCCGAATTACTGTAGGAGATGTAAAGCCGATCCTTGTTGGCGATGTCCAGACCGTCAATGAAGGTGCAAGCCTAACGATCAACGCGAGCTCGCTATTGGCCAATGACTTTGACTTCCAGCAAAGTAACGCTTCTCTCAAGATCGTTTCGGTGACGTCGGCAAAATTTGGAGAGTTGTCTGCCACGAAAGACGGCGATGGTAATATCACTTCTCTAACTTACGGGCCGGATTCTGATAACGCCGATTTCAATGGCTTGGATACTTTTACCTATACTGTTCAGGACGACGATGGAAACCAGGCAATAGCAGCAGTAAGTATTGATGTTGCCGCGGTGAACGATGCGCCTGAAGCGAAGACGACCAAAATTCTTGGCATCGAAGATGCCGTTGTTAGTGGAAAGCTTATAGGCAGTGATGTTGACGGTGACGCGCTGACATTCGGTCTTGTCAATGCGCCATCCTCGGGGACTCTCTCGGTTTCTCCGAATGGCACTTATACTTATTCAGCGGCATCCGATTTTCTGGCGGCGGGAACGAGCCAGACATTTGAGTTTACCTACAGCGTCTCAGATGGCAGCCAAACCGTTCAAAAGACCGCCGATTTGGTAGTTATGGCGGCTACCGAGAATGATGATGTCATTTTTGGCGGCGAGGGAAGCGATACGATTTATGCAGGTACCGGAGATGACACCATTGATGGTGGCGACGGTGATGATGTGCTGGACGGTGGACTTGGAAACGACATCTTTAGGGCCTCCAGCGGTGCAGATACCATCGTGGCCGGCGGTGGTGTTGATACCCTCGCGTTCCAGGATGGACAGTACATCGAGACTATTCAGTATGTGAACGCTGACGGCGGAGATTTTAACAACGATCTCGAATTTACGTTTACGACCTCCGATGATGCCGTCTTGCACTCGGTTACGGTTTTAAACCAAACAACCGATGCCGTTGATATCGTAAAATTTGATTCTGATAAGGACGGCACTGTTGATAGCGATGAGCGGTTCCAACTGGCAAGCAGCCTCGATGCCGGTAGCAGTTCAACAAATACAATAATTATCGGTACTGATGGCTCCGATGAGATCGGGGGAAGCCGGTTTGATGACGTTATTTACGGCTATGGCGGTGATGACGTTATTTCCGGAGGTCGCGGAGATGATGCCATTGATGGTGGGGCTGGCGATGATACTGTAAGTTTTCGTGATTTCAGTGATGGTGTTAATGCCAACCTGGAGACCGGATCGGCAACGGGTTCAACAGCTGGACGCGATACCCTCAAAGGTATTGAAAATATTGTCGGAGGCGCAGGTAACGATACTCTTGTCGGTAACGAAGATGCTAATACCCTGTCGGGCGGAGCAGGCAACGATACTATTGGCGGTGGTGGAGGTGATGATGTTCTGAGCGGAGGAGCAGGCTCCGATACAGTCACTTTTGCCGGAACAACAAGTGATGTCTCGGTCGATCTCGACACTGGAACTGCAGAGGGTGTGGATAGCGGAGCCGATACGATTTCAGGGTTCGAAAATGTCGTCGGTGGCGAAGGTGACGATAGTCTGGTTGGCGACGCGGGGAATAATCGCCTTGATGGAGGCGCGGGTGACGACATCATCGATGGCGGTGCTGGTGACGATACGATCACGGGTGGTGCCGGTGCTGACACCGCGATCT
>CAZSXT010000007.1:0-6184 GCA_964611435.1 uncultured Rhodospirillaceae bacterium | reverse complement strand
GTGCGGATGGCGATGATGACATCGTTGGTGGTTCGGGTGACGACATCATCGATGGTAACGCTGGTGCGGATACAATCACGGGCGGTGCTGGTGACGATACGATTGATGGTGGTAGTGGAAACGACACGGTCGTGATTTCTGATGGTGACGACGTCGTTACTTACGGCGATGGCGTTGATCGTGTTGTCATTCGTGCCGATTATCAGATCAAGAATACAGAATCCGTCAGTGGCGGCTTGAAGCTTAATCTGACCAAGATCTCTGACAATTCCGACCATAGCGTAACGCTTAAAAGCGATGGCAGCGTTGGTGCCACATTCAGTCTCCGCGTTTACCGAGATGAGACTGAATTTGATGACCTTCTTGTGCAAACCGCTCGGGACACGTCAGTGGATCCTGCGGAAATCGATGCGAGCGCGCAAACGGCGCCGACGCTTCTCATAAGTGGTGATGAGGGTGACAAGCTGATTGGCGGCTCTGCTGGAGACCAACTCAGTGGTGGTGCCGGCAACGATATTCTTGATGGTGGCCTTGGTAATGATTTCCTAGCAGGTGGGACGGGGACTGACACGGCAACCTATGAAAATTCAACAACATCCGTTGAGGTCGACTTAGATGCGGGAACGGCAGTCGGCGAAGGTAGCGGCAATGACACGCTGACGGCCATTGAGAATGTTCAGGGCACAGGCTTTGACGACACGCTAAGTGGTGACGGTGGCGTAAACCGGCTCGATGGCGGTCAGGGTGATGATGTATTACGCGGTCGTGGCGGCAATGATGTACTCGTCGGTGGTGACGGATTAGATACCGCAAGCTATGACGAAGTGACCTCGACTGTCAGCGTTGACCTGGGTGCGGGCACAGTCTCGGGCACGGATGTAGGCAGTGATACCTTGTCGGGGATCGAGAAAGTTGTCACGGGTTCGGGAGACGACGTCCTTAAAGGAAGTAGTGGTGATGACACCCTGGATGGAGGGTTCGGTGACGACGTATTTTGGGCGACGGATGGTGACGATGTCATTCTAACGGGCGGTGGTACAGATGCCCTTTATCTCTCTTTTGGGTATGAGCCAGTCTCTCTCTCGGTCGACACAGAGACGGGTGATTTAACCCTGGTCGTAGATAAGGCCGGCACTGAGCACACCGTTACGGTTGATAACCACCTGACGGACCAACTCTCCACAATTCGGATTTATACGGCCAGTGACCACAGTGCGTATGAGGAATACGGATTGAGTGTCAGCGTCATACAACTAGGTGCTCAGACACTTTACCGCGCGACAACGGACATCCCGACCATTGTGGGTGGTTCGTCGGGAGACGATGCGCTTTTGGGTGCGGGTGGCAATGATGTTCTTCTTGGTAACGATGGCAACGACAACATTTCGGGCGGTGGCGGTGATGACTTCCTGGCGGGCGGTGCTGGCAATGACCGTTATCTTGTCGATGCGGGAGATGATCAAATTGAGGTTGGGGGAGGAGCTGATTCGTTGAGGCTTTCCGGCCTTCTCGATAGCGTTACTCTAGTTGATTTCGATGGTGACGGGCAGGTCAATGATCTGGAATTTACTGGTAACTATAATGACCAAACGTATACGGCAACGGTGATTGATCATGCCGCCGATGCCGAAAATGCTCTGACTTTTGTCGAACTGGATTTGGATGGGGACGGAACAAAAGACACATTTGAAATTGGCTCAACCCTTCTCATCGGATCTCAAGCCGCGGACACGATTACGGCCAGTGATCCCGACGTCAGCGCAGTGTTTATCGGGAACGAAGGTGATGACGTTCTATCAGGCGGATACCGCAGCGATCAGCTAATTGGCGGTTCTGGCGCCGATACTTTAGATGGCGGCGCCGGCAACGATGTTCTTGATGGTGGCGCCGGCAACGACGTTTATGTGGCTTCCGATGGCGACGATACGATCATTACCGGCGGCGGGACGGATCGCCTGGACATTCCCGCAGGCTATGATTTGGCGGGTATGGAGTTAGATACCGAAGCCGGAACGCTCACGCTTACGCTCAACGACGGCTCGGATGATCATCTGGTAACCATCCAGGCTCATGCTACCGAGCCCCTGTCGACGGTGCGTATCTATGCAGATCAGAGTAATTACAGCGACTACTCCTTGGCCGTCACATACAACTCATCGACGAATACTTACTCTGCGAGTGGTGATGTTCTGACCTTGGTAGCCGGGACATCTGCCTCCGAAGTGTTGACTGGTGGCGATGCCAATGATCGCATCTTTGGGAGTGGCGGAAACGACCGAATTATTGGCGATGCCGGGAATGACGTCATTGTAGGTGGAGATGGCATAGACACAGTTGATTACCGAGGCAATTCGGCAGACCTCAGCGTTAATTTGAAAACTGGCACTGCTTCAAGCTCTGATATTGGATCCGATACGCTAAGTGGTATAGAGCGGGTACGTGGCGGCGATGGTGATGATGTTCTTATTGGCGACGACGGTGACAATCGGCTTTTTGGACATGCCGGCGATGACACATTAACCGGTGGGGCTGGAGATGACCGTTTGGATGGCGGATCAGGCACTGACACAATAGATTACAGTCAGACTTCGGCTTCTGTTTCGGTCAATCTGACTCAGGGTGTAGCAAGTGGTGCCGATGTCGGAAATGATAGTCTTGTTGGCATCGAGAACATCATTGGCGGCAGTGGTAACGACATAATTCGTGGATCTTCGGGGAATAATGAGATTTATGCAGGTGCTGGCAATGACACCCTGTACGGCGGTGGAGGAACCGACGAGTTATTTGGTGGGTTAGGTAATGACCTCTATGTTGCCTCGGCAGGGGAGATTACGATCGACACTGGTGGCGGCGATGACAGCCTCAAGTTGCTTGGATCGCTCATCAGCGTCTCATCTGTAGACGTCGACAATGACGGCAACCTAGACCTTACATTCAAAGCCAATTTCATTTCCGATTATACGGTAACAATTTTAGATCAAGCCAATGCGCCGCTTGCTTCTGTGGAATTGGACCTCGACGGCGATGGAACGACGGAGGTGTTCTCGCTAACGGTTGGCGATGGCACGCAGAACGCTCTGGTCGTCGGCTCCACCGGTGACGACAGTCTGATAGGTGGCAGTGCTAGTGATATTCTTTTGGGTGACACGGGTAACGACACCCTGCGAGGCGGCGCCGGTGTCGATCAGTTGTCTGGTGACGCTGGAGATGACGTACTGATTGGTGGCGAGGGGGATGACCTCATAGATGGCGGTGCCGGCAGTGACACGGTTGACTATTCAGATGCAACCACTTCAGTCCTGGTCAATTTAGCGACGGGTGTTGTCACTAGCAATGAGGCTGGCAATGACGCAGTCTCAAACGTTGAAAATGTCGATACCGGTGCAGGCAGTGACAGTGTAATTGGCGACGGCAACGCCAACACCATCCGGACGGGGGCTGGCAGCGATCAGGTCGTAGGTGGCGCTGGCGACGATACAATTTTCGGCGGTGATGATGATGATGCTCTCTCGGGCGGTAGTGGAGCCGATGTCGTTTATGGTGAAATGGGAGATGACGTCGTATCCGGTGGTACTGGCAATGATGTGTTGGACGGTGGCGATGGTGTTGACACTCTGAGTTTCGTGGGTGACACGGCGGGCGTTGACGTCGATCTCGACGCCGGTCAGGCAACAGGTCAGTTGTCGGGGACGGACACGATTTCGAATTTTGAAAATGTGGTCGGTGGCTCAGGCCGAGACACTCTCAAGGGCGACGCCAGCAATAACCTACTCTCTGGTGGCGCAGGTGATGATACCTATATCGTATCCGGCGGAAATGACACTATTGTCACCGGCACTGGAAATGACACGCTAAAGGTTTCGCACGAATATAGCATCAATCAAATCGAGTTGGTTGATGATGACTTAGTCGTGTCGTTAACGAAGAATGCGGATGGTTCCAACCATTCCATCACCGTTGAGAACCACTCAAATAGTCCTCTCTCCGCATTGCGGGTTTATTCGTCTGCCACAGAGTATGACGACTACAGCCTGCTCATCGATTATGATGCAGGAACAAACACATATACGGCCCGCGCCGACGGTCTTTCGACACGAATGGACGGAACGGCAGATGCGGAGACCCTTATCGGCAGGTCTGGCAATGACCTCATTTTTGGCAATGCCGGCGCAGATATCCTCGATGGTGGCAGTGGGGACGATCTCCTCTTCGGCGGGGCAGGGGACGATGTTTACTTTGTCTCCTCTGGTGATGATGAAATCGTGGTTGGTGGGGGCGATGATCAACTGATCCTGTCTGGGCAGTTGAGCGGAGCCTCAGTGGCGGGCTCAGATTTGACCTTCGAGGCTGTTTCGGATGGTAATACTTATTCTGCGACCGTTCGTGGTCATACATCCGAGACGCTAGCTTCGGTTGGCTTTGATTATGATGGCGACGGCGTCGTTGATCAGGAATATATCTTAACCGAAACATTGGATGGGTCCTTTAGCGCAGATGGTGCCCTAATCGTAGGCTCAGCATCAGGTGAAAACCTGACGGGCGGGTCAGCTTCTGACGTACTGTTGGGGAATGAGGGCGCTGACATTCTCGATGGCGGTGATGGTAATGACCTGCTTTACGGCGGGGCTGGTGACGATGTTTTCCTAACATCGCTTGGCGATGACACCATTTACGTGGGCGGAGGTGATGACACGCTGAGTGTCACCGGTACTATTACCGACGTGAGCCTGAGGGATGCTGATGGCGACGGTACCGCGGACGATCTGGTTTTCCAGATAAATGATGGCGTTAATGATCTGTCGGTGACAGTCGCGGATCATGCTACGGATCCCCTCAGGTATGTCGACATAGACCCAACTGATGGAGATGTTGAGTACATCGTTGGTGAGACCCTCATCGTTGGGTCCGACGCCGCTGATACTCTACAAAGTAGTGATGCCGGCGGCGTAATTTTTGGCAATCCAGGTAACGACCTTCTGACCGGTGGTACGGGTAATGACCAACTGGTCGGAGGCGGTGGCCGCGACATCCTCGTTGGTGGTGCGGGTAACGATCAGTTGATTGGCGGCGATGGGTTGGACACGGCATCCTTTGCTGGGGCAGCGAGCACAGTCGTTGCGGATCTTGAGGCGGGCGTCGCAACAGGACAGGATACTGGGAGCGATACCTTTGATGGCATTGAAAATCTTACCGGCGGCGCGGGTAATGATGTGCTCAGCGGAAACGATGCCGCCAACGTGATTTCTGGTGGCGCGGGCGACGACACCTTGGTCGGCCGGGGCGGCAATGACACCTTAGTGGGCGGTGCGGGCATCGACACGGTGTCATTTGCCGATGAGACTTCATCACTCACGGTCAATCTTGAGACGGGTGTTGCCATTAGTGAGGGCAGCGGCTCGGACACGATTTCTGGCGTCGAGAACGTCGTTGGTGGTGTTGGCGACGATTTCCTAACAGGCGATCAGGCAGATAACGCTCTGTCGGGTGGCGCAGGTGACGATCGTTTGGCGGGTGGTGCCGGCGATGATCATTTACAGGGTGGCGCCGGCAATGACACCTACTTGGTAGACAGCGGCGATGATACAATTGTTGTGGGCGGTGGCGTTGACAGCCTCGTGATGGGGGGGCGAATGACTGGCGCCAAACTCATCGATGATGATAGTGATGGCGTCTTTGATCTCCGACTTACTGGCTTGAGTGACGGCGAAGTCTACTCCGCTACGGTCGTCAACCACGACGCTGATCCGCTCACTAACGTAGAATTAGATTTGACCGATGATGGCGTCGAGAACCCGACCAGCTATACGATCGGAGATACACTCATCATTGGATCAGACGGCAACGACACCCTGTTTGGTGGAGATCAGGGTGGTGTGTTCTTTGGAAATGATGGCGCCGACCAATTAACCGGCGGCGAGGGCGTGGACCAGTTATCAGGTGGCCTGGGCGATGACACTCTTGATGGTGCGGGAGGGAATGACGTCATAGATGGTGGTGATGGTGTTGATACTGCAGTGTTTGTTGCCGGAACGGCAGCTATTGACCCCATGTCGCAGGTTGCTGAGTTGCGGTTCGCGGAGGACTTTGATGCCTCGACGGCGGTCGTTGGTGACACCCTTACGTTGACCCTGATCACGGGCGAAGGTTTGGAGGCAGAAACCTTCGCGAGCACTTACACCATTAC
>CAZSXT010000006.1:0-144905 GCA_964611435.1 uncultured Rhodospirillaceae bacterium | reverse complement strand
AGGCGGACCCAAAGGCCTACAAGCGCCGCGAAAAGCATACCAAGCCGCTGGATGAGGACGCGCCAGAATAGGGCTGACCGTCGGATCGAACTGCCATTTAACTGCCAAAAAAACGTGCCTCCCTGTATCAAGATGCGCTCGCATGTGTCTTGACGTGCCATAGCGAACCGGAATAAGTTTAGTGATTACAAGGATTTACCTTGGCGGATCAGATACTTACGCGCAGCCTAAATAAACGCAGAAACCGTATTTCTAATCCGACGGTCGCAGGTTCGAATCCTGCCGGGGTCGCCAGCCTTCGCCTAAATATTTCTTGTGGCTTCGGCTGGCAGGTCAGCACACCAGCTCCGCCGTAGGCGGGTTTACAGTCTCATTGCTTGCAAGGCGAAGACTGCGCGATATTCTGTTCGAGAAATACGCGCAAATACGATAAGAAAAATACATATCTATTTTGGGTTTAAGGGCCCATTTCCGGGGCGGGAGGATCATCCGGGCATGCGATGGTTGATTTTTCTTTTTATTATTTCCCTGAGTTGGCCGGTTGACGCCCAATCCCAAGGGCCGATGAAGCGCGCCCACAAGGGCAGCGGCGGTCATGTTTGGGGCCCGGCCGAGGTGATTGACGGAGAAACTTTATACGTCGCCGGCATGCGGGTGCGGCTGGTTGGCGTGCTGGCGCCGGAGCGCAAAACCCAATGCCGTTATCAGGGTGTTGAGCGGCCGTTTGACTGCGGCGAATTTGTTGCCGGTTACCTCCGCAATGAGCTTTTGAAGGGCGCGCCGGTTCATTGCGAGATCATCGG
The DNA here is from genome assembly GCA_964611435.1 of uncultured Rhodospirillaceae bacterium. Classification (GTDB taxonomy): domain Bacteria; phylum Pseudomonadota; class Alphaproteobacteria; order Rhodospirillales; family UBA2165; genus JAYPHU01. The sequence goes on along the minus strand of CAZSXT010000006.1, from coordinate 144,102 downwards.
CGGTGACGCCAACCGCCGGATTGTCGCCCGGTGTTTTCCGGTGATGAAAGGCAAGGTGCTTCCCCTGGATATCAGCCGACAGTTGATCCTTGATGGCCTCGCCCGATCAGACCCCCGCGCCGTGCCAGACTATCAAGGATTTGAATTGACCGCCCGGTTGCGGCGCTCTGGCTTTTGGCGTTGCACCACGACGGCGCCGGCCAGCTGGAATAAATTAAAGACCTGGTGCGGCGGTGATCCGGATCGTCGTCCGGACGCCTCCGCGAATTAGCACCCGCGGGTGCATCGCGATAGCCTAGCCCAAATGCTCCGCCGTAAGTGGCGTTAAAGCCTCGTCGCGTGTAAGACGAAGGCTCGCCGTCCAAAGCTATATCCCCTAGTGATTGAATTCCCTGATAAGAAACGGTTTAGTTCGAGTGAAATCAATCGGAAAAGGAGTTGACCATGCCGGGACAAACAAAAGACGACCTGCCCGTGCCGCCGGAGGAAATGGAAAAACGGGTCGCCCGTTTTGCCGATTTGGTGCCGTACAAGGATACAATGAACGCCGCCCATGGTATCCCTCCCGAAGCGATGCGCATGATGTCGTCTGAAAAGGTGTTCCCTGTCATGAGCCCGGAAGACTGGAAAGGCCGGTCGAAGATCGCGCCGGTGAAGGGTGCGCCGGGCCTGACGGTGACGATTGCCGAATGTCCCCCGGGCGATTCCTCCGGTTTGCATAAGCATACCGATACGGTTGAGAACTTCTTTTGCATCGAGGGGACGTTTGAAATTATCTGGGGGGCCGAAGCTCAGCATTCGATTGAGCTTGGCCCGCTTGACTTTGTTTCAGTTCCCGCCGGGGTCTACCGCGAATTCCGCAATGTTGGCGACACTATGGGCCGGCTGTTTGTGGCGATCCAGTCGCCACCCGGTGAGGAACACGACACGGTTATCCACGCCGCCGAATCCGGTGATATCATCGAGGAAAAATGGGGTAAGGAAACCCGGGAAGCCATGGCCGGCATCGGCGTCAGGTTCGGCGAGTAATCAAAATAGCTCCCGGGATCGGCTTACTTCTCCGCGCCGGCCCAGCCCGAGTGGGTGATGTCGAACATGACGCCATTGGCGTCGCGGAACTTGATCTCGTAATAGCCGTCGTCGGTGTCCGGCATTTCGCCCATGATATATTTTGCGCCGTTTTCTTCGGCCAGGTTCCGGCTTTCGTCCACGTCATCGACCCAGAAACCCATGTGGTGTAGGCCGACGAATTCCTTGCCGCGCCCTTCCGGGTGGCTTTCCTTGCCGGCCAGCACATCAGATTTGAAGTTGAGCAACGTGAGACTCATCACGCCGTCGGTCAGGTAGACCACGGAGGCGTAGTCATTGTCGTATTCCTGGGCGCGGGTCAGTCCGAAGGTCTTTTCGTAAAATTCCGCCGACGCCTGCGGGTCAGGGACGGAAAGGGCGATGTGTCTCAGTTTTCCGGCCATGGAAGCCTCCTGTTATTCGACAATCCAGTTTTGCTGATTTCAGGATACTCGCCGCATCCCGATTTGTCCCGCCTGGAATGTTTCAGCAGAAGTGCGAGCGAGCTTCTTCCCATTGGAGGAACTAGGTTTTAGGATCGCATAGAGAGACTTGGTTTTAGGTTCAAACCAACTGATGGGGGCGCGTTCTTGCCTGACAAACTCAAGCTTTCCCTCGCGATTGATCGCTACGATCGGCACATGCCGTTTTTTGACGGCACGCTTGATTTGCCGGACAGACTGGAACTCGACGTGAAGCAGGCTGGTCAAAGCAATACCCTGCGCGATGGTACTGATCGGCACGGCCGGATGATCCATGACGGAGAGTTTGATATTTGTGAATTCTCTATGTCCACATTTCTGATGGCAAAGAGCCGGGGAATGCCGTTGGCCGGGATTCCGGTATTTCCGCGGCGGTTGTTCAGTCAGAGCCAGATGTGGGTGCATCCGGATTCCGGGATTTGGCATCCGAAAGACCTGATCGGCAAGAAAGTGGCGGTGAGTTCCTTCCAGACAACCCTGTCGTTGCTCGCCAAGGGGGACCTGAAATTTTACTACGACGTCCCGTGGGAGGAAATTCACTGGCTTCTGACCTCCAGTGAAAAGGTCAAGTTTGAGCCCAAAGCTGGAGTGAAGATCGACTATATCGGTGATCAAGCCGGGTTGGGTCACAAGCTTGTTTCGGGCGAGGTGGATGCCTTGTTCCTGCCGCGCCCGCCGAAATCAGTTGCGGCCGGTGAGACGCCGGCCCGGCATTTGTTCAAGGACTGCCGGGCGGAGGAAAAGGAGTATTTCGATACTGTCGGCGATTTCCCGATCATGCATGTGGTCGCAGTGCGCCAATCACTGATCGAGGAGGAACCTTGGCTAGCACAAGCGATCATCGACATGTTCAACCAGGCCCGCGATATCTCTGAACGGTACTACGATGATCCGGGGTACACACGGATGGCTTGGGCCCGCCACGGGGTGGAAGAAGAGCGCCACGCCTTCGGCAACCCGTGGCAGAATGGTTTCAAGCAGAACCGCGCCAACCTGGAGCGGTTCATCAAATACTCCCACGACCAAGGTCTGATCGACGAGGTTTACCCGCCGGAAATCTTGTTCGTGGAAAGCACGTTGGACACATAGAGAGGACGGAACGCCGGGAGGACTGGATGGCCTATTCACTGGAAGACTTCTGCAGCGATGCACATGATATTTTAACCGCGGGCGGGGACCAGGCGGCGTTGGAGGCAATTGCTGAAAAGCTGCAGCAGCTTGTGGTTAATCCGGACTTCGTCGCGGCCACGTTTAGCGATGATATGCCGCCCGGCAAACAGCAACTGTGGCACGATCCGGATACGGACATGTTGGTGCTGGCTCATGTGCAGAAGGCCGGCAAAAGCGGCAAGCCCCACAGTCATGGGCAGTCCTGGGCGGTCTACGCCAATTGCCGGGGCGTCACCAACATGACTGAATGGCGGCGCACCAATGCCGAGACCGATGAACATGCGGAACTGGAGATCGCTGAACAGTATGGTTTGGGGCCTGGCGATTCCAGAGCTTATGGCCCCGGCGTTATCCACTCCACCGCCCATCCGGACGGCGCGTGGGTGATCCGGGTGACAGGCGGCGATCTGGACCAGGTGCCTCGCTACCGGTTTGATCCGAAAAAAGATAAAATGTCTGAGCTGGTCTAGCCTAACGGCCCAAAATCCGGCGGCGGAATGCGGCGTTTTGACGCAGCTTCGTAGGTTGAGGCGATCTTGAGCAGGATGTCCTCCGTGCCCGGCTCCGAGCGAAACACCAAAGAGAACGGCAGACCCGGCGCCGCCAGGTCCGTTGGGGTCGTTGACGGGGCGGAGACGTATTTGGTTTTATCCGTGTTCAGCTTAAACACAGGGTCGTAAGCCACGGTCACATAACCCGCGGGCACCAGCATTTCCGTCAGACCGGCGTTCGGCCCGTAGAGGCTTTCCGGGCGCAGATTGTGGAGGATGTCGTATTGGTGCGGCCCGCCGATAATGCCCGGCGGCCACGGCGTGTGCAGCCGGACGAAGGCGTCCAATTTGTTCTCGATCAACACCATCATATCGACGCGACGGAGTAGCTCTCGCAGCATGATCCGTTCATTGACGCCTTGACGGCCGTCCAGCGGATTGCGGGGATCTTCTGTTTCTTCCCAGTTCTTAAAGGCGGCGCGCTGATCGTCCCCCCAGAACTTGGATCGTGCGTTGAGCTGTTCCCAGTTGTCCAACGCCTCATGGAAGCCAGCGGCTTTCCAATCCTCCGACCGGCGCATCAGATATTGGCTGATATGAAAGCGGAAGGTCTTGGCCAGTTCCTGCTGCTGGATAGTGGCGATATCCAGGTTGGCCGGGCCGTCGATCTTGCCTTCGGCCAGGGCAACGCAATAGTCGATCGGATCCATGTCGCCGTCGCCGAACGTTTTGCCGGGCAAAAACTCGGTCGGTTTGATGGCGGCAGCGAACTCCTTAAACAGGGGTGTGCCATCGGGGGCGATACGGAATAAAATATCGGGCATGAAAACCGGCAACAGTCTATGCAGCGCCCGCCGGAAATCCGGGCTCATTTGCTCCATCGACGGATCAGGTGTCCATAAGGGATCGCCGGATTCGACCAGTGTTGCGCCCAACTGCTCGGCCAGAACGGTTTTGATTTCCGCGACAGCTGCATCGACAATCGGCTTCTCAGTTACCGAGTCTTTCGGATAGACCATGGATTCCCTGACGACCCCAAGCCGGATGCCATCGAGTGCGCCTTTTCCGCTGCCGGCGGCGACATGATCCGAATACGGCGTGTCGAGAACCGAGGATCGGGGCACGGTCGTGTAGGGATCGCGCGGATCGTAATAACCGTTGTCAGTATCTTTCAGCGCATCCAGAATTTTGGCGCAGTCAGCGAGGCTGCGACCGTGGATGCCGGACCGGTCGCAATAGATATCCGCACCGATAGCACCGCCGTCGAACCCAAGCATGGCCTTGTGGGGCAGGATCAGACAGACCGCATTGTGGTTGGACGGTCCCCGGCAAGACGCGCGGGTCTCTTCGCCCAGACTGGCCATCACCAGATTGGTGCTGACCGATAGGGCGGAACCGGAGCTGGAACCCAAAGAGGCGGAGCGCGTCGTGTCATAAGGATTGGAGGGGTTTCCGCCCCAGGTGGCCCGCTGGTAGCCGAGAGTGGAGGGCAGGACTTTATCAGGATAATTACGTCCCCCCGGATTACCGGCGCGCCCATTGTATTCCGTATTCACCGCCTTGGCGTAGATGATGGCGCCCTTTTTGCGCAATTGCTCGATCAGCACATGATCTCGCGCGGGAAAGTCGATGTCATAGGCCGCATCCCCGCCGCCGGTGGACCGCATGTCCTTGGTGTCGAACGGGTCCTTAAAGGAAAAGACAACGCCATACATGGGCATCGCATCCAGGTCAGGATCGGTCCCATAAGTCTCATCCAATTCCCGTGCCCGCTCCAGAGCGTCCGGGAAATGGCGGAACATCTCGCACACAGGCGGCGCGCCTTCCGGCAGCGGGCCATCGTCCGGGTGCCGATCATAGGCGCCCCAACAGGTGACCGAGCGCTCACCCCGGATATTCAACGTCGCCAGGGCATTGACTTGACCGGCGTTCGGGATGCCGGCGATCATACCAAATTGCTGGGACACATCGGGCTTTGAGGCTGTCGCCTCCATCCGGCCGAATTCCAGGGGAGGGCCCTTGTATTCTTCCAGGTCAGGCAGAATATCGCTTGCCGGGATCGTCTCGGTGGGAAACTTGATCGGTGCGCCGGCGCGGACAACGCCGGGCGTATCGGCGACGGGTTCGCCGTCTACGGTGACCAGCATGCTGGAAACGCCGTTATAGGCCTCGGCGCGGGCGATGTATTCTTCGACGACTCGGGTAACCGTGGTTGCGCCGGCCTTGATGGCCGCATGGAATTCAGAGATTGAGGCTTCAAACAGATCGAACGACTTCTCGGATTCACTCACCGGCTGGCTCCATTTTCACAAGATGGCCAATGAGATAACTTCTTCTCCGGTGATGCAATACCCGGAGGGGAAGAGAACGAGCATGGAATTAGATCATCAGGTGGCGATTATAACGGGCGGTGGTAGTGGCCTCGGCCGGGCTCTGGCCCTTGGCCTGGCGGCAGAGGGAGCGTCGGTGTTGATTTCCGAGGTCCGGGAAGATGCTGGGGCCGATGTGGTCACCGAGATCAATACAGCGGGCGGACGCGCAGCTTTGTTTCCGGGGGACGTCAGCGACGAGACGGTTGCAGGGAACCTTGTGGACTTTTGCCTGGAACAGTTTGGCCGTCTCGACATTCTGATCAATAACGCCGGAATTCGCATGGAGCACCGGGAATGGGGTGAATTTGAGGATTGGCGCTGCATTCCACGCCGGCCTACCCATGAAGTTCCGATCGACGATTGGGATTTGATTCTCCGAGTCAATTTGCGCGCTGCATTTCTTTGTACTCATTTCGCGCTGCCGCACATGATCAAGCAGGGCAGGGGGGTGATCATCGGCGTGTCTTCGGACGCTGGTAGTAAGCCGGCTGTCGGCAAGAGCGCGTATGTCGCGTCCAAGTTCGGACTGGAAGGCCTGATGAAAACAGTCGCGGCGGAAATGGGGGATCGCGGCATCACCGCCAACGCGGTCTATCCGGGCGGCCGGGCTGATGTGGACGGGCGCGGCGGTCTGGACCCCGATGTCATGACGCCGCTGGTGTTACACCTTTGCCGTCAGGAAGGCGCCGAACTTACCGGCCAGTCAATTATGGCTCGTGAATGGAATGAAAACCCTGGATCAGTTGAATAGATTGAAGTTCGTCGTGCCGTCCCGCTCAAGCTGATTGACCAGTTCAATCTCCCACGTGAGGTAGTCGTTCATGGCCTGCTCAATACCGCTGGCCCGGTCATAGGGGCGGAGGAACATATCATCCATCTCGTCCGCCTGCCTGCCGTCGCCGTCTTCCAAATCAAATCCAGCCGCTTGCCAGGCGTTCGTCCCACCGTCCAGGTACCGCACCGGTTGACCGAGTATGTCCGAGGCTTCGGCGGCGGCGAAACGGGCGAGGGTGCCGTCATCTGAGGTAGTGACCAGCTCGCCTTTGATCTCGGCATTGTCCAGCGCCGTTTTAAGGCGGGAACGGACGCCAAACCAGGCGCCGGGAACATGGCCGGCCTTAAAATCCAGGCTGCGGCCAAAATCCAAAACCGTGGCCCCGTCAGGCAATAAGGCCCGTAGATCGGTCGGGGAAATCGCGTCAGCTTTGGCGCGGTCCAGTCCGGCAACCACAGGTTGGTACTTCCCGGTTTCCAATTCGCCGCTTTCCAGTCCGCCTTTGAGAACGACGGCGTCGTTCCAGCCCATCTGGATGAGCCAGTGCGCTGTCATTGTGGCGCGCACGCCGTTGTCGTCGATCAGGACCACGCGGGCATTGCGGACCGGTGCGTACTTGTCCGTACCCTGGACCAGCTGACCGCCGGGGGCCCAGATAGAACCGGGCAGGTGTCCGGCCTCGTATTCTTCCGGATTGCGGATATCAAACAAATAAAGGGTGCGTTGATCAGTTTCCTCCTGCCAGGCCGACAGATCATCCATGGCGATGGTCCGCACACCGTATTTCTCCGCCACGCGGCGGGCCGCTTCCATGGCTTTGGCGGTGCCCGCCTCGGTGGAGGTCAAAACCCGCCGGTCACTGCCATGTTCGAGATCGTATCCAGCCAGGTTCCATCCCATGGTGCCGTTTTTCAGCGCCATGACCTTGTTGGGAATGCCGGCGTTAATCAGTGACTGCGCACCGATGATAGAGCGCGTACGTCCTGCGCAATTTACAACGACGAGCGTATCTGGAGACGGCGCAAGGTCATGCACCCGGTGCACAAGTTCGGCCCCCGGGACGTCCAGACCCGTCGGGATATTCATCCGGTGGTACTCGTCATACGGACGGCTGTCCAATACAACCAGGTCTTCACCGGCATCCAGTTTGGTCTTCAGTTCGTCGGCGGAAATATTAGGCGTATGCTGCTCGTGCTCGACAATCTCACCGAATGCCTTGCTGGGGACATTGACGCCGCTGAAGACCTCATGATCGGCATCCCGCCAGCCCTGCATGCCATTCTCAAGGACCGCCACATCCAAATAACCAAATTCGGCCAGGCGTGCGGCGGCGCGTTCCGACAGCCCGTCTCCATCATCGCACAGCACGATTGGCGCGCTTCTTCGCGGGACAAGTTGAAAAATTGACGGCTCTAGTTTGCTCAGAGGCAGGGAGGAGGCGTACAGCAAGTGCCCTTCCGAGTAGACGCCTTCTTCACGGACGTCGAGTATGGCGAGTTCCTGACCGCCGGTGATCAGTGATTTGAGCTCTGTGGCGGTAATGATTTTCATCTATGTTGCCTCCTGTGCACGCCGGTATTTACAGGTCCGGCCGTTGAACTTCCGGGACGCCCAGAAAAGTGTAGGCGTTCTCTAGTGTGTAGAAGGGCCGTCTATCAATCTCGGGTGTTTGAGTTTCCAAGATCAGACGCACCTGGTTGATAATGCCGTAGTCGAGTTTTGATTTCACCAGCCAGGCGATCTTGCAACGCCTCATTTTTGGCACATTTTCGACCATCATGGGGGTGGTGATATGAACCATTCGCGAAAACGTCCACTCTTCAGGCAAGCTGGCATCTCGGCAATCCCGAAGGAAGTTGAAGCCGGTTTCAAACTTGGGGTTATCGAAGGCCTCCCGGAAGGAATTTTGAATATCTTCAATGGTAAACGCGTCGAGATGCTTTATCCTATCTAGTTGAATTTCTGGAAAAATATCGACTTGAAAGGTCATCTGTGGGGCCGTTAACAGTTCCGTGGAACATTTCACGTTATTATATGGGGGTGTACTTTGTTGGTAGATATTTATCAAACCCGTTTGCTTCGATAGTATTGGTTGCTCATGAAGTTTAAATTCGCATGCCTGCTCACCGTCTTTTGTCTCGGCATACTTGTGCCCGCAACGGACAGCGCCGCCCAGCGCTCGAAACGGGCCGAAATTCAACCGAGTGAATCCGAAATCTCGTTTAAGGGCGACACCAAGTTCCTGCGCAGGTTTTACCGCGTGGAAGACGACGAGAAGTACATCGAGCAACTCAAGGTCGAATACGGCACGATCATCTATGAGCGGTTGCCCCGAGGTAAAACCTACCGGGTATTAGATGAGCCGGAGGCGTTGGCCCGGAGCTTTTCCCGCGCCAAAGGTATGGTCGTCATGGAAATGCGCGCCTCGCCGGGACATGTCATAAAGACCCGCGGGCCCTACGGAGAATATTATTACTTGGTCCGCGGCAATAAGTTCGGCGTGTGTGGCAACGCCAAAATGTATTTTAAGCCGGGGGAATTTTCGACCTCCTCCACGATCAAAACCCATTCGGTTTTTGTGGGCGCCTGCTGGGAGAACCGGATCGGCACTCAGGGCGAAATGCGAAACTATCTGATCGACTTGATGAACAATATCCGCTTCAAGTCTTGACTTAACGCTGCATCCTCCCGACCTTGTTTATATGACTGAAACCAATAGCCATCCCGAGAACGAAGAGTGGTTGTTCAATACATTGGTTGACCTCGAAGACGAGGGTCTTCTCGGAGATTATTGCCGCCATCTCAGTATCGCGGTCCCAGTCGATGCCACGGTGATCGCCGAGGGCATTTGGCCGATTATCAAGGAACGATACTTGTTGGCGGATGGGCGAATAGACGTCACTACCGCTTCCCGGGAGTTGTTGGCGTTCCGCCCACTTGGCGAATCTATCGCCGACATGTTCAAGAAAAAGCCTTAGACGGCCTACCGTTATTCCGATCCGCCTAAACTGCGCCGGTCGATAGCCACCGCCTTCACCAGCGCATAAACTTGTTTGCCCGGCGCTAAAGCCAACTCGTGAACGGACTTGCGGGTGATCCGCGCGATCAGCGGCGCGCCCACGTCCAGAAGCAGGTCGAGTTGCGGGCCATCCGTATCCCGAATGTCCGTGATCGTTCCGGCAAACACGTTGAGCACGCTGGTGTCGATGGGCCTGTCCAACATCAGCGAGACGTCCCGCGCCCGGATATGGGCGCGAAGAGCGGCGCCGGGCGCGCTTTGTAGTCCTGCGATCCGGATACTACCGCCGGCAAATTCAAGCTCTCCGAGATCAAATTGGCTGTCGTATTTCTGATAGACCGCATCGATCACCGCCCCCGCATCGGGTAAGTCGGATAGCGGCGTCACATCCAACCGGCTCATGAGATCGGCAACTGAGCCCTCGCCGGCGACGGCTCCATTTTCAATGACGACCATGTGGTCCGCCAGTCGGATCACCTCTTCCAGTGTGTGGCTCACATAGAAGATCGGGATGCCGAGTTCGTCGCGGACCCGTTCTATGAGAGGCAGGATGCCGGCGCGCAAGGAACCGTCCAGTGACGATAAGGGTTCGTCCATGAGGAGGAGTTCGGGACGAGACAAAATTGCTCTGCCGATGGCGACCCTCTGTTTCTCTCCGCCGGATAGCGTGCCGGGCCGGCGGTCCAGAAGATGACCAATTTCCAACAGCCGCACCACTTCGTCCATCTCGATAATGTGGCCGTTTGCTGGACCGAAATTTGTCCCATAGAGCAGGTTTCGTTGCACATTCAGGTGCGGAAACAGACGGCCTTCCTGAAAGACGTACCCGACACGACGTTGATGGACAGGAAGATTGATCTTGGCGTTGCTGTCATAGATCAAACGGTCGCCAATACGGATGCGGCCGTGATCCGGCGGCAACAGGCCCGCGATTGCGTTGATGATCGATGATTTGCCTGCCCCGGACCGGCCAAAGATTGCGGTGATCCCATCCGCGCTGCCGGTGAAGGCGGCATCCAGTGTGAAGTCGGGCAATTGGCGTTGAAGCTGAACGTCGATCATGCATCGCCACCTTGCCGGCGGACAAGACGCCGGGAGAGCAACTCGGAAATGATGAGCGCAGCGAGCGCGAGGACGACAGAGATAATGACCAGCCTCAACGCGTTATTTTCGCCGCCGGGGGTCTGCACTTGGGTAAACAGCGCCAGGGGCAGGGTTCTGGTCTCCCCCGGGATATTGGAAACAAATGTGATTGTTGCGCCGAATTCACCCAGGCTTCGGGCGAACGCCAGGATTACGCCAGTGAGAATGCCGGGCGTGATAAGGGGTAGGGTGATGGTGCCGAAGACTTGCAACGGTGGCGCGCCCAGTGTGGCGGCCGCGTCCTCCAGCCCCCGGTCGACCGCCTCGATGGATTGGCGGATCGCGCGGACCATCAAGGGGAACGCCATCACGGCGGACGCCACGGCCGCGCCTTTCCAGGTGAAGATCACGGAAATACCGAACCAGTCATAGAGCCACGCGCCTATGACGCCCTGGCGGCCCAGCAGCACCAGTAAGAGATAGCCGACAACGACAGGCGGCACGACGAGGGGCAAATGAACAAGGCCGTCTACCAGCATCCGCCCGGGAAAGTTTTTACGGGCGAGCAGCCAAGCCACCGCAATGCCGAATGGCAGACTGAGCCCGACACTCCAGAACGCGACTTGCAGACTGAGAAGAACGGCTTCGATCTCGGCGGGGAAAAGGCTGAACATGCTAATCGACCTGAAAGCCGTCCCGGCTGAAGATTGCTTTGGCGTCCCGGCCTTGGAGCTCTCTCAGGAACTGCCGTACGGCAGGTCGATCCTTGCCACGCACCATAGCGGCAACATAGGTGATTGGCTCATGACTGTCCGCCGGGAAGTGGTGCAGCACGTGAAGTTTTGTGCTCTGCCGCGCGTCGGAGAGATAGATGATGCCGGCCGGCGTTTCCCCCCGTTCCAGTAGGGCGACGGTCGCCCGGGCATTGATCGTTCGGGCCAGCCTTGGTGCGGCATAGGCCCAGAGGCCAAGATGGGTCAACGCTTGCCGGCCATAGAGACCCAACGGTACGTGATCCGGGTCTGCCATGGCGAGGCGACCGGATTTCAGCACATCCGAGAGCGTTGATTTGTTTATGGCTTTGTGCGGTGTGAATACTTTTTGTGGTGTGGCCAGGACCAGCCTGTTCGTGGCGATAATTGTAGTTGAGTTAGGTTCCAGTGCATTTTTTGCCGTGGCGTAGGTCATCCAAACCTTATTCGCGGAAACAAAAATATCGGCCGGCGCGCCGCCGGTAATTTGGCGGGCGAGGGAGGAGCTTGCGGCAAAGGAGAGTCTCACTTTGACGCTGACGCGCTTCGTGAAGTGGCGAGAGATGCTCTCCATTGGATTGGTCAGGCTGGCGGCGGCAAAAACCAAGAGAGAGTCATCCTTGGCGGCAACGGCCGTTTTTGTCGGCGTAAAGCATAGGCAGACCGCTAAAAGCGCCAAGGAATATAAGCTTTTCAACATCATCCATTCCGGCCGGCAACAGGCGCTATATACCAATGTATATAGCGCTAATCTAAAATAGAGCTTGCCTCAGGCGCCGTAAAGATCATCCGGGTCTGTAACGATCTCGGCAATTTCCTGAACGTCGTCGTCGCGCACGGCGTTAAAGAAGCAATTGCGCCGTCCCGTATGGCAGGCGACGCCTGCCTGATCAACGACTAGAAGTATGGTGTCGTTGTCGCAGTCCCAGCGCAGCTCGATTAATGTCTGCATCTGGCCCGAGCTTTCACCCTTGCGCCACAAGGCGTCGCGGGACCGGGACCAATAAACGCCTCGGCCTTCGCGCAGGGTTGTTTCGACGGCTTCTTGGTTCATCCAGGCCATCATCAACACTTCGCCCGTGTCATGTTGTTGCGCAATTGCCGGAATCAACCCGTCCTCATTGAAGGACAGGGCGCCAAGAACGCTTTGGATGGTGCTGTCGCTGATCTTACTCATCATCGTCTCCAAGCGCAGGGTTTCTACTTTTCCGTTTCGTGTGTCAACCGGGCTTAAAGGAACTCGTCGGCCAGGGTAACTGATAAAAAACTAATGCCGATCAGCAATATGAAGAGCGCGGCCAGATGTTCCAGGACGATCGCAGTGACGACGGCGCCCCGGTTATTGGTCTCTGCAATCGCCATGATGATCCGACGGAAGAGAATGCTCAGTACGCCGAAGATCGCCATGGTGATGGCCATGCCGGCGCTGATCGCCGCCACCAATAGAATACCGATCCCGACGATGTCGCTGGCCAGCGCAAACAGCATCACCAGGATGGCGCCGGTGCAGGGAACCAAACCGGCCAATAGCGCCAACAGGCTTTGCTGTCCAATGCCATGATGGTGGTGATCGTGATCAGGCAAGGCTGGAGGCTCGCTTTGGTCAAGAGCGCGATAGCGCTGGATCGCGCGGATCAGCAGCACGCCGCCAATCACCGCGATCAGTCCGAAACTGATGCCGCGGATCCAGACAGACTCGGCCGGAGAGCCGCCGACGAAATGCCGGAACGACAAATCTACCAGCCACACAAGCGCCACGGCGGAAATCACGTGCGTCACGGCGATTTGCAGCCCCATGAACATGCCCCGCCAGATCTTGGCGTCCTGACCCATAAAGAAAGAAGCGACGACCATCTTGCCGTGTCCGGGTCCTAAGGCATGTAGTGCACCATAGAGAAAGGCGAGGCCAATGCCGGAGAAAAGGGCCACCGTCGATGCCCCTTCCTTCAACGCCAGCATATACGTGCCGATTTCCTGGACGATAGTGCGCTTAATATCGATGGCGTAGTGGAAGGCCTCGGTAAAGACGTCCAACGACTGGGCGGCTGCTGTGGAGGTGCTCACGGCATAACTCAGGATAATCACCAACAGGAGAACCGTGCGCCGCACCGTCATTGACTCCCGAGGGGCAATAATCTCGAATCCATCATGCAGTAACCTTACGAAAAATCCCGAGGGACGGCCATGACCAACAAAACGTATGAACACATCATCTTCGACGTGAAAGACGGTGTCGGCAAGATCACCTTCAACCTGCCCCAGTTCGGCAACGCATTGGATTTTCAAGGCATCCAGGAAACCCTGGCTGCTTTTATGGAAGCGGAGGCGCGGGACGATGTGGGCGCCGTTTTGGTCACCGGCAAAGGCAACGCCTTCTGCGCCGGGTTCAACCTGAAGAAGATTCCCGACATCACAGATGATTTGGCGGAGATCAAGGAACACTTCCAGGAACTGGCGCTCTGGTGGCATCAAATTTTTCACCGGATGGTTCGGATCAAGAAACCTGTCCTGGCAGCGGTGAACGGTCCTGCCGCCGGCGCCGGGCTCGGCATGGCCCTATGTGCAGATATGGTTGTGGCCAAAGAAAGTGCGTCGTTCCTTTGCGCCTGGCATACGATTGGTCTAGCCAACGATGCGACCACCAGTTATTCGCTGGTGAAGATCGTCGGCTTCCGCAGGGCGATGGAATTGATGTTTACCAATCGCACCCTCTCCGCGCAGGAGGCCTATGACTGGCAGATCGTCAATCGCGTCTACAGCGAAGATGACTTCGATGCCAATGTGGATCAAATCGCCAAGGACCTGGCGGCAGGCCCGACACACCTGCAGGGGATGGCCAAAGAGAGTTTCCATATGGGCTGGCGGCGGTCCCTGGAGGAGGCGACGGAGTTTGAAATTCAAAATGTGATGCAGTCCGTGGACGATCCATATTTTGTTGAGGCCTTGCGGAAGTTTCTGAATAAGGAAAGCCGCAGCAACGTCGAACAAGTCCGGCTGCCGTAAGAGGAGGTCAACATGCTTACCGCCTATCAGATGGTTTGGATGTCGGCGGAGCGTCAGCCCGACGGCCTGGCCCTTATCGACGACAAGACGGACCGGCGGTTGACTTACGGTGCGCTGATCCGCGAAGTGGACGAAATCGCCGCCGGGCTGCACTCCAAGGGCGTCGGGGAAGGGGATGTGGTGGTGACCGCGCTGCCCGGTCTTTATGAGCACTGTTTGCTGTTATTGGCGTTGGCGCGGCTGGCGGCTGTGCCGGCCTTATTGAATTTTCGATTGACCCCCGAGGAGCTGGCGCAACTTGCAGGTGACGCAGATGCCAAAGCGGCGGTGATCATGCCTGATCCTGCGGTGGCCGAGGCGCTTGCGGGCGTATTGCCTGACGGAGCGCCAGTGTGGAGCATAGGCGATCTGGACGGCGCGGAACCGTTCGCCGATTGCCGGGGCGAAATTCTGGCATTGCCGTGCCCGGAGCCGGCCCGCGAAGACCCGGCCTTTATTTTCTATACATCCGGCACGACGGGCCTGCCCAAGGGGGTGCTGATCAGCCACCGGACGACGGAGCACCGCATTCTCTGGCTTTCCACTCAGGCGGGGCTGCGGCATGGCGCACACAACCGAACGCTCGGCTTTATGCCGCTCAGTCACGCCATCGGCTTCTATGGGGTATTTCTGGTGACTCTCGCCATGAACGGCAGATATTACGTCATGTCTGCCTTCAATCCGGTGGAGGCGGTGGACATGATCGAGCGCGAGAAGATCAGCTACATGTTCTCGGTGCCGCAACTTTACTTCGCCATGACCAAAGCGCCTAACTACGCGCCGGAGAAAATGGAGTCGACGGAACTGGTGCTCTACGGCGGCGCGGCTATTAACCCAAACTTATTGGATCATATGGATGAAACCTGGGCCGCCGACGTGCGCCATATTTATGGCACGACAGAAACCATGTGCTCTCTTTATAACCCTATTCCAGTCGGACAGCCCGCTCGGCTCCGTCCCGGTTTTTATTCCCGGACCCGGATCGTGGAGATCGGTGGCGGCCATGAAGATCTGGTCAAACCGGGGGAAGAGGGGGAACTGATCGTCGACGCCACGGTGGATACGATCTTTACCGAGTACCTGAACCGCGCGGACGCCACGGCGGAGAAGCTCCGCGATGGTTGGTATTACACCGGCGATGTCTGCCTGCTGCACGAAAACGGCGACGTGGACCTGATCGGTCGCACCGACGATATCATCCGTTCCGGCGGAGAGAACCTGCATCCGGGAGAGATCGAGGATATGCTGGCGAAGCATCCCGGTATCAAAGAGGTCGCGGTGATTGGCGTGCCGCATGACAAATGGGGTGAGGCGGTCACAGCCTGCGTGGTGGGTGACGCGGCCGCAACCGAGTTGGACCAGTTTGTCCGCGACAAGGGACTCGCGGGCTTCAAAGCGCCCAAGGCGTACCTGCAGATGGACGTGCTGCCACGGAACGCCGCCAACAAAGTCCTGCGCCGGGAGCTGAAAACAGCAGCGGAGGCCGCCAAATCAAATGGCCAAAGCACTTACGCCGAAATTTAGGATGGGCTTTTTTGGGCCAGACAGCCGGTGATGGCGGACGTGATGTTTTCGAGGAGGGTCGAGTAGCTCCCGGGTCCCGGCGGCACGCTCGCACCAAGGGGGTCAAGTACAAGCACCTTTGCCGGCGAGTCGGCGGCCAGCATGGCGACGGCGCGGGATTTGAATTGCGGCTCACCGAAGATGCAGCGAATGTTGTGTTCAGCGATTTCGTGCTTCAGGTGGGAAAGACGTTTGGCGCTGGGGTAGCGTTGATGGCCTTCGCCGACAGAGCCGATGGCTTTTAAGCCGTAGCGCCGTTCGAAATATTGAAAGCCGTCATGGAACACCAGATAAGGCTGGCCGGCGGCGGCGCGCAACCGGTTTCGTAAACGTTTGTCCAACCCTGTGATGTCGCGCTGAAGTGTTCGAAAATTATCCGCATACCGGCCGCTGTTTTGCGGGTCCAACTTTTGCAGAGCTTGCGTGATGTATGCCGCCATGGCGATGCCGTTGAGCGGATTGAGCCAGATATGCGGATCGTCCGAATGCCTGTCCTCCCTGTGCCCATGTCTGTCAGGTCTGTGTTCATGTCCATGATCATGCGCCCAGTCGTCTCCTTTCCGGAGCGGGTGTTTGGTAAGTCCGGGCGCGTCCATCATGGAAAGAACTTGTGTCGTCGAGTTGAGAGAGCTGATGGGTTTCGCCAAAGCGGCTTCGAGCGTGGGTCCAACCCAGATGATCAGATCAGCCTGCCGCAGGTTTCTTGCCTGAGACGGCTTTAGTGAGAAATGGTGCGGCGACGCCGTGGGCGGCAACAGCAATTGGGGCGTGCCAACACCGTCCATAATCTTGGCCGCCAGAGAATGGATCGGTTGAATGGAAACGGTGACTGTCGGGCTCGCGGCCCATGCCGGTGCGGAAGCAAATACGACACAGAGTGTCAAAAAGAGAGCGATAAGTGTGCGCATGGTGGCCTGGCGTGAATGACATCTTGTTATGTTATAGTATAACACTTATTATGTTACAGTATAACGTTCGTCAATAATCAACTCGCCAAGACCCTGGGAGAGAGACATGTCCGCCGATGACGGCGCCGCGCCATTGGATGAATGGCCGGGTGACCACAACCATGAGCACTGTATCGCCGACGCCCTGGATCGCGCGGAGGAGCTGTGTGCCGGGAAGGGCGTGCGCCTGACTGAACTGCGCCGGAGAGTGTTGGAGCTCATCTGGGATAGCCACAAGCCGGTCGGGGCCTATGCCATACTCGATACCCTCAAGGACGATCAACGCTCCGCCGCGCCGCCGACGGTGTACCGTGCGCTTGATTTCCTTATCGAGCATCGGCTGGTGCACCGGATTCAGAGCCTCAACGCCTTTGTCGGCTGCGCCGATCCGGATCATCCCCATGCCGGCTTTTTTCTAATCTGCAATGAATGCGGCGACGCGGTCGAAATCGAAGATGAAAACGTTGACCGGGTTGTCACCGCCACGGCCAAGGACCGGGGCTTTGATATTTCCACCCAAATCGTTGAAGCGACTGGAAGGTGTCCTCAATGCCGGACAGCTTAAGCACTGACACGAATGCGTTGATCAGCACCATTGGCCTCTCGGTGCGGCTGGACGGGCGGGATATTCTGAACGGCATTGACCTCTCCATTGGGGAAAAGGAGATCGTCACCGTGATCGGGCCGAACGGCGCCGGTAAAAGCACGCTGATCAAAACGCTATTGGGCCTCGTTTCGCCGACCAGTGGAAACGTTTTGCGACGGCCGGGCTTGACGGTCGGCTATATGCCGCAAAGCCTCAGCCTAAATCGCAACATGCCCATGTCGGTGCGGCGCTTTGTCGGCATGTCAGTAGGGGGCGGGCACGGCCAGCGCCAAGCCGTGTTGGAAGAAACCGGTGTCGCGCATATCGTCGATTCCTCGATCCATGACGTATCTGGTGGGGAATTCCAGCGCGCCATGCTGGCCCGGGCGTTGCTGCGCAATCCCGATCTGTTGGTGTTGGATGAGCCAGCCCAAGCCGTGGACATCAGTGGCCAGGCGGAGCTCTATCGCTTGATCGAGAAAATCCGGAATCAGCGGGGATGCGGCGTGTTGATGGTGTCACATGATCTTCATCTGGTGATGGGCGCCACTGATCGCGTGGTCTGTATCAACAATCACCTGTGCTGCGCCGGCCATCCGGAGGCCGTCAGCCGCGATCCGAGCTATATGGCGCTGTTCGGTGACCAGGTCGCGGCGACACTGGCGCTTTATCACCATGACCACGACCACACCCACACGGTGGACGGCCACGTGGTGCATCATCACGGCAGTCATCATGAACATGAGGGGCATGATCATGGATGATTTTGTCCTCCGCGCCGTTCTGGCCGGGATCGCGGTCGCGGCGGTGGCAGGATCCTTGGGGGCCTTCGTGGTGTGGCGGCGCATGGCTTATTTCGGGGATACCTTATCTCATTCGGCACTCCTGGGCGTTGCCATCGGCCTGTTGGCCGGAATTGATTTGGGGGTGGGCGTTATCGCGGTGTGTCTGGGCGTGGCGGTTCTTCTCGTCGCCCTGCGACGCCGGCGGAGCCAATTAGCCGGTGACACGCTGCTTGGCATCCTGTCCCACGGGACATTGGCGCTGGGTCTAATTGTTGTTGGCTTCATGGGAAACCAGGGCGTGGATTTGATGGCGGTTTTGTTCGGCGATATCCTTGCCGTCACGGGTCAGGAAGTCATCTGGACTTATGTCGCCGCCGCCGTCGTGTTGGCCGTGCTGCTGTTCCTCTGGCCCAGTTTGCTGACGGTAACCGTGGATGAGGACCTGGCTGCGGCGGAAGGGGTGCCGGTGGGCCGCATCAATCTGGCCTTCATGGTGCTGATTGCTCTCGTGGTCGCCACGGCGATGAAGGTTGTGGGCGTGCTGCTCGTGGCTGCGTTACTGATCATTCCGGCGGCGGGCGCACGGGTTTTTTCCCGCACACCGGAGCAGATGGCGATTTTGGCCGCGTTAATTGGTATGGCTTCGGTGGTTGCGGGGCTTATGGCGTCCCTCTATTGGGATACGCCGGCGGGTCCGTCCATCGTGACGGCGGCGCTGGTGTTGTACCTCGTAGGATTGGCAAAGCCGGTGCTTAGTTCGCCTTCGTAAAGTAGTCCAGGCCGACCTTTAAATCTTCGATCAGATCGTCCGGGTCTTCCAAACCGATATGGAAGCGGATGCAGGGGGTCTTCAGATCCCAGTCAGTAACCGTGCGGGTCAGGTCCGTGCGGAAGATCAGGCTTTCATAGCCGCCCCAACTGCCACCTAGGGCGAACAGTTCCGTATTGTCGATCAACGCGGCGACGGCGTCGTCCGAACATTCGTGCAGCAATACACTGAACAGACCCGACGACCCGGTGAAATCGCGTTTCCAGAACTCATGACCGGGGCAGGAGGCAAAAGCGGGATGGAGGAGCGTCTTTACCTGGGGCTGACCGGCAAGCCAGTCCGCCACCTTCACGGCGTTTTGCTCGTGCCGTTTCATCCGAACGGGGAGGGTGCGCATGCCCCGCAGGCCCAAATAGGCGTCGTCCGGCGCCGCGTGATAGCCGAGGACGCGGCTGGACTCCCGGACTTGCTCGAACGTTTCCCTGGAACAGGTCACCGCGCCCAGCATGGCGTCGGAATGACCGACATAGTATTTGGTCGCCGCCTGAACCGAAACATCGACGCCGTGCTCGAACGGCTTGAAGAAATAGCCGGCGGACCAGGTGTTATCCATCACAACTTTGACCCCGGCCTTGTGGGCGGCGTCGCAGAGGGCGGGGATGTCCTGCACCTCGAAGGAATGAGAGCCCGGTGATTCCACATAGATGGTTTTGGTATTCGGCCGGAAATGTTCCTTGATATCGGCGCCGATCAGCGGATCGTAATAGCTCGTCTCAACCCCGAAGCGCCTCAGGAACTTCTCGCTCAGGTTCCGCGTGGGGCCATAGGCGCTGTCGCACACCAGGACATGATCACCTGCCTCCACAAAGGCCAGCATGGCCGTGCAGATGGCGGACAGACCCGAATTCACCGGGATGGTGCGATAGCCGCCTTCCAGATTGGCGATCGCCTCGGCAAGCGCAAATGACGTCGGCGTGCCACGCCGTCCGTAAATGAAGTTGTCCTCCGGATTGGCGCGCGCTTCTTTCAGCGCCGCCACCGTCGGGTAACTGACCGTCGACGCGTGATACACCGGCGGATTGATCAGGCCGTAATGATCTTCCGGATGGCTGCCGTCATGAACCAGATGCGTGTCTGTATGCTTTTTGTCCGTCATCTCAGGCCTCCCCGTTCAGGCGTTTAAAGCCTTGGTCCAAGTCGGCGATCAAGTCGTTGGCGTCTTCCTGGCCCGCATGAAGGCGAAGCGTCGGGCCAGCGGCATCCCATGATGTCGCGGTGCGCGCTCTCGCCGGGGAGGTTTGAATCATCAGGCTTTCAAAGCCGCCCCAGCTAAAGCCCATGGTGAACAGTTCCATCCCGTTCAACATAGCAACCACCCGGTCTTGGGGAACGTCTTTGAGGACCACGCCGAAGAGCCCGGAGGAGCCGGTGAAGTCCCGCTGCCAAATCTCATGTCCGGGGCAATCGGGCAGGGCCGGGTGCAGCACCTTGGCCACCTCCGGCCGGTCTTTGAGGTAATTCGCCAGCGTCAGGCCCGTTTCCTGGTGCCGCTGTAATCTCACATCAAGGGTCCGCAACCCCCGAAGCGCCAAATAACAATCATCGGAACCGACGCTGTAGCCCATGGCGGCGCTGGCGGACTTGATTTCCAGCCATTCTTCCTCGGTCGCCGAGGTGATCAACCCCATCATGACATCCGCATGGCCGACAATATACTTGGTGGCAGCCTGAATAGAGACGTCCACACCGTGGTCAAACGGTTTGAAGTAGTGCCCGGCGCTCCAGGTGTTATCGAGAAGCACTTTGACCCCATGCTCATGGGCGGCCTTGGAAATAGCCGGCAGGTCTTGCACCTCGAAGGTGAGGGAGCCCGGCGACTCGGTAAAAATCACCTTTGTGTTGGGCTGGATCAGGTCTTTGATCCCCGCGCCGATGAGCGGGTCATAGAACGTTGTCTCGATCCCGTAATGGCTTTGCAGCCGGGCGCAAAACGACCGAGTGGGTTCATAGACCGAGTCCACCATCAACAGATGATCGCCGCTTTTGAGATAAGCCAGCAGCGAGACCACGATTGCCGCCAAACCAGACGGCACAGCGACCGACCGGTGGCCGCCTTCCACCGCCGCCATGGCCTCTTCCAGGGAGAAGGTTGAGGGTGTGCCGTGGCGGCCATAGAAAACAATATCGAACTTATTTTTAATCCCGTCCTGGATGGCTTCGACCGACGGGAAGGCGATGGTCGATGCTCGATAGACGGGTGTGTTCATCGCGCCCATATGCTGTTTGGGATGACTGCCCGCATGGACGATGGTGGTCTGGGGGCGTTTGCCGCTGGCCATATTAGCTATTCCGGATGATTTAGGTGTCGATAGGCGTGTCTGGGCGGCCGCCCCATTCGGTCCAGGAGCCGTCATAGATGGCCCCGTGGTCGTAGCCAATGAGGTACATGGCGTAGACCAGCACGGCGGCCGTGACGCCGGAGCCGCAGCTGGACACAATTGGTCCGGTCGGATCAATGCCGGCGTCCGTGATGGCGGCTTTCAGCTCGTCGGCCGGGCGGATGGTCATGTGTTCATCCATATTGAGGAGCTGCTGGAACGGAAGCGAAATGCTGCCGGGGATGTGACCGCTGCGCATGCCTTCCCGGGGTTCCGGGTCGGTGCCGGCGTAGCGCCCGGCAGCGCGGGCATCGACCACCTGTTCTTCGTTGCCGGTCAGATTGGCGAGGACCTGGTCGATGGAGCGAACAAGTCCGATGTTTAATCCGCCCGCCACATATTTTTCCGCAGGACGCTCGGGCGTGTCGGATATCACCGGCCGGCCTTCCGCCAGCCATTTCGCCATACCGCCGTTGAGAACCGAAATATTCTTGTGGCCGAAGATGCGGAATGTCCACCAAACGCGCATGGCCGCCATGGGGCCACCGCTCACGTCATAGACGACTACGTGATGGTCGGGAGAAATACCGAGCGCGCCGACTTTCTCGCCGAACACTTCGGGCGTCGGCAGCATATGGGGCAGATTGACACTGTGATCGGAAACATCATCAACATCGAAGAAGATCGCGCCGGGAATGTGCTTCTCAGCGAACTCCACTTTCGGGTCGCGGTTGGCGGCAGGCAGGTGAAAGCTGGCGTCCAAAATGGCGACGCTCGGATCGTCCAGCCGGTCGGCCAACCAGTCGGTTTCCACTTTTGCGTCGGGGTTCACATAGTCCATTGAATGCCTCCTAGGCCATCCACGATGGGAAGGGCAGGCCATTTTCCTTCAGGAACCCGACGTTGAAGAGTTTGCTTTGATAGCGGGTGCCGTAATCGCACAGGATGGTGACGATGTTGTGACCCGGCCCAAGTTCCTTGGCCAAGCGGATTGCGCCGGCCACATTGATTCCGGTCGATGTCCCGACGCAGAGGCCTTCATGCTCCAGTAGATCAAATATGACCGGCAGGGCTTCTTCGTCGGATATCTGATACGCCCCGTCGATGGGTGCGCCCTTCAGGTTTTCCGTTTCCCGGCCTTGGCCAATGCCCTCGGTGATCGAGGATCCTTCGGCTTTCAGCTCGCCATGTTCATAGAAACTGTAAAGCGCCGAGCCCATGGGATCGGACAACATGATCCGGCAGTCGCTGTTCCGTTCCTTGAGCGCCATGCCGACGCCGGCGAGGGTGCCGCCGGTGCCCACCGAGCAGGTAAAGCCATCGATCTTTCCGTCCAGTTCTTCCCACATCTCCGGACCAGTGGTTTCAACATGCGCCCGCCGGTTGGCCACATTGTCGAACTGATTGGCCCAAATCGCGCCGGCCTCGTGGGTTTCCGCCATTTCCTCGGCGATGCGCTGGGATACATGGACATAATTTTCCGGATTGGAGTAGGGGACGGCATCCACTTCCCTCAGGTCCGCGCCGGCGATCCGCAGCATGTCTTTCTTTTCCTGGGTCTGGGTGCGCGGGATGACGATAATGGTCTTGTAGCCGCTGGCGGACGCCACAAGCGCCAATCCAATGCCGGTATTGCCGGCAGTGCCTTCGACAATGACGCCGCCCGGTTTCAACAGGCCGCGTTCTTCCGCATCTTTGACGATATAGAGGGCAGCCCGGTCTTTGACCGATCCGCCCGGATTCAGGAACTCTGCTTTGCCGTAGATGTTGCAGCCGGTTTCTTCCGACGCTTGGCGCAGTTTGATCAGAGGCGTATTGCCCACAGCCTCTCTGAAACCATCACGGACAGTCATGCGATTACTTTCTTTGTCTTTGTTCGTATGGGGGTAAATCGGCCTAGGAGACTAGCCAAGGGACCCGGTGGTTTCAAGCGCGGCCCGGATCAATAAACGGCGTCGGAAGCGCTCTAACCAATTTTCCACTTCTCCTTTAGGTAGTCGTGCTTAATCCGGAGCCATTGCAACGCAATGATGGTCATGCCGTTCTCGATACGACCGTTGTCGAGCATCTTAAAGGCTTCTTCGGTGGGGGTCGCAAAGACCCGAATGTATTCGCCCTCATGGGACAGGCCATAATGTCCGTCGGCATCTTCAGCGTCTACTTGGGCGCAAAACATGTGAATAGTCTCGGAGGTGCAGCCTGGGCTGCTGAGATAGGTATGCATCGGCTCCAACTCGAAAATGCGGAGCCCGGTTTCTTCCTCCGTTTCCCGGTGCGCCGTTTCTTCCTTCAGCTGATGAGGTTCAATCATGCCGGCGACGCATTCGATCTGCCACGGGGACGTTTCCGGCGCGGTATAGGCGCCAATGCGGAATTGTTCGATCAGCACGACCTCGTCGCGCATGGGATCATACGGCAAGACGGAAACAGCATGGCCGCGCTCCAAGACTTCCCGGCTGAGATCGACACTCCATTCGTCATCGTAAACCCGGTGGCGCAGCTTGTAATGGTCCAGCCGCATAAATCCCCGATACGGGGTGGTGCGTTCCCGGACCTGTACGAGATCGTCGCTCATCACTCTGTTTCCTATTATTCCCGATTGATCCCGGTTCTACGGAGCCGGACAGCGGTTCGTCCAGTCAAATTTGGATTGCGGGGCGCAAACGGGTAGCGTAAGCATCCCGCCGGTGAGGAGACTCAAATGAATATTAGTGTGCAGCGTTTAAACGAGATGCGCCAAAACGGCGAAGATCACGTCCTTCTCGATGTGCGCGAGGACGAGGAACTGGCAATCGCGTCACTGGACGGCGTTCTTCACATTCCGATGAGCGCCTTTCTGGAACGGGTTGGGGAAATTCCCAAGGACAAACCCATCGTGGTGATGTGCCATCTGGGCGGACGCAGCGCCCAGGTTCAGGGTTGGATGCTGCAGAACGGATTTGACAACGTGTTGAACCTGGACGGCGGGATCACTGCCTGGTCTGCCCATATCGATCCTGATGTGCCGCGGTACTAATCGCCGGCGGCCTTCTTCCCGGCGTCGGTTTCCGGCGTCCAAACCTTCTCATGAGAGGCGTGCTGATCCTCGCTCCACTCGTGCTCGGTCCCTTCACCCATAAACACCACGAAGACTTCGCAGCCGTCGGGGTACTCGTAGGGGCCGTGCAGCTCATCCCAGCCGAAAACATAGTCGCCGGGGCGTAAATCTTTCCCCGCGACGCACATCCTGCCTTTTAGAACGACGATGGAGTGCCAGCTTTTGTGGCTGTGTTCGGGCTCCACATAGCCCGGTGGGAACTTCACCTTCATGTCGACCCGCTTCATGGCGTCGTCTTTGGCGAAAACCTTGACCTGCACGCCTGCCGGCAGGGTCAGCAGATTGTTGTCCAGCCCGTCTTCCCAGGGAATTTCATCGTCGTGGATGGCTTTGAAGCTGTGATCGAAGTCTTGGTCCGCCGGCGCGCTGCTGTCCATGTGTGCCTCCCTGAATGGCTAGTCCCGATTGAGATCAAGGAACAGGTGAAACGAGGTCTCTTGATCTGGAACGCTGTCGAACGTTAACGAACCACCATGCAGTTCGGCAAGCGCCTTCGAGATGCTGAGTCCGAGACCGGTGCCTTTTTTGGTGCGCGCGTCGGAGAGATCGGCCTGAGCAAATTTCTTGAAAATTTGCCCCTCGAATTCCTTTGAAATGCCTTGGCCTTTATTGGTTACCGAAATCACGACGGAATGGCCGTCAATTTTGCTGGAGATGGTGACCGGCTCACCGTCCGTAGAAAACTTGGCGGCGTTGGAGAGAAGGTTCGTGAGGATTTGCAGGATGCGGTGCCTATCCGCGGAAACTGTAACATCGTCAACACTGTCGCCAATGATGAGTGGGCAGCTGAAGCCGGCGGCGAACTCCGAGTTCAGGTCGACGGCCTGCACCATGAGTTCCGAGACCAGAATAGTCTCCCGCTTCAGATCCAGTTTGCCGGTTTCGATCTTGCTGAGGTCCAAAATATCATCCACCAGCATGGCCAGCCGTTCCGAATTTCTGACGGCAATATCGAGAACGTCTTTTGCTTTTTCGGGCATCTCGCCCAAGATGCCCTCGTTGAGCATTTTGACAGATCCCAGAATAGAGGTGATCGGCGTACGCAGTTCATGGCTGGAGACGGCGATGAATTCATCCTTCAGTGTATCCAGGGATTTCAAATGGGTGATATCCGTATGGAAGGCCACGACACGCCCATCGGAAATGCGCTGGCGGCGGAATCTGATCCAGCGGCCATCCTTGAGGGCAAATTCTTGTTCGACAGGGTCGAGTTGGGCGAGTTCGAGGAGATCAGTAACCCACACATCAGGATCATCGCCCAGTGTATCCACATTCGAAGACCCACATTTACGGACAAAAGCCTCGAAATCCACGCCGGGCAGCAATAGGTCACCGGCGTCTCCGTGAATTTCCTTGAAGTAGCTGTTGCAGTAGACCAGCCGGTCATCTTTGTCCCAAAGGACAAACCCCGCATCCAGTTCCTCCATCGCTTCTTGGAATTCCGTGCGGGCTTGGTCCAGTTCGGCGCGGGCGTCATATTCTTCTGTCGCATCGGTGATGGTGCCCCGGAAACCGGCGAACTTTCCGTCCTCGTCGTAACGAGGAAGGCCACTATGCAGCAGATGGACGAGTTTACCTTCGGGTGTGATCCCCTGCTGTTCAATATTGCGAAACGCTTCCTGTCGCTGGAAGGCCTCCCGTAATACGCGGTTCTGTTCGGGATTTCGTTGGCGGGATTTCATGTCCCAAGGGGTGATGCCGATGACTTCGTCCGGTGCGCGTGACATAGAACCAACTGGCGGCGACATATAGCAATAGGCATGGTTCCGGTCAGTCTCCCAAAACCGGTCGGCGGCTGCGGCAATAAAGTCCCTGAAACGTCCCTCAACTTCAGCATAGGCGCGTTGTAGATTTTCGGCCCTCTCCTGTTCCAAAAAAAGGCGTCGGGATCGCTCAGCCGTCAATTTAAAGTACAGCAGACTTAGGATTAACCCCGTGCCGCCCCCGATTGACATGGGCGCCAATAAGGTCGGAAAGCCGATGCCTTCATCTATATGTAGGATAAAACCGAATGTCCCCAATATGGCGGCGCCAAGCAAAGCCCAGGTGGCGACCGTAAGATATTTACGCCGCCGCTTGCGACCGGACGAGTCCTGCGCCAAGTTCTGCAAGGATTGGTCTGTGAAATTATCCATGTATGAAAATCAAAAATCCGCTAATTCGATACGGCCCTGAACAACTTATGATATGTAATTTCTGGAAACATGGGGAGACATGAGAGTTATTTTCAGTGGTTTCAATCATATCTTATGTAAACCCAGAGTGATATGATCAAGTTAAGAGAAGAGCTGATGCCGGAAAAAGAAGGAAAATCAAACACCTGCCATTGGGATCACGGCAGAGACGGATGTGACCTGGGCGGGGTCGGCATCGACCGGATTCCGGACCTGGAGGACTCTCCCTTCGGCCCGGAGATGATTTATCCCGATGCGACCGACGCACGGATTCGGGAATTGGCGGCGTTGTTGGGGGAGCGGCATATTTCCACGGATTTTCAGCTTCTCTTGAGCTTCCACTCTTTTCTAGTCCGCACGGCCAAGCACACCATCCTGATTGATCTCTGCTGTGGCAACGACAAAGAGCGTCCCGCCCGGCCGATGTGGCACCAGCGGAACGGACCGTTTCTGGACAACCTGGCCGCCGCCGGGGTGCAGCCGGAAGACGTGGACTATGTTATGTGCACCCATCTGCATGCGGATCATGTGGGCTGGAATACGAAGCTGGTGAATGGGGAATGGGCGCCCACCTTTCCCAACGCTCGCTATCTGTTCTCCGAGATTGAGTACAAGTTCTGGATCGCCGAACAAGAAACGAGCGACGATCCGATCCTTTACGGTTCTCATCTGGATAGCGTTCTGCCGGTGATGGCGTCGGGCCAAGCCGATCTTGTGCAAGGTGATCACGAGGTGGAGGCCGGCGTACACCTGGAAGCCTTTCCCGGCCACACGCCCGGCAATGCGGTTGTGCATGTACAGGGAGATAATGGCCACGCCGTTGTCTGCGGCGACGTGATGCATCATCCGGTGCAGCTTTATCATCCGGAATGGTCCACTAATTTCTGTGAGGACGCCGAACAATCCCGCAAATCCCGGACGGCGCTGCTGGACCGCTTTGCCGGCAGCGGCAGCCTGATCCTGCCGGCTCACTTCCAGTCGCCGGCTTATGGCGCCATTGAACGCGACGGCGATATTTACAGGTTGACCGGATAGATGCCCGACGATCTGACCCCCGAGAAGCTGGATGTCGAATCCGTCGTCGATTGGTTGGTCGATGGTGTGCGCACGGTCAAGAAGTCCGAGGATATCCTGCAGGAACTCTGCGACCGGTTGACCGACTGTGGGCTGCGTCTGCACCGGGTGGCGGTGTTTGTCACCACGCTGCATCCGAATGTATTGGGCCGGGCCTTTTATTGGAAGAAAGGGGAGCCGGTTCGGGTCCTTGAAGCGCCATACGAAGTCATGACGTCGGAAAATTTCATCAACAGTCCGGCTGTCACCATCATGAAAGAGGGAAAGGAGATTCGCCGCCGCCTTCTGGAGCCCGATTGCCCGGTCGATTTTCCGATCTTGGAAGAGCTCAAGGCCGAGGGTGTGACAGACTACATTGCGACGCCATTGGACTTTACCAACGGTCAAAATCACGCGGCGACCTATACTTCAACGGAAGAGGGCGGGTTTTCAGAGGCCGAGATCACGGCGATCAACCGCATCCGCCCCGCGCTGACGCGGATCGCGGAAATCTTCGCGCTTACCCGGACGGCGCACAATTTGCTGGATGCATATTTAGGGCATCAGTCCGGCGCCAAGGTTCTGCGCGGACAGATTAAACGGGGAGACGGTGAGGATATCCATGCGGTGATCTGGTTCTGTGATCTCAGGAACTCGACCCCGCTGGCGGACTCCATGGGCCGGGATGAGTTTCTCGGTCTGCTCAATGACTATTTCGAATGTGTGGCCGGGGCGGTGCTGGATCACGACGGCGAGGTGCTCCGCTATATCGGCGACGCGGCGCTCGCGATCTTCCCGGTGGCCGAACAGGAAAGCTGGACGGCGGAGATTGCCTGCGAAAAAGCGGTAGCCGCCGCCAACGACGCCATGCGCCGGATGCGGGAATTAAACAAGCAGCGTATAAAAGACGGTAAGGACGAGCTCGGCTACGGCATTGGGCTGCACATGGGGCACGTCATGTACGGGAATATCGGTACGCCGGACCGGATTGAATTCACTGTGATCGGCGCGGCGGCGAACGAGGCGGCTCGCATTGAAGGCATGTGCAAAAACCTGGGCGTGAACTTCGTGTTGTCTGCCGATGTGCGTAAGCACCTCAGAGGAGATTGGAAATCACTCGGCAACCACGCCCTTCGCGGCGTGGGTGAGGAGATGGAAATCTTTACTGTGCCAGACGAAACCTAGTTTTTGGCCGCGACCACCGGCATCAATAGACGTGACGGATAATCCGGCCCATGGTGGAATGTATCCGTGCCGACTTTGTGCCACAGGTATTGATGCGTGAAAATGGAATCCGTCAGCGGTGAATCCGCATTGGAAATCTCCAGCCTGATCCGGTGACCGGACTTGAACCGGTAACCAATCGGCCAGACCTCAATCTCGAATTTGTAGACCTTGCCCGACTCAATAGGCTGTGGGTTTTGGTGGGTGTAGAACGGCCGGTAGTCGGTCGAAAGGGCCTCGTCTTTCTCGCGGTGCGCGGCACGGAGCCAGCCTCTGCTTGCGTAAACGGCGGCTGGCTGCAGCCCTTTGGCGCGGTCTTCCTCGGACTGTGGCAATTGGTCCGTCAGCTTGATGAAGAAATCCGTATCCGTTGCGGAGGAGGACACATGCAGTTCCAGAACCAGCGGACCAACGACTTCCACATCTTCTTCCAACGGATCTGTCGTGAAGGTCAGCACCCGGGCCACCGGGTCGGGACCCATGGGGCCAAAGGTCACATTGCCGAGCTTCCAGCGGGGATCAGGATAGACAAAATCCGTTGAGCCGTTCTCCACCGGCGCTTCCGTGGACAACCGGCCATCATTTAATGACGTGACACTGTCCGAATTCCCGTCGGTCAGATACCAGGATTTCATTTCGGCGTCGGGCAGGGGCCATGTGGGTTCTTTCCGCCAGACATCTTCGCTGCGGATGAACACCTGGACCTCCGGTGTGTCGTCCCAATAACCGTTGTCGTCGCCCTTCAGGAAATGATCATAGAACGGCTTCAGCCATTCGCTATGCCAGTCTATTTTGTCGAACATGTCGTGGGCTTCGAAAACATCCTTTGCGCCGGTGAGCACCAGCTTCTTGGGACAATCGAGATATTCGTAGGCCAGCACGTTGCCACGCTCATGCAACGCCATTTTGCCCTGGTGGCCGATAGATAGGACCGGGGCCTTGATCTCCTTGATCCTCTCCCATGGGCTGCGTTCTTTCCACCAGTCGTCATAGGTCTGGCGGGTGATGAACTCCCAGGCAATGTCGTTTTCCATGGCCTGGCCATGGTCGCCGTTGGCGGCGCGGTGCAGATTGTTGGTCCGCACCATGTTGTACCACCAGCCCATAAAGTCGCAGTAAATGCCGCCGTGGTAGGTGCAGCCTCGATAGGGATCGATTGCCCCGTCATAGGGCGCCAGGCACTTCAAAGATGGCGGGTTGACCACGCCCATGAACCATTGAGACCAGGCATAATAGGATTGCCCGATTCCGCCCACGTTGCCGTTGCACCAGTCTTGCGCGCCGATCCACTCGATCAGTTCATACAGATCCTGTTGTTCGTCCGTGTCGAAGAAGGCGTAGCTGCCGGTCGAATTGCCGGTGCCGCGCACATCTGCATGGACATAGGCGTAGCCGTGGCTGACATACCATTCAACAGGGCCGACTTCCCGCCAGAGAAACAGCGTAGAGTGGGGCAGGTCATCGGTTTCAAATTGATAGGGGGAAGCAGCGAACAGCGCCGGATAGTCTCCGTCGTCATCCGGCCGGTAGATGCGGCAGGCGATCTCGACCCCGTCCCGCATCTTAATCATCACCTTGTCGTCCACCCGCATTTTCAGCGGGCCGAAACGGTCGTCGCGTTTAGCCGTCATGGCGTGTCCTCCCTAATTTGTCTAACCGGCCCTTAGCGGGCTCTGGTGCTTCTTGTGTCTTCTAATACTGGCCGACCAGCGGCTGTCCCAACATGTGCTGGCCGTATAGGGACATCACCGCGTCGTAGTTCATGCTGATATGGTGGGCCGCTGCCGCCGTATCCCGCCAGGCGCGCTGGATCGGGTGATCCATCTGCAAACTCCTGCCGCCGACCGCATCGAAGATAAGATTCATGGCTTCCTGGCCCATATGGGTCGCAAAGCTTTGCGTGCGGCGGTTTATCAGCCGCCGGTCCAAGGATGTCTTCCCGTCCCGCCGGGCCTCATCTTCGGCTTCGACGATATCGCGCCGGATCAGCGTGATGCCTGCATCGATCCGGGACGCCGCTTCGCCGATCCGTTTTTGCACGGTCTGGAACTCGCCGATCTTGGAACCGCCCAGAACGACCGCTCCGTGGGTGTCGCGAACCTTGTTTTCTTCGACGAAACGCTTCAACGCGCCGGCCGCCGCCGCCACCGGCGGTGTCGCCAAAGTGAACGCAATGCAGGTCAGGAGAGACATATTGAAGATCGGATTTTCGAGGGACTTGGCGCCGGGGCTGGCGCCACCGGTGGAGTCTGGGAAGCTTAGAACACGATGAGCCGGGACGAAGACATCATCGACCAGGACATCATAGCTGCCGGTGCCCGACAGGCCGACGGTCTGCCAACTGTCCCAATCGATGGTGTAATCAGATTTCGGCACAATCGTGAAGCAGGGGATTGGTTTTCCCTCCGGCCCGACCGGCAGCATGGCGCCGCACAAGTTCCAGTCTGCGCCCGGCACGCCGCTGGAGAATGGGAACCGGCCGCTGAGGCGAAAGCCGCCGTCCATGGCTTCGGCTTTGCCGATTGGCGCGTAGGAACCGGAGATCACCGCATCCCGGTTGTCGCCCCAAAGTTCGTCCTGGCATTCCTGGGGAAATTGCGCACCGAGCCAGTTGTGCACCATGTAGAGGCCGAAAACCCAAGCTGTCGATGTGCAAGCCTGGCCGATTTCGAAACTCATTTCAGGGAGGGCCGTAAACCCGAATTCATAACCGCCATATCGTTTCGGCTGAATCGCCCGATGCAGGCCAGTCTCTAAATAGGCGGCGACGCTTTCTTCCGGCACCTTTCGGTCTGCCTCGCATTTGGCGGCCAGCTTTTCGATATCCGGCGCCAAACCGGCGACACGGGATTTGACCTCCTCCATTGTGAGGATGTTGTCGGAGGTGTTGTTCTCTAGAGCCACGTCCATGGTCTTCGCCTTTCGGGTTAGCTTTGTTCCGGCTGATCCTCGGTTAATCCGGAGAGAATGTTTTCGACTTCCTGCAGGACAGCTTTGAGTTGCCCGACTTCAGCCTCGGAAAAACCGTCGGTGACAATGTCTTCAAGCCGTGCGGCTTCGGGCCACAGCACTTGAAACATCGCTTCGCCGGCGGGCAGCAAGCTGATGTGCACCGCGCGGGAGTCCTTTCGGGACCGGTCGCGGGAGACGAGTTCGCGCTTTTCCATCCGGCCGATGAGGCGGGACAGGGTGGAGACATTGACGCCGGTGGTCCGGGCGATTTCTCCAAGGCTTAGGGGGCCATTAAAATGCAGCGCCATTAGCACCCGCCACATGCCTAGGGAAATGTCCTCTCGTTCGAGATGGGGTGCGAAAGACTGCGCCATCAGGGAACCCACGCGCGCCATGATGTAGGGCATGAAATCCCGGAGATTGAATGTTTTAAGATCGGCTTCTGGCATGTTCAGAAGTTTTCTTTCTCTGATTGTTGAATAAAACGGTAGTTCGATTTTATTGCAAATGCAATTAAAATAGGTCAGGCTTGTTTGAATGAACGGTGACGCGAACGCCACCGTAAACAAGGGAGAGGCAATTCCATGAAACTGCTGACCATTAATTCGGATATGGGGGATCGTGCCGGCGCGATGTTGGACGACGAGGTTCTGGACCTGGAGGCCGCAGCCGGCCTCCTGGGTCAAACTCTTCCGGCGAATACGATCCTGGGGTTGATCGAAGGTGGTGATAGCGCTTTGGACAGTGTTCGCAAGTTGTTGGACGCAGCGTCGGGCAAGGCCGATGAACTACGCGGAGAAGGGGCGCTGAAGGCGGCCGATGCGATCCGCTACCGCCCTCCGATCACCCGGCCCGGCTTTATTCTGTCGGTCGGCATGAACTACGCGAAACACCTGGAAGAAATGAACACGCCGATCCCGACGGAACCTGCGGCGTTCGTTAAGGTCCCGACGTCCCTCACCGGCCATGGAGAGCCGATCCTGCCGCCGCCGGGCCACGGGGACATGATCGACTATGAAGGCGAGCTGACATTTGTGATCGGCAAGGAATGCCACAAGGTCTCAGAAGAAGACGCGCTAAATTACGTCGCCGGCTATACCATCGCCAATGATGTCTCGGCCCGGGACTGGGTTGCGCCGATCTTTACGGCCGAAGGCCGCATGGGACCGATCCATGCCTGGGAAAAGAACATTCTGGGCAAGCAGTATCCAAGCTTCACGCCCTTAGGGCCGGTCATGGTAACGCGGGAAGAGATACCCGATCCGTCCAACCTGCACCTGACCACGACGCTAGACGGGGAGGTCATGCAAGACACGATGACCGAGCTGGTGTTCTCCATCCCACAGCTGATTGCCTATTATTCACAGTGGTACCGGCTGATGCCGGGTGACGTGGTGACGACAGGCTCACCCTCGGGCGTGGGTTTCGGCCGTGATCCGAAAGTTTTCATGAAACCGGGGCAGCGGGTCGAAATTACGATTGAAGGTATCGGCACCCTTTCCAATCCCATTGCCAGTTAGGGGAGAGAGAAGATGAAGTTCGCCCATTTCGCCCATGTCTGGACCAAACCAGGCATGTCGCCCAACCAGCGCTATGAACAGCTCTGGCGGGAACTGCAACTCTGCGACGAGTTGGGTTTCGATTACGGCTTTTGCGTAGAGCATCACTTCACGCCGCATGAAAGCTGGATGTCGGCGCCGAGCCTCTACACCGTCGGCGCCGGTGCGCGCACCAAGAACATCCGCCTAGGTCCCATGGGATACGTGGTGCCGCTTTATAATTGCCTGCGTCTCGCGGAAGAGATCGCCATCATTGATCAGATGACCAATGGCCGGATGGAGATCGGCATGGTGCCCGGGATCATGGGCTCCTACTTCGAACCGTTTGGCATCGAATATAACGACCGTAAGTCGCCGACCATGGAGTATCCCGACTATCTGAAAGCGGCATATGGCGATGATCAGCCCTTCTCCTTCAATAGCGAGAGCCACAAAACCAAAAACGCCCGTTTGTCCGTCATGCCAATCCAGAAACCTCATCCGCCATTGTGGATGATGAGCCGCGATCCGGAGACGCTGGAGTTCCTGGCGGCCAATGGGATTAACACGGGCAACTTTCTGGTTTTCCCGCGCGAGGTTGCCGCGCCCCGGTATCAAAAGTATTTGGAAGACTGGAAAGCGGCCGGCTGGGATCACAAGCCCAATATCGCCTATGCGACGACCGTGTACGTGGATGAATCCGACGACAAGGCGATCGATATTGCCCTGCAGCGGGCCGCGCGGGCTTATGAAGGCATATTACCCTTGCCGGGAGAGCCGTTTGAAGCGCGGCTGGACAAGTTCAAGGAGCAGTTTGCCGCCCGTGGGGAAAACCCGGCCGCTGTGATGATTACTAAAATCTTTGATCCGGACTTCATCATGGAGAATGATCTGGTGTTTGTCGGCTCGCCGCAAACGGTGACCGAGAAACTCCGCGCCGCGTCGGAGGATGGTATTTTCAACACGTTTATGGGCGAGTTTAACTTCTCTGATCTGCCGGAGGACGCCCTGATGCGTTCAATCAAAATGTTCGGCGAGAAGGTGATTCCCGAACTGCGAGATTACGAACCGTATTAGGCACAATTCAGTTGCGCGGTATTTTTGCAAATGCAACAATTGTGGAAAGAGCAAGAATAACGGTTTTTGCCGATTTTGGAGATGGTTTCTAATAGGGAGACAGCTATGAACGACGCAGCAGTCCAAGAACAAGCGCCCGCAGGACCCGGTCCGCTGGAGAAGGCGGTTGATCCGATCCTCAAACTTAATTTTCTGTCCCACGGGACGCTGGAATCCAAAGACCTTGAGAAATCCAGGGAGTTCTATAGCGACTTCCTCGGGCTCGAAGTGGTCCGCACCAGCCCGATCTCGCTTCTGATCCGCCTCGGCGGCCCAAATACCATCGCGGTGGTCTATCAGAAGAAAAAAGAAAGCAAGATGACTTTCCTCAACCACAACGGCATTGATGTGGAGACCGAGGAAGAGGTCAACGAAGCTCATCGGATGTGCGAAAAGTATGCCGATAAATACGAGCTAAAGCGGATTTCCAAGCCGCAGGTTCAGCACGGCACGTACAGTTTCTATTTCTGGGACCGGGACGAGAATGCCTGGGAAATCCTGACCAACCCAAAGGGCGGCTACAGTTGGCTGTTTGAACGGGGTGACCAGGAAGGCAAAGGTCACATGGACAAAGAATTCGACCGGCCCGAAGAGACCCGGTCATAAAAATCTAAAAGTTGAGCGCCCGCTATCATGCGGGCGTTCTTATTTCGAGTTCAATTCACAGGGAGGACTCTATTCATGACACGTCGTATTGCATTGCTTGCGGGCGCGGCAGCGCTTGCCACCACCAGCTTCGGTCCCGCTCAGGCGGAAACTCTCAACATCACTGTGGCCGCCGCGCCGCCGCCGGCGGTGACTTTTGTCGGCGCATTCAAAGATATCATCAGCAAAAATATCGATAAGCGCCTTAAAGAATCAGGTAAAGGCTTCGAAATTAAGTGGAACCACGCTTATGCGCAGACGCTGGCTAAGTTCCCCGAAGTGTTCGAAGCGGTGGAAGAGGGGATCGCCAATGCAGGACTGATCCTCAAAAACTTCGAACCGTCGAACCTGCCCATGGAATCCTATGACGTTCACATGCCGTTCTCAGACGTGACGCCTAAGCAGATCACCGAAATCGATGAAGTGCTGCGGCAGAAAATTCCGGAACTGAACGGGGCTTACACCAAGCACAACCAGGTCTTCATTCGCAGTGGCGTGAACTATTCCATGCATATGTACACCAAGTTTCCGTTCCAAAAGCTTGAAGACCTGAAAGGTAAGAAACTGGGCTCCAGCGGTTCCTTCGCGCAGTGGCTTCGCGGCACAGGCGCCGTGACGGTGAACTCGTCAATGAATCAGTCGTTCACCAACATCAAGAACGGCGTGTACGAAGGATATCCGACGTCGATTATCCTGGGGTTCGTCTATAAAACCTTTGCCGCCGCACCGAACTTCACCGAGGTGCAATTTGGTCCGTCGGTAACTTCCGGCATTACCTTCAACGTGGACACGTGGAAGAAAATCCCGGGCTTTGCGCAGCAGATCATCCGGGAAGAATCGGCCAAGTGGGTCGATGCTCTGATCCGGATCGATGAAAAGAAAGTGACCAAGTTCGCCGGCATTATGAAGAAGCAGGGTGTCAAGTTCTCCAAGCTACCCGAGGCGGAGCGGAAGAAATGGGCGATCTCCATGCCAAATATCGCCAAGGAATGGGCGGCGCGTCTCGACAAGAAGGGCCTGCCCGGCACCAAGCTCATGAACAATTACATGAACGAGTTGCGCGCGCGGAATATCGGCGTCGCCCGTCATTGGGACAAAAGCTAGCCTTTCGCAGGCTAACGAACCCAAGTCGTCCTTGTCGTGTCGGGTGACCCAGTCTTAGGCGTCCGGTCGCCCGGCGCCATTTCCAGAGGCTTTGACGCCGTCGTTTCGATCTTTAACGCCGGCGGGAGCCTCTGGATATTCCTGCTCATGATTATGCTAAGCGCGGACGTGTTCAGCCGCGCCGTGTTCAATGCGCCAATCAACGGAGTGCCGCTTCTGGTCGAACTGTCGATCCTGGTGATTGTATTTATGCAGTTGGCGGCGGCCATCAGCGGCGGCCGGTTGACCCGTTCCGAAATCTTATTGGCGAACCTGCTGGAAAAGAGGCCGACTCTCGGTCTGACTTTGCAGGCTGCCTTCGATGTCCTTGGCCTCTTCGTGATGGGGCTGTTGTTCTATTATACCCTCCCGACCTTCATCAAAGTGGTAGAGCGGTCCACCTTTGTCGGGGTGGAAGGCGACTTCGCCCTGCCGAGTTGGCCCTTCAAGCTATTGATCCTGATCGGTGCAGCCTTCTGCGCCATTCAGTTTGTCCGCTCGTTTCTGTCAGGCGTGCGCGATCTGAAGGCGCTCTCTAGATCGGGCCAGTTCGATACGCGCGGCCTCACGCGCATGAGCTTGGGGATTGCGGCAATCACTGCGCTCCTTGTGATCCTGGGTCTGTCGCTTGAACTCAGCAATGCCGCCATCGGCGTGGTTTCGATATTCTTTATCCTTGGCTTCGTTTATGTCGGCGTACACGTAGGCGTCGCCCTGGCGATTATCTCATTCGTCGGTGTATGGATGGTCCGGGACAATTTTGCGATCGCCGGCAAGCTGCTTGCGCTGTCCCTCGGCGAAAGCATGCAGGAATACGAATTCGGCGTGATTCCGTTGTTTGTCTTGATGGGGCAGTTGATCAGCGTATCGGGTGTGGGCCGGGACACCTACGAAGTCGCCCATCATGTCTTCCGAAAGGTAAAAGGCGGCTTGGGCACGGCGACGGTCGGGGCAAACGCCATCTTCGCCGCGGTCACCGGCACGAGTATTGCCTCTGCCTCCGTCTTCACCAAAGTTGCCGTTCCGGAGATGCTGCGACTCGGCTATCGGCCCCGTTTCTGTGTCGGCGTGGTGGCGGGAAGCTCGGTCCTGGGCATGCTCATCCCGCCGAGTCTGTTGCTGATTATCTTCGGCATCCTGGCCGAGGTGTCCATCGGCGATCTGTTCATCGCCGGTATCATTCCGGGTCTGGTGCTGACCGTCGCCTATTTCATTCTGATTTCGATCATGGCCAATCGCTTTCCCGACATGGTGGGATCGAAAGAGGCGCTGGACACCAAGGCCGAAGCGCAACTGACGACATTGGAGGCCGGCGGCAAGGCCTTGCCCATTCTGATTCTGATCGTCGTCGTTCTGGGCGGCATCTTCGGCGGCATATTCACCGCGACAGAGGCAGGCGGCATTGGTGCGTTGGGCGCGCTTGTTCTGGCGGTTTATAAGAAGACGTTGACCCGGCACACCCTGTGGGAGGCGCTGACCGAAACCGGTCATGTCACTGCCGCCATCGCCTTCTTACTCGTCTCGGCTCACATATATTCCCGAATGATTTCATTGACCGGTATTCCCAACATGGTTGAAGCGCAGGTGATCGAATGGGGACTGAGCGCGGGTGCGCTGATCGCAATCTATATTGTTACCATCATCATCCTGGGCACGATCCTGGACGCCGGATCGATCATGCTGCTGACGGTGCCGCTGATGATCCCGATCATCCAGCCCATGGGGGTCGATCTGGTCTGGTTCGGCATTGTCACCATTATTGGTGTGGAAATCGGCCTGTTGACGCCGCCATTGGGGCTGGCGTGTTTTGTCATACACAATAATTTACAAGACGACCGGATCAGGATCGAAGACGTGTTCTGGGGCGCGGCGCCCTTTGCCGCGACCATGCTGATTGTCTTGTTGATTGTGGTCTTTGTGCCGGACCTGGCAACGTTGCTGGTCCGGTAGCGCTAGGACTTCCCGAAATCGGATTCATAGAGTGCGTTGAGCTTCTCCAGCGCGTCCTGCGGCAATTTACTGTCATCGCCGATGGCCAGCGTGTCTTCAAGTTCCGTCATGTTGCCGACGGCAAAATCGACACACGAGACGGCCGGGAAGGAGAGGGCGAATTTAGTCGCCGTTTGCGCCGGTGTGCCGTACAGATCGCCGCAAAGCTCCATCACCGCAGCAGCTTTGCGTTTATCCTCTTCCCATGTGGTGTCGGTGGTGAGAATGCTTTTAGTGCCCGGCCAATCCGGGTTGGCCAACGCGCCGGCAGCCAACGTCCGGATCGCGATGACCCCCACATTCCACTCCTCGCAGGAGTCCAATAGGCCGGTAAAGTCCTGTCCGGAGCTCGACTTTTTGACCGACTGGCCGAAGCTGCTTTTTGGCACCGGGTGAGACGCCGTCGGATTGATCATGTTGAAATAAACCTGCGCCACATCGATGCGACCGGATTCGATCACCCGCCGGCAGAGACCCGTATCGCCCAGCGCGGTCATCCCAAGGAATTTGAATAGGCCCTGGTTTCGAAGTTTTTCCATGGCGTCAAAAGCGCCTTCGCGGCCAAGTACATCGACCGTGCTTAACGATTTCTCATCACCGGCCATGGTGATGCCGTTGTGCAATTGATAGAGATCAATTCTATCGACCTGTAATCGTTCCAGGCTTTCGTGCAGCGCCCGTTCGATCTGACCGTAAATATTGTCGGTGTTGTCGGAGCTCAGCCGCACTTTGGTGGAAATAAAGGGCTTTTTGGCCAAATCCTTAAGGATCCGGCCCAAGTTTGTTTCGGATACGCCTTGCCCGTACTGGGGCGCCGTGTCGAACCAATTTACACCGGCTTCAATCGCGCGGTGAACGGCGGTTTCCATCTCCGTTGGTTCTGCGTTGATCATGATACCGCCCTGACTGCCGCACCCGAAGATCAGTTCGGATATGGAAACACCCGTGCGTCCTAGTTGGCGGTACTTCATCTAACGTCTTATTCCCTCATTGATATTTTCGGACGAGATCGTCCGGATCAAGACTATCAACTCCCCACAGTTGGGGAAATACTCTTGCGAATGCAATAGCGACAATAATCGTGCCGGCGCCGCCCAATATGATCGCGGGGACCAAACCGAATAGGGCCATTGTCAGGCCTGATTCCAGCTCGCCCAGTTCATTGGACGCGCTGATAAAGACGGAGTTCACCGAAGCGACCCGCCCGCGCATGTTGTCCGGGGTAATTATCTGGATCAGATTGCCACGGACAAAGACGCTGACGGCGTCGCCCGCGCCTAGCACCAGGAGTGCGGCGATCGCCATCCAGAATGTCGAGGCAAGGCCCAAGGCGACAATGCCCAAGCCGAAGACGCCGACGCCGATAAACATTTTCTTACCCGCATGGCGGCGGATGGGTCTTTGGGTGAAATAGATCGCCCCGCACATCGCGCCCACCATATGTGCGGTCCGCAGGACGCCATAGCCTTCGGGACCAACATCAAGAAGTTCCGTGGCGACGGCCGGCAGCAACGCCACCGCGCCGCCCAGTAGGACCGCGAACAGGTCCAGCGCAATGGCGCCGAGGACCACCTGGTGATGACGGATGAACCGAAGACCGGCGAAGACTGTCTCGAAATTTAGGGGATCGCGCGCCACCACGCGCGTGTTGCCGCGAATGAACAGGGTAAAGATCGTGGAAATGATCAGCGCGATGAGCACCACCGTGTAGGCAAGCTGTTCACCGCTGAACGCGATCAGAAAACCCGACAGGCCCGGCCCAGCAATGCGTGCTGCTTGAAATCCGGTAGAGGTCCAGGCGACGGCGTTGGCGAAATGCTCCTTCGGGACCAGAACCGGCACAATGGATTGCTGCGCCGGGGCGAGGAAGGTTCGGGACAATCCCAGCACAACTACAATTGCCAGCATCCGGTATTCATCTACATTGCCGGTCACTGTCAGGTAGAGGAACGCAAAGGCGCACAAAGACTGCAAGATGCCGCAGAAGGTAAGGATGCGTTTGCGTTCAAACCGGTCGGCGGCCATCCCGGAAATGGGAAAAAGCAGCAGGAACGGCGCGACGGATAGTCCCCCGATGAGACCCAGCACGATGGGGCTTTTGGTCAGTATCCAGAGCTGCCAGCTGAGCGTCGCGATCATCAGATCGACCGCGAACACGCCGAGCGTTCTGGACAGCCAGTAATAGGTATAGTCTTTGTGCTGGAAGGCGACCCGTCCGGAGGCCAGGATCTTTGGCTCCGTCGCGTCGCTCTGTTCGGTGGTCACTTAAGCGGTGTTCCTTGTTGCGCGCCTTGAAAAGAAAGTGACCCTCGTCGGCGGAAATTGCCAGACTTATTTGGCATTATGCGCGCTCAATCTTCCATTTGTGGCCGCATTCCAAGCACTGCCGGCTTTTGCTGCGCAGAAGGAATGGGATCGCCACCGCGTAGGCTAAAAACAGCCCTAGCGTGACGAGCGGCGAGAGGATGGAGGCGTGGCGGAACACATGTCCGGCGGCACAGGATGGACAAGTATCCACGCCGCCGCCGGATAAGGCCGCGTCACCGGCGCCCAAAAGTTATTGAACCTCGTCTAAATCGTCTTCGAGAACCATGAGTCGCAGCCCGCCGATGGCCTGTAGCTTGTGCCATTCAACCCCGACATAGGCCGTGTCGAACAGGAACGCCGGGTAGCCGTGAAAATCCAGAAGGGAACGCGCCACGACGGCATCGGAAAGGTCGAGGC
This sequence comes from uncultured Rhodospirillaceae bacterium, assembly GCA_964611435.1. Classification (GTDB taxonomy): domain Bacteria; phylum Pseudomonadota; class Alphaproteobacteria; order Rhodospirillales; family UBA2165; genus JAYPHU01. The sequence continues at coordinate 103,165 of CAZSXT010000006.1, read as the reverse complement.
AGCGTTTAGCGATGACGAGTTTGGACATGTTCCCTTGATAATGGATTTCGGCGTTACTGAAAATCCCGGGAGCGGGGGATCATTCTGCGTAAATTCGGCATGGTCGGCAGGTGCGACGGTACGTTGCGCCCCAGCATCAATTCCGGCAAGGGCGCTTCGTCGGACGTGAGATAGCCCAGCCGGTAGGAGAAATCGAACAGCCGGTCGGCGACCACATGGGTGACAATGCCTTCCCGTTGCAGTTTTCCTTCCACGCCCAGGAGGTGGGAGCCCAGCACCGTACGGCGGTAACGATCCATCCGATGGGGCCAGACGATCAGGTTGGCGACGCCGGTCTCGTCCTCGATGGTGACAAAGATGACGCCCTTGGCGCTGCCGGGGCGCTGGCGGATCAGCACCAGGCCGGACAGACGCACCGTGCTGTCGACAGGGACGTTGATCAGGTCTTCGCAGCGCAATTGTTTTTCCGCATCGAAGCAGGGGCGGAGTAATTCCATCGGGTGCGCCTTCAAAGACATTTTGAGCGCCAAATAATCGTCGGCCACTTGTTCACCCAAATGCATTTCGGGCAGGGCGACAGCCGGTTCGGGGCGCAGTTCATGATCGGGCAGACCCGTGAATAAGGACAGCGCGGGCGCGTCCTGTAAGCCTTTTACCGCCCACAGGGCCTGACGCCGGTCCAAGCCCATCGACTGAAAGGCATCGGCGCGTGCCAGGCGTTCCAGAACGCCCCGTTGCGCACCAGCCCGCTGCTTGAGATCGGGCACGGCGGCGTAGCCCCGTTCGCGGGCGTCGACGATGGCGTCCGCCGCATCCTCCCGCATGCCCTTAATTTGACGGAACCCCAGCCGGATAGCGGTGCGGGATTCTTCGTCCGAGCGCCAGCGGGTGGAGGGTGATGCCAACGTCATCTCCAGCGTGCAGTCCCAGTCGCTGTCGTTCACGTCCACCGGGCGGACCTCGACCCCGTGGTCGCGGGCGTCCCGGACGATCTGCGCCGGCTTATAGAAACCCATGGGCTGGCTGTTCAGCAGCGCCGCCGCAAACGCCGCCGGGTAATGGCATTTTAACCACGACGACACATAGACCAGCAGCGCAAAGCTAGCGGCGTGGGATTCGGGGAAACCGTAGTCGCTGAACCCTTCGATCTGCTTGAAGCAGCGCTCGGAAAAGTCGGGTGTATAGCCGTTTTCGATCATGCCGTTGATGAACCGCTCCCGATACAGCGGCAGGGTGCCGTTGCGCCGGAAGGTGGCCATGGCCCGGCGCAGGCCGTCCGCCTCCGACGGCGTAAACCCGGCGGCGACAATGGCGATCTTCATGGCCTGTTCCTGGAATAGGGGAACACCCATGGTTTTTTCCAAGACGGCGCGGAGTTCCTCCTTGGGATATTCGACCTCTTCCTTGCCGTCGCGGCGGCGCAAATAAGGGTGCACCATGTCGCCCTGAATTGGACCGGGCCGCACGATGGCGACCTCGATCACCAGGTCATAGAAGGTGCGGGGACGAAGCCGGGGCAGCATGTTCATCTGGGCCCGGCTTTCCACCTGGAACACGCCGACCGAGTCGCCCTCGCACAGCATGTCGTAGGTCTGTTCGTCCCCTTGCGGGATGTTGGCCAGGGTCAGCTTGCGGCCGTGGTGTTTCTCGATGAATTCGAACGCCTTGCGGACACAGGTCAGCATCCCGAGCGCCAGGATATCGACTTTGAGAATGCCCAGCGCATCCAGATCGTTCTTATCCCATTCGATCACCGTCCGGTCTTCCATGGCGGCGTTCTCGATAGGCACCACCGTGTCCAGGGGGCTGCTGGTAATCACGAAGCCGCCCGTATGCTGGCTGAGGTGGCGGGGAAAGCCGGCGATCTGCTCGCTCAGCTCGAACACCATCTGCAGGGTCGGATCATCCGGATCCAGGCCAACCTCGCGAATGCGCTCCGGATCGCGGCGGTCCTTGGTTGGTTTGCCCCAGGCCACGGAAGAAGACAGCGCCTGAATGGAATCCTCGGTCAGGCCCATCACCTTGCCGATTTCCCGGAACGCGCTTTTAGAGCGATAGGTGATGTGGGTGGCGGTGAGACCGGCCCGGTGACGGCCATATTTCTCGTAGATGTACTGGATCACCTCTTCCCGGCGTTCGTGTTCGAAATCCACGTCGATATCCGGCGGCTCGTCCCGCTCCGTGCTGACAAAACGTTCGAATAAGAGATCGATTTCCGCTGGATTGACCTCCGTAATCCCCAGCATGTAGCAGACGGAGGAATTGGCGGCGGAGCCCCGGCCCTGGCACAGGATCTCCCGGGACCGGGCGAAGCGGACGATGTCGTGAATGGTCAGGAAGTAGGGCGCATAACCCAGCTCGTCGATCAGTTTCAGCTCATAATCGATCTGGCCTTTGACTTTCTCCGGCACGCCGTCGGGATAGCGGATTTCGGCGCCTTCCCACGACAGGCGGGTCAGTTCATCTTGAGGGGTGCGGCCGTCGGGCACCGGATCGACCGGATATTCGTAGCGTAGTTCCTCCAGATTAAACCGGCATTTCTCGGCAATCCGGACGGTGTTCTCGATGGCCTCCGGATAGGCGCTGAACAGCCGCGCCATCTCGTCGCCCGGCTTTAAATGACGTTCCCCGTTGGCATACAGACGAAAGCCGGCCTCGTGGATGGTGCAGTGCTCCCGGATACAGGTAAGCACGTCCTGGAGGATGCGGCGGCCGGCGATATGGGCATGGGCGTCGTTGGTCGCGACCAGGGGGAGAGAGGTTTCTTCGGCAAGCTCGCTAATCGCCGATATACGCGGATTATCATCGCCAAAATATATATAATTAACAGACAGGTATATATTATTTTTAATCTTATTTCTTATAACAAAAATCGTCTCTCGAAAGGTGGAATCGAGGGTTTCCGGCGGGATCAGAACCAGGACCTGGCCGGCGCCGGCGGCGAAAATTTCCCCCTCTAAAATGTCGTCGAGAAAAAGCTCGCAATCGCCTTTCTCCGCCCGCCGCTTGCCCAGGGTGAGAAGCTGGGAGAGCCGGCCATAGGCCGCCCGGTCCGTCGGAAAACAGAGAAAGCTGGGCCCGTCCCGGAGGTCGAGCCGAGCGCCTACGATCAGTTGGATATCATGCTGCTTGCAGGCCACATGCATGCGCGCCGCCCCGGCCAATGTGTTGCGGTCGGTAATGGCGATGGCCTTGTGGCCAAGAACGGCCGCCTGCAGCGCCAGCTCATGGGCATGGGAGGCTCCCCGCAGGAAGCTGTAATTGCTGGTGACTTGCAGTTCGGCGTAGGCGGTCATTACGCAAAGAACCCGTGCAGGTACCAGGCGGGCAGGCGGTCCGGGCGGTAGAGGCCTTCCCGGTAGACCCAGAAACGGGCGCCGTCATCGTCCTCCACCCGGTAATAGTCCCGGATATCCGGGCTTAAGGGCGGGGTATAGGGCGCGCGGCCGTCACCGTGCCACCATTCAGGCGAAATCCGTTCCGGGCCTTCCGCCTTGGAGACCTTGTGCTGCCGCCTGCGCCAACGGAACAGGACCGGCGGGCCGTCGGGCACCGGGGCCATCACATCGATAGGCAGGGGCTGGATCAACAGTTGCAAGGGGCGCGGTGGCTGACGCACCGGCTTTTGCCAGTCCTGCTTTTTATCGGGCGCGGAATCCACCGGCGCTGTCCGGCAGGCCCGCTCCGGCAGATGGCTGGCCACGGGTAGCAGGCGATTGACGGCTGCTGGGCCCAACCGCCCGGCCAGTACGTCCACCAGTTCGTTCACGGGTTTGGTTTTGGCTGATTGCTGGCCCGAGATATCCGGCTGTTTCAAGGCGAGCGGATTGGTCAAAGGCGCGGTGAGAACGGCGACCTCGATCCCGAAGCCGGGATCGACCTCCGTCAGCTTTTCCCGGAACAGCCGGTGCAGATGCGCCGGATCCCGGTTGGGCCGGCTCACGCCGATCACGATACGGGCGACCGTGTCATCCACCCGGTACAGGGAAAAGACCAGCCGCCGGACGCCCTGGCCGGCTTTTTCCAGCATGTCACACAACGGGTCCAGCAAATGGACGAGCGCCGCGTCGATATCCTCCGCCCGGCCGATGGGTTCGGCAAAGGCCCGGCGGGTCATATAGGCCGGTACCGGGCGGCGGGGCGACAGGGACTCTTCCTGTGTGCCCAGGGCCTGGTCCAGGCGGCGGGTGATCTCCATCCCGAAGCGTTTAACCAAGGGCGCACGGGGCAAATTGTAGATCTCCCCGATGCGGCGGAGCCCCATGCGCTCCAGCCCCTCCACGATCCCGGCTTCCAGACGCAGCCCGGCCAGGGGCAGGGGGCTCAGGCGTTTGGATGCGCGTATGCCAGGGGGCAGTATAGCGGCCAGCGTTTCCTTCGTTTCCAGCCGGGCCAGGGCCCAGGCGGCGCCCGGTGTGCCGGCAAGACCGGCGCGGGCCTGATATCCGGCGTGGGCGCAGCGGGTGAGGAGGTCGTCCAGAAGCGCGTCTTCCCCGCCGAACAGGTGCGCGCAACCGCTGATATCCAGCCATAGCCCGGCCCCGCCGCGATAGAGCCCGCCGTCGGGGTCAATAGCCACCCAGGGCGTATAGCGTTCCGCCGCCCGGGCCAGGGCGTTCAACGCTTTGGCGTCGGCGATGGGGTCGGCCTGTTGCACGGCAAGGGCAGGGTAAAGCGCACGGGCGTCGGCCAGGGACTGCCCGGCGGAAATGCCGGCCTGGCGCGCCGCTCGGTTGAGGGAGGCGATGCGCTGTCCCCCATGGACGGTGATGATGGTGACCAAAGGCCCCGCCGGGGGAAATGCCGGTTCAGGCTTAGACGGCGGCTTGCCAGAGGTCTCCCTGGTTTTGGATGTTTGGTCCGCTTTGTCCGCTTTTGGGGATCCAGGCTGTCGGGTTTGCCGGCGCTCGATCCGATCGGTCGCGAAGGCCGGCAACCACAGAGAGATCACCCGTTTCATGACACCACTCCACCCGCCAGAGCCTGGGGCGTCCGGCGCTTTCCAGTTGTTTTGGGCTGGCCGCGCTGAGGCGGCAGCGTTGTAATTCCAGATTCCATTGGGGCGGGCCCAGTCCTAAGCCGCTGGCCGGGGTGATGCTGGGCGCTGACGTTGCCCGCCAGCGGGTCAGCGCCGCGCCGGTCGGGGCTTGCGGTCCCGCATACCCGGTCGCGCGGAGCAGGAGCCCGGCCACGCCGTTTTCCTCGGCCGCCAATTGTAACCGCCGGCCGGCGATCGGCGGCACCTTGTGCAGCTTGCCGATCACCGCGGCGAGACCGGGACTCCTCAGCCCTTCCTCCATGGCCCAGAGAATTTCCGTATCGTTCTTGCCGTGGACCAGGATCACCCGGTCCGGATCAATGCCGTAGTCCGCCAGTCCGCGCCCATACAGGTCCCGCCCTTGCTGACACCACAAAATCGGTGCGCCGCGGCCTTCGTCGATATGGATTTCAGCCAGGCGGGCGAGCAGGGCGGCTGAGAATCCCAAGGCCGCGGCGTCACCGAAAACTTCATGCAGGCCCGTCCGGGGCAGGCCGTTCCAGGGCAGCGCCTCGTCGATTTCGGGCGCGCCGAGAGAAATGACCGGCATGTTACCGGCCAAGTGTGAGTCCAAATCGCTGTCGAAAGTGGGGGAGACAATCCCGCCGCCGGTGCGTTCAATCGCCCGGATGCGATTGCGCAAGCCGTCCAGAAGTGCGGGGTCGGGTCGAGAGGGCGTCTGCCCGGAGGGCGGAGTCCCGAAAGGAGCGTGAATAACAGCGGCGGACATGGTCGTTTCCTCGTTCTTTATCACTGGTGCGCATCGTCTTTGGATGCGTTATGCGTCGTTTAAGGTGCCCGCCTTAATGTTCTTGTTTTGTTCTATAACAGAAGAACGCCACCGTCAAGAGGGAAATTCATTAAGAAAAGTTGTGCTATGAAGGGGCTCCATTACGTGAATTTGACCAGCATGAACCTCACCGAAACCCTGACACGCGCCCTCGACCTGGATGAAAGGGGGGAAATCGCCCAAGCCGTCGCCTGCCTGGCGGAGATCAAAGGGGAGATTCCCGATGAGCCGGCCTATCAGAAGCTGGTCGGCATGTTGTATCAGCGTCTGGGTGAAGATGCGGAGAGTCTGCCGTTCCTGACCCGCGCCGCAGTGCTGAACCCGGAGGATGCGGAGGTGCAATTGGCCTTGGGCTTTCATCATGTGGACAATGCTGGCCTGGAAGAGGCGCTGGTTTATTTTCAGGAAACCCTGCGGCTCGATCCCAATCATCAGACGGCGCAGATGTATCTGGGCCGGGTGTATGACTTCCTGGGCGATTTCGAGAGCGCGGAGAAGGCCCTGATCCGGGCGATGATGTTGGGCGCGGAAGACCTGGAGCCCCACATTCAATTGGGCCGGGTGTTCATCCGCGCCGGCAAGCTGGATCAGGCGGAGGTGAAATTCCGTCAGATCGAAGACATGTCGCCGGGCCATGTGATGGCGGAGATCGGCGCCAAGCGGGTGGCCGCGTTGAAAGCGGGCGGCGTGGCGACGGCGGGTCTCAAAAAGCGCGATCCCGCCACCGTGGTCTGCGTGAAGCAGGGGACCAAGTATGGCCCCGACTATGTAAACCGGCTGGCCGCCATGGTCAGGCGGAACTCGTCCCACGATCCGGACTTTGTCTGTTTTACCGAAGACGCCACGGGCCTGGATGGCGGCATTCGGCATCTGCCGCTGCCCGATCCGGACTATCAGGGCTGGTGGAACAAAGTGTCGCTGTATCGGGGTGATCTCGACGGTGTGGGCGGGCGGATGCTGTATTTTGATCTGGATGTGGTGCTGACCGGCTCCATCGATCCGCTGCTCACTTATGACAGCGACTTCGCCATCATGGACAACGATTATGTGCCGGGCTTCAATACGTCGGTGTTTTTGTTGAAGACCGGGTCACGGCCGGAAATCCGAGACGCCTTTAATGCCGACATGGCGGCAAAATATGACGGCGATCAGGACTGGGTGGCGATCATGGCGCCCGATGCGGAACTGTGGCCGGCCGGCTGGTGCGCGCCATTCCGCCTCCGCGCCGCCCAGACCCCTCCGGAAAACTGTAAGGCCGTAGTGTTCTCCGGCCGGCCTAACCCCGCCGACTACCCGGCGGATTGGGTGCGGGAGCTGTGGGGGTAGGGAGTGTGTGAATTATTCCTACCAATTTGTCCGAAAATTTCGTACAGTTTTCTACGAAAAATTCGTCATTTTGGCGATTGAGGGCTGCACATGACCAACGTGAAAAAGTCATACGTTATCGGCGAGCGCTACGAAAATTTCATCGCGGCGGAGATTGAGGCCGGGCGTTTCAACAACGCGAGCGAGGTTGTTCGGGCCGGCTTGCGGATGCTTGAAGACTATGAGACCAAACTCAATGACGTGCGCCGCCTGATTGATGAAGGTGATCAGGATATCGACGCGGGCCGCACCCGAACCTTTGATACCGCCGGCGACCTAGCAGGCGCGATCCTTCCCTCGGACGGGTCCAATTAATCCACGCAAGCTCGTTTTGTCAGAGACCGCGCTCAATGATCTGCGCGGGATACATGCCTATATCGCTGAAGAAAATCCGGCCGCTGCGCTCGAGTTCATTGAAGACCTTGCACAGAAGATAGAGTGGATCGCCGCGTCCGGTTTTACCGGCGCGCCGAGAGATTGGATTCGTCCGGGCTTGCGAATTCTCCCGTACCGGGACCGCTGTATCTATTTGCGGGTGACCGATGATACCGTGTTCATCGTTCGCGTGCTGCACAGCAGTCAGGACGTGGAACGTGAGGAGTTTTAGAGGGGTGGGGGGAGTTCTATTCGTCATCCACGGCCATGTCCCGCGGCCCCATTTTTAACTATAGTCTCGTCGTTACCACGAAAAACCTGAGGCTGATTTTGATGAACGACCAACCTTCTTTTCGCATCGCCATGGTGGTGTTTCCCGGTTTGACTCAGCTTGATCTGACCGGACCCTATGAAATTCTCAACACCTCGCCGGCGATCCAGGTTGATCTGCTGTGGCATCGGTTGGAGCCAGTGAGCGCGCAGGGCGGCCTGATCCTAACGCCGACGGAAACGTTCGACACCTATGGTCAGCCGGATGTTCTGTTCATCCCGGGTGGACCGGGGGTGCTGGAGGCGATGGAGGATGATGCCTTGATCGCATTCATGGTCGAGGCGGCGAAAAACGCGACATTTATCACCTCCGTCTGCACGGGTTCGCTTCTGCTAGGGGCAGCGGGATTACTGGTCGGCAAGCGCGCGACCTGCCACTGGAATTCCATTGATTTGTTGGCGTTGATGGGGGCGGTTCCGGTCAAGGAACGCGTGGTAGAGGATGGCAACATCATCACCGGTGCGGGCGTCACATCTGGCATTGATTTCGCTTTGGTGGTTGCGGCGCGGCTTCTGGGCGAGGAGGCCGCCCACTTCATCCAATTGCTGATGGAGTACGACCCGGCGCCGCCGTATCAAAGTGGATCGGTCGACACGGCCCCGCCGGAGACGGTTGAACGGATCAATGGATTGATGAAGGACACGCTGGCGAAACGGCGGGCCGTCGCTGAGAAAATCGGTCGAGAAAAGCTAAGGCTTTAAAACCCTCCCAGCTGAAAGCCGTAACAATTCAATTCCCGCTTCCCAGGCCCACCATGAGACACGCCGCTTGCCCGGGCTCACAGGCCTTCGTAGGATGAGTTATGAACGCATCATTGCAACCCGTCGAAGGAGATGCGCCGCCCATTTTGGATCCGGCGGAAACGGCAAATCATCGTCTGCGGCCCCACGATTTGGTCGAACGGCGATTACGAGGATTTTCCGGAAGCTTTCTGGCGTTTCCGTGGTTTGACGGATTTAGCCTGTGGCTGCTCAAACACTATTTTTTCCCGGCTTCCCGCCTTTGGGCGGCAGCGCGGACGGCCGATGGTTCGCCGGAAGTCTTCTTTGACGCCGTACCCATGACGCCGATTGCAAAGGCCAGGGATAAGTTGCTTTTGTCCCTGGCGCATTTTGAATCGGCCCGGGCGGCGGTGAATGCCTTGGAATCCGAATGGCAGCGTGTGTTCTTCGGAGGTGACTCAAGTTCCATCGACTATCGGATTTCAGTTGAAACCGCTCGGCGGGATCGCCGTCACGCCTATAACTCCACACGCCGGCATTTCAGATTTTTGCTTCGTCATGGCATTCCCAGGGTAAAGAGAGATACCGTGACACCGGCTGAGACCGAGGCCGTATATGGCGCCGCACTGGATGATCTCTCTCCATTTTTCGAGGCGCCCACCCAAATGCCTCGCATTGAGGTGTCCAAAGCCATTCCCCATACGGTCGGCAGCAATTACTGGCTGCGTTTTCAAAGCCCTTCGGACCGCTTGGGAGACACGGTTTATGCCCGTGTGCATGAGCCCGAAGGCGTGGAAAATCCGCCCACGCTGATCTTTGGGCACGGGGTCTGTGTGGAATTTGATCATTGGCACGGGCTGATTGACGAGGTCGATGCACTTTGCGGCATGGGTATCCGCGTAATTCGGCCAGAGGCCCCGTGGCATGGCCGGCGGGTGACGCCCGGCAACTAGGGAGGAGAACGTTTTATCGCGACGTTTCCCTATGGGCCGTTGGATACGTTTATGGGGGCGCTACGCGAGTGGTCGGTGTTGATCGATTGGGCCCGGCGGCATTCGACCGGGCCTGTTGCCGTCGGCGGGACAAGCCTGGGCGCGCTGATGTCTCAGCTTGCCGCCGACCGCGCTGCTGATTGGCCGGAACGCCTTCGTCCCGACGCTATGTTGCTGATTACCCACTGCGGCAGCCAGGTGGACGCCGTGATGCGCGGACAATTGGCGCGTGTTTGGGGGAATCAGGACGCCATCCGGGAAAAAGGATGGACCACAAGTTTGATCGAACAATATCTCAGACTCCTTGATCCGCAGCGGCCACCCGTGATGAGCGCCGATCGAATTGTCTCTGTCATCGGCAGCCGCGATGGTGTCACCCCATTTGATAGTGGGCTCGACCTTCTCGACAGATGGCGGCTGCCCGATACGAACAGATTTATCTGGCGGCGGGGGCATTTCTCGGTGCCCATGACGATGATCCGAAATCACGAGCCGCTTCGCCGCTTCAGGGAAATATTGGCTTCAATCTGAGGGGGAGGCGGTGAACGAGCCGATAACTCTTCCATTTTGGGTGTTTGGACTATTGCTGGCAGGGACGGCCATCACCTTGTGCTGGTTTGGTCTGCGGCCGTTGTGGTATTCCGGCTGGGCCTGGTGGTCACACAGAATTGTGAAAGTCGTCAATCCGCATCTTCAGCTTAAACTTTCACCTTTTACCCTGACCGACCGCCGGCAACTGGCGGACAGACTGGCGAGCGATCCGAAGATCCTTGAGGCTATCAATGAAGAAGCCTTGGTTTCAGGTCGGTCGGTCGCCGACGTGCAAAAAAATGTTCGTCGGATTGCCTATTCGATGGTGCCGGCGTTCAGCCCGGTATTTTATTTTCGGGTGGGATATGTCATGGCGCGGAGCGCCTTAAGGGCATTGTATCGCGTCAGGATCGGCTTCACCGATGAAAATGCGCTTCGCCAAATTGACGAGGATAGTTGCGTGGTTTTCTTCATGAACCACAGGACCAACGTCGACTATGTCCTCGTTTCCTATCTGACGTCCCCTCGAACGATGTTGTCGTTTGGGGTTGGCGAATGGTCCCACATCTGGCCAATTCAGCCGTTGATGCGCGCGGCTGGCGGTTACTTCCTGCAGCGTGATTCAGGCAATCCTCTCTACCGAAAGGTTCTGGAGCGCTATGTTCAGATGGCGACCGAGGCGAAAGTGCCGCACGCTATGTTTCCCGAAGGCGCGTTGTCGCCGGATGGCGGGTTGCAGCCACCCCGCCTGGGCTTGCTCTCGTACATGACCAGGAATTTCGATCCGGCGGAATTTCGTGGGAAGGGCAGAGCCTTCGTCTATCGCTCCGGCGCCAAAATCGGTACTAGGGTCTTCTGGCAGATGCTGCGCCGTAAACGGAATTTCGGGTTTGCCTGCGCAAATTTTGGAACGCCGGTCTCCTTCAAACGGTGGCTGCTTAACCATTGGGTCGATTGGTCTAAGCTTGACCGCGCTGAACGGTTCGAATGGCTGTCTAAACTCGGCGGTGAGTTGATGGAAGATATTGCGGCGTTGATCCCGGTTCCGCCGGTGGCGTTGGTTTGTCGCGTTTTGATCAAGGAAGACGGTGCCCTGGTGTCAATGGAGACTCTGAAGACTCGGTATGCACAAGAAGCGGATCGCGCAAAGGCGAACGGTGCGAACTTGTTTCTGCCGGACGGCGATGGATCGCTGGGAATCCCAGAAGCACTGACGCTTCTGAGAGGACGGGGAATGATCGTCCAGACGGGTTCAGACGAAATCAGCGTGCCCCAGTCTCAACGGCGATTGGTTGAATACTACGCGAATTCCATTCGACAATTTTTCGATGACGCCGAAGGTTAAAACCTCTCCAGCCCATATCCGCTGAGATCAATGTCCGCCTTCGCGCCGCTGATTAGGTCGGATATCGCCTTGCCGGAACCGGCGCCCATGGTCCAACCGAGAGAGCCGTGGCCGGTATTCAGATATAGATTTTCCAGCTTCGTCCGGCCGATGATTGGCACGCAGTCCGGGGTAAGGGGACGAAGGCCGGTCCAGTAAGTTGCCTGTTCAAAGTCGCCGGCATTGGGAAATTGTTTTTCGGTCGCCGTTCTTAAAGACTGCGCCCGCTCCTGATCGATTTCCTTGTTGAACCCGGCGAATTCCACCGTGCCGGCCACCCGAAGCCGGTCGCCCAGTCGCGTGAAGACCAGCTTGTGTTCCTCGTCGGTGATGCTGATAGTTGGCGCACCGTTGCGTCCCGCCGTCGGCAAGGTCATGGAATAACCCTTGGCCGGATAGATAGGCACATTGAGCCCCAGCGGTTTCAATAGAGCAGGGCCGTAGGCGCCGAGGGAGAGAACCACCGTGTCCACGTCCAATCCGCCCTTATTGGTGAGAACCCGCGTAACCCGCCCGGCATCTTCTTCCAGCCCGGTGACGGTTTCGTTGTAACGGAACACCACGCCCCGGCTGGCGGCGGCCAAGGCCAGCTTACGGGTAAATGTGTGGGCGTCGCCGCTTTCGTCCTCGGGCGTATGGACGCCGCCGGCGAGCCGGTTCTGCACGGTTTCCAGCGTGGGTTCCAGCTGGATACAGGCTTCCGCGCCCAGGACGACATTGTTGAGGCCGAGCTCCCGCAAGTGGGCGGCGTTTGCGACGGCTTCTTCGAAATCCTTTTGTGATTTCTGGATATTCAGAATGCCCCGGCCGATATAGTCGTAGTCGATGCCGGTGTTGGCACGGATATCATCCATCATGTCCCGGCTGTAGAGGGACATCCGCATATTTTTGGCGGTTCCTTCCAGCGCCTTGGCCGAGCGGCAATTCATTAGAAACTTGATCAGCCAGGACCACAGCATCGGGTCGGCGCTGAAGTGGAACAGCAGTGGCGCATCCTTGCGGCCCAGCCACTTCACCAGTTGCATTGGCACGTGAGGATTGGCCCAGGGGATCGTGTTGCAGGCGGAGATTTGCCCGCCATTGGCAAAGCTGGTGTCCAGCCCGGCGCCGCTTTCGCGGTCGATCACGGTGACTTCGTGTCCGGCCTTGTTGAGGTAATAGGCGGAGGCGATACCGACAATGCCCGCGCCCAAAATACAAACTTTCACGTGTTTAGACCTTGCTCTCTCCCACAAGGGGCGGACTATAGTAGTACTTAGGAACTATCACCAGACCTGTGAGAGTCGATGAAAAGTGGTTCGGAGTTACTGACCGTCAAACAAATGTCCAACGCCGATGCCTTGGCCGTGGAAGCTGGTGTGCCGAGCCTGACGCTGATGGAGAACGCGGGCGTGTCGGTGGTGCGGGAAATTCGCCGGCATTGGACCCGACGGCGGGTGGCGGTGTTGTGCGGTCCCGGCAATAATGGCGGCGACGGCTTTGTTGTTGCGCGCTTACTGCAGGGCCTCAACTGGCCGGTGCGCCTTGGACTACTAGTAGACAAGTCAAAATTGACCGGCGATGCGGCCGTGAACGCTGATGCCTGGGATGGGGACTGTGAGCCGTTAACGCCGGCGCTCTTGGATGGGGCGGAACTCGTCCTGGATGCGCTGTTCGGGGCAGGGCTTGCCCGGGATATCGACGGCGCAGCGGCGGAGTTGATCGCCGCGATCAATGACAGTGGCGTCCCGGTCGTGGCCGTGGATACGCCGAGCGGCGTCGACGGCAACACCGGCGAGGTGAGGGGCATTGCGCCTCAGGCTGCACTGACGGTCACGTTCTTTCGCAAAAAGCCGGGGCATCTGTTGATGCCTGGAAGATCACTCTGTGGTGAGACAGTGGTGACCGACATCGGCATTCCAGCCTCTGTTCTGGAAGAACTCAATCCAGTCAATCATGAGAACGGACCGGCCCTGTGGCGAGAGGTCATCCCTCGGCCTTCACCGGAGGCTCATAAATACACGCGCGGACACCTGCTCGTGATCGGCGGCGGGGAGATGACGGGTGCAGCACGGTTGTCGGCGGCGGCGGCGCGGCGAACCGGGCTCGGCATGTTGACCATTGCTGCGCCGTCCACGGCGGTTACGGTCTATCAGGCGGGTGCACCGGGCAATCTGGTGACGGCGCTTCCAGATGATGGTGACATTCGCACGCTCCTTCACGAGAAGAAGCGGAGCGCGGTTTTGGTAGGACCGGGCGCGGGTGCGACCCAGGCCACCCGCCGCCATGTGGTCGAGGCCCTAAAATGCGGTCTGCCGACACTATTGGATGCGGATGCATTGACCGCCTTCGAGGATGATTTGGAGAGCCTAGCTCGATGGATCAAGGGCCCCTGCGTTATGACGCCGCACGCGGGGGAGTTCGGAAGGCTCTTTGAGAATCAACAGGATAAACTGTCCAACTGTCTAAATTCTGCGGCACAAAGCGGTGCAGTCATCCTGCTGAAAGGTTTCGATACGGTTATCGCCGCGCCCGACGGCAGGGCGGTGATCAACAGCAGTGCGCCCGCCGATCTGGCGACCGCCGGGGCCGGGGATGTTCTGGCCGGGATCATTGCGGGATTCCTGGCGCAAGGGGTTCCGGCATTCGAGGCCGCCGCCGCCGGGGCATGGTTTCACGGCGCGGCCGGGCAACGGGCGGGCCGGGGACTGATCGCCGAGGATTTGCCGGATCAACTACACGAAATATTCAAGTTAAATCAGTGATGATTAGCTGATTTTATGACTAAATCATTAGTATGAATGAACAAAAAAATAGTGGTTTCTGGGATCGCGCAATCCGTAACCTTCGAGGCGTCTGGAGCCGGATCGGGTCTGACGAGGACGAATTCACCGAAATCGTCCTGTCGCCGGAACTGGACGACGGTGATCGGGACCGTTTGCTTAAACACATGCAGGCCTGTCTGGACGGCCGAGGCGGTGAAGTTTCCGCACGCACCCGGGCCGCCGCCTTGGGCCATGCGTATCTGGGTCTGAACGAAGAAGGGCGAAAACGTTTCCTTCAAGTCATGGCGACGGAATTCGATACGGATCATGAGGCCGTCGATGCGGCCGTCAAGGAGTTGCAGTCGGCGACCGATCCGGTAGCCCGTCAAAATGCCGAGCAGTCGCTGAAGAAATCATTGGAAGCGGCGCGTGTGCGGTTGCTGACCCAATTCAATGCGTTGCCCGAGGGCGTAAAGTTTCTGGTCGATCTTCGCGCGGACCTAACTCAATGGGTCAAGGACGATCCTGTCTTGCAGTCCGTCGAGACCGACCTCAAAGCACTTTTGTCGTCCTGGTTCGATGTCGGGTTTCTGGAACTCAAGCAGATCACCTGGGATGCGCCGGCGGCTTTGCTGGAAAAGCTTTTTGCCTACGAAGCCGTCCATGAAATCAAAAGCTGGGACGACTTAAAGAACCGGCTGGCGTCCGACCGCCGGTGTTTCGCTTTTTTTCATCCCCGCATGCCGGAGGAGCCGTTGATTTTCGTTTGGGTGGCGCTGACGGAGGGTATCTCGACCAACATTCAGGAGTTGTTGGACGAGGATGCGCCGATCGTCGATGTAACAGACGCCGACAGCGCGATCTTTTATTCCATCTCCAGTGCGCAGCAGGGCCTCAGCGGCATCAACTTCGGCAACTTTCTGATCAAGCGTGTGGTGGATAGCCTGTCGGGTGAACTTCGCGGCCTAAAACGGTATTCGACCCTGTCGCCGATCCCCGGTTTTTGCCGCTGGCTGAAATCCGCGTTGGATGACGAGAGGACCTTGGAGTTCCTGTCCGATGAACAGCGCTCCGCCTTGACCGGTCTTGCCATGAAAGACACCGCGGCAGAAGCGATCAGGCATCTGCTTTTCGAGGCCGGCTGGTACGGAAATGCCGAGAAATCAGAAGCCTTGCAAGAGCCGCTGCTGAAGCTCGCGGCTCGATATATCTGCGTCGAAAAGTGGGGCGGCGGGACGGCGCTGGACTCTGTCGCACATTTCCACCTGAACAATGGCGCGCGTGTTGAACAGATTAATTGGGAGGCGGACACGTCTTCCAAGGGACTACAGCAATCGGCCGGTTTGATGGTCAACTACCGGTATCTTTTGGAAGATATCGACGGCAATCATGAATCCTACCGGAGCGGTCAGGAGGTGAGCACGTCGAATAAGGTAAAATCCTTGTTGAAGGTGTAAAACCTCGGGTCCCAAGAATTCCGCGAATTTCCAGAGGTTCAGATTGACAGCGGTCGCTTTTTTTATAGAGTGGCGCGCTCCGGCGCGGATGACCGCATCCGGTAGGTTGTGTTGCGGGTGTGGCGGAACTGGTAGACGCGCAAGGTTTAGGTCCTTGTTTTCTTCGGAAAGTGGGGGTTCAAGTCCCTTCACCCGCACCAATTTCGATGTATCCGCCACAGGGTTTAGTACTCATTAAATTTGAATTTTTACGTCACGAACAGGAACGCACGGGAATTACGCAATGGCCGCTCAGGTAACTGAAACGACGAACGAAGGATTGAAACGGGGCTACAAGGTTGTTGTCCCCGCCGCTGATATCGAGGAACGGGTTACGACCCGGTTAACCGAAGTCGCCCGCACGGCGCGGATGCCGGGCTTTCGTCCCGGTAAGGTGCCGGTTAGCCTGTTGCGCAAGACCTATGGCAATGCGGTCATGGGCGAGGTGCTTGAAGCGACGGTCAACGAAAGCAGCCAGTCGGCCTTGGCGGACAAGGATTTCCGTCCGGTATCCCAGCCGAAAATTGAAATCGAGAAATTCGAAGAAGGCGCCGATCTGGAATACACGATCGAGCTGGAAATCTTTCCGGAGATTAGCTTGGCCGACTTCGGCAAACTAAAGCTTGAACGCTTCAAAGTTCCTGCGACGGACGAGCAGATCGACGGCGCTATCGAGCAAATGGCCAACAGCCGAAAAGAATCCAAGCCGATTACCGAAGCACGCAAAATCGCCACCGGCGATGTGGCGATCATTGACTTTGTTGGCCGGGTGGACGGCGAGGAATTCGCCGGCGGCAAGGCGGACGGATACTCCCTGGAACTGGGTTCCGGTGCGTTTATCCCCGGTTTCGAGGAACAGATCGTCGGGCACGATGCCGGCGATAAGTTCGATGTGAGTGTCACGTTCCCGGAGAACTATACGGAGACCTTGGCCGGCAAGGAGGCCGTGTTCGAAGTGACCCTCAACGAAATTCATGAATCTATCCCGGCGGAAATCAATGACGAGCTCGCCAAGTCCATGGGGGCGGAAAGCGTCGAGGACCTGAAGCGTCAGGTGAAAGAGGCCCAAGAGATGGAAATGGGGGCCTTCACCAAGATGCGGCTGAAGCGGGATCTCCTCGACCTCCTGGATAATGAACACAAGTTCGAGCTGCCACAGGGCATGATCCAAAGTGAATTCGACGCAATTTGGGAGCAATTTACCCATCAGCGGGAACATCATCCTGATCAGGTTGACGCCGACGATCAGGATAAGTCCGATGAGGAACTTCAGAAAGAATACAGGGAAATCGCCGAGCGCCGCGTCCGCTTAGGACTGTTGCTGGCCGAGATTGGCCGGGTCAACGAGATCACGGTGTCGCCGGAAGAACTGAACCGGGCGCTGATGCAAGAGGCACAGCGGCACCCGGGCCAGGAAAAAGAAGTCCTGGAATACTTCAAGAACAATCCTGAAGCCATGCAGTCGCTGCAATCGCCGGTCCTCGAAGACAAGGTCATCGACTTTATTGTCGAACTGGCGGATGTCACCGACAAAGATGTCAGCATCGAGGAGTTGATGGCGGAGGCCACCGAATCAGCCGCAAAATCAAGCGAAAGTGGCGATTCCGGCGAAAAAAAGAAGAAGTCCAGCGCCAAGAAGAAAGCCTCGGCCAAGGGAAAAGCCAAGAAATCCACGGCTAAGAAGTAGCGTCGGCTTGCGCGCCAAAAGGGTGCTTGACCAGGGCCCAAAGCGTCGCGTAGGCAGTTGAATTACGGGAAAAACCAACCAGATAGAATATAATGAGCGATCCCATAGAAATTTTTAATAACGCGCTTGTGCCGATGGTGGTGGAAACCACCAATCGTGGGGAGCGCGCCTATGACATTTATTCGCGCCTGCTGAAGGAGCGGATCATCTTTGTCACCGGTCCGATCGAGGACCATGTGTCCAGTTTGATTTGTGCCCAGTTGCTGTTTTTGGAATCGGAAAATCCCAAGAAGGATATTTCATTCTACATTAACTCTCCCGGGGGTATCGTGACTTCCGGTCTCGCGATTTATGACACGATGCAATATATCCGGCCGGG
Organism: uncultured Rhodospirillaceae bacterium; assembly: GCA_964611435.1. Classification (GTDB taxonomy): domain Bacteria; phylum Pseudomonadota; class Alphaproteobacteria; order Rhodospirillales; family UBA2165; genus JAYPHU01. Next base: position 85,331 of record CAZSXT010000006.1, on the reverse strand, counting down.
CGTATCGACGGTTTGTATCGGACAGGCGGCGTCGATGGGGTCGCTCTTGTTGGCGGCGGGACAAAAAGGAAAGCGGTACGCGCTGCCCAATTCTCGGATCATGGTTCACCAGCCGTCCGGCGGCGCACAGGGACAGGCGACCGATATCGAGATTCAGGCGCGCGAAATTTTGGCCCTGCGGCAACGGTTGAATAATATTTATGTGGAGCATACGGGCCAGGAATTGGAAAAAGTCGAACAGGCGTTGGAACGCGATAAATATATGACGCCGGAAGAGGCCAAGGATTTTGGCCTGATTGACGAGGTTGTGTTGAAGCGGCCCGAAGACCTGGACGGAGAGGACGACTCGGGGGACCAGACCGGATCCGGCGATAGCGGCGGTGACGGCGAATAAGGGTTTGGCGGTTTTTCGGGCCCTTATTTGTGTTTGAGTGTAGTTTAAGTCTGGGGCTAGTATGCCGCTGAGCTTTGTGTTGGAGGGTTCATGAGTAAGTCCACCGGCAACGGCGATTCAAAGAATACGCTTTATTGTTCATTCTGCGGCAAAAGCCAGCACGAGGTCCGAAAGCTTATTGCGGGACCGACCGTGTTTATTTGCGATGAGTGTGTCGAGCTCTGCATGGATATCATCCGTGAAGAGAACAAGACCCAGATCGTCAAATCCGGCGACGGCGTTCCGGCCCCAAAAGAAATTTGTGAGGTTCTGGACGACTATGTGATCGGCCAGGATTACGCCAAACGGGTCCTCTCGGTCGCCGTGCATAATCACTACAAACGTCTGAGCCACAGCACCAAGAACAATGATGTGGAACTGGCCAAGTCCAACATCCTGCTGGTCGGCCCGACGGGCTGCGGCAAGACGTTGCTGGCCCAGACCCTGGCGCGCATTCTCGATGTGCCGTTCACCATGGCCGATGCGACCACTCTGACCGAGGCCGGTTACGTCGGCGAAGACGTGGAGAATATTATTCTCAAACTGTTGCAGGCGGCCGACTACAATGTGGAGCGGGCGCAGCGCGGCATCGTTTATATCGACGAGGTCGATAAAATTTCCCGCAAGTCCGACAATCCGTCGATCACCCGCGATGTGTCGGGCGAAGGCGTGCAGCAAGCGCTGCTGAAAATTATGGAAGGCACGGTCGCATCTGTGCCGCCGCAAGGCGGGCGCAAGCATCCGCAGCAGGAATTCCTGCAGGTGGATACGACCAATATTCTGTTTATTTGCGGCGGTGCGTTTGCCGGCCTGCAGAAGATTATCTCGGCCCGCGGGCGAGGCTCTTCCATGGGCTTTGGCGCCGATGTACGCGGCCCGGATGAGCGGCTCACCGGTGAAATCCTGCAAGACGTGGAGCCGGAAGATCTGTTGAAATTTGGCCTCATTCCAGAATTTGTCGGCCGGCTGCCGGTGATCGCTACCCTGAACGACCTGGATGAGGATGCGTTGATCACAATCCTGACTTCGCCAAAGAACGCGCTGGTGAAGCAGTATCAGCGTCTGTTCGAGATGGAAGATGTGAAGCTCAAATTCTTGGATACGGCGCTGCAAGCGGTGGCCAAGAAGGCGGTTGAGCGCAAGACCGGGGCCCGGGGGCTGCGGTCCATCATGGAAGACATTCTGTTGGATACTATGTTCGAATTGCCTGATCTGGACGGCGTCGAAGAAGTGGTGATCAACCGGGAAGTTGCGCAAGAAGGTGCGCGTCCTCTCTATATTTATGCCGACCGGCGTGATGACCTGGATACGAGCGCCTAGAATGCCCGAATAATAAATGTTTGTAGCTACTTGATTAAAGTGGCGGTGAACATAACTGTATTAAAGATCAAATTTGTTCCCGCGGGCTGGCCCGCGGAAACAAAACAATAAAGACCTAAAGATTGGGTCTGCGTATTTAGGAGATCAGAATTGGAGCCTTCCGCCGGAAAAGTTTATCCCGTCCTTCCCCTGCGCGACATCGTGGTCTTTCCGCACATGATTGTGCCGCTTTTCGTCGGCCGTGAAAAATCCGTGCGCGCCTTGGAAGACGTGATGAAGGACGACAAGCAAATTCTTCTGATCGCCCAGAAGAACGCGGCTGATGACGACCCCGCCAAGGAAGAGATTTATACCGTCGGTACGGTTTCGACTGTCCTGCAACTGCTCAAGCTGCCGGACGGCACGGTGAAGGTCTTGGTCGAGGGTGGGGAGCGTGCCCGCGTCATCCGCTATACCGACAATGATGATTTCTTCGAAGCTTATGCGGACATCATGCCGGAACGGGAAGGCGAGGAAGAAGAGCTTGAGGCGCTCTCCCGCTCTGTGGTCACGCAGTTCGAACAATACATCAAGTTGAATAAGAAGATTCCACCGGAAGCGCTTGTTTCTGTTAATCAAATTGATGAATTTGGCAAGCTGGCCGATACGGTTGCGTCCCACTTGGCGCTGAAGATCTCCGAGAAGCAGGAATTGCTCGAAGTCGACTCTATCTCCGAGCGGATGGAGCGGGTGATCTCCTTTATGGAAGGCGAAATCGGTGTTCTGCAGGTCGAGAAGAAAATCCGCAGCCGGGTCAAACGCCAGATGGAGAAAACCCAGCGCGAGTATTATCTGAACGAACAGTTGAAGGCGATCCAGAAGGAGCTGGGTGAAACCGACGAAGGCAAGGACGAGACCCAGGAACTTGAGGAAAAAATCGCCAAGACCAAGCTGACCAAGGAAGCGCGTGAAAAATCTGTCGCCGAATTGAAGAAGCTTCGTAACATGAGCCCGATGTCGGCCGAAGCCACGGTGGTCCGGAACTATCTGGACTGGATGCTGAACATTCCGTGGAAGAAGCGCAGCAGGGTGAACAAAGACATCAAGCAGGCCGAGAAAATTCTGGATGCGGATCACTATGGGTTGGAGAAGGTTAAGGAGCGTATTCTCGAATACCTGGCCGTACAGCAGCGCACGAAGAAGCTGAAAGGCCCGATCTTGTGCCTCGTGGGCCCTCCGGGTGTGGGTAAAACCTCGTTGGGTAAGTCCATCGCCCGGGCGACCGGACGTAATTTCGTGCGGATGTCGCTGGGCGGGGTCCGGGACGAATCCGAAATTCGCGGCCACCGCCGGACCTATATCGGTTCGATGCCGGGTAAAATTCTGCAGGGCATGAAGAAGGCCAAGACCTCGAACCCGTTCTTCCTGTTGGATGAAATCGACAAGATGGGCTCCGACTGGCGGGGCGATCCGGCCTCGGCGCTTCTCGAGGTCCTGGATCCCGAGCAAAACGACACGTTCCAGGATCATTATCTGGAAGTGGATTACGATTTGTCGGATGTCATGTTTGTCACCACGGCGAACACGCTGCGTATTCCAGGTCCACTGCTGGACCGGATGGAGATCATTCGCATCCCCGGCTACACCGAGGATGAGAAGGTCGAAATCGCGCGCCGCCACCTAATCGACAAACAGATGGAAGCCCATGGTCTGAAGAAAGATGAATGGTCAATCTCCGACCAGGCGTTACGCGATCTTATTCGTTATTACACGCGGGAAGCCGGCGTCCGTAATCTGGAGCGGGAACTCGCCAATCTGACCCGTAAGGCGACCAAGGAAATCCTGATGGAAGGGTTGGAAAAGGTCAACGTGACCCGCCGCAACCTGGAGAAGTTCACTGGCGTGCGCAAATACCGGTTCGGTGAGGTTGAGGCGGAAGATATCGTCGGCGTCACCAATGGTCTGGCCTGGACCGAAGTCGGTGGCGAAATTCTGACCATCGAAGCCGTGATGCTGCCGGGTAAGGGCAAGATGACCATTACCGGCAAACTGGGCGACGTCATGCAGGAATCCATCCAGGCGGCGAAGTCTTTTGTGCAGTCGCGTTCCGTGGCGTTTGGTGTTAAGCCGACGCTATTCGACAAGCGCGATATCCACGTTCACGTCCCGGAAGGCGCGACGCCGAAAGACGGCCCGTCCGCCGGTGTCGGCATGGTCACCTCCATTGTCTCGGTTCTGACCGGTATCGCGGTCCGCAAGGACATCGCCATGACCGGCGAAGTCACCCTGCGGGGCCGCGTCCTGCCCATCGGCGGCTTGAAGGAAAAACTCCTCGCCGCGATGCGGGGCGGGATCAAGAAAGTTCTGGTGCCCAAGGACAATGAAAAGGACTTGGCGGAAATTCCGGACAACCTGAAACGCGCCGTGGAAATCGTTCCGGTGACCAGCGTCGAAGAGGTGCTGGAGCATGCTTTGGTCAGCCCGCTCGTCCCCATCGAATGGGATGAGGAGGAAGAGGCGGCGGCCGATGTCTCGGCCGGTTCGGTTGACGATGATGACGAGCGTTCAGGGCTGGTGAAGCACTAAACCCCGGAAATCTGCGAAAAAACGATTCGCGCAAAAAACGCCAAACGGGACCTGAAAACGGGTCCCGTTTTCGTTTGGGCGGCAAAAAAAGTGCCCTTTTATCCCTTGAAAACGCTGTTTTTCCCGGAAATCTGCGGATTTTGCCGTGATTCTAATTGACGCGAAACGAAAACCGCTCCTACACTTCGCGGCATTTCAGACGAAGTGAAGCCTGAATAACAAGTCATAGTTTAAACCCATCCTAGACAGTAAAGGGGGCCTTTAAGGTGAATAAAAACGATCTAGTTGCCGAAGTAGCAAACTCCGCCGGACTTTCCAAAGCTGATGCAGCCAAGGCAGTCGATGGTGTGTTCGATGCAATCTCCGGTTCTTTGCAAGGTGGTGGCGAAGTCCGCATTGTGGGCTTTGGTACGTTCTCCGTCGCGAACCGTAAGGCGACAACCGGACGCAATCCGCGCACCGGTGAGACGATCCAAATCCCGGCTTCCAAACAGCCTAAGTTCAAGGCCGGTAAAGGTTTGAAGGACGCCGTCAACTAACGCGTCTTTCCGTACTGTATTAATGCCGGTCGCATATTGCGGCCGGCATTTTTCATGCCCGGATTTTGTCTGAGAATAGACTCCGGCAGGGATTGCAATTTCCCGTCCGATAAATCATGTATTGGGCTGACGCAGTGATGCGCAAGTGGGCGGTTAGCTCAGCTGGGAGAGCGCCACGTTTACACCGTGGATGTCGGCGGTTCGATCCCGTCACCGCCCACCACTATTCTACCCAAGGAGGAGAAAGCACAATGGACGAAGACGCCAAAAAGACGGCTTTACGGATGATACCCTACGGCATTTATGTCATGACCGCGGAGGACGCCAACGGCAACGTGGCTGCCGCAACGGTGAACTGGGTCACTCAGACCTCATTCGATCCCCCCTTGGTGGCTATCGGCGTTAAGCCGGATTCCGGTATTTACAGTTTGATCAAATCGACCGGATGCTTTGCATTGAATATGCTGGGCAAAGGACAACAAGGGCCTGCCTTCGCGTTCTTTAAGCCGGCCGAAAAAGACGGGGACACGATCAGTGGAGAAGCCTATCACGCCGGCGAAAACGGCTCTCCCATCATCGGCTCTGCGCCGGCCAGCGTTGAATGCAGCATTGCCGAAATCGTAGAGAAGGGCGATCACCACGTTGTTATTGGCGAGGTGACTGCTGCGAACGTGGCCAAACAACCCGATGGCCGTCCTGATGAGGCGATCCTCGAAATGAAAGAATTGGGCGATAACGTTTTTTACGGCGGTTAGGCTTCGCTTCCAATTGGAGTAACACCACGTGGCCGCACCGGGCTCATCCAAAAAAGTCATATACGCAGCGCTGGCCGGAAACGCCCTGATCGCGGTGACCAAGTTTATTGCCTCGGCGCTGACTGGCAGTTCCGCCATGTTGAGTGAGGCTGTTCACTCGCTCGTCGATACGGGCAATCAGGGTTTACTGCTTTATGGAATCAAGCGCGCCAGCAAGCCGTCGGATGAACAGCATCCGTTCGGCTACGGGATGGAGCTGTATTTTTGGACCTTCGTGGTGGCGATCCTGATCTTTGGTTTGGGCGCCGGCATCTCGATTTTTGAGGGTGTCTCCAAAATCAAAAGCGAACAGCCGATCCTTAACCCGATTATCAACTATGTCGTTTTACTCATCGCCATGGTGTTCGAGGCATTCGCCTGGTGGGTCGCTTATAAAGAATTCAGAAAGCGCCAAGGTTCCCAGAATTTCTTCGCCTCTATCCGATTAAGCAAAGACCCAACGGTTTTTACGGTTCTGTTTGAAGACACCGCCGCCATGATGGGACTCGTCGTCGCTTTTATCGGCGTGTATCTGGCCGATTCGTTGAATGCTCCCGTTTGGGACGCCGTTGCCTCTATTACCATCGGCGTCATCTTGGCGGCAACGGCGGCGTTTCTTGCGTACGAGGCCAAGGGGCTCCTGATCGGCGAGGGCGCAAGTCACGAAGTGGTCGATGGGATTCGCAAAATCGTCGATAAAGAAGCCAATGTCCTTTCGGTGAATGAGATCCTGACCATGCACATGGGCCCGACAGACGTTCTTTTGAACATCAGTATCGACTTTGCCGAAAATCTGACCGCCAATGACGTAGAAGCCGCTATTTCCCAGTTCGAATCCGAGATAAAGTCAACCTTTCCAACGGTTACCCGAGTGTTCATCGAGGCCCAGAGTGTCGTAGGCCACCAGCAAGATGCATCAGGCGAGGCGGGGGATGTCGGAGACCCCCAATAGTCAATGGGGCCTGATCCAGTTTATCTTCGACTAAATTCTTGAATTTTCGAATATTTTGGCCAAAATTTGAAGGTGAAACAGCCTCGGAGAGAGACGGATTACAGTAGTGAAGTTCGGTGGACGGAGTTTGCTTGACACCCCGACAGGCGTTGATTACATACCGCTCGCGAACGAGCTAAGCTTTGGGGGCGTAGTTCAGTTGGTTAGAACGCCGGCCTGTCACGCCGGAGGTCGCGGGTTCGAGTCCCGTCGCTCCCGCCAGATTCTCAAGGCCAAAGGCTAGGAAGAAGGCAAAATACAGGATCCCCTGATGGAAAACTTGCTCGTCCAATATTTCCCCATCCTGATATTTATCGGCATCGCCATCGGCTTAGCCGGGGTGATGGTGATCGCGTCTTTGGTGCTAGCCCGGCAAAAACCTGACACGGCGAAACTGTCGGCTTACGAGTGCGGCTTCGAGGCTTTTGAAGACGCCCGGATTAAGTTTGATGTCCGGTTTTATCTGGTCGCCATTCTTTTCATCATTTTTGATCTGGAAGTCGCCTTCCTGTTTCCCTGGGCAATCAGCCTGGGCGAAATCGGCATGGTCGGATTCTGGTCCATGGTCGTGTTCCTCGGCATTCTGACCATCGGCTTTGTCTATGAGTGGAAGAAGGGGGCCTTGGAATGGGAGTAGACCAGTCAGCTTCCTTGGTCGATCAACATGGCCAACCTCTGGCGCCCGGTGCACAGCAGGACTTGATCCTCAAAAACGTGACCGATGAGCTGACCGACAAAGGTTTCGTCGTCGCCAATCTGGACAAACTGGTGAACTGGGCGCGGACAGGGTCCTTGTGGCCCATGACATTTGGCCTGGCCTGCTGTGCCGTTGAAATGATGCACGCCTATGTCAGCCGCTATGATCTTGACCGGTTCGGCGTTGTGCCCCGGCCCAGCCCGCGCCAATCCGATGTGATTATCGTGGCCGGGACGCTCACGAACAAAATGGCGCCAGCCTTCCGTAAGGTCTATGACCAGATGGCCGAGCCCCGTTATGTCATCTCCATGGGGTCCTGCGCCAATGGCGGCGGCTATTATCACTATTCCTATTCCGTGGTGCGCGGATGTGACCGGGTGGTGCCGGTGGATATTTATGTGCCCGGCTGCCCGCCGACGGCGGAGGCGCTGGTGTACGGTATTTTGCAGTTGCAGAAGAAGATTAAACGCACCGGGACCTTGTGGCGGTAAACGGCGCGCGCGGAGTATTTCGAGGGAATCATGGCCGACGTACAACCTGTCATAGACATGGCCGAACTTATCACCGACAGCCTCGATAGCGCCGTCCAATCGACGGAGGTCAAGGGCGGTGAATTGATCGTCCATGCCGACCGGAGTTCGATTGTAAAGGTCCTGACGTTCCTCCGCGACAATGTGAATTGCCAATTCAAGATTTTGGTCGATGTCTGTGGCGTCGATTATCCAGAACGTGAGAATCGTTTTGACGTGGTCTACAATCTCTTGAGCCTCACTCAGAACGCCCGCATCCGGGTCAAGGTACAGGCAAGAGAAGACACGCCGGTCCCATCTGTGGTCAGTGTGTTCAACGCGGCCGGCTGGTGGGAGCGGGAGGCTTGGGACCTCTACGGTATTTATTTTTCCGGTCATCCTGATCTGCGGCGTATCCTGACGGACTACGGTTTTGAAGGCCATCCGCTGCGCAAGGATTTCCCGCTCACTGGCTATGTAGAAGTTCGGTATGACGACGAACAAAAGCGCGTGGTCTACGAGCCAGTAAAACTCACGCAGGAATTCCGCAACTTCGATTTCCTCAGCCCCTGGGAAGGTATGCAGCACCAGCTTCCGGGCGATGAAAAGGCCACTGTCGATGAAGACGAGGCAGCGGGCGAGGGGGAGAAGGCCTGATGAGCGAACAACACATTAGGAACTTCACCCTCAACTTCGGACCGCAACACCCGGCGGCCCACGGTGTGCTACGCCTGGTATTGGAGATGGACGGTGAGGTGATCGACCGCGCCGATCCGCATATCGGCTTGTTGCACCGGGGCACGGAAAAGCTCATCGAATATAAAAGCTATCTACAGGCGGTGCCGTATTTTGACCGCCTGGATTACGTCGCGCCGCAAAACCAGGAACATGCTTTTGCCCTGGCCGTCGAAAAACTCGCCGGCATGGAGGTGCCGCCCAGAGGGCAATACATCCGGGTGCTTTATGCCGAGATCGGCCGCATTTTGAATCACATCCTCAATATCACGGCATACGCCATGGATGTGGGCGCCATGACGCCGATGCTCTGGGCGTTCGAACACCGGGAGCTGTTGATGGAGTTCTGCGAGCGGGCCTCGGGCGCGCGTCTTCACATGGCCTATTTCCGTCCCGGTGGCGTGGCCCAGGATGTGCCGCAGAAACTATTGGATGATATCGACGCCTGGGCGGATGAATTCCCGGCCATGATCGATGACCTGGAAGGCCTGCTGACGGAAAACCGCATCTTTAAGCAACGCACCGTGGATATTGGTGTGGTGTCGGTCGAAGAGGCCTATGACTGGGGCTTTACCGGGCCGAACCTACGCGCCTCGGGCATTGCCTGGGATTTGCGCAAGTCTCAACCCTATGACGTTTACGCCAAGATGGATTTTGACATTCCCATCGGCAAGAACGGCGACTGCTACGACCGCTATCTGGTGCGCATGTACGAGATGCGGGAGTCCCTGAAGATCATCAAGCAGTGCATCGCCGATATGCCGCCGGGCCCGGCCGCTGTTGATGACAACAAGTTCACCAAGCCGCCGCGGGAAGCGATGAAAAAGTCAATGGAGGCGCTGATCCATCACTTCAAGCTGTACACCGAGGGCTATCATGTGCCGGCGGGAGAAACCTATACGGTGGTCGAAGCGCCCAAAGGCGAGTTCGGTGTCTATCTGGTCTCGGACGGGACCAACAAACCTTACCGCTGCAAGATTCGCGCGCCGGGGTTCGCCCACCTGCAGGCCCTCGACATGATGTCGCAGGGGCACATGCTGGCCGACGTGGTGGCTAATATCGGATCGCTGGATATCGTGTTTGGGGAGATTGACCGATGAGTTCGGCCGACGTTCAGCAGCCGGAGAGCTTTGAGTTCACGCCGGAGACCATGGAACTGGCGAAGAAGGAAATCGCCAAGTATCCCGACATGCGCCAGGCGAGCGCGGTGATGCCGCTTTTGGATTTGGCGCAGCGGCAGAACGATGGCTGGCTGCCCCGCGCCGCGATGGACTATGTGGCGAACCTGTTGGAGATGCCGCCGATCCATGTCTATGAGGTCGCCACCTTTTACACCATGTACAACCTGCAGCCGATCGGTAAGCACCACGTGCAGGTTTGCACCAACCTGCCATGCTGGCTACGTGGTTCCGACCAGGTGGTGGCCGCGTGTAAGAAGCAACTCGGCATCGATTTCGGTGAAACGACCGAAGACGGCACGTTCACGATGAACGAAATGGAATGCCTGGGCGCCTGTGTGAATGCGCCGATGATGCAGATCAACGACGATTATTACGAAGACCTGGACAACGACAGCACTGAATCCATCCTGACTCAATTGAAACTTGGCGAGACGCCGAAGCCGGGATCACAAATCGGTCGCAAGAGTTGTGAGCCGATCAATGGCCTGACCAGCCTCAAAGGCGGCAAGGGAGGCGATGACTGATGCTGAAAGACAGTGATCGCATCTTTACCAATATCTACGGCTTCCACGACCCGTTCCTGGCGGGCGCGAAAGCGCGGGGCGATTGGGACGGCACCAAGGAGCTGATCGCCAAGGGCCGAGACTGGATCGTCGAAGAGGTCAAAGAGTCAGGACTTCGCGGCCGGGGCGGTGCGGGTTTCAGCACTGGCCTCAAATGGTCATTTATGCCCAAGGAATCAGACGGCCGCCCGCACTATCTGGTGGTCAACGCCGATGAGGGCGAGCCCGGCACATGCAAAGACCGGGAGATCATGCGCCACGATCCGCACAAGTTGGTCGAAGGATGTCTGCTGGCGAGTTTCGCCATGGGCGCGCACGCTGCATATATTTACGTCCGCGGCGAATTCTATCGGGAGACAGAGGCCCTGCAGCGCGCCGTCGATGAAGCCTACGATGCGGGACTGATCGGCAAGGATGCCTGCAGTTCCGGCTGGGACTTTGATCTTTATGTGCATCGCGGCGCCGGCGCCTATATCTGCGGCGAGGAAACCGCGCTGATCGAAAGTCTGGAAGGCAAGAAGGGCCAGCCCCGGTTGAAGCCGCCATTCCCTGCGAACTCGGGTCTTTATGGCTGCCCGACCACGGTCAACAATGTGGAATCCATTGCGGTCGCGCCGACAATTCTGCGCCGGGGCGCCGGCTGGTTTGCCGGACTGGGCCGACCTAACAACACCGGCACTAAGCTGTTCAATATCTCCGGCCACGTGGAGCACCCGTGCACCATCGAGGAGGAAATGAGCATTCCGTTAAAGGAACTCATCGATAAACATGCCGGTGGCGTCCGGGGCGGCTGGGACAATTTGCTGGCCATCATTCCTGGCGGCGCATCCGTGCCATGTCTACCCAAAGGGACGTGTGACAGTATTTTGATGGATTTCGACTCCCTCAGAGAGGCGCAATCAGGCTTGGGCACAGCGGCCATCATGGTGATGGACAAATCCACGGATATTATCGCGGCCATCGCACGGCTGTCGGCGTTCTACAAGCATGAAAGCTGTGGCCAATGCACGCCCTGCCGGGAAGGATCAGGTTGGATGTCGCGCATGATGAACCGCATGGTTACCGGCCAAGCGACGATTGAGGAAATTGATCTGCTCGAACAAGTCACCCGGCAGGTTGAGGGTCACACAATTTGCGCTCTGGGCGACGCGGCCGCTTGGCCGATCCAGGGACTGATCCGCCACTTCCGGCCCGAGATGGAAGCGCGGATTGAACAAGCAAAACACAACGCGGCGGCGTGAGGATAAGGGATGCCTAAACTCACCATCGATGATGTCGAGATTGAAGTCGAAGCCGGGCTGACGGTCCTGCAGGCCTGCGAACTGGCCGGTAAGGAAATCCCGCGCTTCTGCTATCACGAACGGCTGTCGGTTGCCGGCAACTGCCGTATGTGCTTGGTGGAGATGGAGCGCGCGCCGAAACCTATCGCGTCCTGCGCCATGCCCGTCGGCGACGGTATGGTGATCAAAACCGACACGGAGCTGGTCAAGAAGGCGCGGGAAGGGGTGATGGAGTTTCTGCTCATCAATCATCCGCTCGACTGTCCGATTTGCGATCAGGGGGGCGAATGTGACCTCCAGGATCAGGCCATGGGTTTCGGCCGTGATAAATCCCGCTTCCTGGAGACCAAACGCGCCGTCGAGGAAAAGTATCTGGGCCCGCTGGTCAGCACCATTATGACCCGCTGCATACACTGCACCCGCTGCATCCGCTTTGCGACGGAGATCGCAGGCGTGCCGGAACTGGGCGCAACGGGCCGGGGCGAGCATATGGAAGTCGGCACCTATGTAGAAAAGGCGCTGACCTCGGAACTCTCGGGCAATATCGTGGACTTATGTCCCGTCGGCGCGCTGACGTCCAAGCCCTACGCCTTTACCGCTCGGTCGTGGGAGCTGAAAAAAACCGAATCCATCGATGTTATGGATGCTCTCGGCAGCAACATCCGGGTTGATACGCGCGGGCCGGAAGTGATGCGTATCCTGCCCCGCAACAATGACGACGTGAACGAGGAATGGATTTCCGATAAGACGCGGCACGCCTGCGACGGCTTGAAGCGTCAGCGCCTTGACCGGCCTTATGTCCGGAAAGATGGCAAGCTGGTCGCTGTCGATTGGGATGAAGCGCTCAGCGTCGCCGGTGAGAAACTGGCCGCAGCGTCCGGCGATAAGATTGCTGCAATTGCCGGGGACCTCGCCGACTGTGAATCCATGTTGGCCCTCAAGGACCTGATGGAAAGCCTGGGCGCACCGCACTTGGACTGCCGGCAAGACGGCGGCGCCATTGGCGATATCCGGGCGAGCTATCTATTCAATTCGACCATTGCCGGGATCGAAGAGGCGGACGCGATCCTTCTTGTCGGGACCAATCCCCGCTGGGAAGCGCCGGTTCTCAATGCCCGCGTCCGCAAGCGATATTTGATGGGTGATGTGGCCATCGGCCAAATTGGACCGGCGGTCGATTTGACCTATGCCCATGATTATCTCGGTGACAACCCGTCGGCGATTGGGGATGTGATGGCCGGCAACGGCGACTTCGGCAAAGCCTTCAAGGACGCCGAGCGGCCGATGGTGATCGTTGGTTCCGGCGCGCTGGCGCGCAGTGATGGCGCGGCGATTCTCGCGAAGGCCAAGGAACTTATCGACGCGGTAGATGGCGTCCGAGACGACTGGAGCGGTTTCAACGTCTTGCAACGCGCCGCCAGCCGGGTCGGCGGTCTGGACCTCTGCTTCCTGCCGCAAGGCGAAAATGGCTTGGATACCGCCGGCATTCTGGCCGCCGGCAATATGGACGTGGTCTATCTCTTGGGCGCTGACGAAATCGATACGGAGAAGCTGGGTGATGCCTTTGTTATCTACCAAGGTCATCACGGCGATGCGGGCGCGCATCGGGCGGATGTGATTTTGCCGGGCGCGGCCTATACGGAAAAGAACGGCACCTATGTGAATACAGAGGGCCGGGTACAGCAGGCGGCGCTGGCGGCGTTCCCGCCGGGGGATGCCAAGGAAGATTGGGCCATCATCCGGGCGCTCTCCGATAAAACCGGCAAGACATTGCCGTATAATTCCCTGGGCGAACTGCGGGCCCGCATGGTGGAGGTCAATCCGCTGTTTGGTGACGTGGACGAAATCGCGGAAGGTGACTGGGGCGATTTCGGTGTCTCCGGGTCGATTTCCGACGAGCCGCTGACCCAGCCCATCGAGAATTTCTATATGACCGACCCGATCAGCCGGGCGTCGATCACCATGGCCGAATGCACGGCCGTCGCCAACGGCGAAGACGAAAGGGCGACCGGCACAAATGGTTGAGATTTGGTGGACATACCTCTGGCCCGTGGTCTGGATCGCCATCAAGGTGCTCCTGATTGTCGTGCCGTTGTTGTTGGCCGTCGCCTACCTGACCTACTTTGAGCGTAAGGTGATCGCCGCAATCCACCTGCGCCGTGGCCCGAACGTGGTTGGACCTTATGGTCTCTTGCAGCCTCTTGCCGACGGCATGAAGCTGTTCTTCAAGGAAACCGTCATTCCCACCGGCGCCAACAAGGGCGTTTTCATTCTGGCGCCGATGCTGACCTTTATCCTGGCGCTGATTGCCTGGGCGGTCATCCCGGTGGGAGAAGGGATGGTCATCGCCGATATCAATGTGGGCATTCTTTATCTCTTCGCCATCTCGTCCCTTGGCGTCTACGGCATTCTGATGGCCGGCTGGGCGAGTAACTCCAAATACGCGTTCCTGGGCGGACTGCGCTCGGCCGCGCAAATGGTGTCCTACGAAGTCTCGATGGGCTTTATCATCATCACGGTGCTATTGGTCGCCGGGTCATTGAACCTGAGCGATATCGTGATGGCGCAGAAAAATACGGTCTGGTTCGTCATTCCGCTGTTTCCAATGGCCGTGATCTTTTTCATCTCGACGCTGGCGGAAACCAACCGGCACCCGTTCGATCTGCCCGAAGCCGAGGCGGAGTTGGTGTCGGGCTATAACGTCGAATATTCGGCGATGACATTCGCCCTGTTTTTCCTGGGCGAATACGCCAACATGATCCTGATGTGCGGCATGACCACGATCCTGTTCCTGGGCGGCTGGTTGCCGCCTTTCGATATCGCGCCGTTTAACTGGATCCCCGGGCCGATCTGGTTCGCACTGAAGATTTCATTCCTTCTGTTTATATTCCTGTGGGTCCGCGCCACGTTCCCGCGTTATCGCTACGACCAATTGATGCGGTTGGGCTGGAAAGTGTTCCTGCCGATATCGCTGGCGGCTGTGGTGATTGTCGCCGGTGTCGTTTTGGCGTTCGACATTGATCCGCTGCGGACGGCGGGAGGCTAGGAGAGAGCACATGGGTGTCTTGGACAGAAGTGCAAAATCGATCTTCCTGGCGGAACTGGTGTCCGGCATGGCCCTGACTTTAAGGTACTTTTTCAAACAGAAGGTGACCCTGAACTATCCGTACGAAAAAGGCCCATTGAGTCCGCGCTTCCGAGGAGAGCACGCGCTTCGCCGATATCCCAACGGTGAAGAGCGCTGCATCGCGTGCAAGTTGTGCGAGGCGATCTGCCCGGCGCAGGCCATCACTATCGAGGCCGAGCCAAGGGACGACGGCAGCCGCCGCACCACTCGCTACGACATCGACATGGTAAAGTGTATTTATTGCGGTTTCTGTGAGGAAGCCTGCCCGGTCGACGCGATTGTTGAGGGACCGAATTTTGAATTCGCGGCAGAGAGCCGGGAAGAGTTGATGTACGACAAGACGAAACTGCTGGCCAATGGCGACCGCTGGGAGGCGGAGCTGGCGGCTCGGATCGAGGCGGACGCGCCCTATAGGTAGAGCATGATCGAAGTGAAGAACATAGTGACCGGAACGGGAGGACGCGGATGATCATTCAGTCGCTGGCCTTCTATATGTTCGCCATTGTGACCGTTGCGGCGGCCGTGATGGTGATCTCCGCGCGCAATCCGGTTCACTCGGTGCTGTTCCTTATCCTGGCGTTCTTTAACTCGGCCGGTCTTTTCGTCCTGCTGGGCGCAGAATTCCTGGCGATGATTTTGGTGGTTGTCTATGTCGGTGCGGTTGCCGTGCTGTTCATGTTTGTTGTGATGATGCTCGACATCAACATTGCCGAACTCCGCCAGGGCTTTTTGCAGTACTTGCCATTGGGCGGGGTGATCGGACTGATCCTGTTGATGGAACTGGTGGTGATCGTCGGCGGCTTCGTGATCTCGCCGGAAGTCGATACCCGGTTTGCCGCGCCCGCGCCGGCGCCGGAAAATCTCTCCAACACCGAGGCCTTGGGGCAGTTGCTCTACACCAATTATATCTATTTCTTCCAGGCCGCCGGCATGATTCTGTTGGTCGCCATGATCGGCGCGATTGTCCTCACTCATCGCACCCGGGAAGGCGTGCGTAAGCAGCGCATCTTTGATCAGAATGCACGGACACCTGCCGACTCGGTCGAGATCAAGAAGGTCAACACGGGGAGCGGTATCTGATGCTTGAAATCGGTTTAGCGCACTACCTCACCCTGGCGGCGATCCTGTTTACGCTTGGCGTGTTCGGCATCTTCTTAAACCGGAAGAACGTGATCATCATCTTGATGTCGGTCGAACTCATCCTGTTGGCAGTCAACATTAATCTGGTGGCGTTCTCGTCTCACCTCGGTGATCTGGTTGGGCAGGTGTTTGCCTTGTTCGTCCTGACCGTGGCCGCCGGCGAGGCCGCTATCGGCCTGGCCATCCTGGTGGTCTATTTCCGCAACCGCGGCAGCATCGCTGTCGAAGACATTCATCTGATGAAGGGGTAGGGGCCTAGCATGTATGTAGCTGCTGTATTCTTGCCTCTCGTCGGAAGTTTTCTGGCCGGCGTGATCGCGTTCCTGGCCTGGGGCGCGGAAGAGGATCGCCGTAAGCGCTTGGACCGCGGCGCGCAATTGATCACCGTGGGCGCCATGCTGCTGGCGGCCGTGGCGGCGACCTTCGCCTTCGTTGATATCGTGGTGAACAAGAATGTCGGCACGACCGAACTGTTCACCTGGGTCGATTCCGGCACGATGGAGTTCGCTTGGGCGCTGCGCGGGGACACGCTGGCGCTGGTGATGGTGCTGATGGTCACCTGGGTCTCGTCGATGATCCACATCTATTCCATCGGCTACATGTCTCACGATCATTCGATCCCCCGCTTCATGGCCTACCTGTCGCTGTTCACCTTCGCCATGCTGATGCTGGTGAGCTCGGACAATTTGGTGCAGCTGTTTTTCGGCTGGGAGGGCGTCGGTGTCGCGTCCTACCTTTTGATCGGCTTCTGGTACGACAAGCCGTCGGCTAATGCGGCCGCCATCAAAGCCTTCGTGGTGAACCGGGTCGGCGACTTTGGCTTTGCGCTTGGCATCTTCGCCGTCTACGTACTGTTCGACAGCGTCAGCTACGACACGATTTTCGGCGCGGCCGAAGGGCAGGCCAAGGCGACAATGAACGTCTTCGGCGGGGAGTTCCACGCGCTGACGGTCTGTTGTCTTCTGCTGTTTGTCGGCGCCATGGGTAAGTCCGCACAGCTCGGTCTACATACCTGGCTGCCGGACGCGATGGAGGGTCCGACGCCGGTCTCAGCGTTGATCCACGCCGCGACCATGGTGACCGCCGGGGTGTTCATGGTGGCCCGCCTCTCGCCGTTGTTTGAATATTCCGACACGGCCCTAACCGTGGTGACCCTGGTCGGCGGTTCGACGGCCATCTTTGCCGCGACCATCGGCTGTGTGCAGAACGATATCAAACGGGTGATCGCGTATTCGACCTGTAGCCAGCTCGGCTATATGTTCTTCGCGCTTGGCGTCTCCGCCTACAGCGCCGGCATCTTCCACCTGATCACCCATGCGTTCTTCAAGGCGCTGTTGTTCCTGGGCGCGGGTTCCGTGATCCACGCCATGTCGGATGAGCAAGACATGCGCAAGATGGGCGGGCTCTATAAGCTCATCCCGGTGACTTACGTTCTTATGTGGATTGGCAGTCTGGCGCTCGCCGGCATCTGGCCGTTCTCGGGCTTCTTCTCCAAGGACATTGTTCTGGAAGCCGCCTGGGGCGCGCACTCGGGCATCGGCTATTACGCCTTTTGGATGGGCATCGCCGCGGCCTTTTTGACAGCCTTTTATTCCTGGCGGCTGTTGCTTATGACCTTCCACGGTGAAAGCCGGGCTGACGATGTGACCTTGGCCCATGTCCATGAATCACCCAAGGTCATGATCCTGCCTCTGGTGTTCCTGGCCATCGGCGCCCTGGTCGTCGGAATCTCGACATTCCAGTTCTTCGTCGGCGATCAGGCAGCGAGCTTCTGGGGCAACTCGCTGTTCGTGCTGGAAGGGCATGATGCTCTCGAAAACGCGCACCATTCGCCAATTTGGGTGAAGTTCCTGCCGCTGGTCGTCGGAATCGCCGGCATCGCCTTGGCCTACCTGATGTACATGTTCGCGCCGGAACTGCCGGGCGCTTTGGCCAACGGGTTCCCCAGGCTGTACCGCTTCCTCCTCAACAAGTGGTATTTCGACGAACTCTACGACAAGGTCTTCGTTAAGCCGAGCTTCACTCTGGGCTACGGGTTCTGGAAATCCGGCGACGGCCAATTGATCGATGGCGTCGGGCCGGACGGTGTGGCGGCGGCCGTCAGAAATGTGGCGCGGCGCGCAGCCGCCTTGCAAAGCGGCTATCTCTATCACTATGCCTTCGCCATGCTGGTCGGTATCTCCGGGTTGATCACCTGGTTCCTGGTCACGAGGGGAGGGTAAGCGATGGAAGATATTCGCTGGCTGTCCCTGATCACCTTCCTGCCGCTGGCGGGCGTGCTGTTTATCTTGATGGCGCGGGACGAAAAGCAGGAAATTGTTGACCGGAACGCACGCTGGATCGCGCTTTGGGTATCCGTGATCACGTTCCTGGTGTCCCTGGTGATCTGGATTAATTTTGACACCACATCGGCCGATTTCCAATTCGTCGAAGAGGTCGTCTGGCTGGAAGAACTCGGCCTCGCCTACCGGTTGGGCGTGGACGGCATCTCCATGTTCTTCGTCATCTTGTCCACGCTGTTGACGGTGCTTTGTGTCGGCGCGAGCTGGCTCACCATCACCGACCGGGTGAAGGAATACATGATCGCCTTCCTGGTCCTGGAAACTCTGATGATCGGCATGTTTACCGCGCTCGATCTGATCCTGTTTTATATTTTCTTCGAAGGCGTGCTCATCCCGATGTTCCTGATCATTGGCGTTTGGGGCGGGCCGCGCCGGAACTACGCCGCGTTCAAGTTCTTCCTTTATACGCTGGCAGGCTCGGTGCTGATGCTGCTGGCCATCCTGACCATGATCTTCCAGGCCGGCACGGCGGACATCACCAAGCTGTTGACCCATGATTTCCCGGTGACTCTGCAACCTTGGCTGTGGCTGGCCTTCTTTGCCTCCTTTGCCGTCAAGGTTCCCATGTGGCCAGTGCATACTTGGCTGCCCGACGCCCACGTGGAGGCGCCGACGGCGGGTTCGGTGATCCTGGCCGGTGTGTTGTTGAAGTTCGGCGGGTACGGGTTCCTGCGTTTTTCACTGCCCATGTTCCCGATCGCGTCCGCCGATTTCACGCCGCTGATTTTCACCCTGAGCGTCATCGCGGTGATCTACACATCCCTGGTCGCCCTGGCCCAAACCGACATGAAGAAACTGATCGCCTATTCGTCGGTGGCGCATATGGGCTTTGTCACTATGGGCGCCTTCGCTGCGAACCAGCAAGGAATTGAAGGCGCGATCATTCAGATGCTGAGCCACGGCGTTGTCTCCGCCGCGCTCTTCCTCTGCGTCGGCGTGGTTTATGACCGCATTCATTCACGGGACATCGCCACCTATGGCGGACTGGTCCATCGAATGCCGTTCTATGCGTTGATCTTCATGATTTTCATGCTGGCGTCGGTTGGCTTGCCGGGCACAGCCGGTTTCGTCGGCGAGTTCTTAATCTTGGCCGGCACCTTCAAGGCCAATAGCTGGGTCGCCCTGTTCGGCGCAACTGGTCTGATTCTCGGTGCGGCGTACATGCTGTATCTCTATCGCCGCGTAATTTTCGGCCAGCTCACCAAGGATGATCTCAAAGGCATATTGGATGTGAGCCCGCGTGAGGTTGCCGTTTTCGCGCCGCTACTGGCGCTGGTCTTTTTCATGGGCGTGTACCCGACACCCTTCTTGGATGTCATGCATGCTTCGGTCGAAAATCTGGTAGATCGCTATCAGGGCGCGCTTGCCGCCTATGAAGCGATGCAAACCGTGGCGGCGAAGTAGAGGGAACAGGAATGGCAAATTTTGAATTCCCCGACCTGATGCCGGCGCTGCCGGAGATTTTCCTCGCCGTCGCTTCGATGATCCTGTTGATGATTGGCGTGTATTCCAAGGATAAAGCCGGCGCACGATCAACGACCTATGGCGGCATTCTGGTGCTGATCGTTGCGGTAATATTCGTCGGTCTGGTTACCGACGGAAGATCGGTCACATTCGGCGGCGCCTTTGTCACCGATACTTTTGCGGTCTACATCAAGGGTCTTGTCCTGGTTTCTGCTGCCGCCGCCATCCTGATGAGCCGGCAATATTTAGAAGAGCATGGCGTCTTCCGCTTTGAATTCCCCGTGCTGATTGTCCTCGCGACCCTCGGCATGATGATGATGGTCTCGGCCAATGATCTGATATCTCTTTACCTGGGTCTCGAACTTCAAAGTCTCGCGCTCTATGTGATTGCATCTTTCCAGCGTGACAGCACCCGGTCCGCCGAGGCCGGGCTTAAATACTTCGTGCTGGGTGCGCTGGCGTCAGGCTTTCTTCTTTACGGTATGTCGTTGGTATACGGCTTCTCCGGCACCACTAATTTCGACACGCTGGCGCAACTTTTCCGGGACAGCGACGGAACTGCACCCGTCGGTGTGATCATCGGTATCGTGTTCATCCTGGCAGGGCTGGCGTTTAAAGTCTCCGCCGTTCCCTTCCATATGTGGACACCGGACGTTTATGAAGGCGCACCGACTCCGGTCACAGCCCTTTTCGCCGTTGCACCCAAAATTGCCGCCATGGGGCTCTTCATCAGGGTGATGACAGTGCCGTTCGGGGAGTTGGGTGAACAGTGGCAGCAGATCGTCATTTTCATTTCTATTGCCTCCATGGTTTTGGGCGCGTTTGCCGCCATCAATCAGAAGAACATCAAGCGGCTGATGGCCTACAGCTCCATCGGGCATATGGGATATGCGTTGATCGGTTTGGCAGTCGCGGGACAGGCCGGCGACGCGGAAATCCGGATCGCCGGCGTAAACGGCATGTTGGTTTATCTGGCGATCTATATGGTCATGAACTTGGGCACCTTTGCCTGCATCCTGCTGATGAAAAAGGGTGGCCGTATGGTCGAGGGCATTGATGATCTGGCTGGATTGTCCAAGACAAACCCGGCCATGGCGATTGTCCTGACGGTCTTCATGTTCTCCATGGCGGGGATTCCGCCGCTCGCCGGCTTCCTGGGCAAGCTTTACGTCTTCCAGTCGGCGATCCAGGCAGAGCTGTTCGGCCTCGCCATCATCGGTGTTTTGGCCAGCGTGGTCGGTGCCTTCTATTATATCCGGATCGTCAAAGTCATGTATTTCGACCCGCCGGAAGACGCCCTGGATGGCCAAATCAAAATCGAAATGAAGGCTATTTTGGCGGTCACGGGTCTATTCATCCTGCTGTTTATCTTTCTGCCCGGACCGCTGCTGAGCGCCGCCGAAGTGGCGAGTGCGGCGCTGTTCCCAAGCTAAGTTTGTCTCAACCGCCGCTTCCCTCCTCGATAACTCTCCTCGCATTCGAGACCATCCGCAGTACGAATGACGAGGCGAAACGCATGGCCGCGGACGGCGCGGAAGATTTGACGCTGCTGTGGTCCAAGGAGCAAACCAAGGGACGTGGCCGGCGGGAGCGGGACTGGATTTCCAAACCGGGCAACCTGTATTCCACCTTTATCCTGCGGCCTAACAAGCGTGCGGACGAATTGTCGCAAGCGAGCTTTATTCCGCCGTTGGCCATAGTGAACATGGTGGCGACGATTGATGACACAATAGATGTCGGGTTCAAATGGCCGAATGACGTTTTGCTGAACGGTAGGAAGATCGCGGGCATTCTCCTGGAAGCTGGTCCGATAGAAAACGGACGCTGCGATTGGATTGTTGCCGGCTGTGGGGTGAACCTAGCCCATTATCCGCCGGATACCCGCTATCCTGCGGGTAGCATTGCCGAGGAAATAGGGCGGGACGTGGCGGTCGAGGCAGCTCTCTCAGCATATGCCGAGGCGTTTCTGAAATGGTATCAAATCTGGCTTGGCTCAGGCTTCGATCAATTGAGAACCGAGTGGCTGGCCCGGGCCCACGGGATGGGCGATCACCTGCAAATCGATACAGGCGCGGAGGTCGTCTCGGGAAATTTTGCCGGTCTCGGCGATACGGGTGAATTGCTGCTTAAGGTGAAAGATGATATTCGCAGCATCTCCGCGGGCGACGTACCCGCCGTCGGGCAACAATAGGACCGTATTCATATGCTGCTGGCGATAGATGCAGGGAACACCAATATCGTTTTCGCCGTCTTCAACGACAATGGCGAGATCGTGGGGGAGTGGCGCGCCGCCACCAAAGCCGGGCGAACCGCCGACGAATATGGCATTTGGCTGCGACAGCTTTTGGAGGGTGACCGTCTCTCGCCCGGCGATATTGACGGGGCCATTATTGCGACCGTTGTCCCAGATAATCTGATGCACCTGAAAAACCTTTGCCATAAGTACTTTGATGTCGAGGCCAAGGTGGTGGGTGACCCGGAGGTAAAACTGGGAATAGAGGTCCTGATAGATAATCCCAACGAAGTTGGCGCGGACAGGCTATGCAACGCCGTCGCAGCCCATTTAACTTATGGTGGGCTGCTCATGGTGGTGGATTTCGGTACGGCGACCACCTTCGATGTCGTGGACCGGGACGGGAACTACATGGGGGGCGTTATCAGCCCCGGCATTAACCTGTCATTGGAGGCGTTGCACTTGGGTGCGGCGCAATTGCCCCGCGTCGCAGTGGAACAGCCGGAAAATGTCATCGGCACCAACACAGTCACCGCCATGCGCTCCGGCATTTTTTGGGGCTATGTCAGTATGATCGAAGGCATGGTCGCAAGAATTTCCGAAGAATTTGGTGACACGCTAAAAGTCGTCGGCACGGGCGGTCTTGCCCCGATGTTCCAGCAAGCCTCCTCCGTCTTAGAGCATAGCGACGGGGATCTAACCCTGCGTGGCCTCTACGCGATTTACCAGCGGAATGTCTAACTCATCCGAAAACGAGTTGATCTTCGTTCCCCTCGGCGGAACGGAGGAAATCGGCATGAACTTCAATGTGTATGGGTTCGGCCCGCCCGATGACCGGGATTGGATCATCATCGATATGGGGATCACCTTCGGCGATGATTCCACGCCCGGTGTTGATGTGATTGTGCCCGATCCCCAGTTTATTGAGGCCAATCGCAAGCGGCTTAAAGGAATCGTGCTGACCCACGGACACGAGGATCATCTGGGCGCCGTGCCCTATCTGTGGGGCCGGCTTCGCTGTCCTGTTTATGCAACCCCGTTCACGGCAGCGTTGTTGCGGAAGAAACTGGAGTGGGACGGAGAGGACTCCAACGTCGAAATTATCGAAGTTCCCCTGCAGGGGAAGTTCGATGTAGGTCCGTTTTCCCTCGAATTTATGACGCTTACTCATTCCATGCCGGAACCTAATGCCATTGCGGTTCGCACGCCGCTCGGTACCATTTTCCATACCGGCGATTGGAAGTTCGACCCTGACCCTGTGATTGGCGACGTTACCGATATGGATGGATTGAAGGCGCTGGGTGAAGAGGGGGTTCTGGCGCTGATCGGCGACTCGACCAATGTGTTTGTCGAAGGCACGTCCGGTTCCGAAGCATCGTTGTTGTCTCACCTGACCGAACTTGTCGGTAAGTGCACCGGCAAAGTCGCGGTTGCCTGCTTTGCCTCTAATGTAGCGCGGCTGAAAACAATCTTCGATGCGGCCACGGCCAATGGACGGGCTGTGTCTCTTGTGGGGCGCTCTCTCTGGCGGATGAATGCGGCGGCGCGGGAAACCGGTTATCTGAGCGACCTGCCATCATTTTTGGAGCCTAGCGAGGCGGCAAACCTGGATGACACCGATGTTCTTTATATCTGTACTGGCAGCCAGGGGGAGCCCCGCGCCGCTCTTACCCGGATTGCCGCCGGCGACCACCGGGACGTGGATTTGGGGGAGGGCGATACGGTGATCTTTTCGTCCCGCCATATCCCCGGCAATGAACTGGCCATTGGACGCCTGCAAAACCGTTTGGCGCTCAAAGGCATAGAAGTGATCAACGACCACAACGGCAACGTGCATGTCTCCGGTCATCCGGCGCGGGACGAACTGATCAAGATGTATCAGATGATCCGTCCCAAGATCGCCATTCCGGTCCACGGAGAACCCCGCCATCTGCTGAAGCACGTGGAATTGGCCAAAGCCTGTCAGGTGCCCGAAACAATCCTTGTGCAAAACGGTTCCGTGGTAAAACTGGCGCCGGCAACAGCCGGCATCGTTGATGACGTGGCCGTCGGACGCTTTGCCCTGGAAGGCAACCGCCTGCATCCCATGGAAGGGGACGTTGTCCGCGACCGGTCCCGCATTATGTATAACGGCAGCGCTGTTCTGACTTTGGTCCTGGACGATGGCGGCAATATTGTCGGTGAACCAAAGTTGACCGCGCATGCGTTGATTGATGATGACGAAGAGCCGTATATCCTGGAAATGTTGACCGACCGTATCGATGAAGCGCTTGATGTTCTGAGTGAGGAAGAACTGGATGATGATAACGCTGTGGCGGAGGCCTCCCGCATCGCCATCCGAAGAGAGTTCCGTGAGAGGGTGGGTAAACGGCCTCTCGTCACTGTTCATGTAGTAAGGGTATAGGAAATGGGGTTTGTTACCGGCCTAGCTGTTTATTTCATCGTCTGGTGGATCACCTTGTTCCTGGTGCTGCCTTTTGGCGTGAATCGCCAGAAAGAGGTGGAGGAGGGGCATGATCCCGGCGCACCGGACAAGTCTCGGATTCTCATCAAAATGGCGATCAATACGGTTGTCGCCTTTGTGGTCTGGCTGGCGATTTATCTGGTCGACGCCCACGACTTGATCACGATTGAAAATTTTACACCCTCTAACCGTACCGTTAATTAGGCACCATTGTGTTATTATCCAACTTTAGGGTTGGCTAATATGTGTTTGAGGTCCACAATCAAGTAGCGTTTAAGTAGACGAGTATTATGTCGAGTTACTGCCAATCCGCCGCCGGTCATCCCTTTCACGGACCTTACCATGACAAGGAATACGGCTTCCCAATCAACAACGATAACGAGTTGTTCGAGCGCCTGACGCTGGAAATCTTTCAGGCTGGCCTTTCGTGGCTAATTGTCCTGAAGAAGCGAGAGGGGTTCCGCATCGCATTTGAAAATTTTTGTATTGATCGAGTTGCGGCCTTCGATGAGATGGATAAAGAGCGGCTGGTCAACGACAGCTCCATCATTCGCAACCGGCGCAAGATCGACGCGACGGTCGACAATGCCATGACGATTATGGAAATTCAGAAATCGCACGGTAGTTTTGCCAACTGGATTGACGCCCATCATCCGTTGTCAAAAGAGGAATGGGTGAAACTGTTTAAGCGAAACTTCAAGTTTACTGGCGGTGAAATCGTCAACGAATTTCTCATGAGTATCGGTTATTTGCCGGGCGCCCATGCCGAGGAATGCCCGGTATATGGTCAAATCATCGAGCTTAAACCGGCTTGGTGTAAAGGTTGAACATCAACCGTTCGTTCATAAGGATCGTGGTAACGTGTTGCTGAATTCCTGAAGGAGGACAGCATCAATGGATATCCGAAAAATATCGCTGCTTGTTTCGGGCGCGGTCCTGACCGCCGCTTATCCGGCTGAAAGCCTGGCGCAATCCTCCCGCGTGGAGATTTCTAAAAAGGACTGCCAGCGCATCATGCGCCGCCACGCCAAGTTGGACCCGACCTATCGCCCCGGTGTTGATGTCAGAGGCAAAAGGGTGGTCCCGGCTGATCTCAATGGCGGTAGCCGCCTGAACATCCCCGACATCATTTCCTTTGACGTGAAGTTTGATATTCGGAATTTCTTTGGTAAGCCCGAGGCCGATGCAAAGGCAGCCAGCACGGCCGCCATCGCCGCGGATAAGGCCAAAACGGCGGCGAGCGCAGCGGATACGGCCGCCACTTCCGCCGAAAGCGCGGCCAGCGCCGCCAAGACCATTGCGGATACGGCCAAGACGGCCAGTGATGCGGCCACGGCAGCCGTAACGAAAGCCAAAACCGCCTGGGACGCCGATCCGTCCAATGACGCCCTTCGTACGGCTTATAAGACGGCGCAGTCTGATGCGGTGACGGCCGCGACGACCTACAGTACGGCGCTCTCCAACTATAACTCGATCAACGCACAGGCCGTCTCGGCACGCACCAACGCTGATGCAGCCGCGAGCGCCTCGACCGCTGCGGACAAGGCAAGCTATTCCTCAGCAGCCGCCACCGCGGCTTCTTCGGCGGCAAGCCTGGGTAAAACCGCCGCCGGCAGTGATGCAACGAAGGCCGCGCTTCTCTCAGCTTCAAACGCCGCCTCGACCAACGCCACCTCAGCTTCGACAGCAGCCAGTGAATCGGCCTCGGCTAATGCCGCCAATGTGTCGGCCCATCAGTCGGCGGCAAACGTGGGCGCAAACTTGGGAGACGGGGTGGTTGGCAAGATCAAGTACAGCATCTCCAGCGGCCGGCTGACGTTCAACGGCAAGCCGCTCGGTAATACCGAACACGCCGAAATGCTGGACAACTGCCGTGCCGTTCTCGGCGGCAGTTAGGCCCGGACGACAAGCGCGATGGACATTGTTGCGGCCATTTCCTACAGTCCCCGCCATTGAAGGAATCTAGTCAACGATAAGGATCGCGGGCCGCATGCGTCTGTCACAATTTTTTCTTCCCACCCTCAAGGAAAATCCCAACGAGGCACAGATCGTCTCGCACCGGTATATGCTGCGCGCTGGAATGATCCGGCAATCGAGCGCAGGGATTTATTCCTGGTTGCCGCTGGGCTATCGGGTTCTCAAGAAGATCGAGCAGATTGTCCGGGAGGAAATGGACCGCGCTGGCTGTCAGGAACTGTTGATGCCGACCATCCAACCGGCGGAGATTTGGCGGGAAAGCGGCCGCTACGATGATTACGGCAAGGAGATGCTGCGCATCACCGACCGGCATGATCGGGAAATGCTCTATGGCCCCACAAACGAGGAATTGATCACGGAAATATTCCGGGATTCGGTTCGCAGTTATAAAGACCTGCCGAAAATCCTCTATCACATTCAGTGGAAATTCCGCGACGAAGTCCGGCCCCGGTTCGGTATCATGCGCGGCCGGGAATTCTTGATGAAGGATAGTTACTCCTTTGACCTGGATTTTGAGGGCGCCAAGCGAGTCTATAACCGGAGTTTCGTTGCGTATTTGCGCACCTTCGCGCGCATGGGACTCAAAGCCATTCCTATGAAGGCGGAATCCGGTCCTATCGGCGGGGACATGAGTCACGAGTTTTTGATCCTGGCGGAGACCGGAGAGTCCGAAGTGTTCTGTCACAAGGATATTCTGGATTTCGACACACCCGGCGATGACATCGACTATGACGTCGATTTGCAGCCGATTGTCGACAAATGGACCTCGCTTTACGCGGCTACGGACGAAAAGCAGGATCCGGCCCAGCACGAAGCGCTGGGCGATGATCTGGTGACTGCCCGCGGGATCGAGGTCGGGCACATTTTTTATTTCGGCACCAAATATTCCAAGGCCATGAACGCCGTGGTGGCCGGTCCCGACGGCAATGACGTACCGGTGGAAATGGGGTCCTACGGTATCGGTGTGTCCCGGCTGGTCGGTGGCATTATCGAGGCGTCCCATGACGATGACGGCATCATCTGGCCGGAACCGGTTGCGCCGTTCGACGTCGGCCTGATCAATCTGCGGTCCGGCGATGAGGCTTGTGACAAGGCTTGCGAAGACCTTTACGCCAAACTCCAAAACGCCGGGCGCGATGTCCTTTATGACGAGCGGGACGAACGCGCCGGCGTTAAGTTCGCCAACATGGACCTGATCGGACTGCCCTGGCAGTTGGTGGTTGGGCCACGCGGCCTGGAAAACGGGGTGGTTGAGCTCAAATACCGGGCGACGGGTGAAAAGGAAGAATTGTCCCTGGACGCTGCCCTCAACAAACTCACCGGGTAGGGAAGGCATGTTTTCCGCCTTCGAATGGATGGTGGCCATGCGCTATTTGCGGGCGCGCCGTCAGGAAGGCTTTATCTCAGTTATTGCCTGGTTCTCCCTTCTCGGTATCGCGTTAGGTGTCGCCACGCTCATCATCGTGATGTCGGTGATGAATGGCTTCCGTCAGGAACTGCTTACCCGCATCCTCGGAATCAACGGCCACCTCAGCATCTATGGGGAAACCCGTGACCTGACCGGGTACGATGCCTTGGCGAAAGAGGTCGCGACCGTGAACGGTGTGGTCAAGGTTACGCCGATGATCGAAGGCCAGGTGATGGCGACCGCCAACGGTCAAGCCAAAGGCGTACTTGTTCGTGGATTAAAGCCGCAGGACCTACGGGACCGGGCGATCATCGCTGACAACATCCTCACCGGTAATTTGGCAAATTTCAGAGGCGAAAATAGCGTGCTGATCGGCAACCGGCTGGCCCGCAGCATGAATATTCGTGTCGGCGATCAAATCACGCTCATTTCGCCTAAGGGCAACGTGACCGCATTCGGTACAGTTCCCCGTATGCGCGGCTACAAGGTCGCTGCGTTGTTCAACGTCGGCATGCATGAATATGATTCCAGCTTCGTCTTTATGCCCTTGGAGGCGGCGCAAAAGTACTTCCAAATCCCTGGCGGGGTGAATTATTTGGATGTGTTGATCACAAAGGCAGACGACGCGAAGGCACGGGCTGCCGATGTTTACCGGACCGTCAAAAAACCGATCCGGGTGTTCGACTGGCAGCAAACCAATTCCAGCTTCTTCAACGCGATCCAGGTGGAACGGAACGTCATGTTTTTGATTCTGACCCTGATCATCGTGGTGGCGGCGTTCAATATCATTTCCAGCCTGATCATGCTGGTGAAGGACAAGGGCCGGGATATCGCCATATTACGAACTATGGGCGCGACCCGGGGCATGATCATGCGGGTGTTCTTTATTTCGGGTGCGAGTATCGGTGTGATCGGCACATTAGGCGGATTTGTTCTAGGGTTATCCTTCGCCGCCAATATCGAGACAATTCGGCAGTGGATCCAGGGCCTTACCGGTACCGAGCTTTTTGCCGCCGAAATTTATTTCTTGTCACAGCTGCCGGCCGAAGTTGATCCGACAGAGGTAACGACTGTGGTGCTCATGGGACTCGGCCTGTCATTTCTGGCGACCTTGTATCCATCCTGGCGGGCGGCGCGGCTCGATCCCGTCGAAGCGCTACGCTACGAGTAGCCCATGAGCGATCCGGTTCTTGAACTTCGCGACGTCAAGCAGACCTTCCATCAGGGTGAGGTCAGCCTGGAGGTCTTGCGCGGGATCAATCTTTCCATTGCAGCCGGCGAGATCGTCGCACTGGTTGGGCCCTCTGGCGCCGGAAAAACCACGCTGTTGCAGATCGCGGGTCTGCTGGAGAAAGCGGAGGGCGGCATAGTGAGCGTCCTGGGCGAAGACGTGACATCGCTTTCTGATGACAAACGTACGCAGGTCCGCCGCGAGACATTGGGCTTCGTCTATCAACACCATCATCTGCTTCCTGAGTTCTCCGCCAAGGAAAACATTATCATGCCACAAATGATCGCCAGGGGCGGTAAAACCGAGGCCGGTGCGCGGGCGGATGAATTGCTGGCGGCCATGGGGTTAACGGAACGGGCAGGGCACCGGCCGGCGCGGCTTTCAGGCGGCGAACAGCAACGTGTCGCCATCGCCCGAGCCCTGGCGAATGATCCGAAGCTTCTCTTGGCCGACGAGCCGACAGGGAACCTCGATCCCGGTACGGCGGACCATGTCTTTGGCTTGTTGGTTGATCTGGTCCGCAACAACGGCGTGGCCGCATTAATTGCCACCCACAACCCGGACCTCGCCGGTCGCATGGACCGGATTGTCCGGTTGGAGGACGGGGTGTTGGTGGCCACATAATTACCGTCTTCGACGGGCCGGCGTCGCCATGACCCGTGGATCCATATCACAAAAATGTGGGTACGCGGATCACGTTTGGCTTCGCCTCTCGGTCCGCGCATGACGACAATGGGGATTGTGGATAAATTGTTCTGATTAACAGGTGACGGCTGGCGGAGAATCTGGCATCAATTCTCCCATGTCTTACGCCGATTTCATCCATCTTCGAAACCATACCGCCTATTCTCTGTTGGAAGGCGCGATCAAGGTCAAAGACCTGGTCGCCCAGTGTCAGGGCATGCATATGCCTGCTGTCGCGATGACGGATACGGGAAACCTGTTCGGCGCGCTGGAATTCTCCAAAGCCTGCGCCGGCGCCGGTATTCAGCCCATTGTCGGCTGCCAAATCGGCGTCACCCCCTTTCACGTTGGTGACGGAAACGGGCATCGGCTCAACAATGGCAACGGCAATGGACACATGCAGCAGCCGGACCAGCTGGTTCTGCTGGCGCAAAATGATGCCGGCTATGAGAATCTTTTGGACATCGTCAGCCGATTTCATTTGTCGCCCGATGGTGAGGTTAACCAAGTCTCGTTTGAGACGATCGCCGAACGTTCCGAGGGCTTGATTGCGTTAAGCGGCGGACCCCTGGGCGGGGTTGGTCGGCTACTCGCCGAGGGTCAGGCCGAGGCGGCCGAGACTCTCCTGACACAACTCAAGGAGACGTTTCCGGAGCGGCTTTACGTGGAGATCATGCGCCATGGTCTCGAAGTGGAGAAACTGATTGAAGCGCCGCTCATTGATCTGGCCTACAAGTACGATCTACCTCTGGTCGCCACCAACGAATGCTTCTTCGTCGGCGCGGAGATGTACGAGGCCCACGATGCGCTGATCTGTATCGCCGAGGGCGCCTATGTCAGCCAAAGCGGCCGGCGGCGGCTGACACCAGAGCACCGGTTCAAGTCCGCCCAGGAAATGCGCGCCCTGTTCGCGGATTTGCCGGAAGCCATCGACAATACCCTGGTGATCGCACAGCGCTGTGCGGTTATGTCGGAAGGCCGTGATCCGTTGCTGCCCGCCGCACCGAAGAGCGATGGCGGCGGAACCGACGCGGAAGTTCTGGCGGCGCTGGCTGCAGAAGGGCTGGAGAAACGCCTGGAACTGATCACAGAGGGAGCGGATGATCCGGAGGCAGTGGCCAAGCCGTACCGGGAGCGGCTTGAATACGAGCTCGGCGTTATCGAACAAATGGGCTTCCCCGGCTACTTCCTGATCGTTGCCGACTTTATTCAATGGTCGAAGGAGCGGGAGATACCGGTCGGGCCGGGCCGTGGCTCCGGCGCGGGCTCCGTCGTTGCCTGGGCGCTGACCATCACCGATTTGGATCCGCTGCGTTTTGGTTTGCTGTTCGAGCGCTTCCTGAACCCGGAACGGGTATCGATGCCCGACTTCGACATCGACTTCTGCCAGGACCGCCGGGACGAGGTGATCCGGTATGTGCAGGGGAAATACGGCGATGACCGGGTGGCGCAGATCATCACTTTCGGAACGCTGCAGCCGCGCGCCGCGCTTCGAGACGTGGGCCGGGTTCTGCAAATGCCTTATCCGCAGGTGGATCGAATCTGCAAGCTGGTCCCCAACAATCCAGCCGCACCGGTCACGTTGAAAGAAGCCATCGACGGCGAACCAGCCCTCCAACAGGAAATCAAGGAAGACCCGCTGGTCGCGCGCCTGACCGAGATCGCCATGAAGCTGGAAGGTCTCTATCGGCACGCCTCGACCCATGCTGCGGGTGTGGTCATTGGCGACCGCCCCCTGACCGAGCTGATCCCGCTCTATCGCGATCCGCGCTCCGACATGCCGGTGACCCAATTCGCCATGAAATGGGCGGAGGCTGCTGGGCTGGTGAAGTTTGACTTCCTCGGATTGAAGACGCTCACGGTTCTCGCCAAGGCGGTTGAGCACTTAAATAATCGGGGTATCGAGATCGATATCGACAAGCTGCCCTTCGACGATCCGGCAACCTTCGAAATGCTGGGGAAGGGTGATACGACCGGCGTGTTCCAGTTGGAAAGTTCAGGCATGCGGGACATCCTCCGCAACATGAAGCCTGACTCCTTCGAGGACATTATCGCTATCGTGGCCCTCTATCGTCCGGGCCCGATGGACAATATCCCGAGTTATATCCGCCGTAAGCATGGTGAAGAAGAGCCGGACTATCTCTATCCCAATCTGGAGCCGATCCTGACGGAAACCTATGGCATCATGATCTACCAGGAACAGGTCATGCAGATTGCGCAGGAATTGGCCGGCTATTCCCTCGGCGGCGCCGATCTGTTGCGCCGCGCCATGGGTAAGAAGATCAAGGAAGAGATGGACGCCCAGCGGGAGCAGTTCGTCGCCGGCTCGGTGGAGCGAGGCGTGCCGGAAAAGAAAGCGTCCGACATTTTTGATCAAGTGGCAAAATTTGCGGGCTACGGGTTCAATAAATCTCACGCCGCCGCGTATGCCCTGGTGGCCTATCAGACGGCCTATTTGAAAGCCAATTATCCGGTTGAGTTCATGGCGGCATCCATGACCCTGGACCTACAGAACACCGACAAGCTGAATACCTTTAAGCAAGAGCTGGATCGGCTCAACATTGATCTGTTGCCGCCGGACATCAACAAATCCGAATCTGTCTTCGCCGTCGAGAAGATCGTCAACGGCGAGGAGAAACTGTGTGTCCGTTATGCTCTGGCGGCTATCAAGAATGTGGGCGGCGCGGCTATGGAAAGCGTCGTGGCGGAGCGGGCGGAGAACGGAAAGTATGGCTCCATCGAGGATTTCACCTTTCGCTGCGACACAAAAGTCATCAACAAACGCCAATTGGAAAATCTGATACGGGCGGGCGCGTTTGACTCATTGTCCATGAACCGTAAGCAATTGTTCGAAGGGGTGGAGATGATTGTTCGTCAGGCCGGCGCGGCGGCCAGTGAACGCAACTCCGATCAAATCGGCCTGTTCGGTGCGGAAGAAACCGTAACCTCCTCCATCGCCTTGCCGGAGATACCCGATTGGCTGCCCATGGACCGGCTCAAAGAAGAGTTCGACGCCATCGGGTTTTACCTCTCGGCGCACCCGTTGGATTCTTATGCCAAGGGGTTGGAGCGGCTACGGGTTAAAACCTTCGGGGAGTTGTTGGCGTCCGGCACATCCGGTCCGGTGAAATTGGCCGGTGCGGTCATCGGCCGGAAAGAGCGGACTTCTCAGAAGGGCAACAAATATGCCTTCGTCCAGCTCTCGGATCAGACTGGCGTCTATGAAGTGACCGTCTTCTCCGAGGTTCTCTCGGCCCATCGGGATAAGCTGGAAGCCGGCAATACCCTCTATGTCAAAGCGGCCGCCCAGTTCGAGGGGGAAAGCGTGCGCCTCACGGTGCAGGGCGTCCAGGCCTTGGATCAGGCGACGGCGGGCACTAGCGCCGGGCTTAAGATATTCATTGATGCGCCTGCCTCCCTCAACCCGTTGAAGGAAATCCTGGATCGGGAAGGGAAGGGCAAAGGCGAGGTCACCTTGATCTCTCAAATCAACGACGACACGGAAATCGAAGTGCGGCTGCCGGACAAATACAACGTTTCCGCCGTCCTCGCCCAGGCGGTCAAAGCCGTCCCCGGCATCCTTGAGGTACGGGAGATATAGTCTTCCAGGGTGTTTTCTGCCCACCCAGGGACACGAGGGACGGCGCAACTCACCCTCAATCTACCCTCATTGCGTCGCCCCCGAGTTGGGACCAATGTTAATTGGGGCCAAGTCTCGGGGGTCCATGGACGTGGGTCGGTATGGTTCCCCGACAATCGCTTCGCGAGTCGGGGATGACGCAATTCTGGTGAGTTTTTAAAATGGGTGCAGGGATGAGTAGTAGAAGAAAAAACTAATCATAGCTATAGGCCGGGAACCAATCTTGCGGCCGGCCCTCGGGGCTGAGATCAAAGACGTTCCATAGTGGCCAAATCTGATCAGCGTGCCGAGGATGCTGTCCGTCTTCGCTGTTGGCATAGAACAGCTCCGACGCCCAGGTGTGAAAGATGCCGTCGTTGGTTTTCTTGAAAACGTTGATTAACGGCCATTGGTTTTCATCCCCGTCTTCAGCCTTGTAATCGAGATTGTATGTGGTGCCAGCGGAAGAGAGCAGGGGGAGATTGCTCCAGCCTCGGGAGTCGGCCCAGTTCTTCAATTGCCCGGCATCTGCCTTGGCGACAACAGCGAAATTCAGTTTTGATTTGATATGCGGTGCGCCCCCATCAAGGAAGTCCAGCAATGACGTACACGCCGGGCAGGCATTCCCGCCGGTCTTGTACATAAAGCTATAGACCAGCAGTCCCGAACTCGCATCCGTGAACAATTCAGACATTCGGACCGACTTACCATCCACTCCCTTGAATTCGTAGTCTTCATCAACCCTGCCGCCCAACGGCAAGGCCCGGCGGAGTGCCGCGACTTTCTCCACCTGGCTGCGGAGCTCCATCTCCTCGGCCAATAACGCGTCCCGTGCGGACCGGTACTCAGCGGTCTCATTGGGGAAGGATTGATCATGAAACTTGCCCATCACATGCTCCTATTCTTTTAAGGTGTCGAGATAGTCGGAAAGGGAATTCAGCCGTTCCTCCCAGAACGCTTTGTAGTCTTCGAACCAGGCGCTGGCGTTCTGCAACGGTTCCGGCGTCAACTTGCAGGAGATCACCCGGCCTTGTTTGAGCCGCCGGATCAACCCGGCATTTTCCAATACGTTGAGATGTTTGCTGACGGCGGGTAGGGACATTTCATGCGGTGCGGCGATTTCAGAGACGCTGAGATCGCCGGACGACAATTGCGCCATAATCGCGCGCCGGGTCGGATCGCCGAGTGCAGAGAATACCTCATCAAGGGATTGTTCATTATATTTAACCATATGGTTTAATAAAAGGAATATGGTCCTCGTGTCAACCGTTCGCTGGAGAGAGGCGGGGGAACCCGTTATAAAAACGGAGCCACATACGGGAGAATACAATGGTTGATAAACGGTTCTTATTGCAGTTGCTGGACTACAACGCTTGGGCCAATGATGAATATTTGGCCAAGCTGAAGGAGCTGCCGGCGGAGGAGGTAACCAAGCAACGCCCCTCGCTGATGAACAACATGCTGATCAACATGAACCATCTGTTGGTCATCGATAAGGTCTGGCTTGCCCATATGCGCGGGGAAAAACATGAATTTGAAAAGCTGCAAACCGTTATGCATGAAAATTTAGACGACCTCGTCGAGGCCAAGAAGGAGTCAGATGCAGAGGTTCGCACGTATGTGGAAGGTCTCTCCAATGAAGAGCTGGCCGAAGATATCGATTACGAGTTGATCGGCGGTAACACGGGAACGTTGCCCCGCTATCTGATCATTACCCACCTTGCTATGCATGGCGGCTTCCACCGTGGATTTGCGGCCGATATGTCGGGTCAAATCCCGACCGTGCCGGCAGGACAGGATATCCCGGTATGGGAACGTGCCCTCCGTGAAAAGGGATTAAGGGTTGAAAACCTATGTAAATCCGCCTAAATAGGCGCGCTTAAATCCACACGCGGGATTCGCGGTCGCGGCGCAAATTCGCCGATGTATCGCTCCGGTGTTCCAGAGGGAACTCACAGTCCGCGGAGGTTCAACCGGAGAAGGAAGAAAAACATGGCATTGCCAACCTTTACCATGCGCCAGCTGTTGGAAGCCGGCGTTCATTTCGGACACGTTACCCGCCGCTGGAACCCGAAGATGGAAGAATACATCTTTGGCGTTCGTCAGGGCGTTCATATCATCGATCTGCAACAGACCGTGCCCATGCTGTATCGCGCGATGCAGGCGGTGAACGAAGTTGTCGCCGGCGGCGGCCGGGTGCTCCTGGTCGGCACCAAGCGCCAGGCCAGTTCGCCAATTGCTGAAGCGGCAAAACGGTGCGGACAATATTACGTCAATCACCGTTGGCTCGGTGGCATGATGACCAACTGGAACACCATTTCCAATTCAATCCGCCGGCTGCATACCCTGGATGAGACCCTGTCGGAAGAGAATGTTGGCCTGACCAAAAAAGAACTGCTGCAGCTCACCCGGGAACGGGACAAGCTGGAACGCGCCTTGGGCGGGATCAAGGAAATGGGCGGCCTGCCGGACATCATGTTCGTGATCGATACGAACAAGGAAGACATCGCGGTCGCCGAAGCCAACAAGCTGGGCATTCCGGTTGTTGGTGTGATCGACTCTAACAGCAGCCCCGATGGCATCGACTATCCGATTCCGGGCAACGATGACTCGTTGCGCGCCATTACGCTCTATTGTGATCTGATCGCAGGCTCGGTTCTGTCCGGTATTCAGGAAGAAATCGCGCACAGCGGTGGTGATATCGGTGCGGCCATGGAAGCGCCGGTGGAGGATCTGCCGGCGGCGGAAGAGGCTGCTGCCCCGTCAGAGGCGCCTGCTGCCGAGGCCGAGCCTGCTGCAGAAGAGAAACCGGCCGAAGAAGGCGAGAAGCCGGCGGCTGAATAGTGATCGGGGGGAGCAATTGCTCCCCCACCCGTACAACATCTGATGAATGAGGAAGACTGATGGCTGAGATTACGGCTGCATTAGTGAAAGAACTGCGTGAAAAATCCGGCGCCGGCATGATGGATTGCAAAAAGGCGCTTAACGAAACTGACGGCGATCTAGAAGCAGCGGTTGATTGGCTGCGGACCCAAGGTCTGGCGGCGGCCGCGAAAAAGGCTGGCCGGGCGGCCTCCGAAGGCTTGGTTGGCGTAGCTGCCAATGGCGTCAAAGGCGCTGTCGTTGAAATCAATGCGGAGACCGACTTTGTCGCCCGCAATGATGAGTTCCAGGAGTTTGTTGAAAACGTTACCTCAATCGCCTTGGACAGCGATGGCACTGTCGACGCTTTGAAAGAAGCAACCTACACCGGCGGCTCGGACAGCGTCGCCGAGACTCTGACCAACAAGATCGCCACCATCGGTGAAAATATGGATTTGCGCCGAAGTGCGGTTCTGGAAGTCGGCAGTGGCGTGGTGGCGACCTATGTCCACAATGCATTGAAACCGGGTCTGGGTAAGATCGGTGTCCTGGTGGCGCTGGAGTCCACTGGTGACGCGGCGCAATTGGAAGCCTTTGGTAAACAGCTTGCCATGCACGTGGCGGCCGCCAATCCACAGGCGTTGTCCCGGGATGACGTCGATCCTGCCGAGCTTGAACGGGAACGGAATATCCTGTCCGAACAAGCCCGGGATTCAGGCAAGCCAGAAGAGATTATCGAGAAAATGGTCGAAGGCCGGCTTCGGAAGTATTTTGAAGAAATCTGTCTGATGGATCAGACCTATGTGATCGATGGGGAATCCAAAGTCTCCAAGGCTGTCGAGGCAGCGGCCAAAGACGTCGGTGTGCCGATAGAGGTCAAAGGATTTGTCAGATTCGCCCTCGGCGAAGGGGTCGAGAAAGAAGAGAGCGACTTTGCTGCGGAAGTGGCTGCTGCCGTAGGCGGATAAGTTGCTGAAATATAATTAGAAAAAAGGGAAACATTGTTTCCCTTTTTTTGTGTCTGAATAGAACCGGACGGGGTTGGCGAATGCTGTATGATCTTGAACCGGAGGCGGAGACCTCTTATTCCTCTTCGTGGCGAGCCCTAAACAAAAACTTACGGATTAAGCATGTCAGACCAGCCGATCTATAAGCGCGTCCTTCTCAAACTGTCGGGTGAAGGCCTGATGGGTGAACAGGATTTCGGTCTTGATCTCCCGACGATGGAGCGGATCGGCAACGAGATTAAAACCGTCCGGGAAATGGGCGTCGAGGTTTGTCTGGTCGTAGGGGGGGGCAATATTTTTAGAGGCGTGGCCGGTGTAACGGCGGGCCTGGACCGGACCTCGGCCGATCACATGGGAATGTTGGCGACGGTTATTAATGCCCTGGGTTTACAGTCCATCCTGGAACGCAACGGCGTTCATACGCGTGTGCTTTCTGCTATCCCTATGACGACCGTATGCGAACCCTACATTCGCCGGCGGGCGATCCGGCATATGGAAAAGGGCCGGGTGGTGATTTTCGCTGCAGGCACCGGAAATCCGTTTTTCACCACGGATACGGCTGCAGCGTTGCGGGCGGCTGAGATGAACTGTGACGCCCTGTTCAAGGGTACGCAGGTGGATGGGGTCTATAGCGATGATCCCAAAAAGAACCCCGATGCTGAACGGTATGACGAGCTTACGTACAGGGAAGTATTGACCAACGATCTAAAAGTGATGGATGCTTCAGCCATATCCCTGGCCCGGGAGAACCGAATTCCGATTGTGGTCTTTTCACTAACTGCGGAAGGCGGTTTTGCCAATGTTACCCTTGGGAAAGGTCTGTCGACGACCATCAGAGACCGGGAGGAATAATATATGGACATCCAAGAGATGAAATCCGACGTGGAGCGCCGTATGGAAGGCGCTCTGGAAGTGCTGCAAAAAGAATTTGGAGGTCTTCGGACCGGTAGGGCCGCCACCAGTCTGCTTGATCCTATTACGGTTGAGGCCTATGGACAAGAAATGCCGATGAACCAGGTTGGAACCGTAGGCGTGCCGGAACCAAGGCTGCTGACGGTGCAAGTGTGGGACAAGGGACTTGTCTCCGCGGTCGAAAAAGCCATTCGTGATTCAGACCTAGGCTTAAACCCGGCGTCGGATGGTCAATTGGTCCGGGTGCCCATTCCACCGCTGAGCGAAGAACGCCGTGTCGAGCTGACCAAGGTCGCCGGCCGGTACACGGAGGAAGCCAAGGTTGCTGTGCGTAACGTGCGTCGCCACGCCATGGATGAGCTCAAAAAAGCCGAGAAAGACGGGGATATTTCTCAAGATGAGCACCATGATTATGATAGCGAAATCCAGGAACTCACAGATGAATTTGTGAAGAAAATGGATGAGGCTTTAGAGAAGAAAGAGCAGGAAATTCTGCAGGTTTAAGTGATGAAGGTCGCGCCCAATACCGGGAATTCAGAGCTTAAGATTCCGCGTCATATCGCCATCATTATGGACGGCAATGGCAGGTGGGCCCGTGCGCGTGGTCTTCCTCGTATCGAAGGGCATCGGCGGGGAGCGGAATCCGTCCGAACGGCCATCGAATGTTCGGTAAAGTATGGCGTTCGTTACCTGACGCTCTACAGTTTTTCCTCAGAAAATTGGAGCCGGCCGAAGCAGGAGGTTGAGGACTTGATGGGCTTGCTTCGCGGTTATCTGCGAAGTGAGATTGCGGATCTGCATAAAAACGGTGTCAGGCTTCGAGTGATCGGAAATCGTGCCGATCTCAGTTCTGACATCGTCCAGTTAATCGAAGAAAGTGAAGCCTATACGGCGGAGAACACGACCCTGGACCTGATCATTGCACTGAGTTATGGCGGGCGGGCAGAGATCGCCAATGCCGCCCGATCAATTGCGGAAAAAGCAAAGTCGGGTGACCTGCAGCCCGAAAACGTGACCGAAACGCTTTTTGAAGAATTCCTGGAGACCGCAGATATTCCTGATCCGGACCTGCTGATCCGAACCTCGGGTGAACAACGCATCAGCAATTTCCTGCTATGGCAGTTGGCGTACGCAGAGTTCGTATTTCTGGATTGCAATTGGCCTGATTTTTCCGAGCAATATTTTCTAGATGCGCTTGGAACATTTTCGCATCGTGAGCGGAGGTTCGGCGCCACCAGCGCCTAGTCCGGTCCTATTTATGTTTCTTAGATTGATATCCATTGCCGTTCTCGCGCCACCATTTTTGGCGGCTGTATGGTTCGGCGCACCTTATTTTGAGATTGTGGTTATCGCTGGTGGCCTTATTGCCGTTTACGAGTGGTGGGGCGTGGCCTCGTCTGGGAAGTCTCGAAATTGGTCCTGGGTCGGCTTGGGATTGATCTATATCCTTCTCGCCTGCATCTCACTGGCGGCATTGCGAACGTTGCCGGATATTGGCCGCGATCTCATCTTATGGCTGTTTCTGGTGGTTTGGGCGGCCGACATTGGCGGATACGTCTTTGGCCGGTTGATCGGGGGGCCGAAACTGGCGCCCAAAATCAGCCCTGGTAAAACCTGGGCCGGCGCCTTGGGCGGTTTTTTGGCAGCGGTCGTGGTTTCAGTGTTATTTTCCAAGACGTTAGTATACGGCCACGGTATACTGTTGCCGGCTATCGCCGGTTTGACCGTCGGTATTGTGGCGCAGATCGGCGATTTGTTTGAGTCTTACTTTAAACGAAAGTTCGACGTGAAGGATTCCGGAAATATTATTCCAGGCCATGGCGGCATTCTTGATCGGATCGATGGGATCTTGCTGGTCGCACCGTGCGTTTGGGCTGGTGCGGCATTATTCCATGGAGATGCATTCCCATGGAAATGACCTCGCCGAAATCCATCACTGGACACCATACGAAACCCAAATCTATCTCGGTTCTGGGATCGACGGGCTCAATCGGCCGCAATACCCTGGACCTGGTGGCGCACGAACCAGACCAGTTTTCGGTTGTCGCCCTGACCGCTAACAAAAACGCCGAGCTGCTGGCGGAGCAGGCAAAAATATTCCAACCCAAATTGGCCGTGGTCGCGGATGGCGGCGCCTACAAAGAGCTCAAGGAACATCTGTCCGGCTCCGATATCGAGATCGCGGCAGGGCAAGACGCTCTGGTTGCGGCGGCGGCCATGCAGTCTGATTTACTGATGGCGGGGATCGTGGGTATCGCCGGCTTAGCGCCAACCCTTGCCGGCATCATGCGGGGTGCGACCGTCGCCCTGGCCAACAAGGAGTGCCTGGTTTGTGCCGGAAATTTGATGTTGGACCAAGTCCAGCAATCCGGAGCTACCATGTTGCCGGTGGATTCTGAACACAACGCAATCTACCAAGTTTTCGACTTCGACCGTCCGGAAACGGTCGAAAAATTGATTCTGACAGCCTCGGGCGGGCCGTTTCGTGAAACACCGATTGATAAGATGGCCGACGTGACACCAAAAGAAGCCGTCGCGCACCCCAATTGGGACATGGGGGCGAAGATTTCCGTTGATTCGGCGACCATGATGAATAAGGGCCTTGAACTGATCGAAGCCTACTATTTGTTCCCGGTTACCGAACCGCAGATCGATATTCTGGTGCACCCGCAATCGGTCATTCACAGCATGGTCAGCTATCGAGACGGGTCGGTTTTGGCTCAATTAGGATCACCAGACATGCGGACCCCGATCGCCTATGCGCTTGCCTGGCCGGGCAGAATGGATACTCCTGCGCCAAAATTGGAACTCGAGAAAATTTCTCAATTGACGTTTGAACCGCCTGATATTAAACGATTTCCAGCGCTGCGGATTGCCCGGGATTGCCTGGTGGCCGGTGGCGCCGCGCCGATTGTGTTGAACGCAGCGAACGAAGTCGCTGTTCGCTGTTTTCTGGATCGAAGGATTGGGTTCCTGGAGATCACTAAAGTGGTGGAAGGGGTCCTAAGCCAACTGA
This sequence comes from uncultured Rhodospirillaceae bacterium, assembly GCA_964611435.1. Lineage (GTDB taxonomy): Bacteria > Pseudomonadota > Alphaproteobacteria > Rhodospirillales > UBA2165 > JAYPHU01. Next base: position 44,238 of record CAZSXT010000006.1, on the reverse strand, counting down.
ACCTGGGCGCCCCTGATAACATTGCTGACGTGGGTGTGATCGATAAAGAAGCGCGTAAATGTGCGGAAACCCTGGTATTCCAGAACTAATCGACTAATTTAGTAGTCGAACAATAACGAACGAAAATACACCCTGTTGAATAATGGATATTGCCCTTTTTATTTCTGACAAGCTGAGCTTCCTTTGGGAGATCGGTATCCCATTTCTGGTCGCGTTGTCGGTCCTCGTTTTTGTGCACGAATGGGGGCACTATTATGTTGCCCGCCGCTGCGGCGTTCGTGTGGAAGTATTCTCCATCGGGTTTGGGAAAGAGCTCAAAGGATGGACTGATAAAAACGGTACTCGGTGGAAGATTGCCGCTATTCCGTTGGGCGGCTACGTCAAAATGTTCGGCGAGGGCGAGACAGTGCCCGTCGAAGGCGCGGAGAACGACGAAGAAGAACGACCGCTGACAGATGAAGAAAAGGAAGTTTCCTTCTATCACAAACGGCTGAGCCAACGTGCGGCCATCGTTTTTGCCGGCCCGGCCATCAATTTCATTTTTGCCGCCGTTGCGTTTGCCGTTCTATTTATGACTATCGGGGTTGCTCAGCCGATTGAGGATAAACCGCTGGCCGTTGTTGGCGCCGTCCAGCCGGGCAGTGCCGCCGCAGAGGCTAAGCTGGAAAAAGGTGACCGGATTGTTCGGTTAGGCGCCGAAAAAATAACGTATTTCAGTGACTTACAACGCGTGGTTCGCGAAAGCGCAGACAGGCCACTGGAAACGGTATTGGTGCGGGGTGATAAGGAAATAAGTCTGACACTGACGCCCAAGCCAAGTGAAATCGAGAATGCAAACGGTGAAACCATCAAGGTGGGCCTCATTGGCGTGATGGTTGATCCGGGTGAGCTGGTTTACGAGCGGCAAGATCCTCTTACGGCGACCTGGATGGGCGTTGATCGCACGTATACAATGACAGCGCGCATCATCGGGTTTATTGGAAATATTTTCACCGGCGAACAATCGGCTAAACAGTTGGGTGGAATTCTCAGGATTGCCGCTATATCCGGAGAAGTGGCCGAAAACGGAGTCGCCGCCTTCATCAGCTTTTTGGCGATCCTGTCCATAAATTTAGGATTGATTAACCTCTTTCCGATACCGCTGTTGGACGGAGGACATCTGGCATTCTATACAATTGAAGCTATACGTGGGCGGCCACTCGGTCCTGTCGCTCAGGAATACGGATTCCGGGTAGGATTTGCGTTAATTGTCGCTCTATTTGTCTTCGTGACTTGGAACGACATAGTGTTTTATAAAGACAAAATTATTGACCATATAATGGTTATGTAAGTTATTGAATTTTCAGGGGGAGTATCCGTTGGGCTGGACACGGTACTTGGCGATCTTAATTCTTCTTTTTTTGCCGTTTTTTGCGGCGGATGCTGTTCGCGCGCAATTTCAGGAAACGGTTCGAGAGATCGTCATCGAAGGCAATCAACGGATCGAAACCGGGACTATCCGATCCTACTTGCTGGTACAGGAAGGTGACAGGTTCAATAACCGTCGGATTGACCAGTCCTTAAAAAGCCTTTTTGCGACAGGGCTGTTTGCCGACGTTGTGCTTCAGAAACAAGCTGATGCCTTGATCGTTAAAGTTGTTGAGAACCCGGTAATCAACCGGATTGCATTCGAAGGTAATCTTCGGATCGAAGATGATTTGTTGCGCCCGGAAGTCACCTTGCGTCCACGTGTTGTTTTTACCCGTACTAAAGTTCAGAACGACGTGAAACGATTGTTGGATGTGTACCGGGTGAATGGCCGCTTCGGCGCTACGATTGAACCCAAGGTGATCCAACTTCCGCAAAATCGCGCCGACATTGTCTTTGAAATAGACGAGGGTCCTTTGACCAAGGTTCGCACCATCCGTTTCGTGGGAAATCGAGAATTCGACGATGGGGATTTGCGCTCGGTGATCCGCACCAAAGAGGCCATATGGTACCGGTTTTTCTCGGAAGTTGATACTTACGATCCTGATCGGCTCACCTTTGATCGGGAGCTATTGCGGCGCTTCTATTTGGCCGAGGGATATGCCGATTTTCGGGTCGATTCCGCTGTTGCCGAATTGACGCCGGATCGTCAGGCTTTTTTCATCACTTTTAGTGTGGACGAAGGTAAGCGGTACAAGTTTGGCGACATTACGCTGATCAGTGGAATCAAAGGATTGGATGGGGCTGCGTTGTCCGACGTCCTGGCGATGAAAAAGGGCGACTGGTACGACAATACTCTCGTCGATGAAACGATCGAAAAGTTGATCGATGCTGTAGGCAACAGAGGGTTTGCCTTTGTGGATGTGCGGCCAAGGGTTAACCGCAACAAGGAAACCCAGGAAATCGCCATTGCCTTTGAAGTTCGGGAAGGCCCGCGTGTTTTCGTCGAACGCATTGATATCTCTGGGAATGTTCGAACGGTCGATAAGGTTATCCGGCGCGAATTTAAGTTGGTAGAAGGTGATGCGTTTAATGCGAGTAAATTACGGCGTTCCCGTCAACGCATCCAAGACTTGAACTTTTTCGAACGCGTTAATGTTGATCGGGAGCAGGGGAGTTCTCCGGACAAGGCGATCATCAAGGTCGATGTTCAGGAAAAATCTACCGGCTCCTTAAATTTCGGTGTGGGCTATTCGACGGACGCCGGTCCACTTTTCGATATCAGCGTAGCGGAGCGAAATCTTCTCGGCAAAGGCCAGCGTCTTTCCCTGGCCACGACCATTGCGGCGGAAAGAAGCACCATCAATTTGTCGTTCACCGAACCGTACTTTTTGGATCGCGACATCGCCGCTGGATTTGATGTTTTTCACCTCCGGCGCAACCTTCAGGATACGAGTTCATATAATTCCAGAGAAACCGGTTTTGGTTTGCGGGCCGGCTATCCACTCGCCGAGTTTTTGCGTCAGTCGTGGAAGTACCGGCTGAACTATTCTGAGATCGAGGATGTGTCCTCGAATGCGGCCACGTTGATCAAAGCGCAGGAGGGCGAAAGGTACGTATCCCTGGTGGGCCATACGCTAACGCTTGACAAGAGGGACAGCCGAGTGAATCCCACAAAGGGATTTATCACTAGATTAACCAATGAGGTCGCCGGACTTGGCGGGAACGCAAGGTTCTTCCGCAATGAGTTGGGCGCAGCACAGTATTATCCCTTGGCGAAAGAATGGATTCTTTCTCTCTCTGGTAAAGCCGGGCACATTTTGGGTCTAGGCGAGGACGTAGAAATCCCCGATCGATTCTTCGTGGGCGGCGATTCATTGCGTGGCTTTGCACCTTCCGGTATTGGCCCTCGTGACAAACTCAGCAAAGATGCGTTGGGGGGTGAATGGATGTATAGTGGTTCTCTTCAGCTTAAAATGCCGCTGGGTCTTCCGGAGGAGTTGGGAGTTTCCGGGCGCATTTTCTCGGACTTTGGTAGTCTGGGTACTGTCAATCCGTCAGACGCTAATGTCTTTGATGAAGCAAGCATTCGGGCGTCTGTTGGTGCAGGCGTAGGTTGGAATTCACCATTTGGACCTATCAACATTGATTTTGGTTTTCCGGTCCTGAAGGAGAGTCTCGACGAAACCGAGACGATCCGCGTGAATTTTGGAACAAGGTTCTAAGGTATGTTGAAAATAAAAGGTCCATTGCTGCTCGTTTTTGGTTTAGCGCTCTCACTGTGTTTAATGAACCAGTCGGTTCAGGCCCAGGAACAACCACAGGCGATCAAGTTTGGGATCGTGGATTTAGATGAAATCACGCGCAAAGCCCTTATGAGCATCGACATGGCCAAACAAATTAGCGCCCGGCGCAAAGCGTTTCGCCAGGAAATAAGCACCATGGAGGATAAGCTTCGCAAAGAAGGTGAAGACCTGCAGCAGAAAAAGCATATCCTGGCGCCCGAAGCCTTTCAAAAGGCTACGGCGGATTACCGGCGAAAAGTCGTCGATGGCCGGCGTCGATCACAACAATTGACACAAGATCTCTTGAAGTTAAGGGCGCTGGCGGATCGGGAATTGGAAAAAGAGAAGGGTAAGGCTCTATTGGAAATCTCCAAGCAGCACAAATTTACCCTCATTTTTGACCGGCGTGCCGTTCTTCTGCGCGATGATCGGCTTGATCTGACCAATTTGGTCATTGAGGTCATTAATAAGAACAAAGCCAGTTTCAAACTGCCTGACGATCTATCCAATATCGGTAAGTAATTATGGCGGATCCCCGCTTTTATTCCGTTTCGGGGCCCTTCGATATCCTTCAACTTGCGTCATTTTGTGACGCCGAAGTAGGCGGCCCGCAAGAGAACGGAAAAACGTATTCAGATATTGCGCCCCTTGATATAGCCACATCTGATCACGTTAGTTTCATTGATAACCGAAAGTACGTTTCTCAATTCGAGGAAACCAATGCAGGCGCTATCGTTGTCGCACCAGACTTAGTTGACAGAGCGCCCGGCGGAGCAGCATTGCTGATTGCCAAGGATCCCTATCGAGCCTACGCCTTAATAGCCCAAAAATTTTATCCTTTTTCAGCGTCAGATGCTGATGGAAAGGTTGCTGCAACCGCAACTGTCTCGAAAGACGCAAAAGTCGGCAAGAATGTTACTGTCCGGCCCGGTGTCGTTATTAAAGACAACGTTGAAATTGGCGACAATTCTTATATTGGTGACAACTCTGTTCTTGAAGAATCAGTGATCGTCGGGGCTGATTCCAGGATATGCTCTAATGTCACGCTGCAATATTGTGTCCTTGGCGCGAACGCCATCATTCATCCGGGTGTTCGAATCGGCCAGGATGGCTACGGTTTCGCACCTAGCGCGGACGGTCATGTAAAGGTGCCTCAATTAGGCCGGGTGGTTATTGGCGAGCATGTGGAAATCGGGGCAAATTCCTGTATAGATCGCGGGGCGTTGGGCGACACGGAAATCGGTGATGGGACTAAACTAGACAATCTCGTTCATATCGCGCACAACGTTAAAATTGGACAAGGTTGCTTCATAACCGGGCAGGTCGGCATCGCAGGAAGTTCCACGGTTGGTGACTTTGTTATGATGGGGGGACAGGCGGGAATATCGGGCCATGTGGCCGTCGGTCATGGTGCGCGTGTGGCGGCCCAGGCGGGTGTGTCAAAGGATATCCCGGCTGGAGAGACCGTGGCGGGGTATCCAGCCATCAATGCCCGCCAGTTTTGGCGTAGTATGGCGGCATTAAACAAATTGGCGGCGAAGAAGGAATAAGGGTTTAGATGGATAAGGAAACACCAACGAGTTCAGAGATTGTTATCGACGTCGAGCAAATCATGTCGATGCTCCCCCACCGCTATCCATTTTTGATGTTGGACCGGGTGGTTGATCTGGTGCCGGGCGAGAGTGCAATCGGCCTTAAAAACGTCACAATAAACGAGCCTTTTTTCCCGGGACACTTCCCGGCCAAGCCCATTATGCCTGGGGTGTTAATCATCGAAGCTATGGCCCAGACAGCGGCGATACTTGTGGTCCATTCCCTGGAAGATGCGCCGGAGAACAATTTGGTTTACTTCATGTCCATCGAGAACGCCCGGTTTCGCAAGCCCGTCGTACCGGGTGACACATTAATGATTCATGTCACGCCAAAACAATCCCGAGGCAAAGTTTGGAAGTTCGAAGGCGTGGCCAAGGTCGAAGATGCCGTGGTCGCGGAAGCAACCTACACAGCGATGATCGTCGATAATGAGTAATATTCACCCCTCAGCAGACGTCCATCCCGGTGCAGTAATCGGGAAGGATGTCTCCATCGGTCCCTTTTGTTGCGTCGGTCAGCACGTCACTGTCGAGGGCAATGTTCAGCTTGTTTCTCATGTTGTGGTGGACGGGATTACAACGATTGGCGAAGGAACCCGCATTTTTCCGTTTGCATCGATTGGCCACGAGCCACAGGACCTAAAGTATCACGGGGAACAATCCCGGCTGGTCATCGGCAAGAACAATGTGATCCGGGAGCATGTGACCATGAATCCCGGCACAGAAGGCGGTGGCATGCTGACCACTGTCGGCGACGGCTGTCTGTTCATGATGGCGGCCCATGTGGCGCATGATTGTCAGATTGGGAACAACGTTATTTTGGTCAACAATGCGACTCTCGGCGGGCATGTTGAAATTGGAGATTGGGCTATTATAGGCGGGCTTTCGGCAGTTCACCAGTTCGTCCGTATCGGACGTCACGCTATGGTTGGCGGCATGTCCGGCGTCGAGAACGACGTCATTCCCTACGGTTCAGTGGTGGGCAACCGGGCCCATTTGTCGGGGCTAAATCTGGTCGGGCTCAAACGCCGCGGATTTTCCCGGGATACCATCCATGATTTGCGCCGGGCTTACCGTTTGATCTTTGCCCAGGAGGGTACTCAATCGGAAAGGATCGCCGACGTGGCGGAACTGTTCCCCAATGTGGAACCCGTCCGTGAGATCATTTCCTTTATGGAAATCGACTCCAACCGCGCAATTTGTCAGCCCATACTTGAGGATGCTGCCTAAACTCGGGATCATTGCCGGCGGCGGCCCCCTGCCGCAACGTCTGCTCGATCACTGCCGCGAGACCGGGCGCGAGGTTTTTGCCGTTGCGCTGAAAGGTCATGTGGAACAGAGGTTGATGGCGCAAGACAATGTCGTGGCCATTCGTCCCGGCGCCGCTGGCCAAATTCTATCCGCCCTAAAACAAGCGGGAGCGAAAGAATTAGTGGTTGTCGGCGCGGTCAAGAGGCCATCTATGCTCACCGTCCTGCCCGACTGGGGCGGCATTAAATTTTTGTGCCGTGTCGGCTGGCGCGCATTTCGTGGGGACGATCAACTGTTAAAGGCCATCGCTGAAGAGATAGAACGTAGCGGATTCAAAGTTATTGGGATCCACGAGGTCTTGCCGGAGTTGCTCGCACCAGCCGGGGGTATTGGCAGTATTGAACCAGAGGCAGACCGCGCCACGGATATCGAGCTTGGGATTCAGGCCGCAAAAAAACTTGGATCAAAAGACTTGGGTCAAGCGGTGGTCGTTGCCGATGGCAAGGTGATCGCCGAGGAGGGGAAGCAGGGCACCAACGCGCTCTTGTCGGAGGTTTCATATAGTTCCCGGTCAAAACCGATTTTGGTCAAAATGTGCAAGCCGCAACAGGACCGCCGTTTGGATATGCCGACGGTTGGTGAGAAGACCGTGAAAATAGCGGCAGAAAAGGGATTTGCGGGAATTGTGGTCGAGGCGGGAAAAACCCTCATGGTGGATCGCGACGCCGCCGTGAAACAAGCGGATGCGGCCGGTTTGTTTATTCTCGGAGCAGATGTGGATGACATCTGATCAGGCAGACAAGCCTCTCCATATTTATCTAATCGCTGGCGAAGCTTCGGGCGATAAACTCGGCGCGGGCCTCATGCAATCGTTAACCGCGTTAACCGGACAGAATGTTTCGTTTGCCGGCCTTGGCGGCGAACTTATGCAGGCGCAAGGCTTGCAATCATTGTTTCCGATTACAGAACTATCTCTGATGGGATTGGCTGAGGTGTTGCCTCATATTCCGCGTCTGCGCCGACGCATCCGCGAGACGGTGGAAGACATCCGGGCGCGAAAACCCGACATAGTCGTGACCATTGACTCGCCGGGCTTTTGCTTCCGCGTTAGCCGGCAATTGAAATCAGGCCCCTTTCCGATCGTTCATTATGTTGCGCCGTCCGTTTGGGCCTGGAAACCAGGCCGGGCCAAGAAGATAGCTGAATTTTTGGATGGGCTCCTCACTCTCTTGCCCTTTGAGCCCCCTTATTTTGAGCGGGAAGGGCTGAAAAGTTACTTTGTGGGCCATCCCGCTGCAGAGGAGTCGATCGCAGAAGACAACGGTGAATTGAGGCGGGAGATGGGACTTCAAAGAGACGAAAGGCTCTTGTGTGTTCTGCCTGGTAGCCGGAAAGGTGAAATTTCCAGGCATCTGCCGATCATCAGGGAAACTTTGGCCCAATTGGCGTCGGGTGGAACCAAAGTTCGGACCGTTATTCCAACATTGAGCGCCTTTCGCGCGTTCGTGGATGTTGAAACTCGAGATTGGGCTGCGCCTCCCCATATTGTCACCGGCGAGTTGTCCAAACGCCATGCGTTTGCCGAGAGTGATGCAGCCTTGGCCGCATCTGGTACAGTCGCATTGGAATTGGCGAATGCAGGCTTGCCTTTCGTCGTCATCTATAAAATGAACATCATCACCGACTTTCTTGCGCGCCGGCTGGTGAAGTTAAAGTGGGTGAACTTGATAAACATTCTGTTGGATAGGGAAGTAGCGCCTGAACATTTGCTGGAGAGTTGCAAGCCCTCAAGAATAGCCCCCGATGTGGAGCGACTTCTGTATGACGAGGCTTGTCGTGCGATCCAGAAAGAAGCGTTTACCGAGGCGCTCTCGATGTTGACGCCTGAGGGCCGAACTTCCAACGAACTGGCGGCGGACGCCGTGCTTGACGTTTTAAAGCAACATGGGAAACTGCGCCCAACAGACGCCAACAGTTCAAAATAGGGGAATGATATGAACGACATGAAAGATAAATTCCGGCTTTTGCACACTATGATCCGGGTGATGGATATGGACAAGTCGGTCGATTTCTACACCCGGCACCTGGGCATGAAGGTCCTCCGCCGCAATGATTTTGAGGGCGGCCGGTTCACCCTCTGCTTTATTGGATATGGAGATGAGGAATCAGAGGCCGTGGTCGAATTGACCCATAACTGGGATCAGGAAGAGCCATACGATCATGGCAACGCCTTCGGTCACTTGGCGATTGCCGTACCGGATGCCTATGCCGTGTGTGAACAACTGGAGAAAGAAGGGGTTTCTGTTCCACGACCGGCTGGCCCGATGAAGGGCGGAACCCGGGTGATTGCGTTTATCGAAGATCCAGACGGTTACAAGATCGAGTTAGTGCAGCGGGACTAACTCTGCGCTCATCGGAAACAAAAAAGGCGGGGTTAACCCCGCCTTTTTTGCGTTTCGAATCGGAGAATTATTTCCGGTCTTTCAATTGAACGAACGGACGTTCCGTCGGGCCTAAATAGAGCTGACGGGGTCGACCGATGCGCTGGCTCGGATCTTCGACCATTTCGTTCCATTGGGCGATCCAGCCGACCGTTCGAGCGACGGCGAAGAGCACCGTAAACATGGACGTTGGGATGCCTAAGGCTTTGAAAATAATGCCAGAATAGAAATCGACATTGGGATAAAGCTTCTTCTCTACGAAGTATTCGTCCTCCAAAGCGATCCTCTCCAGCTCCATCGCCAGGTCGAGAAGCGGCTCGTCTGTGATTCCGAGTTCCTCCAACACCTCGTGGCAGGTCTGCTGCATGACTTTGGCCCGAGGATCGAAATTCTTGTAGACCCGGTGTCCGAAACCCATCAGGCGGAATGGATCATCCTTGTCCTTGGCCTTCTTGACGTACTCGGGAATACGGCTCATGTCGCCGATTTCCTCGAGCATATTCAACACAGCCTCATTCGCACCGCCGTGTGCCGGTCCCCAGAGTGAGGCGATACCAGCAGCGATACAGGCAAACGGGTTCGCGCCAGAAGATCCCGCCAGACGCACAGTGGAGGTCGAGGCGTTTTGTTCATGGTCTGCGTGCAGAATGAGGATACGGTCCATGGCCTTGGCGAGGGTGTCGCTGACCACATAGTCCTCTGCCGGCGTCGCGAACATCATGTGCAGGAAGTTTTCGGCGTAGCTGAGATCATTGCGAGGCGAGATAAACGGCTGGCCGATAGAATATTTGTAGGCCATCGCTGCAATCGTCGGGATTTTAGCGATCATTCGAAATGAAGCGACCATTCGGTGCTGCGGGTCGTTGATATCCAGACTATCGTGATAGAAAGCGGAAAGGGCGCCAACAACACCGCACATGATAGCCATCGGGTGTGAGTCCCGCCGGAAACCGCGATAGAACGTATTAATTTGTTCGTGCAGCATCGTATGATAGGTGATGTCGTGCTTGAATTTTTCGCTTTCCTGCTGATTGGGAAGCTCTCCATACAGCAAGAGATAGCAAACTTCGGGATAATCAGAATATTCGGCTAAGTCCGCGATCGGATAACCGCGATACAGCAACACCCCCTCATCGCCATCGATATAGGTGATTCTGGATTCACAGGAGCCAGTGGAGGTATAACCAGGATCGTAGGTGAAATGGTCTGTATCGGCATACAACTTTCGGACGTCGATGACGTTGGGGCCAACGGCGGCGTGCAATACCGGCAATTCAAAGGCGTCGCCGGTCTGGTTGTTTGTCAGGGTAAATGTGTAATCGTTCTTGCCGGATTTATCGTTCATCTTTTTTCCCTTTCCCCTCGTGGGTATTTCCGTCTCGCGCCGTAAACTATTCGCTTCGACGATCCATTTCCAGCGCATCTTGTAGCCGGGCAAGAGATTCGTCTCGGCCCAAGACATACAACACGTCAAAGATGCCAGGTGAGACTGTCGTACCGCACAATGCCGCTCTAAGTGGCTGTGCGATTTTGCCGAAACCCAGGTCCCTTTCCGTCGCGGCGCTTCTTGCAGCCTGTTCGACAGTCTCTTTTGTCCAGTCTGGCAAATTCGCCAATTTGGAGCGCATCATTTCGACCACGCCAAGGCCCATCTCGTCAAGCAATTTTAATGCTTTTTGATCAAAAGGAAGGGGGCGTTCAATCGCATATATCTTAGCATTATCAGATAGTTCTAGAATATTCTTCGCTCTATCTTTTAATTCCGTCATTCCGTTTAAAAGCCGCGGTTCGGCTTCGTCCGAGAGTGCAACCTCAGGATCAGCCCGTAGATGTCCTAATACCAGTTCCGTCAACCGCACATTGTCACATTCTCTGATGTAATGACCGTTCAGATTGGTCAATTTATCCAAGTCAAACCGTGCCGCGCCGCGTCCGACATCTGCGACGTCAAACCACTCTATTGCCTGATCCCGGGAGATGATTTCATCATCGCCATGAGACCAGCCCAGGCGCAGCAGATAATTGTTCACGGCCTCAGGCAGAAAACCCATGTCCCGGTAGGCTTCGACACCCAAGGCGCCATGTCGTTTGGAAAGTTTCTTACCGTCATCTCCATGTAGCAAAGGCATGTGCGCCATTTCCGGTATATCCCAATCCATCGCTTTATAAATTTGAATCTGCCGGAATGTATTGGTCAGATGATCATCTCCGCGGATCACATGGGTAATGGCCATATCATGGTCGTCCACCACGACCGCGAGCATGTAAGTCGGCGTGCCGTCGCTCCGAAGCAGGACCATGTCATCGATCTGGTCGTGCCCGACACTCACGTCGCCTTGGATCAGGTCATTTATTATGGTTTCACCGTCCTTGGGGGCCTTCAGCCGTATTACCGGGTCAACACCGGCGGGCGCCTCACTCGGATCACGGTCCCGCCAACGTCCGTTGTACAGGCTGGGCCGGCCTTCTTTAAGTGCCGCTTCTCGCATCTCCGTAAGTTCTTCGGGGGTGCAATAACAACGATAGGCGTTACCGCTGTCCAGCAGCTGGTGCGCGACCTCCACATGGCGGTCTTTACGATCAAACTGAGAAATGGCATCGCCGTCCCAATCAAGGCCAAGCCACTTCATTCCGGCAAAAATAGCATCGACTGCTTCATCTGTAGAGCGCTGACGATCCGTATCTTCGATACGAAGCAAAAATTGGCCGCCGCAGTGACGGGCATAAAGCCAATTGAACAAAGCCGTACGCGCACCACCAATATGTAAAAAGCCCGTCGGGGAGGGGGCAAATCGTGTGACGACCATACGCAGCGCCTATAACTAATTGAAATTATTAAAAAAAATATTTGAGGAAGGGCAGTTTACATGGTGATCCTCCGTCTGTCACTGGCCCTCTAAAAATAGAAATGTATTTATATTATACGCCAAATGGTCGTAACATTCCGGCATGAAATTTCTCATGTCTAATCTGTTGCGCGAGCGGGTCAGGTGGCCGTTGTGGATCCCCGTTTGCCTTGGCTGTGGCGTCGGCGCTTACTTCGGATTACCAGCCGAACCACCTTTCTGGGTGTTAGCCGGGTTAACTGGTCTTGGAACTGGACTCGTCGTGATTACGCGACGCCATGTGCAACGACTTCGGACGATAGGTCTGGCTGTAGCATTGGTATCCGGCGGCATCTTCGTGGCCCAGTTAGCGACCATTTCTGTTGAACATACCGTTCTGGCCGAAAGATCACCGCCCGGCGCCATCACGGGACAGATCACAAAGATTGATATTCGCCCCAAAGGCGGACGAGTTGTTCTGGATAACGCTCGCTCTACCAGAGTCCGGGCGGACAAAATGCCGGACCGAGTTCGCCTACAAGTGAGGGAGCCTTTGGAGAGTTTTCAGCCGGGGGATTGGGTGACGGTTCGCGCAGTGATCACGCCGCCGCCACCACCTTCCGCGCCAGGCGCGTTCGATTTTCAACGGCATTTGTATTTCCAGGGCATCGGCGCAACCGGGTTTGCCCTAGGGAAACTGGAAAAACTGTCCTCTTCCACCACGGCTTTCGATTTGACCGCTCGCTTGAACAAACTTCGTCAAAATCTCTCGGTGCGCATAAGATCCGCCATTGATGGCCAAGCGGGTGCGGTTGCCGCAGCGCTTATGACAGGGGACCGGTACGCCATCCCTGAACACGTGCTCGAGGATTTTCGCAAGGCAGGCTTGGCGCACCTTTTGGCGATTTCCGGCCTACATGTCGGACTGATTGCCGGATTGATATTACTGTTGGTACGAAGAGGTTTGATCGTCATTCCGCCCTTGGCGCTGCGCTACCCTGTCAAGAAATGGGCCTCGGCCGTTGCCATCCTCGCGGCCTTCGCCTACGCCCTGGTCGCCGGCGCGACAATTCCGACGCAAAGGGCATTCATCATGATTGGTCTGGTGTTGGTCGCCGTAATCCTGGACAGGGAAGGTATTTCCATGCGTCTGGTAGCCTGGGCGGCGCTCGTGGTTTTGCTGCTCAGTCCCGAAGCCGTGCTCGGCCCGAGTTTCCAGCTTTCGTTTGCCGCCGTGATCGCGTTGATCGCAGTCTATGAAAGCTGGCGGGATCGAAGCCTTGTGGAGGGGAGGGGGCTGCGTTCCCCGCCTGCTTGGCTTTTTCTGTATCTGGGCGGCATCATGCTGACCAGCTTGATCGCTAGTCTCGCGACGGCTCCCTTTGCTCTCTATCACTTCAACCGTGTGGCGGTGGCTGGATTGCTCGCCAATGCGATTGCCGTTCCGGTGACCGGGCTATGGATCATGCCTTGGGCAATCGGGGCGTTCCTATTAATGCCCTTTGGTTTGGAAAATATGGCGTTGATCCCGATGGGCAAGGGCATTGACCTCGTCATGTCGATTGCCCGCGAAACCGCCTCTCTGGATTTTTCAGTTCTGCATCTGCCGGCCATGCCAACCTATGGTCTGATCTTGGTGGCGCTCGGCGGGTTGTGGCTATGCCTCTGGCGCCGCCGGTGGCGTTATTTGGGAATTGTGCCGATTATGGCCGGCTTGCTGACCATTCCACTTGTCAGGCAACCTGACCTTATCGTGGGTGGTTCGGGCAAGTTGTTTGCCGTGATCGATAGCGGCGGATCGATGTATCTCTCGTCAAAAACGAAAGCCAAATTTACCAGCGGCAACTGGGTGCGGCGCGCCGGGTTCGAGGCGAGAGAAGCCGGCGGTTTTGGGAAAACCAGCCCCGTAGCCGATCTTAACCTTCATTGCGACGCGGTCGGATGTGTTATGACAAAACTTGGCCAGCGAATTGCCCTGGTCACCGAGGATGCGGCATTAAGAGAGAATTGCCGGCAGGTGGATATCGTTGTCAGCGCAACGCCCGTGCCGTGGGCATGTCCGTCGGCGATCACGGTCATCGACCGGTTCGATCTGTGGCGGAATGGCGCGCATGCCATATGGCTGACAGGTGGCAAACCGATCGTGAAATCAGTGAATGAGTAGCGGGGCGACCGTCCGTGGGTATTACAGCCGAAATAGGTCGGATTAGTATTGCCGGAACAGGCCCACGAGCCGGCCTTGGACAGTGACCCGGTTAGGACCATAAATTTGCGTCTCATAGTCCTTGTTGGCAGGTTCCAAGGCGATGGAATCGCCCTTACGGCGCAGACGCTTAAGCGTTGCTTCCTGGCCGTCGACCAAAGCCACAACAATCGCGCCATTCTCGGCCGTGTCGCATTGTTGGATCACCACTGTATCGCCATCATTGATTCCGGCCTCGATCATGGAATCACCATCAATTTCAAGGGCATAATGATCACCGCGCCCCAGCATGGTCGGCGGAATGGCCACACTGGCGCTGGGGTCGCGCAGGGATTCAATCGGCGTACCGGCGGCGATCTTACCCATCATCGGCAGTTCGACCATATCATTTGCCGGTTCCGGTGTTTTACGTTGACCAGCTCCGCCGGCAACAACCGTGGGACGGAAACCGGGAGCAATATCGGGCTTTGCGTTTTCCGGAAGCTTCAGCACTTCGAGCGCACGGGCGCGATGGGGTAGACGACGGATGAACTTTCGTTCTTCCAATCCCGTGATCAAGCGGTGAATACCGGATTTCGATTTCAGATTGAGGGCGTCTTTCATTTCGTCAAAGGAAGGGGAAACACCATCCTCCCGCAGTTTTTTGTCGATAAACATAAGGAGTTGGTATTGTTTCTTGGTGAGCATCTCTGTCCCCTTAATAAACCGCGCCGTTTAGGGCAAACTTCAGCGGTTTTAAAACTTCAATCACGATTTAGCATCGCGTGGCGTTTGACGTACTAAATATAGAATAAAACCAAAACGCCTTTATATGTTCTAGTTTGGTTCTCATTTTGGGTCAAGAGTGTTTCTCGCCATTTTCTGCACTTTTTTTCAGAAAATAATGGAAATTGTAGATTTAGGCGGGATCGAGGCGAATGATGGAGACCCTGCCGCCTTTCTTAATGGCTGGGGCATGAGGGGCACGGATGACCAGGCAATCGGCCTTGCTGAACGTCGCCAACATGGAGCTGTCTTGTTTGGAAAATGGCGTAGCGACGAGTTCGCCGTCGCTATTAACCTCTAAGGTGGAGCGTAAATAATCCTGCCGTCGGTCATTTTCGTCCAGGTCACGGCCAAGCAGGGCTGAACTTTGCGAGGCCGCGCCCGCGTCAAACCCCAGCATTTTGTCTATTGCGGGTTTGAGAAAGAGGGTGGATGTCACCCCGGCGGAAACCGGATTACCAGGCAGCCCAAGCATGGGAATGCCCAAGATCTTGCCGAAGATGAGCGGCTTGCCGGGCCGCATGGCGACTTTGCCGAAATTGATGTCCAGGCCTTCCTTACCCAAAACACTCTCGATCAGGTCATAGTCGCCGACGGATGCGCCGCCGATTGTGACAAGCATGTCTGCGCCGGCAATGCCCCGAAGCTTGTTCCGCAGAGACTCGGCCGTATCCTTGGCGATACCCAGATTGATCGGGATGCCGCCCGCCGCCTCAACAAACGCGCTGAGACCGATACTGTTCGAGCTTATAATCTGATTTGGCCCAATAGGCTCGCCTGGCATGACCAACTCGTCACCGGTGGACAGGATCGCCACGCGAGGCCGGCGCATGACACTGATCCACGGCACATTCATTGCGCAGATCAACGCTATATCCCTTGAATTGAGCCGTTTTGAGGACTTTAGCAAAACTTCGCCCTCGGCAAAGTCCAACCCGGCCGGGCGTACATACCGGCCCGCAGCCACGCCTTCCAGCACGGTGATCTGATCGCCGTCGGTATCCGTGTCTTCCTGAATGATGATAGCATCCGCGCCCTCGGGTAGAGGGGCACCGGTAAAAATCCGCACTGTCTGGCCTGGGGCGATCTTGCCGTCAAAGCCGTTACCGGCGGCGGATTCGCCGATTTGCGTGAGCGTCACTGGAACCGTCGCCACATCCTCGGCACGGACCGCATAGCCATCCATGGCGGACATGGCGTCTGGCGGCTGCGTGACCCGCGAGGCGACATCTGCCGCCAAGACCCGGTCCAATCCCCCGGCGACGCTGATCTCCTCCGCTTCAAGCACGGAAATACCCGACATCACCAATTCGAAGGCTTCATCAACGGAGATCATGCCGGCGTACATGTCTTCGGCCATGACCTAATTCCCTGTGAATTCGCCGGATTTGCCACCGGCTTTATGGACCAAGCGAATATCGGAGAGCCACATCTCCCGATCGACGGCCTTGCACATGTCATAAACAGCAAGCGCCGCGACAGACACAGCGGTCAAGGCCTCCATCTCCACGCCGGTTTTGCCGTCCAGCTTGCACGTGGCAGTGATATCGACAGCATTGCGGTCCGGATCGCAAACCAGGTCGACCTTGATCGACGATAGGTTTAGCGGGTGGCAAAGCGGGATCAGTTCCGGCGTTTTTTTCGCCCCCATAATGCCGGCCAGTTGCGCAACAGAGAGGACATCGCCTTTCTTCACGGCATCCGCTGTGATCAGCGCCAGGGTTTCCGGCTTCATATAGACCGAGCCCTGTGCCGTTGCTGTTCGCGCGGTTACGTCCTTGTCGGATACATCTACCATGGCGGCATTACCGTCGGCATCCAGATGGGTGAGTTTACTCATCGTTAGGCGTCCGACAACTGTTCGGCCTTGGAACTGCCCAGGAGATTTTGCACGGCAAGAGCCACATTCTCCTGACGCATTAATGACTCACCAACCAGGAAACAGTTGATCCCCGCGCGGGACATCCGTTGCAGATCGTCGTTGGTATAAAGCCCGCTTTCGCTGACCAGCAGGCTATGAACATTGGCCAGGGGCGCCAAGGTTTCCGTGGTCGACAGGTTTACTTCCAGGGTTTTGAGATTGCGGTTGTTGATGCCCAAAAGCGCCGGTGACAGGGCGTTTGCACGCTCCATTTCTTCTTCGTTGTGGACCTCGACCAATACGTCCATGCCCCAGTCGTCTGCCGCCGATTTAAGCTCTGCCGCCAAGGCGTCATCCACAGCGGCCATGATTACCAAAATGCAGTCGGCACCGATGGCCCGGGATTCAACTACCTGGTAGGGGTCCACCATGAAATCCTTACGGATCACCGGTAGACCCACCGCGCCACGCGCTTCCATCAAATAGTCGTCTCGACCCTGGAAATAGGGCTCATCGGTCAGCACGGAAAGACAGGTCGCCCCGCCGGCTTCATATTGAATGGCCAGAAGTTCAGGCTGAAAATCTTCCCGGATCAGGCCTTTGGAGGGGGAGGCCTTTTTGATCTCGGCGATTAGTCCGAAGTGACCTTTATCGACGGCCTTTTGCAAATCGCTGCGAAAGCCACGTGTGGGAAACTGGTTCTTTGCCGTCTCAATCAGCGTGGCTTCGGAGACTTTGGCCTTCTGCGCCGCCACGTGCTTGCGCGTGTCGTCACAGATTTTGGTGAGCACGTCGCTCATGGTTAGTCGTCGTCCTCTTCCTCGTTGCGGCTGTTGGTGATCTCTACCAATTTGGCCAGGGTTGCCTTGGCCTTGCCGCTATCAATGGCGTCTGCTGCGATTTCCACACCTGCTTTAAGATCCGCAGCCTTGTCGGCGACGATCAACGCAGCAGAAGCGTTATAGAGAACCACATCTCGGTAAGGGTTCTTCTCGCCATTAAGAATGGCATGCACAGCATTGGCGTTGTAGTCGGCGTCCCCGCCTTTGAGATCTTCTGCTTTGGCCACGGGCAGGCCGGCGTCTGCGGGATTCACCTCGAAATTGGCGACCTGGCCATTTTCCAGAGAAGACACATAGGACGGGCCGGTCGTGGTCAATTCGTCCGTACCATCGGAACCGTGCATGACCCAAGCCTTTTCACAGCCGAGCTGGGCCAGCGTTTGCGCCACCGGCTCGACCCAATCTTTGGAAAAAACGCCGGTTAGCTGCCGTTTGACCGCAGATGGATTGCATATGGGGCCAAGTAGGTTAAAGACCGTCCGGGTTGCCAGTTCGACCCTGGGGCCGGCCACATGCCGCATGGCGGAGTGATGCCGGGGCGCCATCAGGAATCCGATCCCCGCGTCCCAAATGGCTTCTTTCACCAATTCGAAGTCCGCGTCGGTGTTCACGCCGAGAGCACCCAATGTGTCGGCGGCGCCGGACTTGGAGGACAGCGCCCGGTTGCCGTGCTTAGCCACCGGGACACCGCAGGCCGCGACCACAATCGCCGCGCCGGTGGAGATATTATAGGTGCCGGAACCATCACCGCCGGTGCCGACCACATCAATCGCATCCTCCGGGGCCTCGATATGCAGCATCTTGGCGCGCATGGCGCGGGCCGCACCGGTGATCTCCGAGACGGATTCACCGCGAACCCGAAGCGCCATCAAAAATCCGCCGATCTGCGCCGGTGTTGCGTCTCCCGACATGATGATGTTGAACGCCGATTCTGCGTCCTCTTCGCTCAAGATTTCTCCATTTGCCGCCTTGGCGATGAAGCCCTTCATATCCTGTAAGTCATTGCTCATTAGTGCATTTTTCCGTTTCGCGCCAAATTCAGAAAGTTTTCTAACAGACGGTGGCCATGTTCAGAAGCAATACTTTCCGGGTGAAACTCTACACCGGTCACCGCATGTTCTTTATGCGCAATGCCCATGATCACCCCATCGTCTGTTTCCGCCGTGATTTCCAGCGTTTCAGGCCAGTTGTCCTTCTCAAGCGCCAGGGAATGGTATCGGGTCGCCTGAAAACCGTCGGGTAATCCTTTAAAGATATCTCGGCCGGAATGTTTGATACTGCTCATCTTGCCATGCATGGGGAATGGCGCACGAACGACGTTCGCGCCGAATGCCTGACCGATGGTCTGAAATCCCAGACAGACGCCGAATATGGGAATTTTGCCAGCTGCTTTCTCGACCAGGTCCAAGCAGATACCGGCTTTATCCGGGTCACACGGTCCGGGGGAGATAATGATCCCTTCAGGTTCACGCGCCATTACCTCATCAACCGTGATTTTGTCATTGCGGTGTACGTCCATCTCTGCGCCCAGCTCTCCAAAGTAGTGGAGCAGGTTATAGGTAAAGCTGTCGTAATTATCGATCAGGATGTACATCGGGACTTCGCTGGCCGGCTGTCTGCGTGAGCGCGCAAGATGCGTCGGCTGGGAGTCGAGGTCAAGCGGTATGAAATAACGGTTTGACTCTCCAGCACCTGGAAGGTCTATCACAACCTTCTATTTAACTGGAAGGTTGTGAACGTGACCGACGTAAGCGCTGAAATCGAGGCCATTGATCCAGTCTGTGGCATGACTGTGAATCCTGAATCATCCGATCACAGTTACACCCATGGGGACGTGGACTACCATTTCTGCTGTAACGGATGCCGGGAGACGTTCAGCCGTGATCCGCAGAAGTTCTTGCGGATCGGAGAAGACCCGGTCTGTGGCATGTCGGTGGACCCGCAAACCTCGACCCATCATCATGTTCACCACGGTTTGAACTATTATTTTTGCAGCAATGGATGCCGCGAGAAGTTCAGCGAAACGCCGGACAAGTACCTGCGCCCGGAAAAATACGCCGCTGCTGAAGCGGCTGATCCGGGTGCGATCTACACCTGTCCAATGGACCCCGAGATAGAGCAAGTTGGTCCGGGAAGCTGTCCAATCTGCGGCATGGCGCTGGAACCAAAAGATCCGTTAGCCATGGCGATGGAGACGGAAAATCCTGAACTAATCGATATGAGCCGGCGGTTCTGGATCGGCTTGGTTATGGCGCTTCCGGTTTTTATCTTGGCCATGGGAGACCTTATTCCCGGCCAACCCATTAATGGACTTATCTCTCCTGTCACCAATCTTTGGATTCAGTTGATC
The DNA here is from genome assembly GCA_964611435.1 of uncultured Rhodospirillaceae bacterium. GTDB lineage: Bacteria > Pseudomonadota > Alphaproteobacteria > Rhodospirillales > UBA2165 > JAYPHU01. The sequence goes on along the minus strand of CAZSXT010000006.1, from coordinate 24,416 downwards.
TTGACGACGCCCGTCGTACTTTGGGCCGGTTGGCCGATTATGGAGCGTGGGGTGGCGTCCTTCCGGTCCGGCAATCTGAATATGTTCTCGCTGATCGCCCTAGGTGTCGGTGTGGCCTTCATCTACAGCACAGCGGCTTTGATCTTTAGTGATCACCTACCGGCAGAGTTTAGGACCTCCAGCGGACACTTGGCGGTGTACTTTGAATCCGCGGCCGTCATAACCGTGCTGGTTCTTTTGGGCCAAGTCTTTGAACTAAAAGCCAGGGATCGTACCGGCGGCGCTATTCGTGATTTATTGGACCTTTCCCCTAAAACCGTCATGCTGGTTGAAAACGGCGAAGAGAAAGAAGTCCCCCTGGCTGACGTCAGTGCAGGTCAGGTACTTCGCGTAAAGCCAGGCTCCGCCGTCCCTGTCGATGGCAAAGTCATCGAGGGCAGCAGCTCAATCGATGAATCCGTGCTGACCGGAGAGCCGTTCCCCGTCCAGAAAATCGCCGGGGACCAAGTCACCGGCGGCACAATGAACCAAAACGGCAGTTTCTTGATGGAAGCAGAGCAGGTGGGGTCGACGACCGTGCTGTCCCAGATTGTTACCATGGTTGCAGAAGCCCAACGGAGCCGCGCGCCCATCCAAAGCGTGGCTGACAAGGTTTCGGGCATTTTCGTGCCCACAGTGGTTGCGGTATCGGTCCTTTCCTTTATCGCCTGGGCCGTTTGGGGGCCGGAACCACGATATGCTTTCGCTATACTGAATGCGGTAGCCGTTTTGATAATTGCTTGCCCGTGTGCGCTTGGCTTGGCGACGCCCATGTCGGTCATGGTGGCAACTGGTCACGGGGCGAGCTCTGGCGTGCTGGTCAAAAACGCAGAATCTTTAGAAAAGTTAGCCCGCATCGACACGTTAGTGGTCGATAAGACGGGCACTCTGACCGAAGGCCGGCCGTCGGTAAGCGGCATTGATACGCTTTCTGATATGAATGAAGACGCCATTTTGGCGCATGCCGCCGCTCTGGAAACCGGTAGTGAACATCCTCTCGCCGGCGCGATCATTGAAGCAGCAAAAGCCAAGGCGCTGTCGTTGCCTGCTGCCGCTGAATTCGAGGCCGTCACAGGGCAGGGCGTGCGGGCCCGCATTGATGGCGTTGGGTTTTCCTTCGGCAATGAACTTATGAACGAAACACTGTCGGAGAATATCGGTGAGAAACTGGAAAGCCGCCGGGCCGAAGGTAAAACGGTGATGGTTCTTTCCCGGGGCGGCGAACCGGTTGGCCTGATCTCTGTTGAGGATCAGCTTAAGACCGGGGCTGTAGAGACGATCTGCTCACTACGGACAATGGGCATTCAGGTTGTCATGGCAACCGGTGATGCGCCGGCGACGGCACACAGTGTTGCGGCGCGTATCGGCGTGGACCGGGTGCATGCCGGGGTGTTGCCAGGCGACAAGCTGGAAATCGTAAAAACCCTTCAAGGCGAGGGTAAATCTGTTGCCATGGCCGGGGACGGGGTAAATGACGCGCCGGCATTGGCCGCGGCTGATGTCGGCATTGCCATGGGCTCGGGCACGGATATCGCCATGAAAAGTGCGGATGTAACATTGGTCAAGGGTGATATTATCGGCGTGGAACGGGCGTTAAATCTTGGCCGTAGGACCATGGCTAATATCAAGCAAAACCTGTTTTTTGCTTTTATATACAATGGTTTGGGCATTCCTCTTGCCGCAGGGGTTTTCTATCCGCTGTTCGGTCTTTTGCTGAATCCCATGATAGCGAGCGCCGCCATGAGTTTAAGCTCGATTTCGGTAATTTTGAATGCGACCCGCCTGCGGAACGCACGGCTTTAGATTCTTATGTAGGTAACTAATTACGGTTTCGATATGAATATAGGTTCCATAGCATCTGAGACGGGTGTTTCGACAAAGACAATCCGTTACTACGAAAGCATTGGTCTGATCCCAGAGCCGCCGCGGCAGGACAACGGATATCGGTCCTATTCACCAACCCATGTCGAAACGCTGAGGTTCATTCAGCGCGCCCGCAGCTTGGGTTTTAGTCTCAAGGATATCTCCAAATTATTGGGTCTTTGGCAGGATTCTAACCGGCCGAGCGCCGATGTGAAGGAATTGACTTTGCATCATATCGGCGAAATCGAAAATAAGATCAAAGAACTTGAATCCGTGCGGGACTCTCTAAAGGCGCTAGCTGGTCAATGTACGGGCGATGATCGTCCGGACTGTCCCATTCTTGAGGACCTGGCTTCAACCAAAGACATCAATTGACGGTTAAGGAAAATTCCTTACTTATGCGGAGCATACGCAACAGGATAGATTCCGGATTGCTCCGATGAACCGCCGTACATTTGCGCTGTATGCGCTGATCGTATTCTCCCTGGGTATTGGCCTGGGCGTGGGCGGCGCGCACTTACTCATCAGCTTCGGAGAGGAAAGGTCCGCCGTTCAAGTCGCCGGACAACCGGCCCTACGTGAACCGGCGGTGCCGCCCGCGCAGCAAAACACGCCGGAGATGGTTGAACCTGCATCCAAGACACAGGGGCCTGAACCAGCGCCCGCCCGCCCTGAACCGCAGACGCCACCGGAAGTCCAAAGTCCGCCCCAGCCGGACGCCGTTTCGAGGCCAAAGCCGCTTATCCTACCGGAACATGAAGACTATAAGGATCACCAGCGGCCACTTGCCTATGAGGAGGAGCCGCCCGAATTGGTCATTGAGACGGCCCATCCGCCGGGTCCGGAACCAGAAACACTGCCCAAGCCGAATATTGCGTTGATCCCTAAAGGCCCTGTGCAGAACTGGCGCAAAAATGCATTGAGCTTGAAGGAAGTCCCACCGGGTCCGCAGATCGCCATTGTCATCGACGATGCCGGTGTGGACCGCCGCCGGACATCTCAGGTGATTGGCCTGACCGGTCCTATGACCATTTCGTTTCTCACCTACGCGTCCAAGCTAGAGCCGCTGATAACGTCGGCCAGGGAAGCTGGTCACGAGATCATGCTGCATGTCCCTATGGAGCCCGGCAATACCAAAGTCGATCCCGGGCCCAAGGTCCTGGCGACGGCGCTGACTGATAAGGAAATCGTTCAGCGGTTGGAATGGGGCATTCAGCGGGTGCCCGGTATTATCGGCATCAACAACCACATGGGCAGCCGATTCACGCAGGATGAGCGGGGTATGCGCCTGGTGATGGAAGTCCTGCGCCGCCATGGTTTGATGTTCCTGGATTCCCGTACGTCTACGAAATCCGTTGGCGCAAGTACGGCCAAGCTCTACGAAGTGCCGTATGCCACCCGAAATGTCTTTCTGGACCATGAACCAAAATTGGAGGTCGTGCAGAAGCAGCTTGTCCATCTGGAACGAACAGCGCGGCGCAATGGATACGCCGTCGCCATCGGTCATCCCAGAGATGCAACGATTGAAGCTCTGGCCCAGTGGCTGCCAATATTGGCGGAACGGGGTTTTGTCTTGGTGCCGCTCAGCGCCATCGTGGCCAAACGCGAAGGCATCCCTCAATTGGCCGTCAGGCTGGATACCAACTAGGTCTTCGCCGGATATGGATACCGGGTCACTTACTCAATTTCTTACGTTTTTGGATTTGGCCGCCGCCGCTGTGTTCGCCATTTCCGGCGCGTTGGTCGCGTCCCGAAAGGAAATGGATATCGTCGGTTTTCTGTGGCTAGGCGTGATAACCGGCGTCGGGGGCGGCACGGTCCGCGACGTGCTTCTGGATGTACCGGTTTTCTGGATCAAGGATGAAGCACCGCTTCTAATCTGTATTGCCTGCGCCGTCTTGGCGTATTTCACGGCCCACAAATTTCAGTCTCGTTATCGGCTGGTCCTGTGGCTGGACGCCGCCGGCTTGGCGATCGTCACAGTCGCCGGCGCGAGCAAGGGGCTAGATATCACCGGCAGTCCCGTCATCGCCGTTGTAACTGGCATTTTGACCGGCACAATGGGGGGAATCATTCGCGATACGTTGGGTCAGGAACCGTCCGTTATTTTGCGTCGTGAGATCTATGTAACCGCGTCACTGGCCGGGGCGATCTGCTACGTGGTTCTGACCGGCCTGGAACTAGACCAAGTATCCGCATCGGTGATTTCATTTGGCCTGGTCTTCGTGGTGCGGGGGCTGGCGATCACCAAGGGCTTGGCGTTACCGGTTTATAAATCCCGGCCGGGCAGGGACGTCGATCAGGGGTAAGATCACCCCGATCAAGACCCAGAAAACTGCAAAGCTTCCTGCGCGGAGCGGAATAGCGCCCGCGCCTTGTTCCGGCATTCTTCGTATTCACTGTCCGGAATGCTGTCAGCGACGATGCCGGCGCCGGCTTGGGCATAAAGACGGCCGTCCTTAATGATCGCCGTCCGGAGCGCGATGCACGTATCCATATCTCCATTGGCGCCGAAGTAACCGATACAACCGGCATAAATGCCCCGGCGTAAATCTTCCAATTCTTCGATAATCTCCATGGCGCGGACCTTGGGCGCACCGGAGACGGTACCGGCCGGAAACCCGGAAAGCAGTGCGTCAATAGCGTCGTACTTGGGATCGATTTCGCCCTCGACATTGGAGACGATATGCATAACGTGGGAATAGTGTTCGATCACCATCTGATCGGTAACCTCGACTGATCCAATTTTGGCGACCCGGCCAACGTCGTTCCGTCCCAAGTCCAACAGCATCAAATGTTCCGCCAATTCTTTGGGGTCATTCAGCAGATCATCCGCCAGGGCCTTGTCCTCGCCGGCACTAGCGCCCCGCGGGCGCGTACCCGCCAGGGGCCTGATAGTGACCTTGTTATCCCTTAACCGGACCAGAATTTCCGGGCTGGACCCGACGATGGAGAACTTACCGAAATCCAGGAAAAACAAGAACGGCGAGGGGTTAATACGCCGAAGCGCGCGGTAAAATGTGAAGGGAGCCAATTCAAAAGGTACGGAGAATTGTTGCGATAAAACCACCTGAAAGATGTCGCCGGCGAGAATGTATTCCTTGGCGCGGTCCACCATCGCGCAGAACTGATCCCGGGTCATGTTGGATGCGGGTTCCGGAAACTCTGCCGGCTGCGTCGTTGCCTCCAATTGACGGGGAATGGGCTTGTCGAAATCATCGAGCACGTCTTCGAGCCGGGACAACCCGCTGTCATAGGCCTGCTGAACGGTTACCGCATCATCCGGCCAAACAGGAGTCACCACGGTGACACGGTCCTCTATCGAGTCAAAGACAGCAATAATGGTCGGGCGTACGTACATGCCGTCCGGCACATCGATATTGGCCGGGTTGTCATCGGGAATATCCTCGGCCAGCCGTACGGTGTCGTACTCCATATAGCCAAACAGTCCGGCAGCCATGGGCGGCAAATCTTCGGGGAGTTCGATGCGCGAGTCTGCTAAAACCTGGCGAAAAGACGCAAGGACGCCAGCGCTATCGGAAATTGGGCAGGGACTATAGGTGTCTGCGTTTTCAAGAGCCTTACGGTTAATCTCGGCGCGATTGCCAAAGCAACGCCAGATTAAATCCGGTTTCATCCCGAGGAAGGAAAACCGCCCGCGGATCGCACCACCTTCGACGGATTCCAAGAGAAAGCTGTTGGGCTCTCCATTGGCGAGCTTCATCATCGCAGATACCGGAGTCTCTAGGTCCGCGATCATCCGCGTTGAGATCACCTGGGCATGCCCGGCCTTATACGCCGCCTCAAACTCGGTAAAATCCGGAGAGACGAGCATACCCCGGAACTATTGCGGAACCGGTTGTCCGGCGGCATCCCCGCCGCCAAAGAGGCTATCCACGGCGGCCCTGTTGATGGTAACGCCCATCTTAGTTTGCAGCGCGTTAGCCATCTGAATGGTCAAATCATTCACTAGGGCTTGGCCCAACTGACGGCTCAAACCATCCATTGCGTCTGCCTCGGCGACCGGTTGCGCCCCGACGATGTCTTTGAGACGGGCAAGGTAGTGAAGACCGTTGCCGGCGACCGAAGTGTACTCGCCTGATTTCAGGGTAAACAGATACGTGATGAGCTGACCCGGCAGGTTCTCGGTCAAACCGGCGCCGTTCCGGGTAAAGGCTGGTGTGGTCATGATCTCCGCTCCGCGATCCTGAGCAATTTGCGATATCGGCTTGCCTCCCTTAAGTTCATCAAGCAAAGCCGCTGACAGCTTTTCAGCGGCAAGCGCCTGCTGATCCGACCGCCAGGCTGCCTCAACCTGAGAACGAACGCTCTCGAAAGGTCGCAGAGTGGGCGGCGTCACGCCGGTTACTTTAACGATGACAAAACCGGCCTGATCCAAGTCGGTCAGCGGGCTTTCTTGACCCTCTTCAGTATCGAATATTAGGCGGACGATATTCGGATTTTGATCGACGTCGGCGACAGCGCTGCCGGTGTCATCCAAACCCTGCGCGTCGATCTTATTGATGGTTACCGCCTTGAAGTTAAGCTTTTCAGCCGCTTCTTGAATGGTCGCGCCGGCGCCCAAATCGTCTTCGAATTTGTTGGCTATATTGTACAGACTGTCGATGGCCAGGCTGAGGGCGATCTCATCTTTGATTTGCTTGCGGACTTCCACAAGGGTCTTGCGGGAAGACGGAGTGACCTCAAGCACCTTAACGATGTGATAGCCGAGGGCTGTTTTCACGGGTTGGCTTGTCGCGCCCGCCGCAACTTGGAATGCGGCATCCGCCAACTCCGGCAAAGGCAGTTCCTGCTTCGACAGTGTCCCCAGCTCCAAATCAGCCGGCTTCAAACTGGCTTCTTCCAAGGCAATCTTGGTGAAATCCTCACCGGTGGCAAGGCGGGAAGCGATCGCCTTCGCCTTGGCCTCGTCCGACACCAGAATTTGTTGCAATTTTCGCCGCTCTGGCTGGCTGAATTCGTTGATGCGGTTTTCGTATTCTTCCTTGATCTTTTCTTCCGTGACATCAATGGTTTCGGCCACCGTTTCCGGTTTCATACGAACCATGGTCACGGTGCGGTACTCCGGCGCCGTAAATTGCCTGGCGTTCTCTTTGTGGAAGGTTTCCAGCTGCGCCTGAGTAGCCGTCGGCAAATTGACCATGGAGCTGTGATCAATGCGGATCATCTCGGCGATGCGCTTTTCATTGCGATAGCGATAGAGTGTCTCCGTCAAAGTTCTGGGAGCTTTGTTCGACATGTTGAGGACGCTCAACATTTGCCCCCGTAAAATGTCCCGCTGATAGCGCTGCAGAAACAAAGCTTCATTTAATCCCATTTGAGAGACAGCTTGATCAAAGATGTTGCGGTTAAACTGGCCAGTTGCCGATTTAAACCGCGCGTCATCGCGGATTTCTCTGGCCGCCATTTCCGGCTTTACCAGGAGCCCCAGTTGATTGGCGCTTTCTTGAAACAGAGCCCGCTGAACCATTGTCTCCAGAGTCTGATCGACGATACCAAAGGCCCGAGCCTGCTCGTTCGTGATCGGTTGGCCTAAGGCTGCGCTTAACCGGCGGGTGGAGGTTTGCACCTGATCCTGCAGATCATAGCCAGAAATCTTGACGGAACCAACGGCCGCCACTTCATCGGCTTGTGTCGCCGGGCCGATGTAATCACCGACGCCCCACAACATGAAGCTGACGATCAGCAGGGCGAAAAGGATCTTCGCGCCCCAGGACAGAATTTTATCGCGAAAAGTTCCGAGCATGCTTGGGTCGTCCCGTGCAGAGAATTGTTCAATTGCGAAAAGGTTTTACCAACCTTTGCCGAAGGGGCGGCATCATAAGAGCGTGACCCGGCAGCGGCAACCGGGAAATCGTGCAATTCTTGATGTCTAAGTGTGGCCAGAATGGGGAGGTTGTGCTAATCACGACGCCTCTTAATTTGACGCTTTTCGGAGAAAATTGACGAATGACCTCTGCGCGAACGACGCTCATCGCGGGCAATTGGAAAATGAACGGATTGCGCTCGGATTCGGAAGAACGGGTGAATGGGCTCGTCGGGCAAATAAGCGGGCAGGGCGCAGCCGCCTTCGAGATGCTTGTCTGCCCTCCGGCGCCGTTATTGGGCGCCGTGGTCGATTGGGCCGGCCGCAGCGGCATCAAAGTTGGTGCTCAGGATTGCCATACAAACGAGTCTGGCGCCCATACAGGTGATACAAGCGCCCAGATGCTGGCGGATATCGGCTGCAGCCATGTCATTGTTGGCCACTCGGAACGGCGCACGGATCATGGCGAAACAGATGATTTGGTGAATGCGAAGGCAGGCGCGGCCCATGCGGCCGGCTTAGTCGCTATCATCTGTGTCGGCGAGACCGAGGCGGAGCGTGACGCCGGCGACACAATGAAAGTGGTGGGCGCCCAAGTTGCCGGATCAGTCCCGGACGGCGCGACAGCGGCGAATACAGTCGTTGCCTATGAACCCGTTTGGGCGATCGGTACAGGCAAAACACCGACACCTGACGACGCCCAAGACGTTCATGCCTTTATTCGGGGCGAACTGGAAGGCCGCTTCGGCTCTGAGGTTGCCGCCGGTATGCGGATCCTCTACGGCGGCTCCATGAAACCGGACAATGCGGCAGAACTATTGGCTTTGGCGGATGTGGATGGTGGCCTGATCGGCGGTGCCAGCCTTAAATGGGAAGATTTCTGGGCCATCGCCGAGGCTTGTCCTGACTGATTGACGTTAAAGAGAGATCGGCGTTTTTCACGAAAACGCTGTACAAGCCGGAAAAACAGATTAAATAGAGCCCGACTTTGCGCCGGGCCAAAGCCGGTTCGGACCTGAAAGACCGTTGGAATAGGTTATGACTGCTGTAATTCTCGTCATCCATTTGATCCTCGCCGTCGCTATGATCGGCGTTATCCTGCTGCAGCAAAGTGAAGGCGGCGGGCTTGGCATCGGTGGCGGCGGCGGTGGCGGTATGGGCGGTTTTATGACAGCGCGGGGTACCGCGAACCTGCTGACCCGCGCAACGGCGATTATCGCGACGGCTTTTATGGCCACCAGCATCACGTTGGCGATCCTGGCCAACCAAGGACGGCAGACAAAATCCATCATTGATGAGCAGAGCGCGACCCCGCCCGCGAATCAACAGCAAGTTCCGGCCATCCCACAGCTCCCGCAGCTGCCAAGCCCGGGACAGAATTAGAAATTATGGCATAAGTTTCAAATACTTAGAAAGAGGCGGCCCTGGGGCCGCCTCTTTCCTTTTGAGCTTACACCTGATGTTATAGGTTTTCGGTCCATGACGCGTTTTATATTTATCACCGGCGGCGTGGTTTCCTCACTTGGTAAAGGTCTCGCATCCGCATCCCTGGCGGCGCTCCTACAAGCGCGCGGGTTCAAGGTCCGGCTGCGCAAGCTGGATCCCTATCTCAACGTCGATCCGGGCACCATGAGCCCCTATCAGCACGGCGAGGTGTTTGTCACCGACGACGGGGCCGAGACCGATCTCGATCTGGGCCACTACGAGCGATTTACCTGCGTGGATGCCCGTCAGAGCGACAATGTCACCACCGGCCGCATTTATTCCGATGTGATCGCCAAGGAGCGCCGGGGCGAATATCTTGGTGCGACCATCCAGGTCATTCCTCATGTGACCGACGCGATTAAGGCGTTCGTAAAATCTGATCTGACCGACGAGGATTTCGTACTTTGCGAGATCGGCGGCACCGTCGGCGATATCGAGGGCCTGCCGTTCTTCGAGGCGATCCGGCAATTGGGCAATGAACTGGGCCGGGATCGCACCATGTATATCCATCTGACCCTTTTGCCCTATATCGGCGCGGCGGGGGAGTTAAAAACCAAGCCAACCCAGCACTCGGTCAAGGAATTGCTGAATGTCGGGATTCAAGCAGATGTGTTGCTCTGCCGCGCGGACCGGGAGATTCCGGAGTCCGAAAAACGCAAAATTGCGCTTTTCTGCAACGTCCGTGAAGAGGCGGTGGTCTCCGCCCTGGATGTGAATAGCATCTATCAGGTGCCGATCGCCTACCATCAGGAAGGGCTCGACCGGGAGGTCCTGCACCATTTCCGGCTGGATGCGCCGGAGCCGAACCTGGAGCCCTGGGAAAAGATTGTTCAGCGGGCGACCGCGCCCGAAGGCGAAGTTGCTATTGCGGTGGTCGGCAAATACACCGGGCTGCTTGATGCCTATAAATCCCTGGCCGAGGCGCTGGCCCACGGCGGGATCGCCAACAACGTCAAAGTGAACCTGAAATGGCTGGAATCCGAGATATTCGAGCAGTCCAACACGGTTCACGAACTTGAGGATGTCCATGGCATCCTGGTGCCCGGCGGGTTTGGGGAGCGGGGCGCGGAAGGCAAAATTCAGGCCGCCCAATTCGCCCGCGAACGCAATGTCCCGTATTTCGGCATTTGTTTCGGCATGCAGATGGCAGTGGTCGAAGCGGCCCGCAACCTGGCTGGCATCAAAGACGCCGGCACGACCGAGTTCGGAAAGTGCGGCGAGGCTGTCGTCGGTCTGATGACCGAATGGGAACAGGACGGCAAAATCCAGGTGCGAGATGAGGATAGTGACAAAGGCGGCACCATGCGGCTCGGCGCCTATCCCTGCCATTTGGGCGATAACAGCCGGGTACGGCAAATTTATGGGGAATCGGACATTTCAGAACGCCATCGCCACCGTTACGAAGTGAATATGGCCTACGAGAGTAAACTGGCCCAGGCGGGTATGATTTTTTCCGGCAAGTCGCCCGACGGCATTCTGCCGGAAATTGTCGAAATTCCGGATCATCCCTGGTATATCGGCGTTCAATTTCATCCGGAGCTGAAATCCCGGCCGTTTGAGCCCCATCCCTTGTTTACGGACTTTATCCGGGCCGCGGTCGAACAATCCCGGCTGGTGTAGGAAATCACGATGGCACCCACCCATTCGGTCAAAATCGGCGGTTTGAACGTCGCCAATGACAAGCCGCTGACCATCATCGCCGGTCCCTGCGTGATGGAATCCCGCCAGCACGCCCTGGATATGTCCAGCCAACTGTTTGAAATCGCAGCTAAATTGGGCGTTGGGTTGGTCTACAAAAGCTCCTACGACAAGGCCAACCGGACCAGTATCGACGGGGTACGTGGCATAGGCCTGGAAGACGCGTTGACGATCTTCACGGAAATCAGGGAGACGCTTGGCTGCCCGGTGCTCACCGACGTGCATTCGGCGGAGGAAGCCACCAAGGCGGCCGAAGGGGTCGATGTGCTGCAAATCCCCGCCTTCCTGTGCCGACAGACCGATCTGCTGATCGCCGCCGGGAATACGGGCAAAGTCCTCAATATCAAGAAGGGGCAGTTCCTGGCGCCCTGGGACATGGCCAACGTGGTCAAGAAGGTGGAAAGCACAGGCAACCAGAACATCATGGTCTGCGAGCGCGGCGCGAGCTTCGGCTACAATACACTGGTGTCCGACATGCGGGCGCTGCCCATCCTGGCGCAAACCGGTTATCCTGTGATCTTCGACGCGACCCATTCCGTGCAGCAGCCGGGCGGGCAGGGCACGTCTTCCGGCGGCCAGCGGGAGTTCGCCCCAGTGCTCGCACGTGCCGCTGTCTCGGTCGGTGTCGCCGGGGTCTTTATGGAAACCCACAACGACCCTGATAACGCCCCTAGTGATGGCCCGAATATGATTAAGTTAGTAGACTTACCGGATGTTATTGAGACTTTACTTGAATTTGATCGGGTGGCCAAGAAGCGCCCCGTAAGTCTCTGATTTTGAATCTATTTTTGGGTGATCTTGAGAAGGGGTGTGAAGTTGATGCACCCTAATATTTTCATCAAATATGCGCGTCGCCCCCGAGTTGGGACCAATGAAATTGGAGCCAAGTCTCGGGGGTCCATGAACGTGGGTTGCATGGGTCCCCGACAACTGCTTAGCAGGTCGGGGATGACGCACTGAGGGTTTAAAAAAACCTCAATGCGCCGACTTGCACCCACCCCACCCAAACGCTATTAACCGCGCAATCAATCCACCTTTCATCCGATAGGGATCAGCATGACCGCCATTACCGATATCCTCGCCCGGGAGATTCTGGACTCCCGCGGCAATCCCACTGTTGAAGTTGAGGTTCTGTTGGAGACAGGCGCTTTTGGCCGGGCCGCTGTGCCATCGGGCGCTTCAACCGGTATCCATGAAGCGGTAGAGCTGCGGGACGGCGATAAATCCCGATACGGTGGAAAAGGAGTTCTGAACGCCGTCGATAACGTGAATGGGGAAATTTACGAGACCCTCTCTGGTCTAGATGCGGAAGAGCAGATCAAGATCGATCAGATCATGATTGAACTCGACGGCACACCCAACAAGGGTCGGCTGGGCGCCAACGCCATCCTGGGCGTCAGCCTGGCAGTCGCCAAAGCCGCTGCGTCGGAGGCCGGATTGCCTCTGTATCGCTATGTGGGTGGCACTCAGGCGTCTGTCCTGCCGGTGCCCATGATGAATATCATCAACGGCGGCGCCCATGCGGATAACCCCATCGATATCCAGGAATTCATGATCATGCCGGTGGGCATGGAGACCTGCGCGGAGGCCATTCGCGCCGGCGCGGAGGTGTTCCAGGCGCTGAAAGCCGGGCTGAAAGAGGCCGGACACAATACCAATGTGGGCGATGAGGGCGGTTTTGCGCCGAATTTATCCTCCGCCGACGAAGCGTTGAGCTTTATCATGAAATCCATCGAAGCCGCGGGCTACAAGCCGGGCGACGAGATTGTTTTGGCCCTGGATTCGGCGTCGTCCGAGTTTTATGAAGACGGTAAGTATAACATGGCGGGCGAGGGAAAGGTCCTGGATGCCGCCGGCATGACCGAATACTACAGCGGCCTAGTCGATAAATTTCCGATCATTTCTATCGAGGATCCCCTGGCCGAAGATGACTGGGATGGCTGGAAAACCCTGACCGACGCCCTGGGCGACAAGGTTCAACTGGTCGGCGACGACCTGTTTGTCACCAATCCGGCGCGCCTGGCCGACGGGATCGAGAAAGGGGTGGCGAATTCCATCCTAATCAAGGTCAATCAGATCGGTACCTTGACGGAAACCCTGCAGGCCATCGAGATGGCCGATAAGGCGCGCTATACCTCGGTTGTTTCCCATCGCTCCGGCGAGACCGAAGACGCCACCATTGCCGATATTGCCGTCGCCACCAACGCCGGACAGATCAAAACCGGTTCGCTGTCCCGCTCTGACCGGCTGGCGAAATATAACCAGCTCATCCGCATTGAGGCGGAACTAGGCCTGGCCGCCTCCTACGCCGGCCACGGGATTTTGCGGTAGGTCTACCGGCTCCCCAACCGTCGCGCCCGAGCCTGCCTGTGCATGACGACACGGGGTGTTAACCCTTTGGCAATTTACCGAGTCTAACCTCGCCGCCGTCGAAAACCCGGCAAAAATGACCGGGATATGGACGGCAACCCCTTCCTCACCAGGGCGGAATGCCAGTCCAATTGCGTGTTAACCGGTTGAAATTCCCAATATATTGGGGTTTTAGGTGAAATTTGGCCGAGACGCCGATTGGCACGCCGGTTGCACAGTATTCGCCGACAAGTTTTGGCCAATACAGAACTGGTATGAAATGAAAGTACTTGGCGAAATACAGGCCCAAGCGAAGAACATCCTGGGACCGACGCTCGGAACGGCGATGATCGTGTATATCGCGTACCATGCCGTACAGGGCGAACGGGGCTTGATTGCCTTTTGGCAATTGCACCGCCAAGTGACACAGGCTGAACTCATTCACCAGGGATTGACTGCAGAGAAGGGTATCCTCGAGAACCGGGTAAAACTGCTCAATCCTAACAGCTTGGACCGCGACATGCTCGAAGAGCGGGTCAGATTCATGCTGGGATATAGCAGGCCGGACGAGACAATACTTCTCAAGAACTAAGTTGGGTCGCCCGCTTAGGGAATTTCGGACAGAATGTCCGGTCCGCCTCGCTCCCCCTTATTAAAGATCAAATAAGCCACGTTATATGTCGATTTGGGTTTGAAACCAGACCTCGGCCGGTATCTTATGGCATTAGGTTTGTCACTAGAGATCAGGGGAGGAAAGCCCATGCCCATTCAACATATCGTCCTTTTTGAACCGAAAGACGGCGCCTCCGACGCCGATATCAAGGCCGCCATGGACGCCGTTGCAGCGGTTAAGGAAAACGTGCCCGGCGTGCTGGACTGCAAAACCGGGGAAAACATCACCGATCGCGCACCTGGTGTGAAATATGCCGCGGTGGTTACGTTGGAAGACAGAGACGCACTTGCGGCCTATGGCCCCCATCCGGAACACCAAAAGGTGGTCGAGCTGCTCAAGGTCGCCATGGAGAGCTGGACGGTCGTCGATTTTGAGGAATGATGCAGTCTTTTAGACTGCGTCATGCCCGAGTTGGGACCAGTGCTAACTGGGAACAATTCTCGGGTATCTCGTTGATCCAGATCCCCGACAGCCGCTGCGCGGGTCGGGGATGACGTCCAATAAATTGGACCTCACGCCAACGGCACCGCCACGAATTCCGCATAGACCGGCCGTTCCATCAGCCGTTCGTAATATGCCTCCAGGTGGGGGAGAGACGGCCGCTCTGCCGGCAGATTGAGGTACCTGTGAGTGAGGGCGCCAGGTGGAATATCCCCCATGGAAAACGTATCGCCAATGACATAGGGGCGATCCGCTAAGTGATTGTTTAATAAGGTCATATCCTTATTAAAACCCGCCAAACCGGCGGCAATTGCGTCTGGGTCCTGCTGATCCCTCGGTGTGCGGACCAACCCCCAAAATGCAGCCACCATGTTCTTGTGGGTATCGGATATCTGCCAGTCCATCCAACGGTTGGCCTCGACAAAATCTGCGTCATTTTTGGGCCAGAGTAGATCCCGCGCGTACTTATAGGCCACATATCGGACGATCGTGTTGGATTGGCGGATGAGCATCCCGTCTTCGTCCAGAGTGGGGACGATGACCTGCGGATTGATCTTTTCATAGTTCGGCGCGTTGACCGTGCCGAAGACGCCGTCCCGGTCCACCCACTCAAAGTCCAGCCCGGCTTCTTTTAATGCCCACAACGCTTTCTGCACATTGATGGAGGTGTTTCGTCCGTAAAGTGTTCTCATGGCCTCGCAAGACTCCTCTGAAGAATGTGGTCCAGAGTTATCCGACAGCTTACGGATA
This sequence comes from uncultured Rhodospirillaceae bacterium, assembly GCA_964611435.1. Taxonomy (GTDB): domain Bacteria; phylum Pseudomonadota; class Alphaproteobacteria; order Rhodospirillales; family UBA2165; genus JAYPHU01. Next base: position 9,291 of record CAZSXT010000006.1, on the reverse strand, counting down.
GGCCAGACATAAATCTGCCTTTCGGGGGTAATTTTGCACCCGCTAAAGGTTGTTTGCGGCGCAAAATTTCGGTTTTAAATTACGTTTGTGGACGTTTGTAGTTAATAAAATTCCGCGCCAAACAGAGCGATTAACCATAATAAGTATAATTGTAAAAATCTTGTTGCATTACAATGGGTTTGCACACACGATGCTTCCCGTAATTGCTGTGAATCTGTCATTTCGGCAGAAAATTTAGGCCTTCACATTTTCCGGAAAATCCGGTGTCAGGGGAGTCATGGCCAAATCGACCACGAAGAAAAAATCTTCGGCGCGAAAAGCACCGGCAAAACCCAAAGCCAACAAAGAGGAGATGCTCCATTACTTCAAGGAGATGCTCCTTATCCGGCGTTTTGAGGAAAAAGCCGGTCAGTTGTACGGCATGGGGCTCATCCAGGGCTTCTGCCACCTTTATATCGGACAAGAAGCCGTCGTTGTCGGCATGATGGCAGCGTCCGAACCCCAAGATACCATCATCACCAGTTATCGCGATCATGGCCACATGTTGGCCACGGGTATGGACCCCAAAGGCGTAATGGCTGAGCTCACGGGACGCAGCGGCGGTTATTCCAAGGGCAAGGGCGGCTCCATGCATATGTTTAGCCGGGAAAAGAACTTCTATGGCGGGCACGGCATCGTCGCCGCGCAGGTGCCGATCGGCACCGGACTCGGCTTTTCCCACAAGTACAAAGACGATAAAGGCGTCTGCATGACCTATTTCGGTGACGGGGCTGCTAACCAAGGCCAGGTCTACGAGTCCTTCAATATGGCGTCTCTTTGGAAACTGCCGGTGGTTTATGTGATCGAAAACAACCGATACGGTATGGGGACTTCTGTTGCTCGCGCCTCTTCGACCCAGGAACTGTACGCTCGGGGCGAGGGGTTTGGCATTCCCGGCGAACGGGTGGACGGGATGGATGTTCTGGCGGTCAAGGAAGCGGCGGCACGCGCGTTGGAACACGCCAGAAGCGGCAAAGGCCCTTATATCCTGGGCGTATTGACTTATCGTTATCGTGGCCATTCCATGTCTGACCCGGCCAAATATCGCACCCGGGAAGAGGTGGCTCAAATCCGCGCGGAACAAGACCCCATTGACCGTGTCCGGAACCTAATGATCGAGAACGGGTTCGCGACCGAGGACGAGCTTAAGAAAGTCGATGGTGACGTCAAAAAGATCGTCGCCGAAGCCGCAGACTATTCACAACAAAGCCCCGAGCCGGATATGTCGGAACTCTACACCGACATCTTGGTCGAATCCTAACCGGCGCGAGAGGGAGGATCCCACAAAATGGCAACGCAAATTCTCATGCCGGCCCTGTCGCCGACCATGACCGAAGGCACCATCGCCCGCTGGCTCAAGAAAGAGGGGGACGCCGTTTCCTCCGGTGATCTGCTGGCGGAAATTGAAACCGACAAAGCGACCATGGAGCTGGAAGCCGTTGACGAAGGTGTTCTTGGCAAAATCATCATGGCGGAGGGCAGTGAAGGCGTGGCGGTTAATACGCCGATCGCCGTGATGCTGGAAGATGGCGAAGACGCTTCTGCTGCCGACGCCGTTGAAACGTCTGCACCTCAACAGTCCGCCGAGCCTGAACCCGCGGCTGAACCCGCACAGGCTGCCGCGCCGGCAGCTGCGCCGCAACCAAGCGCAAACGCGCCAGAACCCGAATACTCCGGCAGCACCACGACTATGACCGTCCGCGAAGCCTTGCGGGACGCCATGGCTGAAGAAATGCGCACCGACGACATGATCTTCCTGATGGGCGAAGAAGTCGCGGAATACCAAGGCGCCTATAAAGTATCCCAAGGCCTGTTGGAGGAATTCGGCGCAAAACGGGTGATCGATACGCCCATCACCGAACACGGCTTCACCGGCGTCAGCGTCGGTGCGGCTTTCGGCGGGTTGAAGCCGATTGTCGAATTTATGACCTTCAACTTCGCCATGCAGGCCATGGATCACCTGATTAACTCCGCCGCCAAGACGCTGTACATGTCCGGTGGTCAGATGGGCTGTCCGGTTGTGTTCCGGGGGCCCAACGGCGCGGCCGCCGGTGTGGCGGCACAGCACTCCCAATGTTTTGCCAGCTGGTACGCCCATGTGCCCGGACTTCGGGTTCTCTCTCCGTATTCCGGTGAAGACGCCAAGGGTTTGCTGAAATCGGCCATTCGCGATCCGAACCCGGTCGTATTCCTGGAGCATGAAATCATGTATGGCCGGTCTTTCGAAGTGCCGGACGATCCCGACTTCACCGTGCCCATTGGAAAAGCCAAGGTCGAACGGGAAGGGACGGACGTCACCATTACCGCCTTCTCCATCATGGTGGGCGTTGCCTTGGAAGCGGCGGAGAAACTAGCGGAAGAAGGAATCAGCGCCGAGGTGATCAACCTTCGCAGCCTGCGGCCGCTGGACACGGAAACCATCGCCAATTCCATCAAGAAAACCAACCGCTGCGTCAGTGTGGAAGAGGGCTGGCCGGTGGCTGGTATGGGCTCTGAGATCGCGGCCATCACCATGGAACACGCGTTCGACTATCTCGATGCGCCGGTGACCCGGGTGTGCGGCGAAGACGTACCCATGCCCTACGCCAAGAACCTGGAAGCGGCGGCGCTGCCGAACGTTGACAAGGTCGTCGCGGCTGTCAAATCCGTTTGTTACGTGTAGGAGGGGGCGATGGCGACACAAATCCTGATGCCGGCGCTGTCTCCCACGATGACGGAGGGGACGCTGGCCCGCTGGCTGAAGAAAGAGGGGGACCCGGTATCCTCCGGCGATCTTCTGGCCGAAATCGAAACCGATAAAGCCACCATGGAACTGGAGGCCGTCGATGACGGTATCCTGGGAAAGATCATTGTCCAGGAGGGCTCCGAAGGCATTGCTGTCAACACGCCCATCGCAGTCGTGCTGGAAGAAGGGGAAGACCCATCCGCCGCTGATGATGTGAGCGCGGCCCCGGCGGCCGCACCTGCTGCTGCACCGGAACCAGCGGCCGCACCGGAACCGGCGGCAGCGGCGGCTCCACAAGCTGCGGCAGCTTCGCCATCCGTTGGTGGCGCGAGGATGTTTGCGAGCCCACTGGCGCGGCGCATGGCCGCCAATGCCGGCCTCGATATTGCCGCGATCTCGGGCTCCGGTCCCCATGGCCGGGTCGTGAAGCGCGACGTGGAAGCCGCCATAGCAGGCGGCGGTGCGACTGCTGCGCCCGCCGCTGCACCAGTTGCAGCTCAACCGCCCGCTGTGGTCGATCAAGCCGCACCGCCAGCCCCGACGCCAGCTCCGGTACCCGGTCAGGAATTCGACGAGGTGCCGCACTCCAACATGCGCAAGGTCATCGCTCAGCGTCTGAGTGAGTCCAAACAGACCGTGCCGCACTTCTATCTCACCGTGGATTGCGAGATCGACAAGCTATTGGAACTTCGCAAGGACCTGAACGGTCGCTCACCGGAAGGGGACGGGGCGTACAAAATCTCCGTCAACGACTTCGTGGTCCGTGCTGTCGCGCTTTCCATGCGCAAGGTGCCCATGGTCAACGTCAGTTGGACCGACGCCGCCATGCGGGTCTACAAATCCATCGATGTTTCGGTCGCGGTCGCCATCGATGGCGGCCTGATCACACCGATTGTCCGCAACGCGGATCATAAGGGTCTCGCCGAAATCTCCGTCGAGATGAAGGACCTGGCCGCCCGCGCTCGGGACGGCAAACTCGCGCCTGAGGAATATCAGGGCGGTGGCTTCTCAATTTCCAATCTGGGGATGTTCGGGGTGAAGGATTTCTCCGCCATCATCAATCCGCCGCAATCTTGTATCTTGGCTGTGGGTGCGGGCGAACAACGTCCCATCGTCAAGGACGGTGCGCTGTCCGTCGCGACCGTCATGTCTTGTACGCTGAGCGTGGATCACCGCGCGGTGGACGGGGCCCTTGGCGCGCAGTTCCTGCAGGCCTTCAAGGGTATGATTGAAGATCCGCTCACGATGATGCTGTAGTATTTTGTCTGTTACAATTTATCGTGGAGGCAGATTATGAAGTACGATGTTTATGGCGCTTTCGAAATTCCGATGAATGACCGGCGACGAATCGAACGAACTGAAATCCGTAACTTTTGGGGGACCGCCGAACTAGATTGTGAGGGCATAGCAGATGGCGTTGGATGCTATGTGTTTGGTATTCGCTCATCAGGTGGCCCCAATGTAGTTTCATGGTACGTTGGAAAGACATCAAAGTCATTTAGACAGGAATGCTTTCAACCCCACAAATTGCTGCACTACAATGAAGCATTGTCTGAATATAAACGTGGCCGGCCCATGTTGTTCCTACTTCCAAAACTTACCGGCAAAGGAAAATTGTCGAAGAACGGTGGAACGGCAGATATCGACTATTTGGAGAAATATCTGATTTCGACAGCAATCAATGCAAACCAAAACCTATACAATATTAAGGACACAAAAATCTTAAGAGAACTGTCCGTCGTAGGGATTTACCGATCTCAAAAGGGAGCGTGGCATAGTTCTTCTCAAAGTTTAAAGAGAACATTGAAACTATAGAAAAGGGAATATTTTTGGCTGATACTTCATTCGATGTCGTCATTGTTGGCGGCGGTCCCGGCGGATATGTGACCGCCATCCGCGCGGCGCAGCTCGGCATGAAAACCGCTGTGGTTGAAAGCCAACATCTGGGCGGTATTTGCCTCAACTGGGGCTGCATCCCGACCAAGGCTCTGCTGCGCACCTCCGAGGTATACCGTAACATCCAGCATGCAGAAGAATTAGGTTTATCCGTCAATGGGTTATCGTTCGATATTAATAAGGTGATTGAGCGATCGCGGGGCGTCGCAAAACAGCTTTCTTCCGGCGTCGCGTTCCTTTTAAAGAAGAACAAGGTCACCGTCTTCGACGGCCATGGAAAATTGGCCGGAAAGGGCAAGCTGTCCGTCGAAAAAGACGGCAAGAAGGTCGCTGATCTGACTGGCAAGCACATCATCCTGGCCACCGGCGCTCGGGCGCGCAGCCTGCCGGGTCTGGAAGCGGACGGCAAACTGATTTGGACCTACAAGGAAGCCATGGTCCCGGACATCATGCCCAAATCTCTTTTGGTGGTCGGCTCCGGCGCCATCGGGATCGAGTTCGCCAGCTTCTACAACACCCTCGGCGCGGACGTAACCGTTGTTGAAGTGATGGACCGAGTGGTCCCTGTCGAGGACGAGGAAATTTCTGCCTTTGCGCAGAAGTCCTTCGAGAAGCAGGGCATGAAGATCATGACCTCGGCCACCGTGACGGCGCTGAAGAAAGGCGCGAACAACGTCACCGCGACGATTGAGGCCGGGGGCAAGAAATCGGAACTCACGGTCGATCGGGTGATCATGGCGGTCGGCATTGTCGGCAATGTGGAAAATTTGGGCCTTGAGGGCACCAAGGTAAAAGTCGACCGGTCCCACATCGTCATCGATGAGTGGTGCCAAACCGGCGAGCCGGGCGTCTACGCCATTGGTGACGTGGCCGGCCCGCCGTGGTTGGCGCACAAGGCCAGTCACGAAGGCAACATCTGTGTGGAAAAGATCGCTGGGCAGGCGCACGTCCATCCATTGGACACCAGCTGCATTCCCGGCTGTACCTACTGTCATCCACAGATTGCTAGTGTCGGCCTGACCGAGGCCAAGGCAAAAGAGCAGGGCCACGAGGTCAAGGTTGGCCGTTTCTCTTTCATCGGCAATGGTAAGGCGATTGCTTTGGGCGAGCCCGAAGGCATGGTCAAAACCGTGTTCGATGCGAAAACCGGTGAATTGCTGGGCGCGCACATGATCGGCGCCGAAGTGACCGAGCTGATCCAAGGCTACACCATCGCCAAGACCCTGGAGACGACGGAGACCGAGTTAATGGAAACTGTCTTCCCACACCCAACGCTCTCCGAAATGATGCACGAATCCGTGCTGGCTGCCTACGGGCGCATGATCCACCTCTGATGCCGAACGTTGTGATCCGTCCCGCCGCCGACGACGACAAAGCGGCTTGGCTGCCCTTGTGGCAAGGATATCTCACGTTCTACGAGACCAGCTTGGCGGACGAGATCACCGAGCGGACGTGGGACCGCCTGCTTGATCCGGCCGAGACCATGACGTGTCTGGTGGCGGACGTGGACAACATAGTCCTCGGATTCACCCACTATCTGCTGCACGACAACACCTGGACAGTGAAACAGGTGTGCTATCTGCAGGACCTGTTTGTTGATCCGGAGGCGCGCAATCTGGGCCTTGGTCGCGCACTGATCAACGCTGTCGCCGACAAGGCCAGGGAACTCGACTGCATGCGCCTCTATTGGACTACCAAACGGGATAACGCGACGGCGCGCGCCCTCTATGATAAGTTGGCCAACGACTCGAATTTCATGCGCTATGATTTCGCTTTGACCTGACCGATTTTCCCCTGATAGAAAGCCGCCATGTCCAACGTCGAAAACCTCCGCCATCCGAACCTGCGCAACAAGCCGGTCAATCCATCGCCGCGTAAGCCCGACTGGATTCGGGTAAAGGCGCCGACCTCGCCAGTTTATGGGGAAACCAAGCGCCTCATGCGGGAGCTCGACCTGGCCACCGTCTGCGAAGAAGCCTCCTGTCCGAACATTGGGGAATGCTGGGCGCAGAAACATGCGACGGTGATGATCCTGGGGGAGATTTGCACCCGGGCCTGCGCGTTTTGCAACGTGGCGACGGGTAAGCCGCTGCCGGTCAATCCGCTGGAGGCGGAGAACGTCGGCATCATGGCGGTGAAGACCGGCCTCCGGCACATGGTGATCACCTCTGTTGATCGGGATGATCTGGCGGACGGCGGCGCACAGCACTTCGCTGACTGTATTTCCAAGGTTCATGAAATGTCGCCGGGCACGACGGTTGAAGTCCTGACCCCTGATTTCAGGGATAAGGGCGATGCGCTGGCAGTGGTGATCGCCGCCAAGCCGGATGTTTTCAATCACAATCTGGAAACGGTGCCCCGGCTCTATACGACAATCCGGCCCGGCGCACGGTATTTCCACAGCCTTCGATTGCTGCAGGAAGCCAAAGAACATGATCCGGAAGTCTTCACCAAATCCGGCATCATGGTCGGCTTGGGCGAAGATAAGGCCGAGGTTCTCCAGGTCATGGATGACCTGCGCTCGGCGGACGTGGATTTCCTAACTATTGGTCAGTATTTGCAGCCGACGCCACGCCATGCCGCCATAGAGCGATTTGTCACACCCGACGAATTTGCCGAATACGAGCGCATCGCCACGGCTAAGGGATTTCTTAAAGTTTCCGCCACGCCGCTGACCCGATCGTCCTATCACGCGGACGAAGACTTCCAGGCCCTGCGGGCAGCACGCCTCGCCAAACTTTCGGGGACCGCCTGAGCGCATGCCCACCCACGCCGAACAACGGCGCCTGCCCTACACGCCCAAACAGATGTTCGATCTCGTTGCAGACGTCGAAAAGTATCCGGAGTTCCTGCCTTGGTGCGTCGGTCTGCGAGTGAACAGCCGGGAAGGGGGGGTGATCCTAGCCGACATGGTCATCGGCTATAAGATGTTCCGCGAGAAGTTCACCTCCCAGGTCCGGTTGCAAGACCCCGTTCAAATCGATGTCGTCTACCGGGACGGTCCCTTTAAGTATCTAAATAATCACTGGAAATTTCTGCAGGATGAAGGCGACGGCTGCATTGTCGACTTTTACGTGGACTTCGAATTTCGCTCCATGATTTTGCAGAAGATGATCGGTGTGGTGTTCAACGAGGCGGTGAAGATTATGGTGCACGCCTTCGAAAAAAGAGCTGCCGAGGTTTATGGGGACTAAATTATTAATCCGCAATAGGCTCAATCGACCACTGGCGGCTCATAGGGATCGGGAGCCCCCGGTGGGATCGGCGGATGTTCGGCTAGGCTTTGGCGAAACTCGCGGAGCATCATTTGTATCGGACCCATGACCCAGGTGTTTTCCAAAACCACATTGGTTTCTTCCTTTGGATCCTGGATCAAGTTGAATAGATACGGCGCTTCCAGTTTTCCTTTGCCTTCATTGACCTCGGGCTCCCAATAGTAGTGCAATTTCCAATTGCGCCACTTCACGGCCCGAAGCTCCTCCTTGATGTAGAACGGGAAGCCGTCTCGCGCAGATTTCTCCGCGCCTTCGAACAACATGGCCGTCTGATCTATACCGTCCACGGGCCGGTCGGTGGGGATATCTTTACTCGCTCCGGCCAAGGTGGCGAGGGTTACGTATAGATCCGTTACATGGATGATTTCGTCACTGACCCGGGCTTCGGCGATGTGGCCGGGCCAGCGAAGAATGCAGGGGACCCGCAAACTGCCTTCCATGGCCGTGTGGTAGGTGCCGCGCCAGTAGCCGGCCGTCCCCCGCCATGGATCGCGAAATTCAGGCCCGTTGTCCGAGGCGACAATCACCAGCGTGTCTTCTCTAAGACCCAATTGATCAACCGCATCCAAAACCTGCCCCACCCGGTGATCAAGCTCCGCCAGCGAGTCCGCCATATCCCCGTGGCCGGTCGCGCCGATAAAATCGGGATGGGGCAAGTTGGGAAAGTGCATCTGCGTGATCGGGGCATAGAGGAAGAATTTTTGGTTCTTTTCCGCGTTCGACGTCATAAAGTCGATGGAGCGCCGGACGATCTCGGCATCAATCAGCCGCCGGTTATCCATGTCGAACACCTCGATGTCTCGGGACTCTTCGCCTGCTTTACCTTCCATAAGGTGGGGGACCTGCACCAGCTCCTCGTCGAAGCCGGGTGACGTGGTGAAATAGGCTTCGTTCAGGGTGCGCGGCAGGCCGTACCAATCATCGAAACCTCGCGCATTGGGCAAACGTTCCTGGGCGTCTCCCAGATGCCATTTGCCATAATGGGCTGTTGCATAGCCTGCCCCTTTGATCAGCTCGGGCAGCAATACTTCCCATCGGGTTAGCCCCTGCGGAAGGCCGGCCGGCGTTGATTGTAGCGCCCCGGTACGGATCGGATGACGCCCGGTCATGAGCGCCGAGCGCGTGGGTACGCAATCGCTTTCCACATTGAAGTTGGTGAGCTTGAGGCCTTCCTCGGCAAAGGCATCAATGTGCGGTGTCGGCGCGCCCCGCAAATGGCCGCCACCGTAACAGCCCAGCTCTCCCCAGCCGAGATTATCGGCCAGGATCAAAACGATATTTGGTGTGGAATTTTCCATGGTACCGTTTTACCGGGCTTAGCTGCTGCGAAACAAGCTTTCCTTTGGCAGAGGCGGG